>CAJIZZ010000035.1 GCA_905181945.1 uncultured Porticoccus sp. | reverse complement strand
AAACAACGGTATAATTCCGCAACTTTTGGGATCTAGCGAGAAAATATAACTCAACTTCTCATAAATGAAGCATTTTTTCCCAAAAAAATCCAGGAGAGGTGGCAGAGTGGTCGAATGCACCGGTCTTGAAAACCGACGTACCGAAAGGTACCCAGGGTTCGAATCCCTGTCTCTCCGCCATATTCTACCTCTGAAACTCTTGCTTCGTAAGAGTTTCAGAGGTAAGTCTAGGTTTATAATCTACGTTTAAGTTACCAAAACTCATGAATTGACAACAATGTCTTTTTTCGCAGTACGCGACACCCCGCCCCCTGAAACATGTTAACTAAATAAAGGAGAGTGAAGATCAATTGGCTGTCTAGAGTAAGACGCTAAACCAGACTATATTTAAAATTATTTATCGGGATCACGCATCCTCCCCTGTGCTATGATCTTGCATAAATAATCACCCTTATCATCGAAATCTCAAAGCACCATGAAGGAAAACTAGGTGACTAAGTTCTTCTGGGTCCTAAACTTGATTTTTGTTACTTCTTTTGCTGTCATTACCATTGGCGCGAATGATTTAAATATCTATAAATTTCTTAACTACAGGATAATTGAGCTGCTGAGCTGGCTCCCCCAAATGCAATAATTCAAAAAAGGAAAAGAGAGGATTCATGAGAGATATTGCTATTCACTGGTTTCGACAGGACCTGCGTTTGTCCGACAATCCAGCGCTCACTGCAGCATCGCAACATGAAGGCGTTTTCCCTATTTACATTCTAGATGAAGGTAACGCCGGCGAATACTCCATGGGCGCCGCAAGCAAATGGTGGCTAAACTCCTCACTAGAATCATTAAATACATCTTTAGACGGCACTTTGTCGTTATATAGCGGTAATCCTATCGATATTTTGATGGATATCATTAAGCGTCACAATGTTAATGCTGTGTACTGGAATCGTTGTTATGAGCCATGGAGAATTCAGCGTGACACACTAATAAAAAAAGATTTAAACGCGCAAGGTATAAAATCTGAAAGCTATAATGGTTCTTTGCTGTGGGAGCCATGGGCAATTAAAAAAAGTAACGGTGAATGCTATAGTGTATTTACACCTTTTTATCGAAAAGGATGTCTGCAGGGGGAAACGCCGCGTGAGCCTCTACCTGTTCTGAGCAACATCAAGTATTATTGTGACACGAAGAAAACTTTGAGCATAAATCAGTTGCAATTATTGCCATATACCCCATGGAATGAAAAACTTGACTCCCATTGGACTATTGGAGAAAAAGAGGCAAGAGTTCGTTTTCAAAAATTCATAGACGAAGATTTATCTCAATATAAAAATGGAAGAAATCTCCTCTCTAAACCTTATGTCTCTAGACTCTCACCTTACCTGCATTTTGGAGAAGTCTCGCCTAATCAGCTATGGCACAAGGTTCACAACACATCAAATGATACGAACAGTGATCATTTTTGCAGTGAGTTAGGGTGGCGTGAGTTCTCTTATAACCAACTATACCATTATCCTGATCTACCCAAGAAAAATCTACAGCCTAAATTTAACCACTTTCCATGGATAACTGACGAGACTGCACTTCAGGCATGGAAAAAAGGTCAAACCGGCATACCTATGGTAGATGCAGGTATGCGTGAACTGTGGCAAACAGGCTACATGCATAACCGTGCGCGGATGATCGCAGGCTCTTTTTTAGTCAAAAATCTTGGAATTCATTGGTGTCATGGCGAACGATGGTTTTGGGATACTCTAGTTGATGCTGATCTTGCAAATAATAGCGCAAGCTGGCAATGGATAAGTGGCTGCGGAAGAGACGCTGCTCCTTATTTCAGGATTTTTAATCCTGTCATACAAGGGCAGAAATTTGATCCCGAAGGCGACTATGTGCGGCGATTCATACCCGAAATCTCACCACTACCAAACAAGTACCTTTTCAATCCATGGGATGCACCCGATTCCATCCTAGAAGAGGCCAATATAAAACTTGGCAGTACATATCCAAAACCTATTATAGATCTAAAAATATCTCGCGATAATGCCCTTGAGAAATTTGCTCAACTTTCTTCGCTATCTGAGTAAGTAGGGGTGCCCAGCCCTCCCCCTTTAACGTTATACTACTTAGTACAAAATATAAGTCCCGTGTAACCATGTAATGAAAATACCAAAAAGAATTCAACCGTTGATTGACGATGGATTAGTCGATGAGGTAATCCGTTCAATTATGAGCGGCAAGGAGGCAACGTTATATGTGGTTAGATGTGGAGCCTCAATAAAATGCGCAAAAGTATACAAAGAGGCTAACAAGCGAAGTTTTAAAAAATCTGCACAGTATCAAGAAGGCCGAAAAGTCAGGAATACCCGTCGTGCCAGAGCTATGGAAAAGGGATCCAAGTACGGAAGACAGCAGCAAGAAGAAACATGGCAGAATGCTGAACTCGATTCACTTCGCAAGGTAAATGACTCGGGAGTTAGGGTGCCTGAAACTTTCGGCTGTTTTGACGGAGTTTTACTGATGGAGCTGATAACAGACCCGGAAAATCAAGTTGCTCCGAGGCTTGGTGATGTATCTATGTCTAATAAAGAGGCTCTTTTAGGGCATTCTGTTCTTATGGGGTTTATTGTTCGCATGTTGTGTGTAGGAATAATTCATGGCGACTTGTCAGAATTCAATGTATTAATAGGCAAAGATGGCCCCGTTATCATAGATCTCCCTCAAGCCGTAGATGCTTCGTCTAACAATAATGCTGAAATGATGCTGAAGCGAGATGTAAACAACATGACTCGGTATTATTCAAATTATGCTCCTGAGCTTTCAGACACAAAATATGCCGAAGAAATATGGAGTTTATACGAAGATGGGGAATTGCACCCAAATGCAGTACTTTCTGGTGCATTTAAAGAATGCTCTGAGCTAGCCAATGTCGACACTGTCATGCAGGAGATAAAGGCCGCCTTAGCAGAAGAAGAGGCTCGACTTGCTAGAGCTCAAGAAGCTGACTAAAAAAATTAATCTTTACTAGGGCTAGCTTTACTCGACGACATTGAAGCAATTCTCTATAGTGCTGTTTTTTTAAAATCATTCAATCAAAAACTTACTATTTATTTCCTGAAACCCAAAAGGTATTTACTTGATTACTGCTGCAAATATTACAATGCAATTCGGTCCCAAGCCCCTCTTTGAAAACATCTCCGTAAAATTTGGTCATGGCAATCGCTATGGTCTGATTGGGGCTAATGGCTGCGGAAAATCTACGTTCATGAAAATACTTGATGGCAGCCTTTCACCCACATCTGGAAATATATCAATAACGCCAAACGAACGAATAGGCGTGTTAAATCAAGATCAATTTTCTTTTGAGCAATATAGCGCTATAGATACTGTAATCATGGGGCACACAGAATTATGGGCTGTCAAACAGGAGCGTGAACGCATATACGGTCTCTCTGAAATGTCAGATGCAGACGGCATGAAGGTGGCCGACCTAGAGATACGCTTCTCTGAATTAGATGGCTATAGCGCTGAAAGTCGAGCTGGGGATTTTCTACTAGGGGCGGGCATCGAAAAAGAACTTCACTTTGGCATGATGTCTGAGATTCCTCCAGGCCGGAAACTAAGAGTACTGCTAGCTCAAGCACTTTTTTCAGATCCTGACATATTGTTACTAGATGAACCAACAAACAACTTAGATATTGCCACCATTAGATGGTTAGAGGCGCTCCTTAATGAAAAAAAGAGCACAATGATTATCGTCTCGCATGATCGTCATTTCCTTAATGCGGTATGTACGCATATGGCTGATATTGATTATGGGGAATTGAGGGTTTATCCGGGAAATTACGATGACTTTATGACTGCATCAACCCAAGCACGCGAACGCCTTTACTCAGAAAATGCCAAGAAATCTGCTCAAATTGCTGATCTTCAGCAGTTTGTAAGTCGCTTTTCAGCCAATGCATCTAAAGCTAAACAAGCCACTTCTCGGGCAAAGAAAATCACCAAAATACAACTTGATGATATTAAAGCTACCAGTCGAGTTTCACCATTTATTAGATTCAAACAGGCCAAAAAACTTCATCGACAGGCATTAATTTTAGAAAAAATTACTCACCAATATGATGAGATGTTATTTGAAAATGGTAGCTTGATCTTAGATGCGGGTTCTCGTTTAGCCATCATAGGAGAAAATGGTGTTGGAAAAACTACCCTACTTCGTTGCCTTATAGATGAAGTTTCTCCCACCAGCGGTGCTATTAAGTGGTCAGAAAATTCGGCACTCGGTTATTGCCCGCAAGACAGTACATCAGAATTTGAGAACAATTTAGATTTATTCAATTGGATGAGTCAGTGGCGAAAACCGAACCATGATGATCAAATTGTACGAGCTACGCTTGGTCGATTATTATTTTCTACTGATGCCTTCAAAAAGCCGGTTAAAGTTTGCTCTGGCGGGGAAAAGAATAGACTGTTATTTGGCAAACTCATGATGATGGACTCAAATGTCCTTATTATGGATGAACCAACCAACCACTTAGACATGGAGGCTATCGAATCACTGAATTTAGCTCTTGAAAATTATGATGGCACTTTGATTTTTGTCAGCCATGACAGAGAATTTGTTTCATCTCTAGCAAATCATATAATTGAAATTAAAGACAAAAAACTTGTACACTTTAAAGGCTCCTACGAAGAATACCTTGCTAGTCAAGAAACAATAAAAAATTCTTCTAATTTTTAACTAAAACATTTCAGAACTTCCTGATCATGAGGATTGCATATGCCCAGCTTACTCCCTAACACAGACCCAAATGGACTATTGGAGTACTCAGTAGTATTTACTGATCGCTCTCTAAATCATATGTCGAGGCGTTTCCAGGAAGTTATGGTTAATATCTCACGTACATTAAAAAATGTATATAACGCACGATCTGTTGTGGTGGTACCGGGTGGCGGAACATACGGCATGGAGGCAGTAGCCAGGCAGTTTGCTACTAACAAAAAATGTTTAGTTATAAGGAATGGTTGGTTTAGTTACCGCTGGAGTCAAATCCTTGAAATGGGTTCAATTGCCTCTGAAATAACTGTACTGAAGGCAAGACCTACTGATTCCGAAAAAATTAACGCTACCATGCAGTTAGCGATGACTCCGGCCCCAATAGAAGAGGTTGTTCGTCAAATAAAAGCCAGTAAACCCGCTATAGTCTTTGCCCCTCATGTGGAGACCTCAGCGGGTATGATTCTTCCTGATGGCTACATATCGTCTATCGCGGAGGCCATTCATTCAGTCGGGGGACTATTAGTCCTGGACTGTATTGCTTCTGGCGCTCTGTGGATCGATATGAAGCAGTGTGGAGTTGATGTTCTAATTAGCGCCCCTCAAAAAGGATGGAGTGCGTCACCTTGTAGCGCCCTTGTGATGCTAAGCGACAAGGCCAGAGAAGAAGTCGAAAAAACTACAAGTACTAGTTTTTCCTGTGATCTTCGTAAATGGCTACAAATCATGGAGACTTACGAGAATGGAGGTCATGCTTATCATGCAACTATGCCAACTGATGCATTACTTAAATTCAATGACGCTATGAAAGAAACAGAAGTCTATGGATTTGAAAAAGTCAGGCAAGAACAGCAAGATCTTGGAAGAAAAGTTAGAGAGCTGCTGGTGTCTCAAGGGTTCAAGAGTGTCGCTGCAGAAGGTTTTCAAGCGCCAACTGTTATTGTCAGCTATACCGATGACATAGACATCCATAACGGGAAAAAATTCATGGCTGAAGGTGTTCAAATAGCTGCTGGAGTTCCCCTACAGTGTGACGAAGGGAAAGATTACCAAACTTTCAGAATCGGCTTATTTGGTTTGGATAAACTGCATAATATAGAAAGGACCGTGGGTCATCTAGAGCTAGCCTTAGAGGGTGTCCTTCGCAGATAATTAAACGCAGTGTGGTTTCGATACAAATCTATATCGAGAAAATACCCTTTATTTTATCTCTATTCTGATCTTTTTTGATATGACTGGTTTTTTATGCGGGATATGAGAGTAATCACCGAGCATCAACTGCAAAGTATGGTGCCCAGGAGACAGGTTGATAACGGTCTCTGTTTGGCCTAAACCAAAATGCCGATGCTTCTCGTCACTAGGTATCGGTGTATTAAAATCTGGTAGTGTGTCTACGTCAATCAGCAAGTGATGATGGCCTGTATTGTTAACCTTGACCCCTGCTGGAGAGACACCCATTCCTGAAAGCCCAAATCTAACCCTGACTGGACTAGTGTTAACGGAACCATCGGCTGGAGATATAATGTAAACCTCGGTACCCGCATCAAGAGACTGACTGTCTGCATAAGCTAAAACTGAAAAAAAGAAAAAAATAAGTGCCAGTAGCCGATTTGTATGCTTCATCTATCTATACCCCAGTAGTAAAAATTTAATAATCTGAATACTTTTTATAAGAACCTCTAATCCGGCCAGCTCCCACCCATGCAGTTTGGAGAATCCATTGTCTTTTCAACAGACGTCCATTCTTGCGGTGTGTATGTATTCAAGGACAAGGCGTGCAGGCCAGACTGAAGCTCATGTGCAAGCAATGCATAAACTAACTGGTGACGCTGAACAGGAGATTTCTTGTCAAAATCACTGCTTACTATAACAACCTTAAAGTGTGTTTCTGAGTCCACTGGAACAGAATGCTTATGACTTTCATTCTCTATAATTAAAAATGAAGGGGTCAAAGACACCTCTAATTTGTTTTGGATGGCCTGATAAAATGTCATAAAATATATTAAATCGAGGTGGTTATTAATGATTATACTAAACGTAAATCACGATGAATACGAACTATAAACTATCCCCTAACCACAGATTTTAAAAGAAAGATTGATTCGAGCGCAACCTGTTCCACCACTTTAGCAATAATCTGTCGGCGCTGCCCTCTGCAGCCAACCCCATTTTCTCTGGCAAGCTCTTATGATGTATATATTTTACTTTATAAATTTCTGCATCAGACGCCCTATCCATAAGATACTCATCGCTAGTCATTATATCATCGACCAAGTTTTTCAGCTTAGCGTCGGTACCCAGCCAAACCTCACCAGTAGCTATAGTATTTATGTCAACCCCAGACCTATGCTCCGATACAAAGTTTTTGAACAATTCATGAGTTTTATCCAAATCCTCTACAAATTTCTCCCTATCTTCCGCAGTGTTCTCACCAAACATAGTGAGCGTTCGTTTGTATGCACCCGCTGTGTGAAGCTCCACATCAATATCATGTTTTTTTAACAAACGATTGAAGTTGGGTAGCTGTGCGACCACTCCTATCGAGCCAATAAAAGCAAAAGGTGCACAAAATATTTTATTTGCGACGCAGGCCATCATATATCCGCCACTTGCAGCGACCTTATCCACACAGATAGTTAGAGGTATAGATTTTTTCTTAATCCTGTGAAGCTGGCTCGACGCAAAGCCATAGCTATGGACCATTCCCCCCATACTTTCAAGTCGAACAACTACTTCATCTTCAGGTCTAGCTTGATTTAACACTGCAGTAACCTCTTCACGAAGATTTGTCGCTGCAGATGCTTTCACGTCACCATCAAAATCAAGTAAAAAAATTCTTTTCTTGGAGGTTTTTAATTTTTTTGATTTTTTAAGTATATTTTTTTTATACTTCTTGACCTCTTTTTTTTCAGAATCATTAAGTATAGATGCTGCCAAAATATTACTAGCTGCATCCATAGCTTCGTTCAAGTGAGTAACCTGCAACTGGCCCTTGTTATTTCGGCGGCCTTTGGACCCCAGACTCGCTACAGCAACCAACAAAACCAATCCGGCTATCACAAAAGTAACTGTTTTTGCCAGAAATATGGCGTATTCAAATAAAAAATCCAATTCTATTCCTCTCTTATTCTTGAAGCATACAAACCCAAAAAATTTTATTGAGTGTACCACTATGGTGGTAAAAAATTACATTAAGTAGTGCCCAAATTGACTGCTATCGTTTGAAATCCAGCAGATAAAACACAAAGTATTCATTATCCATCAAACTCTTTGGTAATTTCCATCAATGACTGCTATGGCATCAACCCACAAAAATGCTAATCTATCTATTATCTTAATAAAAAAAATTCATAATTATAAAAATAAAATTTGGGGGGTCATATGTCTCAATCAACACTGCAAGCCTATGGTAAAAATTTCTTAGGAGCTTCGCCAGATTGGTATAAATATACAATTTTAACCTTTTTAGTTGCAAACCCTATACTTCTTTTCAGCGTTGGAAGTTTCATCACTGGCTGGTGTTTAATAATAGAATTTATTTTTTGTTTAGCGATGGCATTAAAATGCTATCCGCTTCAACCAGGAGGCTTACTAGCCATAGAGGCTGTGGCATTAGGGATGACGAGCCCTGAAACAATTTACCATGAAGCTCATGGTAATTTTGAAGTGCTCTTATTGCTTATTTTCATGGTTGCAGGGATCTACTTCATGCGAGATCTGTTACTCTACACCTTCACAAAAATTCTCATTAAAGTAAAATCCAAAGCACTTTTATCGCTCTTGTTTTGTTTCGCAGGAGCTTTTTTGTCAGCTTTTTTGGATGCATTAACCGTAACTGCTGTGCTCATAAGTGTTGCAATTGGATTCTACTCTGTATACCACAAAGTGGCCTCTGGAAAAAATCTACAGCATAACGAAAAGCATGACCACTCCGACGATACGGTCGTGCTAGACAAAAATCAAGAGGATCTTGAAACATTTCGGAGCTTCCTGCGCAACTTGATTATGCATGGGGCGGTAGGAACTGCATTGGGTGGTGTGACTACATTGGTGGGAGAACCACAAAATCTACTGATAGCCGAAAAGGCTGGCTGGAATTTTATAGAATTTTTTATGGTTATGGCTCCTGTCACAATGCCCGTCTTAGTTTGCGGTCTTATTACATGTGTTCTTTTAGAGAAATTACGTTGGTTTAGTTATGGCGTTACACTTCCCAATACAGTAAGGACTGTGCTGGAAGAATTTGATATCGAAGAATCCAAAAAATTAACTCCGAAACATAAGGCCACATTGATAATCCAGGCCCTAGTTGCGCTGTTTCTAGTTGCATGCCTGGCGCTTCACTTAGCGCCTGTCGGCCTCATTGGTTTATCAGTTATCGTGCTACTTACGGCTTTTAACGGTATCGTTGAAGAACATCGCCTTGGTCATGCTTTCGAGGAAGCATTACCTTTTACAGCATTGCTTGTGGTGTTTTTTGCTATTGTTGCTGTCATACACGATCAGCACTTATTCAAACCAGTTATAGATGCTGTGCTTGCAATGGAGCTAAGCGTTCAACCGGTAATGTTTTTTGCGGCTAACGGTATACTCTCTGCAATTAGCGATAATGTCTTTGTAGCGACTGTCTATATCAACGAAGTTAGAGCCGCATTGGATGCAGGAACAATCACTAGAGAACACTTTGACCTGCTGACAGTAGCAATAAACACAGGGACAAATCTTCCTAGCGTCGCAACACCGAATGGTCAGGCTGCATTCTTGTTTTTACTAACATCAGCGCTAGCACCTCTTATTAGGCTCTCGTATGGGAGAATGGTAATGATGGCCCTACCTTACACTATAGTTCTGTCTACGGTTGGCTGCCTAGCAGTCATTTACCTGCTGTAAGGAAGAATGGATACAGCATACTAGAAGCTAGAGATGTCAGATAATATCTCTAGCTTCTAACCATAGGCATCTACCATTACTGGCTTCATTAATTCTAGATAATTTTTCATTATGGGCCACAACCTCACACTCGCTAGCCCGAATAACCTTGAGGGGGGATCGATCGGGATTTAATCGGCGTATATCATTTTCCACTATGCCTTCGCGTGCGCTTCCATGGCTACCTAAAACAAAATCAATCTGGCCTCCTGTCATCAGCAGGTAAACGTCTGCTAATATTTCCGCATCCAGTAAAGCACCGTGAAGCTCACGCTGCGAATTATCAACAAAATATCTCTTGCATAGAGCATCTAGGTTATTTCTTTGCCCAGGGTGTCGTTGGCGCGCCATTACTAACGTATCTACAACATCGCAAATATTAACAACAGATGTAATTTTTCCTTTTAGTTTCGCTAGCTCGTGATCAATAAACCCGACATCAAATGGTGCATTATGAATTATCAGTTCGGCGCCACTAATGAATTCTAAAAACTCATGGGATATCGATGAAAAAGTGGGTTTATCTGTGAGAAAATCAGTTGTTATTCCATGTACATTGACAGCGCCTTGGTCAATTTCTCTTTCAGGATTTATATACTGATGATAATGGCGGTCAGTCATTCTTCTGTCAATCAACTCAACGCAACCAATTTCAATAATTCGATGATTTTCGCTTGGTTCTAAACCGGTAGTCTCTGTATCTAATACAATCTGTCTTGTCATGGTGGTTACCCTCAACAGGCTTAAATAGATTAAACTTAAACTTAGCTACTTAGCTCGTCTATCCCCTGGTTTGCCAACTGATCTGCCATCTCGTTCTCTCGATGACCACTGTGCCCCTTAACCCACATCCATTCAACCTCATGAGAACTGGCTTCTTTCTCAAGACGCTGCCACAGGTCAACATTTTTAACTGGCTTCTTATTAGCCGTCTTCCACCCACGTCTCTTCCAGTTATCCATCCAGCTTGTTATTCCTTGGCGCACATATTGAGAATCTGTTGTCAGAACGACCCTCGAGGTCTCTTTTAGTGAGGCCAAAGCTTCTATTGCAGCCATCAGCTCCATTCTATTATTTGTTGTTAGGCGGTCGCCCCCATAAATTTTTTTTTCATTGTCGCCGTATCTTAATAGTGCCCCCCAGCCGCCAGGCCCCGGATTTCCTCTGCATGCACCATCAGTAAAAATTTCAACTTCCTTCAATTACCTTCTCCTGGAGTTTGCTATCAAAAATTATTTTCTCAAAGACGACAGCCAAATTCAGCATCTCATGCTGAAATCCTCAGGAATTCACTGAGGACTTTTTAGTGGAAGCCGTGACTGGAATGCTCAAAGATTCCCAACTTGTATTTTCAGAAAATATTGCTCGAGAAACATATTTTTTTGCAACAATAATATAGAACGCCCCAAAGAACATCTGATACTTATTTGAAATTCTAGCCAAGAGCCCATCTGCATTCCGGCGACTAGAATAACTGCAAGGGGGAGGACAATCCCTAGGCAATGGTTTAGTAGGCCTTATACTTAAGAGCTTCAGCCAATCTAATACTCGTCCTCGCCGAAGCCCATGATGGCGCCATACTGCATTAGAAGAAAACAGACGAACAGGGAATTTTAGCAAGCCAAACATACTTACAGGGTTAAAAATTATCATTACGATATAACCGGATGGCTTCAACACCCTGGACGCCTCCTTTAGAACCTCGTGGGGGTGCTGTGAAAACTCTAGTGCATGATGAAGAAAAACAGTATCAATCGTTTCCGACGGTAATGGAAGCGTATCAAAATCTGAAACAGCGCTATTTAAAATATTTGTATTTAGCGGGCCAAATGAAAAACTATGCAGATGGTTCGACCTCAAAGACAAGTTCAGCTGAGATACCAATCCTAATTGCATCATCCTGTGAGAGTTAATGTCTGGCAAAATATTTTTCAGCGCACTACTTTCTTCCTGAATAATATATTTCCCATATTTTGTTGCAGTCCAATTTTTAAAGTGATCTTGTGACTCAGGCAATGGAGGTATTTGCTTATTTTTGTCTAAAAATTTTCTGGCTACCTTTAATATGCTTAACATCTTAAACACTAAAAACCTCTTTGGGGGCCCGAGTTTATTTTATTTAAACTTACAATAAAGTCTAATTTTTTATTATTGCCTATAGTCATTTCTTTTAATAGTTTATTATGCAGATCCTATACAAATGAAAATAATGTTAGGGTCTAGTCATGTCGTTTCTCATTCACACCGTTCGGGCATTCAGAGATAATTATATTTGGTTTCTTCAACCAGAGGGCACCAAGTCTGCTTACGTTGTTGACCCTGGTGATTCAGCGCCAGTGCTAAAACAGCTTAATGTGCTAGGACTTTCATTGGATGGTATTTTAATTACACATCATCACCCAGATCATGTTGGTGGTGCAGACGAGCTACTAAATCACTACTCAGTGCCGGTTTATGGACCAGAAGGAATAAAGCAAGTAACCCGAGTAGTTCGGGACATGGATACCCTAAATATAGCTAACCACACATTCCAAGTCATAAGTATACCAGGCCATACGCTGGATCATGTCGCTTATTATTCTGCTGATGCAGCTATATTGTTTTGCGGGGATACACTATTTTCAAATGGATGTGGTAGATTATTTGAAGGCACTCCAAAACAAATGTTTAGATCTCTTTCCTTGCTGTCCTCCCTTCCTCCTGAAACAAAGATTTATTGTGGGCACGAATACACAGAAACTAACACGCGTTTTGCCATGACAGTGGAGCCAGAAAACAAATCCTTGCAAAAATATGCAGAAGAAATAAGGCTGTTGCGTATTCAGAATAAGCCGACAATACCATCAACAATAGGGCTAGAGCTGTCCACCAACCCTTTCTTAAGAGCCGCTGAAGAAACAATCCAAAATGCTGCAAAAAAATATAGCAAAAAGGCATATCTTTCTACAGAGGAGACATTTGCAGCTATCCGTAAATGGAAAGACAGCTACTAAGGGTTAATATTCTTATAGAGTAAAAATAAAGAGTCATATTAACATCAAGAATTGATTGATGTTGATATGACAGATACAATTAAAAATCATTCGCAATGCCTTTCATTTAAGTTTCACAAGTGACAATGCACTTAAAAATACCAACATTTACAGCATGTCTAATGCTTCTTATCTCAGGATGCGGTCATCATCAGCAGATAGAGGAAGTTAGCCGCCTTCCAGATACAAAAATTATTAGCGCTGAAGTTAAAATAGCACCCCCTACTTCAATCTTGCCAGCACAAAAAGATCTATGGGTTAGACTAAGACAAGGCTTAGATCTTCATCAGCACTACAGTCATCCGGAGCTAGGCAAAAAGAAGCACTGGAATCAAAACAAGCAAAATTACATTAACCAAATAACAGCAAATGGCAGCCGCTATATGCATCATATTATTGGTGAACTAGAAGCCAATAATATTCCACTGGAGCTTGCTCTCTTGCCGGCAATCGAAAGTGGGTACAATCCTTTATCTCATTCACACAAATATGCATCTGGTTTATGGCAATTTATTCCAGCTACAGCTAGACGATATGGATTAAAAAGAGATACTTGGTATGATGCTCGACTTGATCCTATTGCATCCACAAGTGCTGCAATAGCTTACCTGAAGTATTTATACCGGCGCTTTGATGGGGACTGGCTGCTGGCTATAGCGGCCTATAATGGCGGCGAAGGGAAAGTGAAAAAAGCTATAAAGAAAAATGAAAAAAAAGGAAGGCCTACTGACTTTTGGTCATTAGAACTACCAAAAGAAACGAAATCTTATGTCCCTCGACTATTAATGCTATCAAGAATGGTGGCTAATCCAAAAAAATACAATATTGATCTACCGCTCCTTATTGATCAGCCTTATTTTACAAGCATGGACTTAGTTAACCAGATAGACATCTCACAAGCAGCTAGGATGGCCGGTGTAGACGTTACCGAAATGCGCCTACTCAACCCAGGTTACAAGCTAGGAGTAACTCATCCAGAAAGCCCTCAGACACTCCTGCTACCTCTCCAGTCAAAAGAAATCTTTTTGATTTCTCTGGAAGAAACCCCTAAGGAAGAGTGGTACCCAATAAATATATACACAGTCAAAGAAGGGGATACTCTTTCGGAGATAGCTCTCAAAAATGGCCTGAGTACCGAGTCTTTAATTCGCAGCAACACCATTCGCAGACATATTATTCAAGTTGGCCAAAAGATAAAACTGCCTGGGACTGGACTTGATTCAAGTTCAGTCACCCATAGAGTGAAAAGTGGTGATTCTTTATGGAAAATTGCAAAAAAATACAACATCTCAGTAAAAAATATTACTGCATGGAACGACATAAATCTTAAAAAGCCGCTTAAAATTGGAAAAGAGCTAAAAATAAGCATCAACTAAACTGCTTGGCTGGCTGAATTTTATGGGATCAAAAATCTATTTTTCTTTAGCCTGACTGGAGGCATCGTAAGCCAGACTAATATCGCTATTTTTTGTTATCTTTTCTTTACTTTCTTGAAATAATTCATCGCATTTGTTTGGGTCATCTCCACACAAATCGCAGGTATAGTCACTTTCATTTAAAGCTGCACCTATGCCACCACAAGATCCCTTTAAGGGGGGTTTTCCCAGAACTACGCCAACAGCCATGCCTGCCATAATTAGCACCAAAACAAAAAATGCAAGTAACGACTCGAGCATAATTATTCTCCAAGTAAATAAGGGGAAAAAGCCGAAGAATAAACAACATCAAAACTATCTAACCTCTTCACCAAAAAATATGCTGGAATACTATTATCTTCAGCAAGAACAAGGGCCTTTTCGGGCCCCAAAACCATCATAACTGTAGCTAAGGCGTCTGCTTCAGCAGCACTTTTAGCAATAACGGTAGCTGAGGCTAGTTTATGTGTAATAGGGTAGCCTGTTCGTGGGTCGATAGTATGAGAGTACCTCTTGCCATTCTTTTCAAAGTAGTTTCGATAATCCCCAGAGGTTGCTACGCCAGAATCCTTTATCTGGATAACTTGCTGTACACCATCCTGCATAAAAGAGGGCTTTTCAATGGCAATACGCCAACTTTTACCATCTAATCTTTCTCCCTGGATTCGCAGCTCTCCACCTACCTCTATTAGGTAATTTTTTGCCCCCAATGAATTCAGTAATTCAGCGACAGTATCTGCAGCATAACCTTTTGCTATAGCTGAAAGATCAATTTTAATATCACCAAGTCGTGTTGCTAAATATTTTTTCTTATCTATAGCAAGCTTATCAAATCCAATGAGAGGAAGAAGGTTGTCGATCAGCTCGCGGGACGGAACAACATCCTTAGATTTTTGAGGACCAAATCCCCAAAGATCTACTAACGAGGACACAGTTGGATCAAAATATCCATCAGACAAAACAAAAATATCCTGAGCTATTGATAACACATATATCATTTCTGGAGAAACAGTTTGAGGTTGATTTATTAGAGAATCATTGAAAAGCATAAGCTCAGATTTTTTGTTATATGTTGTAAATATCTTATTAATTTTTTGCAACTGATCATCTATTAATTTTCTTGTATTTCTCGGAAGAAGTTTATCTGCTGTGACTATCTTGACTTGATAAGTTGTACCCATAACTTCGCCAGAATAGACTAATTCTTCTGGAGGATTAGCGCAGCCAACAAGGCCTATAAAAAAGAAAACTGGAAGTAAGAACATAGCTTGATTGTGGGGAATTTTTAAAAAAAACGAGGCGCTAAGCCCCGTTTTCACTAATTTTATAGTCCTTAGAAGCATTTTATGCACTAAATGGTCACCCACCAAAATCATCAAGGAATATATTATCTCTCTCAACCCCAAGATCAAGCAACATGGAGATGACAGCCGAGTTCATCATGGGCGGGCCACACATGTAATATTCGCAGTCCTCAGGTGCTGGATGCTCCTTTAAATAGTTCTCATAAAGGACTTGATGGATAAATCCTTTATGTCCGTCCCATTTGTCTTCTGGTTGCGCGTCAGAAAGAGCTAGATGCCATTCAAAATTATCATTTTCTCCGGCAAGAGTATCGTATTCATCATTATAAAAACATTCGCGCATTGAACGAGCGCCATACCAGAATGAAATCTTACGATCAGTTTTTAATCGACGAAGCTGATCAAACAAATGTGATCGCATTGGCGCCATTCCTGCGCCTCCCCCAATGAAAACCATTTCGGTTGAGGTCTCTTTAGCAAAGAATTCACCAAATGGGCCAAAGACATTAACCCTATCACCAGGCTTTAAGTTGAACGCCCATGAGGACATAACCCCGGGTGGAATACCCTCTGTTCCAGGAGGCGGCGTTGCACATCGAATATTAAATTTAACTATTCCTTTTTCTTCCGGATAGTTGGCCATTGAGTAAGCTCTGATCACAGACTCATTAACTATAGATTCATGTTTAAAAAATCCGAAACGATCCCAATCAGCTCGATATTCGTCCTCTATATCAAAATCACTGTATTTAACATGATGTGGGGGGCATTCTAGCTGGACATAACCGCCAGCTTTAAAGTCAACACTTTCACCATCAGGCAAGCGGAGGGTCAACTCTTTAATAAAAGTGGCAACATTAGGATTGGCTTCAACGGTACATTCCCACTGCTTAACACCAAAGACCTCTTCTGGAACAATAACTTTCATGTCCTGCTTTACAGCGGTCTGGCAAGACAACCGCCATCCCTCGCTAGCCTCACGTTTAGAAAAGTGAGACTCTTCAGTTGGCAGCATAGAACCGCCGCCTTCAGTAACAATACACTTGCACTGAGCACAAGTACCGCCGCCGCCACATGCAGATGCAAGAAATAAACCAGCATTAGAGAGGGTTAATAGTAATTTATCACCAGATGGAACAGTAATATCTTTTTCGCCATTAACATCAATTGTAACCAGCCCTGTACTGACCAACTTCTCTCGAGCAGCCAAAATAAAAGCAACCAGAGCTAATACAACAGCTGTGAACATTCCAACACCAAGCAAAATCTCTAAGTTCATAAATATTTTTTCTCCACAGCTATCAAAGGTCTATTCCACCAAAAGACATAAAGCCTAACGACATGAGGCCAACAGTTATAAAAGTAATTCCTAAGCCCTGAAGGCCTTCAGGCACATCGCTATATTTAAGTTTTTCGCGTATACCAGCAAGCGCCACAATTGCTAGCGCCCAACCAAAGCCAGCACCTAATCCGTATACTGTGCTCTCAGCTAAGTCATAGTCACGCTCAACCATAAACAAAGCCGCGCCTAAAATTGCACAATTAACGGTTATTAACGGCAAAAAGACACCGAGAGCGCTGTAAAGAGCCGGAACGTATTTATCTAAAAACATTTCCATAATTTGAACAATAGCAGCGATAACACCGATATAACTCAACAGCCCAAGAAAACTCAAATCCACCTTATCCATACCTTCTATACCAGTCCATGTTAAGGCACCTTCGGTTAGTAAGTATTTAAATATCAAATAGTTGGCAGGTACAGTTACCACTAAAACTACAATGACAGCAATACCAAGACCTATGGCAGCTTGAACCTTCTTAGAAATGGCTAAAAATGTACACATCCCCAGAAAAAAAGACAGAGCCATATTTTCAATAAAAACAGACCGGACAAATAAACTTAAATAATGCTCCATCAGGCAGCTTCCTCCTTAGACGAATTTGGCGCAATCTTGAAATCAGGAGCCTCAACTTGGCCTTTCTTCCAAACCCTTAAACCCCAAATAAAAAGACCAATTAAGAAAAAAGCACTTGGTGGCAAAAGAAGCAGCCCGTTTGGTACATACCAGCCTCCATTGCTAGCTAAAGAGAAGATCTCAAAGCCGTATAGATTGCCTGTTCCAAATAGCTCTCGGATAAACGCTAGCGCTAATAATATTACACTGTACCCAAGGCCATTTCCAATTCCATCCAAGAAGCTACTTACAGGCGGATTCTTCATTGCATAACCTTCAGCTCGCCCCATAACAATGCAATTAGTGATAATTAACCCAACAAATACAGAAAGCTGCTTGCTGATATCATAAGCTACGGCTTTAAGCACCTGGTCAACAAGAATAACCACAGAAGCTATGATGGTCATCTGTACGATGATTCTAATACTGCTTGGAATTTGATTTCTTATCAGCGATATCAGCATACATGAGATTGCTGTCACAACCGTTAAGCTAATACACATAACCATGGTAACCTTCAGGCTAGAGGTTACAGCCAGCGCAGAGCATATTCCCAAAATCTGAAGCGCAATTGGATTCTCATTAAAAATTGGTTTTAATAGGATGTCACTCATTTTACTAGCCAAGATTAAGCCTCCCCTGCGCGCAGATTGGAGAGAAACGGAGAAAATCCATTTTCACCCATCCAGAATTTTATTAGGTTATCTACCCCGCGGCTTGTTAAAGTTGCTCCAGATAAACCATCTATTTCATGTATTGATTCAGATCGACTCAGGTCTACCTTGCCTCTAACAACGGTCAATGCTTGCTTATTGTTTGCATCGTAACTTTTCTTACCTATCCATTGTGCTTTCCACAATGGATTATCGATCTCACCTCCCAGACCGGGGGTTTCAGCATGCTCATAGAAACCAAGCCCAGCAACAGTGTTTAAGTCAGCCTCTAAGGCAACAAACCCATACAATGTTGACCAAAGGCCGTATCCTTTTATAGGTAAAATAATTTTTTCTAAGCCTGCGTCTCCCTCTACAACATATACAATCATATACTTAGGAAGGCGACCAATCTTAGCAATATCAGCATCTCCAAGGTCAACAGATAACTCGGGATCCTTGGAGGCTTTTCGTTGGTTGTAGCTATCCAGATCTACTGCGTCGGTAAATTTTCCTGTGGCCAAGTCGACCGCTCGAGCAGTTATACTGGCAAATTTTGCATTAACGTCATCGCCTTTTTGCAACATTCCTGCAGCAGCAAGTACATTTGTTTTTCGATCAAGATCCTTGTTAGCTTGCTGAGCTGGTCGCAACAAGACAGCTGCTGTAGACACAATCACCGAACAAACAATACAAAGCACTAAGGCAACTTTAATAGTTTTTAAAGTAGAGTTATTGCTAGCCACGAGCTATTCTCCTTTTGATGTTAGCTTCAACCACAAAATGATCAATGAGAGGAGAAAATAAGTTAGCGAACAATATCGCCAGCATTATTCCTTCAGGGTAAGCAGGATTAACAACCCTAATCAATATAGTCATTACCCCAATCAACAGACCATACCAAATTTTCCCTGTATCTGTCATGGATGCTGACACAGGGTCTGTTGCCATAAAAACCAGCCCAAAAGCAAAACTGCCAACAACCAAATGCCAGTGCCAAGGAACACTAAACATTGGGTTTGTGTCTGAACCAATAAAATTAAACAACGTAGATAGGAAAATCATGCCAATAAGGACCCCCAGCATGATGCGCCAAGCTGCAATTCTTGTGAGAAGCAAAACGACAGCGCCGACAAGAATCGCGAGAGTGGATGTTTCACCAATTGAGCCCTGTTTATTACCAATGAATGCATCGAACCAAGTAAGGTTTTGTTGCACCGCTTCAATGCCATAGTTAGCGGCAACCGAAAGTGCTGTTGCGCCTGTATAACCATCAACAGCAGTCCAGACAGCATCCCCTGATAGCTCAGCAGGGTATGCGAAGAAAAGAAAGGCGCGTCCTGTTAACGCAGGATTGAGGAAATTTTTTCCTGTCCCTCCAAAAACTTCCTTACCAATAACAACACCAAAACTTATCCCTAAAGCTACTTGCCATAATGGTATATCTGGGGGACAAATTAAAGCGAACAGAATAGAGGTTACAAAAAACCCTTCATTAATTTCATGGCCCCTCACAGAGGCAAAAACAACCTCCCAGAAACCTCCTGCTATAAACGTCACCATATAAATGGGGACAAAATAGACTGCGCCATAAAACATACAATCCCAGATACTCGAAGGATCATGTCCGGCAAATAATGTGATAATAGCTTCATGCCAGTCAGTTACATAGGTTGCTTCCGATGCAGCAAGAATTGTATTTGCCTGAAAACCAAGATTATACATTCCGTAAAACATTGCCGGAAATGCGGCAAGCCAAACAGTTATCATTACTCGTTTTAAGTCAATACCATCGCGAATATGCGAACCATTTTTCGTGACGGATCCTGGTGAATAAAAAATTGTATCGACAGCCTCATAAAGGGCGAACCAGCTTTCTAATTTTCCACCTTTATGAAAATGCGGTTCAATTCTATCTAGATAGTTACGCAATACTTTCACTATCAGCCCTCCTTCTCAATACGTGCCAGACT
>CAJIZZ010000034.1 GCA_905181945.1 uncultured Porticoccus sp. | reverse complement strand
GCAAACAGAAGTCAATCTGCCATATATAACTGCTGATGCTACTGGGCCAAAACATCTAGTAGTCAAGCTAACTCGATCAAAGCTTGAGTCTTTGGTTGATAAGCTGGTGGAGCGCACTATGGCGCCTTTGAAGATGGCTCTGAAAGATGCAGGGAAATCTATTTCGGATATCGATGATGTGATTCTCGTTGGCGGTCAAACACGTATGCCGATGGTACAAGAAAAGGTTAGTACTTTTTTCGGTAAAGAGCCTCGTAAAGATGTAAATCCAGATGAAGCGGTCGCTATGGGGGCGGCTATTCAGGGTGCAGTGCTTGCTGGTGATGTGAAAGATGTATTGCTGCTGGATGTTACTCCGCTTACTTTAGGTATAGAGACAATGGGTGGTGTAGCTACTCCACTAATTGAGAAGAATACAACGATCCCTTCGCGAAAATCACAAATTTTTTCTACGGCTGAAGACAATCAAACAGCTGTAACTGTGCATGTTGTTCAGGGCGAGAGAAAGCAAGCGACAGGCAACAAGTCTTTGGGTCGTTTTGATTTGGCTAATATTCCCCCTGCTCAGAGAGGGATGCCACAAATTGAAGTAACTTTTGATATTGATGCAAATGGTATTTTGAATGTAAACGCAAAAGATAAGGCTACAGGCAAAGAACAATCTATTGTGATTAAAGCTTCATCTGGCTTGTCTGATGAGGAAATTGAAGGAATGGTGAACGATGCAGAAGCGAATGCCGCTGAAGATCAAAAATTTGAAGAGTTAGTGCAAGCGAGAAATGCTGCAGATGGACTCGCTCATGCGGCCACAAAAACTGTTCAAGAGGCAGGCGATAAAGCTACAGATGAAGAAAAAGAAGCTATTGAGGCTGCTGTAAAAGAAGTTGAAGTTGCTGTTAAAGGCGACGACAAAGAAGCCATAGATGCTGCTGCCGCAAAACTTTCTGAGGCTTCGAGCGTCCTTGCCCAAAAACTTTACGCTGAGCAGGCTGCTGCTGCAGAAGCAGAAAGCTCCGAAGAAGAAACAGAGTCTTCTGCTGATACTAATGATGCAGTAGATGCTGAGTTTGAAGAGGTGGATGCTGAGCCTGAAAAAGAAGATGATAAAAAGTAAGTCTTCGGCTAAGCGTATACTTTCATTGTATAGTATTGTCGATTGCAAGCGCGGGCTAGTCTCGCGCTTTGCTATGTTTGAATTACAGAAAAATAGCATCGAGCTGACTTAACCCCTGTCTTTGGCAGAAAAATTTACATACAGAAGTAGATAGCAAATGTCTAAACGTGATTATTATGAAGTCCTTGGTGTATCAAGAGATACGCCTGAACAAGATATAAAAAAAGCTTATCGCCGAATAGCGATGAAAAATCACCCTGATCGTAATCCGGATAACAAAGATGCGGATCATGTGTTCAAGGAGGCCTCCGAGGCTTACGAGGTGCTTTCGAATCCAGAAAAAAAGTCGTCTTATGATCAGTACGGCCATGCTGCTGCCGGTTCCGCTGGGGGTTATGGTGGTAATGAAAATTTCAGTGATATTTTCGGTGATGTTTTTGGGGATATTTTTGGTGGGTCTCGAGGCCGACAGCGTGCCGGACCAATGCGCGGGTCAGACCTGCAATATAATTTAGATATGGTGTTAGAAGATGCAATAAAGGGCAAGACAGTAAAAATTAAGATACCTACCCTTTGTGCATGCAAGCAATGTAATGGGTCTGGGGGTAAAAAAGGCTCTTCTCCTAGCACCTGCAGTACTTGTGCTGGTCATGGTCAAGTAAGAATGTCACAGGGGTTTATTTCTGTGCAGCAAGCTTGCCCGAAATGTCACGGTCGTGGAAAGGTTATCAGCGACCCGTGTTTAGGTTGTCGAGGACAAGGACGTGTTGAGGAGAGTAAAACTCTTTCCGTAAAAGTGCCACCAGGAGTTGATACCGGAGATCGAATCCGTCTTAGCGGGGAAGGTGAAGCTGGCCCAGAAGGAGGCCCATCTGGAGATCTATATGTACAGATGAATGTTAGAAAACATAATCTTTTTCAAAGGGATGGACGAGATTTATACTGCGAATTGCCGATAAGTGTTATTGACGCTATTTTGGGGCATGAGATAGAGGTCCCCACATTGGGAGGGCCTGTTAAATTAAAAGTTCCTCAGGAAACTCAAACTAGCACTACATTTAGACTCAAGGGCAAAGGCGTCACAACCGTTCGAAGTTCTGGGGTCGGAGACTTATTTTGCACAGTAATACTAGAAACCCCAGTTAATCTTGATAGCAAACAGAAAACATTACTCCGTAAGCTGCAGGAAAGTCTGAATGGGGGACAGCATTCGCCTAAAAAAGCTTCTTGGTTTAAAGGTGTAAAGAAATTCTTTGATGGATTTACTATATAGTTATTGATAGGTAATGTTGATGTGATTGTATTAAAGTGGCCATAATAGAATGCTTAATATAAAATTTTATTGTTCTGAAAATTCTAAAATAAGATTATTGACGTTATGAAAAATAACTCTACTAGAATTGCAATAACTGGTGCTGCTGGGAGAATGGGTAGAGCCTTGATTGTGTCTACAACGCTTAACCCTAATACTCTGTTGGCGGCTGCTATCGTGAAGCCAGGCAGTACACTTGTGGGGTCGGACGCAGGTGATTTTGCAGGCGCTGGTCATCTAGGCGTTCCATTAGTTGGGAATATCAGAGATGTGATCGATAACTTTGACGTGCTAATTGATTTTAGCTCTATCGAGAACACGCTATTAAATGCAAAGCTCTGTGCCGAGAAAGACAGAAGTATTGTGATCGGAACAACCGGGTTTACGGATAGTCAAAAAACCCAATTACTCTCTTTTTCAGAAAGAATACCGCTATGTATGGCCTCTAATTTTAGTACAGGCGTAAATCTGTGCTTTAAATTAATTGATCTGGCTGCTCGGATCATGGGGGATGAAGTTGATATTGAGATTTGTGAAGCCCATCATCGACATAAAATAGATGCACCATCAGGAACTGCCTTGAGTATGGGCGAAATTGCTGCACGCGCATTAGGTCTAGATTTGAAAAAAGCTGCAGTGTATGGACGTGAAGGACAAACAGGGGCCAGAGACCGAAAAACTATTGGATTTTCAACAATAAGGGCGGGTGATATTGTAGGAGATCATACTGTAATTTTTGCTGCTGAAGGCGAGCGGGTTGAAATTACTCACAAGGCCTCTAGTCGCATGTCGTTTGCTCGAGGAGCTATTAGGGCAGCTGAGTGGATAGCGAACAAAGAAAACGGTATGTACGACATGCAGGATGTGCTCGACCTCAAACGATAAGATGGTTTTTGGGCAAGTATTTTCTGGACAGCCCGCAACCGTTCGCCTACTATAATAATATATTTGTTAGCACTATTTTAACACCCTAAACCCGTATATTAGGTGAATGTAATCTAGCATTGTAGAGGCGAGGTGAAACAAGTTGTTTCACCTCGCTTTTTGCTACTCGGTGTTTGTTTTTATCCAGTCATGTGTATGCTGGGAAATGAAGTAAAGCAGGCTTGCTTTTAGTACTGATAATTTACTACTTGTCGTTAAGGAGGTTGCATTGAATACCGATTCTCATCGGTCGGCTATCTTGGTGCTTCAAGATGGTACTATTTTTAAAGGCAGATCCATTGGTGCTGAAGGCTTGTCTAGTGGAGAAGTGGTCTTCAATACATCGATGACTGGCTATCAAGAAATTCTTACCGACCCATCCTATGCGCGTCAAATTATTACTTTTACGCACCCTCATATTGGTAACACCGGTACAAATACTGAAGATGAAGAGTCGTCACGTATTTGGGCGGCTGGTTTAGTAATAAGAGATTTACCTGCGCTAGCTAGTAATTTTCGCTCGGAGCGGAGTCTTGATGTTTATCTGAAAGAAAAAAATATCTTAGGTATTTCAGATATTGACACTCGAAAATTGACTCGTATTCTTAGGGAAAAAGGGGCTCAAAGTGGCTGTCTTATGGCGGGTGATATTGATGAAGGGGTAGCGCTGCAAGTTGCTTGTGATTTTGCTGGTCTGGAAGGGGTAGACCTTGCTAAAGTAGTTACTACAACTACTGTTTTTAAATGGACAGAAGGGAGCTGGAAGCTTGGTTTTGGCCATCAGCAATCAAAGAATAGCCTTTATAAGATCGTCGCCTACGATTTTGGTGTTAAGCGAAATATTTTGCGGATGCTTGTTGATCGCGGTGCCGACCTGACTGTAGTTCCTGCTCAAACATCTGCCGCTGAAGTATTAGAAATGAATCCTGATGGTATATTTTTGTCTAATGGACCAGGAGATCCGCA
>CAJIZZ010000033.1:0-35000 GCA_905181945.1 uncultured Porticoccus sp. | reverse complement strand
CTTATTTTGGTGAGTTACTTGTATTTGATGATTCGTTGTCACATGAATCATCTCAGCAAGCACCCACACTCATTATCTGATTAATTGTTAAAGAACGTTGCTCACGTATGGAGCGGGTTGCGTATTCTACGGATCGCCTCCTTAAAGTCAACAGTATCGATGGTTTTTTTACTAAAAAATTCACGACTTGTGGCTGTTAATTTTTCGTTTCCAATCAACCTTGAAACGGACGCGCATTCTAGCCTTTCACGCCTAGCTGTCAAACTATTTCTTTATAAAAGTAGTTCTTTTTTTCGATTTGATTAATATGTTCACAAGAACTGGGGATTTTAGCTTTATTTCTGAGCAGAGAACTTTGCTTCTGAACAAAAAGAAACGTTATTTTGGGCGTTTATTTTTATAATTTTTTTGCTTAAACGGTCAGCTCAAATAAATGATATTTTTTCTTCCCGAGCTTAACTATAAAAAATCTCCCGAAAAGTGCATGATCCAAGGAAAAACATCTTGCTATCTTCATGTTATCTTCGTAACACTTAGTGACCCCATTAATAGATAGGGCATTGCGCAAAAGTGCATCCTTAACCTCTTTGCCGGAAAGGGCTAGGCCGCACTCTGAAAAAAGCCCTGTCATAGTTTGCCCATCTAGTTCCGACAGTTCTAGGCTACTTGACGGCAAGCCATCTTGCTTAAGTTGAACTAAGTCGTCTTCGCTCAAAGATGCCAGCTCACCTGAGAAAAGCTCGCGAGTTATCCGTTGTGCCGCAGCAAGACTAACCGGTCCATGCACAAGCTCCGTTACTTCTCTCGCAAGTACGTCTTGAGCAGACTTTCTACCCTGAATCAGGGCATCAACTTTTTCTATCTCATCAATAGCACTGAGTGATAAAAAAGTGAAATACCGCAAAAAGGTATACACATCTGCATCTGCAGTATTCAACCAGAATTGATAAAATGCATAAGGCGACGTTTTTTTAGGATCAAGCCATATGGTGCCAGCTTCAGTTTTACCGAACTTAGTGCCATCTGATTTTGTTACTAATGGTAGCGTCATACCGAAAACCTGACTACCATTTAAGCGTCGTGAAAGATCAACGCCGCCGGTTATATTCCCCCACTGGTCTGATCCGCCAATTTGCACAGTGCAATCATGCAGTCGATTCAGTTGAGCGAAATCATAGGACTGGAGCAACATATAAGTAAACTCGGTATAAGATATACCCTCGCCATCTCTATCGAGTCTTTGTTGTACAGACTCCTTATTAACCATGTTGTTGACAGAGAAATGCTTGCCTACATCTCGCAAGAAGGACAACAGATCTATTTTTTCGATCCAATCCATATTGTTCACCATCTCAGCAGAACGGTCGCCAATATTAAAATCTACAAATTTAGATATCTGCTCTCTAATCAAAATGACCCAGTCTGCAACTACATCAGGTGTATTAAGTTTTCGTTCTTGAGCTTTAAAGCTTGGATCTCCAATTAATCCTGTCGCACCTCCGAGTAGAGCAATGGGTTTATGTCCTGCCTGTTGAAAGCGTCTTAAAACTAACAAGGGCACCAAGCTGCCAATGTGAAGGCTATCTGCTGTTGGGTCAAACCCACAATAGAGAGTGCGAGAACCAGTTGACAGGTGCTCAACTAGCTTCTCAGCTGCGGTCATTTGGGCAATCAAGCCTCGTGCTTGAAGGTCGTCTATTAACTGCTCACTGTTCTTGTCCATCTTTAAAGTCTCTACCTTGAACAAACCACGAAGGATGCAAACGATACATTATCTCTCTACAAAAACAAACATTTCTGAGACTGGACTTAAAAATCCCAACTGTGGACTTAAGATGATTTCTGTTAATATGCAGTTCTGGTATTAACATCAATATAAAGTAGTATATAAGCTATTATGCCCCAAAATAGATATCACAATGCCAAGCAGGCTTATTCGATATTATCCTATAAGATATTCACATCTAAGGTCTGCGCTACCGTATCATTGATTTATTTCAAGGCATATGCAGCAGCATTGGTTTACCTCAAGGCATATGCAGCAGCATTGACTTATGCAGTTGCTATACTAGCAATGATCTTTTATTTTTCAGCCGAAAGAACACCCATAAAGCGTATCGAAAAAGATATAGTCGTCAGTTTTGATAATGGAGAAAAAATAAAAGCAGCATCGGATGTTTCGGCATTCAGCTCTTCCAGTCTAGAGTCGTCTTCTGACAGTAGTGTCGAACATCTAATATGGAAAGATCAGATCATTAAGCATGGCGACAATCTCAGCATCATTTTCCAAAGATCTTCTTTGAGCGCAAAAGACGTTCTTGACTTAACATCTATCCCTCTATCCGAGCCTTTATTGGCAGTACAGCCTGGACAAAAGATACAATTTGCCCTATCTCCTGAAGGAGAGCTCATACAACTTAGATACATTAAATCCAAACTAGAATCTTATCTCTATGTCAAGACCGATCAAATAGAAGGAGTTAAATTTACTGGGAAGCATATTATTTTAAGTCCTGAGATAATTTCTACTTATCGCGATGCAATAATTGAAGGCTCGCTATTCCTCAGCGGTGAGCGCGCTCGGCTGCCTTATGGTGTAATTATGGAGCTCGCTAATATCTTTGGTTGGGATATCGACTTTGCGTTAGATATACGAAAGGGGGATAGTTTTTCTGTTCTATATGAAGAAAAATTTTTAAATGGAGAAAAAATAGATGAAGGCCATATTTTAGCTGCTGAATTCGTCAATCAAGGTAGATCGTTTAGGGCTGTTCGTTACCTAAGCGTCGATGGAAGCGCAAAATACTACACCCCTGAAGGCTATGATATGCGAAAAACGTTCCTTCGCGCGCCGCTTGATTTTACTCGTATAAGTTCTAGTTTTAATTTAAAACGCCAGCATCCCATACACAAAAAAATAATCGCTCATCGGGGTGTAGACTATGCTGCCCCGCGAGGTACTCCAATTCTTGCGGCGGGTGACGGCAAAATTATTGCTAGCAGCTACAATAAAGCCAATGGAAATTATATATTTATACAGCATGGCCAAGAAGTAATCACCAAGTACCTTCATCTTCAGAAACGAAAAGTGAAAAAAGGGCAAAAAGTCTCGCAGAGGCAAATAATTGGAACATTGGGCTCTACGGGTTACTCTACAGGCCCTCACTTACACTATGAATTTTTAATCAATGGTGTTCACAAAAATCCTCGCACGGTCGCTCTTCCACAGGCTAACCCGATCAAAAATTCTGAGAGAGTCCGATTCGAGCAGCTCACAAAACCTTTAGTTGCACAGCTTAAAAGCCACCAAAAAACATCAAAACTAGCTATGATATTATCATCCAAAAAACAAAAATCTAATAATTAGATACTCAAGACTATGAGCGAGAAGCAACTTTATATAGGTCTTATGTCTGGAACAAGTGCAGATAGTATTGACGCTGTCTTGGTAGACCTCGGACCTCAGAAACCTGAAGTGCTGCTCACACATTCACTTAAATTAGAGAGCAGGATAAAAGAACAAATCAATTCACTCAGCGCCTCAGGAGTAGATGAAATACATCGAATGAGTCTGCTAGACAGATCTCTTGGGAAACTATTCGCGCAAGCCGTCAATGAATTAGTCTATTTATCAAGATCGATAAAAGGAACAAAAGATATTTTAGCAATCGGTAGCCACGGACAAACTATTCGGCATTATCCGCCAGGAAAAATTTCTAACAACGACGAAGGCTATAGCTTGCAAATAGGCGATCCAAACACTATTGCAGAGTTAACTGGTATCACTACAGTTGCTGATTTTCGTCGTCGTGATATCGCATTAGGCGGGCAAGGGGCTCCTCTTGTCCCAAGATTTCATCTAGAGTTCTTTGAAAAAATTGGCTCTATACGTGCCATTATCAACATAGGGGGTATCTCTAATATTACCCTATTGCTCGGTGATGGAATGACCTCATCAGTTCTTGGTTATGATATAGGTCCAGGTAATGGGCTAATGGACAAGTGGATCAAGGAAAATCTTGGAAAAGATTATGATGAAAGCGGTGCCTGGGCCTCCGAAGGGAGCGCTGTTAAGGCGTTACTTTCTAGTCTAATGAGTACTTCTTATATTATAGAGCCGGCCCCCAAGAGCACGGGTCCAGAATTATTTAATATGTGCTGGTTACAAGAACACCTAAGAAAAATTCCACCTTGCAGGCCAGCAGACGTTCAAGCGACATTGTTGGAGTTTACAGCTAAAACTATCACTCAAGCGCTGCATTCTCACAAATTAAAAGTAGATGAAGTATATATCTGTGGTGGTGGTGCGCACAATATTGCTTTAGTTCGTCGTCTTGGAGAATTGCTGCATCCAACCCTAGTTGAAAACACATCAGCACTAGGTGTTGCTCCAGGATGGGTTGAAGCTGTTGCCTTTGCTTGGCTAGCAAAGCAAACTATCGAAGGGGCACCTGGCAATATACCAGCTGTAACTGGGGCGAAAAAAGCCTCTATACTAGGAGCGATTTACACAAAGTAAAGCCAGCTCTAAAAGAATATGACTTACATTGAAAAAGAAGATCCACAACCACATGTAGCGGTAGCATTTGGATTAGAAATAGAGAACTTAGACCCTTGGAGGCCTTCCTCATAATCTACAGTGGAGCCCACTAAATATTGAATACTCAGGGAATCCGCAAGCACAGAAATACCTTCTTCTTCTATAATAGTATCATCTTCGGCTACCAACTCATCAAAACTGAATCCATACTGAAAGCCGGAACAGCCGCCACCAGTAACAAACACTCTTAATTTGAGCTCAGGGTTACCTTCTTCTTCAACTAAATTTTTTACCTTTGCTGCTGCGCGCTCTGACACATACAGAGGCATAGGCACAAACGTTTGAATACCTGACATTTATATTCCTGTAGATTACTGCAACCAAAAAAGATATAACCAAGCCATCATAGCATACACTAACAACTTACTCGTTGGATGTTGCTATATCGTCGTTTTCCAAAACTTTAATGTCGTCCGGATTGGGCTGATAGACAAAAGTTCCGTTTATCTGGGCACCTTTTTCTATTTCAATCAATACATAGTAGAGATTGCCTTCCACATAGGAATTAGCCACTAGGTGGACTTCTTCTGAGGAATAAATATTCCCCTCTACGCGTCCGTTAATTACAGCCATAGGGGAATGAATATCTCCTGTAACCACACCTGTAGGCAAAACTCTAACTCGATCACCTCCTTCGCTAGAGAGAACATTGCCAGTTACCTGGCCCTCTATTTCTAAATTTCCAGTAAAGTGTAGATCTCCAACAATACGAGTGCTTTCAGAAATCAGCGTTGTATTTCCTGATGAAAAATCTCTAGTCTTATTTGCAGACATGCCTTGCTCTCCTTTAATATTATTCGCTAGCTGTTTGACTTCAGTTCAAACGATACTAATTCTTATCAATCTTTCACTCACGCTCACGACGTATCTTGCTATCATCCTGTTACCATGTTTTTGCAGATACACTCTGCGAGGAAAAGCCTGCAGATAATCCTATAATACCTTTTAGAATATCAAAATACTTAAATTCTGATTTTCTAGCAACAGAATCAACCATGCTATCGAGCGGATCAGGTCTAGAACTTTTTCCTTTCCACCTGTGACACTTTTTACTGATAGCGTAAGGTCAACCTAGGGCAGCAAGGCGGGGCTTTCTAGAGCCGTACTTTCTGGCAAGCCAAATAATATATTCATATTCTGTATTGCCTGGCCAGAAGCACCTTTCACAAGGTTATCTTCAACAACAAGAACTACAATCTTATCTCCACCACCAGGACAAAATACGCTAATTCTACACTTATTGGTGCCTTTAACAGTGCGTGTCTGAGGATGACTGCCGGCTGGCAAAACATCAACAAAAGGTTCATCTCTAAAGCAATCTTCATAGATTTTCTGTATATCCACACCTTTTACTTTAAGTGTCGCATACAATGTAGAGTGTATTCCTCTGATAATTGGTAGCAAGTGAGGTACAAACGTCAATTTAACAGGCTCTCCTGCAATATCCTCCAGACCTTGCTTAATTTCCGGCAAATGCCTATGTCCAGCCACACTGTAGGCTTTAAAGCTATCGCTGGTCTCCGACAAAAGATTTTCTATGTTAGCCTCACGACCAGCACCGCTAACGCCAGATGCAGTATTAGCAATAAGATCATCAAGATTTACTAACCCTGACTCAAGTAGCGGCTTAAATCCAAGCAATACACTGGTAGGGTAACAGCCGGGGCAAGCAACTAGATCGGCATTCTTTATTTCCTGTCGATTAATTTCTGGTAATCCATACACAGCCTTATCAAGCAGTTCTGGACAACCATGGGCTTTTCCGTACCATTGTTCCCACGAAGTAGAACTTCTTAGTCTGAAATCAGCGGACAGGTCAATAACTTTGATGCCTCTTCTTAGCATGCCTGGTGCAGCTTCTTGAGCAACCCCATGAGGAGTAGCGAAAAATACGACATCACAATTATTTAATTGATCAGAGTTTGGGTCAACAAAGCTCTGATCATAATAGCCTCTAAGGCTGGGAAATAAATCGTCTACTCGACGACCAATCTCGGTGCGAGAAGTTATCACCAGCACTTGCGCATTAGGATGCATCGCCAAAAGCCTTAATAGCTCGACGCCAGTGTATCCTGTGGCACCCACAACACCGATTTTAATCACTATGCTATTCTTCATGTCATCAACCTTTGTAGGTGTTTATAATAACCCAAACAATCTAAGATTAAACGTAGTCTCACAGAATATAGGTGATGAGCGAATGGACTGGATAAAAGAATTTCTCATAGCGAATCATAGTTGGATAACTGCAATACACATTATTGCAATGGTTTGTTGGTTTGCTGCGCTGTTTTACCTGCCAAGGTTGTTTGTTTATCACTCCATGTCTGACGATCAGATAAGCAATGAACGATTTAAAATTATGGAACGGAAACTATACAGGGGCATTGCAAACCCATCTATGGTAATCACCATTTCTATGGGAATAGCTCTTTTTTGCATTTCTCCTGATTACTATAAAGGAGCCCTCTGGTTTCAAATAAAACTTTTCCTAGTTATTTTATTAGTTGTATATCACTGCATCTGTCAGCAGCTAATGAGTCAATTTCGAGATGACAATAATTCCTATAGCCATATTTTTTATAGATGGTTTAATGAGGCTCCAGTGATCATACTGGTGGGGGTTGTTATTTTGGTCGTAGTAAAGCCTTTTTCATAGCACCCTATTCTCAAAAAATAGAGGGCTTTGTTTTAAAATCTCTTTTTTATTACTTGGCACACAGGGTCATAATCAAGGATAATAAGCACTAAATATTTCACTCTAAAGTCGTTAGGTAGTCCAATCCATGCAACGATCTCAACAACTATTCAAAGCTGCGCAAGAACATATACCAGGTGGCGTTAATTCTCCCGTAAGAGCCTTTAAGGCTGTTGGCGGTTCTCCCATATTTTTCGAAAAGGCTGACAAAGCATATCTATATGATGCTGATGGCAAGCGTTATATAGATTTTATTCAATCCTGGGGGCCAATGATTTTAGGGCACGGCCACCCTAAGGTTATTTCGGCAGTAAAAACACAAATGGACAAAGGTATCACTTTTGGTGCGCCTACCGAACTAGAAACAAGATTAGCGGAAAAACTTTGTACTCTTGTGCCAGGAATGGACATGGTTCGTATGGTTAATTCTGGTACTGAGGCTACTATGAGTGCTATTCGCCTAGCTAGAGGCTTTACTGGTCGCGATAAAATTATAAAGTTTGAAGGCTGCTACCACGGACACTCTGATTCTCTTTTGGTTAAAGCCGGATCGGGAGCCTTAACCATGGGAGTACCTAGCTCTCCAGGGGTTCCATCTGTGTTAGCCGATTTAACCATAACGCTCACCTACAATAATATTGATGATATCAAAAATACCTTTGCTCAAATTGGCTCTGAAATCGCATGCGTGATCATAGAGCCAGTTGCAGGCAATATGAGCTGCATCCCACCAATTGAAGGTTTTTTGGAGGCTGTACGCGAAGAGTGCACTAACTCTGGTGCGTTATTAATTTTTGATGAGGTTATGACCGGATTTAGAGTAGACGTCCGGTGCGCCGTGGGACGCTTTGATATTGATGCTGATCTGATCACTCTTGGCAAAGTAATTGGTGGTGGCATGCCGGTTGGGGCCTTTGGAGGCAAGCGTCATATCATGAACCAAATTGCACCAGTTGGACCGATCTATCAAGCTGGAACACTTTCAGGAAACCCTGTAGCTATGACGGCGGGATTGGCAACTTTAGAGTTGATCACTCAACCTGGATTCCATGATTCATTGTTCGCCAAAACTACAAAATTTGTTAGGGGTCTGCAAGAACAAGCAACCAATGCCAATATTCCTATGACTACAAATCACGTAGGTAGCATGTTTGGCTTCTTTTTCACCGAAGAGCCCGCTGTAACAAATTATCAGCAGGTTATGGCATGCGATACTGCGCGTTTTGGTCACTTTTTCCGTGGTATGCTAGATGCTGGAGTCTATCTTGCTCCTGCAGCTTACGAAGGCTGCTTCATGTCCGCAGCGCATACAGACGAAGATATAGCATTTGCGTTAAATGCGGCAGCGAAGGTATTTAGGCATTTATAACCTGCAACTATTTGCTTTCTGTATGCTGAAAAATAATGATTTTTAGCCTGTAAAGAAAATTAAGGTCCGGAGAAATCATGAGCTTTAAACACATCCGAGGCGTATTCCCATATACGCGCATGCGTCGAAACCGAACTGATAATTTTTCACGCCGCCTCATCAGAGAATCTACGTTGACTCCTGATGATTTAATCTGCCCTTTATTCGTAATAGCGGGCAGTCGTCGTCGCGAAAAAATACTCTCTATGCCTGGAATAGAAAGGCTTTCTATTGACCTCTTGGTGAAAGAGGCTCAAACACTAGTAGATCTTGGCATCCCTGCAATCGCTTTATTTCCTGTTCCCGATCAACAACATAAAACTCTTTTGGCTGAAGAGGCATTCAATCCAGATGGGTTAGTGCAGCTAGCTACAAGGGCCATCAAGCAGGCAGTTCCAGGGTTAGGCATTATCACTGATGTAGCACTTGATCCTTTCACAACACACGGCCAGGATGGCATCGTTGATGATGACACCGACTATGTTTTGAACGACATAACTATCGAGACTCTAGTGAAGCAAGCTCTCTCGCATGCCGAGGCAGGCGCAGATATTGTTGCTCCATCAGATATGATGGATGGACGCATCAGACGCATTCGTGAAAATCTAGAAGAATCCGGGCATGTCAATACACGCATCATGGCGTATTCTGCCAAATACGCTTCTAGCTACTATGGACCTTTTCGGGAGGCTGTAGGCTCTGCCAAAAATATTAAAAATGCAGAAAAAAAAACCTATCAAATAGACCCATCCAACACAAATGAAGCACTGCATGAGTGCGCATTAGATCTGGAAGAAGGGGCAGATATGATTATGGTTAAGCCCGGCATGCCCTACTTGGACGTAGTGCGCAGAGTAAAAGAAGAACTTAAGGCACCTACATTTGTATATCAAGTGAGCGGGGAATACGCCATGCATGTAGCCGCGTTCGAGAACGGCTGGCTTCATCGAGAAAAGGTAATAATCGAATCTCTTTTATGTTTTAAGCGAGCCGGAGCTGACGGAGTTCTAACCTATTTTGCTAAAGAAGCCGCCAAGATACTCAACAGGTAAATTAAAAATGTTATCTTTAAAACAAATAGGCAAGGGTCTGTTTGTGTTTAAATATTAATCTTCCAGAATTTTCAAAAGAGCTTGGGCGTGCCCAGCTGCCACTATTCCTAGATCTGTTAAGTAGCCCCCGTCGAGATGATCGGTTAAACCCTTATGAAATAGTCTGGCTGCCGCGCTTACCGAGCCTGAAGAAGCGTCTTGTTCATGTATCTTTAGGCCATATGCTTTTGATTTCAAGTTAAACTGATTTAAGAGTCTGATCTCTTCCATTTTGTCGTTAAAGTTCATCTTATCTTCCATCCTACTGTAGTAGATAGCAGTCCTTCTGGACAGTACTTTTAGGCTGTCTTTGTAGTGCGAACTCTAATTAATCAGCAGCAGCTAAAGACTCGTACTCCTCAGTATCCATTAAATTATGTAATTCGGTCGGATCTGATATTTTTACCCTAAAAAACCAACCACTATCATATGGCGAACCATTAACAATTTCGGGCTCATCTTCTAGTAATGCGTTAACTGCAATTACCTCGCCAGAAATAGGCGCATAAATATCTGAAGCTGCTTTAACAGATTCTACAACTCCAGTTTCTTCTCCTGCAACAACGCTCATTCCGAGCTGTGGCAACTCAACATAGACAACATCCCCAAGACTTTCTTGCGCATGTTCACTTATGCCTATTGTTGCTGTGCCGTCCCCTTCATCACGAACCCATTCATGGCTAGCGGCGTATTTTAAACCGGATGGAGCTTTTTTCATTGAGGTTTCCTTATTCCACTTCTTGATTTCTAACCGTTTGACCAAAACGATATAACTTAAAAAATATCTAAGATTCTAACCTTGATTAACCCTAAACTAAAGTACAAGTATTGGGCTAGCTGTACTTAAAAATGCATACTATAAAATCCCCATCGCTTCTTTCACAATTTTATTTTTAATAAAGCCGAGTTTGTTTATAAGCCTCATGCCGTCATTGCGCAATAATCGCATAGGCAAGTGCTGATCTTCAAATAACCTTTTCAGACCCTCCATTACGGCCATCATGCCCAGATTATGAGGTTTTCTGCTGCGTTGATAACGACGAAGCGCCAAAAAATTACCCGGAGATAATTTTCGATATAATGCATTTTCTATTTCATTAACTAAAGCTATTGCATCTTGAATGCCTAAATTAACCCCCTGTCCGGCTAGCGGATGGATCGTATGTGCGGCATCTCCTATTAGTGCAATTCCTGGCATAACATAATCTATTGCATGCCTTTGCTTAAGTGAAAAACTAGAGCGCTTTTCAACTTTGGTTATTTTTCCTAAGCAGCTACTACCTGCCAACTCTAGAGCTTCACAAAAGGCAAAATCATCAAGTAACATCAATTTTTCTGCTACGGAATCTTTCTGAGACCAAACAATAGAGCAGTGATGAGAGTTCCCTGTCTCTGCCTGCAAGGGCAAAAAAGCTAGCGGTCCATCCGGCAAAAATCTCTGTCTGGCCGTAAAATTATGAGCTTTTTCGGTGACGACGCTAGTGACGATGGCATGATGCCCATAATTCCATTCTCGCAACTGGAAGCCGCATAAATCACGCACCTTGGATTCACCTCCATCAGCAGCGACCAGAAGCTTTGTCGTTATAGCGGTTCCATCACTTAAGATGATGGTTGTTACTTCTGAGTGCCCTGACGAAGACTTTTGGTCTACATCTACAACCATGGCAGGGCATAGTAGCTCAACATTTTCTAGCCCTTCCATTCGATGTAAAATACTTTTAATAATCAATCTGTTTTCTACAATATGGCCTAGGCTGGACTGGCGAATATCTTTACAATCGAACTCAATATTTCCAGTGCCGTCAGACTCCCATATCTCCATTCGCTGGTAAGGGCAAACACGCTGACTAGCAATATTACTCCATACCCCTATATCTTCGAGAAGGTGTCGAGAGGATTCAGTTAATGCCACCACTCTAGGATCAAATTTTGCCTTAATATCAGTATCCTTAAAAGGCTTTGCTTCAAGAATAGCTATTTTTAGATTCACGCAATCCGAGTGTTGGCGCGTTGCCAGCAATGAGGCAAAAATGAGTCCCACCATCCCAGCCCCAGCAACAACAATATCGTATTCTTTGTCACCCATCACTTCTTATTCCTGTATCAAACACAAGAGAATCTAGTGGTCTAAACTTAGCCAGCTCATGACCTCTCGTCTGAAGCCCCATACCTAATTGCGTAAAATTTCTCCTGAACAAGGGAAGTACATCTAATGCCAGTAGCCCAATATTTCTTGCTAGCACTATAGGAAGAGCTCTATTACCAAATGTTCTAGGCAATAAATCACTCAGTAAAATTGTTCTCTCCTGATCTAATTTTTGATTATCAAGATAGCGCTCTAGTACGCTATATTCCCCTAATGAAGAGCTGCCTTCTACTGCTGCCTTTGCTAGTTCATTAGCCAGCATAGCCACATCACGCAATGCTAAATTGAAACCTTGTCCTGCTACTGGGTGCAAAGAATGTGCAGCATTACCCACAACCACAACATTGCTGCGGACTTGTTCGTTGCTAGTGACTAACCTCACAGGGAAGCTGTAACGCGTACCGATTCGTTGAAGTTTTCCCAGCCTGTACCCAAAGCATAATTGTAACTCTTTCAGGAATGCATCTTCAGATTCTGATAATAGTTTTTCAGCCTGAATTAAAGAAACTGTCCAGACTAGCGAAGCACGATAATCTCCATCTATCGGCTCCAGTGGCAGCATAGCTATGGGTCCAGAATCAGAAAATCGTTCATAGGCAATGCCAGCATGATCTTGGGACAATGAAACATTCGCCACAATAGCCACTTGCCCGTAATCTTTTACAGTAAAATCAATACCTAGCATATTCCTAGTTTCCGACTTAGCACCATCTGCAATTACTAAAAGCTTTGAGTTCACTTCTCTACTTTTACCGACCCCAGCTGTGGAGACAGAGAATTTCATACCGCCTTTTACAGCTTTAAGTTCAGCTATTTTTGCTGAATCAACAATCTCAATATCCTCAGCTTCTATTAATGCCTCTGATAAAGCAGAGCTAATCCATCTGTTTTCAACAACATACCCCAGAGCGGGCAAATTTTGCTCTTCGGCACATAGTCTAGCACTACCCGGGTAACCTTTATCAGAAACATGCACCTCACTTATTTCGGTAAGTTTAGGGCTCAGATTCTCCCACAATCCAAGGATTTCAAAGATCTCACGGCTACTTTGCGAAAGAGCTGTAGAGCGGGCATCAAAATACGATTCCAAGCCATCAATAGACTGTGTGGTCTGCATTGGCTGAGCATCTACGATTTGAATGCGCCAGCCGCACTTACAAGAAGACAAAAGTAAAGCCAGACTAGCTCCAACCATGCCGCCGCCAATGATTGAAATATCAACATCTTGTCGAATTAGCGACTGATTAGTCATATTCTTATAGACTCTAATTTGCTATTTAGAAGCCATTAGCGCTTCAATTTCGAATGTGGTTTTGGGTGCATCGCTAGATAGCACTTTAGGGGCATTGTCTGTAACCAAGATATCATCCTCAATACGAATACCAATTCCACGCCAACGTTTATCAACATCTTTGTTGTCTGGGGAAATATAAATTCCTGGCTCCACTGTAGCCACCATACCTGGTTGAAGCACTCGCCATTCTTCATTTATTTTGTAATTGCCCACATCATGCACATCCATACCCAACCAATGACCAGCTCGATGCATATAGAAGTCGCTATACTTTTTAGTCTCGATTAGTTCGTTAATCTCGCCATCCAGAATACCTATATCACGCAATCCTTCGGTAATAATACTTACTGTGGTCTTGTGAGAATCATTCCAGAAATTATTGCTGGAACAAGCAGCTATCGCTGACATTTGAGCTTCTAAAACTATGTCATAAATTACTTTCTGTTCATCTGTATACTTTCCATTAACAGGAAAAGTTCGAGTTATATCTGCAGCATAACTATGTAGTTCGCAACCAGCATCAATTAATACCAAATCTCCATCTTTCAGTTTTGAATTGTTCTCTACATAATGAAGAATGCACCCATTGACGCCACCGCCAACGATAGTTCCGTAAGCAGGAGAGTTAGCTCCGGCCATAGCAAATTCATATTCGATTTCCGCTTGCAGTTGATACTCATAGACCCCCGGAGCACAGTTCCTCATTGCTCGGCAATGAGCTCGAGCAGAAATAGTTGCGGCTTTCTCCATGATCTTTTGCTCTTCTATACTCTTAAGCAAACGTAACTCATGGAGCGGTTGTTCCAGATTAATAAATAACTCTACAGATGAGCCTGTCGAGCCAGCATTACCTCTATTATTTTCCACTTTTTTTGTCAAAAAAGAATCAAAGTTAGCATCCTTGCCGGCGGTGTAATAAATCTTTCTTCGGCCTTCAAGCAACTTTGGTAAAATTTCATCGATATTTTCAATAGGAAAGGCATCATCAGCACCATACTTTAGGCGAGCACCTTCGGGTCCAGCTCGGCGTCCGTCCCATGTTTCTCTTTCCACATTTCTGTCCCGACAAAACATCAAGAATTGCTGCTGCTCTCGACCGGATATCAAAACTAGTACAGATTCTGGCTCTAGAAATCCAGTTAGGTAAAAAAAATCGCTATCCTGGCGATAAGGATAAAGCACATCCCTATTGCGAGATTTCTCAGGTGCTGCCGAAAGAATAGCGATGCTATTATTAGGCATCATCGACATTAATTGATGTCTTCGTCGATTAAACTCTTGATTCGTAATCATTGTGTATTTTAATTCTCAAAAAATATTATCTGGAAAAGTGTAACTTAAGAATAGCCATTATCTGACTAATGAATCACTTGTGAATCAGCCTTATCGGGGGCAATCATCTCTCCGCAAATAGTTGCTACTGCAACTCTAATATATTCAACTAGCTCAGTATAGCTGGCCTCGTCGTCATCTTCATCTCCAACATCTTTCTCATCTAAAAGCTGCACATTAGAAATAGATGCCAAATCATCCAAGGCCTCCGCTGTATTGCCAAGAGGCTCCTCTTTTAAGGATAGCTTTGAATTTCCCAACCCATAAAGGAATCCCTGACACCATTCGCTTAACGAGGTCAGTCGCTCGTTCAAAGAGAAGTCATCATCAGGAAGTAATGGTGAAAACTGAAAATCAGTGCTATTTATCTGGTCTACAGAAAATTGATATAAGTCGATGAGCATATCGCCCAAGTCTTCCACCCTTTCAGGATAGACATCAAGAAACTCTGCCACAGTCGTCACCAAGAAATCTTCAGAAAAAAACTCTTTACCACTGATTTCTCCACATAAAAAACCATGTAACTCCGACGGACTGCCTATTAAGTTTGCTCGAACAAAGGCATCAGCGATTTCATCATAATCCATTATTATCAGCACTTACATTATTGAATGGTATCTCATCCTATCATTCTTGAGGAAAGCAAGCACCTCAGATCAATCGACTAAAAAAAATCACTTCTATACATTTAGTTAGCTTCTTTTTAACGAATTAACTTTAAGTTTGTTGACCAATCCATAGCTGGGCAATTATAGTTAGCCACAGTAACTTAGCTGTGGGCGGGTAAATGTCAGAGGATCTAGGGAAGCTTGAGCAAAAAATAGATCGAATTATTGCTATATGCGCTCAACTGAAAAAAGAAAATATATCTCTTAAAAAAAGAGAGTCCGGCTTGCTACTGGAGCGAAGCAGGCTTCTGGAAAAAAGCGAAATGACTCGCAATCGCTTAAAACAGACGATCATGAGGCTAAAAAACCTCAACAAAGAGAACTAAAAATCGTGAGCCAACAAACAGTCGATATCCATATTTTAGACAAAGACTATCAGGTAAGCTGCCCTCTAGAAGAGCATAACGCGCTCATGGAGTCTGCGAAAAAACTTGATGAACAAATGCGAGTCATCCGTAATAGCGGCAGTGTTATTGGTGCTGAAAGAATTGCTGTAATGGCGGCATTGAATCTGACCTACGAGATTTCGAAACTCGAAATTAAACTTGCTGCAGAGAGCTCTCCCAGTAAACTTACGCTAGATCTCGATAAAAAAGTTTCTGCCGCCCTCCAAAGCTTCGAAGAATCGTCCACTTTATAATCTCTTCAGGGTATAATGTTTTTACGCCCTGGGGTACTCGCCAGTTGATGAGTCCTTGAGCCGATAATTTATAATCTGGGGGGTTTAAGCCGATACGGTGTGCATGTCCGCATGACGGAAAGCCTAATGTATCGCTGAACCTGCCACCTTGAACCTTTCGGTTCAAGGCGCAATCAATAGCGGTATCTTCGGGGACACCTATAAAAAAAGAACTTCTTATGGATACGATTGCCATACGCCAGCTAATGCGTGAAAAACGTCGCTTGCTTACGCCAAGGCAGCAAAAAATTGCTGGGGAAAATATTGCTAAGCAACTCTCCACGTTTCCTCCCTTTTGTAATAGCAAACGCATTGCATTTTATATTGCCCATGATGGAGAAATAGACCCAGGATTTGCTATGGGTATAGCTGAGGCTGCCGGAAAAGAATGCTATTTACCCATACTGCATCCACTCAAACAAAATCGTTTGTATTTTGCTCGACATAGCAACGCTGACTTTTTATCAATTAATCGATATGGAATAAAAGAACCCCTCCTTCGAAAGGCAAAAGTTATACCCGCATTTGCCATTGATCTAATTCTGTTGCCATTGGTTGCATTTGATCGTTCTTGCAATAGGATAGGTATGGGTGGGGGGTTTTATGACAGAACACTGCAGTTTCAGCAACACCTTACTAGGCTTGTAGGGCTCGCACAAAGTTGCCAAGAAACTGGTAGTATTAATAAGCAGCCTTGGGATATCCAGCTGCAAGCTGTTGTAACCGAAAAAAGTGTCATTTATCCTAGTTAAAGTTGCTCAGTAAAAATGCACTCACAGAATAAACTACTGCCACTAGAATCAATAAAAAATAAGAAAATTTACCATGAGAAAAACTAAGATTATCTGCACCATCGGGCCAGCTTCAGAGTCGTTTTCTATGCTACAGCAGCTGGCTGAAGCCGGTATGAATATTGTTCGCCTGAACATGTCTCATGGAGACCATGAATCTCATACACGGGTTATAAAATCAGTCCGCACCCTAAATAAAAAACTCCCCAACCCTATTGCTATTCTTATGGACACCCAGGGTCCAGAAATTCGTACAGGGGACATAAAACAAGAACTTAACCTGAAAAAAAATGATGTAATCTCTATTGTAGCTCGCGGGGAAGAAGATGTTGAATCGACTTCAATAAGCGTCAATTACGAGGATTTAATAAACGATGTAACCATCGGAGATATGATTACGGTTGATAACGGTCTCATCAATCTAGAGGTGCTAAGCAAAGAGGACCGAATCATGCAATGCAAAGTTATTGATGGTGGTATTTTAAAAAGTAAGCGCCATGTCAATCTGCCCGGTATTCGAGTCAACTTGCCAGCAATTACTGAAAAAGATAAGCGTGACATTTTATTCTCCATAGAACAAGAAGTGGACTTCATCGCGCTCTCATTTGTTAGAAATACAGAGGATGTCGAACAATTAAGAGTGCTACTGGGTGACAAGGTTGATAAAATTAAGATTATCTCAAAAATAGAAGACCAAGAAGGCGTAAAGAATCTTAGCGATATTGTTAACATATCAGATGGCGTAATGGTGGCGCGTGGAGATCTTGGTGTTGAAATTGCAATCGAAAAACTACCAAGGGTTCAGCGTCGAATTATTCGACTTTGTGCACAACGAGGGAAACGTGTAATTGTTGCAACACACATGCTGGAATCCATGATAGAAAATCCAATACCTACTAGAGCTGAAGTTACGGATGTGGCTAATGCTGTCTACGAAGAGGCCGATGCTATAATGTTGTCAGGCGAGAGCGCCATGGGAAAATATCCTGTGAAGTGTGTCGAAATACTCTCTCGAATCACTCAATCAATAGAACAGAGTCCAGGTCTACAGTTTGTTAAAGATTTGGAGCTAGAAAATGATCATGCAGAGATTGCATCTGCTGCAGTAAAATTAGCTGAATCTATTAAAGCAAAAGCTATTATTGTTCCTACAAGACGCGGGAAAATGGCTAACTATGTGACCAATTGCCATCCGCAGACTCCTATTATTTGCGCTTTTACTAATGATAGCCGCACTCGTCGTCAGCTAGTACTCAACCGAAATGTGCTTAGTTTTCGAATAACTTTCAGCGAGGACCCAGAAAAAACTCTAGCAACTGCTGCCAAAATTCTTATGACCCGCACAGAATTCTTGCCCGAAGATAGGGTTGTAGTAATATCGGATGCTTTAGCTGGTTCAGGCATTGATGCAATACAAATTCGCCAACTGTCAGATCTGTTGGTCATCGATACAGAGTGATCGCCCCTACCAGGAGGCGATCTTAGCTCAAAAAGAATTGATAAGCCGGATTTTCTGTTTCCTCGGCCCAGCTATACTCCAGATCATCCAGGAATACATGCGCCTTCTTTCTGTCTTTTCTTGGAATCTGGAGTCCTGCAAGCACTTTTCCGTCAGCCGAGCCATGATTACGATAATGAAACATAGAAATATTCCAACGGTCGCCCAGTCTTGTCAAAAACTTCATTAATGCCCCCGGACGTTCTGGGAATTCAAACGTAAATATCATTTCATCAGTAGCTTCTTTGGCTCTTCCTCCGACCATATGACGAATATGCAATTTAGCAATTTCATTATCTGTCATATCTACCACCGGATATCCTTTGTCACCAAGATCTGCAACTAGATTATACCGATCATCGTCTGAAACGACTTGGACGCCAACAAAAATATGCGCCTGAGACGCGCCGCCCATCCGATAATTAAATTCTGTGATATTGCGCTTGTTTAAAGAAGCACAGAATGCCTTAAAACTACCTGGCTCTTCAGGAATAGTGACAGCTAAAATAGCCTCTCTTTTCTCTCCTATTTCAGTACGCTCAGAGATATAGCGGAGGCGATCAAAATTAATATTTGCGCCGCACTCCACAGCTAGCAATGTCTGTTCTTTTGCCCCGGTCCGTCCTACATACTTTTTTAATCCAGCTAACCCTAAGGCTCCAGCTGGTTCACAAATAGAGCGGGTATCGTCAAAAGTATCTTTAATGCTGGCACAAATTTCATCAACAGAAACTGTTATAACCTCATCAACAGTATCCTTTAAAATACGAAAAGTCTCTTTTCCAATTTGCGCTACCGCCGTACCATCCGCAAAAATTCCAACATTCTTTAAGCGAACCCTGCGCCCCGCTTTCATGGCTGCATCTAAACAAGCAGAATCTTCAGCCTCAACAGCAATCACCTTAATCTCAGGACGAACAGTCTTGATGTAAGCGGCCATACCTGCGCAAAGGCCTCCGCCGCCTACAGCTATAAAAACAGCATCTAAACGTTCAGGGACTTGCTGTAATATCTCCATAGCAATAGTGCCCTGGCCCGCTATTACCTCCGGATCATCAAAAGGATGGATGTAGGTCATCTCTTTTTCAATTACTAGTCTTTGAGCATAATCCGAAGCCTCGTCATAACTATCACCTTGTAATATGACTTTAGCTCCAAGAGCTTTTACTGCATTTACTTTAATTTGTGGCGTAGTGGTTGGCATGACAATAGTTGCCTTAGCGCCTATTTTTTGTGCTGCCATAGCCAAGCCTTGAGCATGATTGCCTGCTGAGGCTGCAATAACCCCTTTGGCTAGCTCAGCCTTGCCAAGAGACAACATCTTGTTGTATGCCCCGCGCAATTTGAAAGAAAATATTGGCTGCAAGTCTTCTCGTTTTAATAGAACGCGGTTGCCAAGCCTCAAGGACAGTTGCGGAGCCTCGTCTATAGGGGTTCTTACAACTAGGTCATAGATCTGAGCATCCAGAATTCGTTTTACGTAACTTGTAGGCATTTTTGCTCTTTATTTAATTTAAAATTTATAGATTAAGCCGTCTAGGACTAATAGTAAATTTTCACTACATGCAAAGCCAGCACTGATGGACATTTTCTATCATTTCGTACCCTGATCCGTATAATAATGAACAAGTGCATCATTTGCGGCCCAACAATAAAGACCTCAACTATGACTTTAGATATCGACTTAACCACACAAGACGCTCTCAAAAAAACTGTTGCGCAAGCAGCGGTTGACTACACTCTAGGCAAAATAAACATAGACAGTATTGTTGGAATCGGTACCGGCTCTACTGCTAATTTTTTTATTGATTTGCTAGCGTCGCATAAAAATAAATTTAGAGGTGCAGTTGCTAGCTCTGAAGCTTCAGAGCGAATACTCAAACACCACGGCATAGAGGTTTATGATTTAAATTCCGCCAATGAAGTGGCTATTTACATAGATGGCGCCGATGAAACAAATCAATACTTAGAGCTTATGAAGGGTGGTGGTGGTGCCTTAACAAGGGAAAAAATCACTGCTGCTGTAGCGCAAGAATTTTTATGTATAGCTGATGAATCCAAGTGGGTGGAGCACTTAGGAAACTTTCCATTACCGATTGAAGTCATTCCTATGGCCAGAAGTCATGTTGCAAGGGAAGTTGTCAAGCTAGGAGGAGATCCGGTTTATCGTCAAGGAATTATAACCGATAATGGAAATGTCATTCTAGACATTCATCATCTGCATCCAATAGCTTCAGCGTGTGCCATGGAAGAAAAAATTAATCATATTACTGGTGTTGTAACTAATGGCATTTTTGCAATAAGGCCTGCAGATATTTTGCTGCTAGGCACTAAAGATGGCGTAAAAACTCTTTATCCTGCAAAAAGATAGCCGTGTTATATCATAACTATGGCTTAAAAATTTATTAGCGCACCTGCAATGTTGGCTCATTTAGAGCTGCAAACTGCTCTCGTAATTCCAAGATATGCTCACTCCAAAAACGAATAGTATTAAACCAAGGAAAAGCCATAGGAAAAGCAGGATCACTCCACCGTCTAGCTATCCAGGCAGTATAATTAATCATTCTCAGTGTTCTCAGCGCATCAATTAACTGAAGCTCTCGCGGATGAAAGTCAAAAAATTCATTATAGCCATCTATAATTTCTGATAACTGCGCAGCCTGTCGATCTCTATCTCCTGATAGCAGCATCCATATATCCTGAATGGCAGGAGCCATAAGCGTGTCATCAAGATCTACGAAATGGGCATTACCATCCCTCCATAAAATATTGCCTGCATGGCAATCACCATGGACACGTATATGCTGAATAGTGCCCGCATTACTGATGCTTTCATCTACCGCTTGCATAAGATCTTTGATGAGCGAATCATAAGATGCTTTTAATTCTTTTGGAATAAATTGCTCGCTCACCAACATGGATGGCTCATGTCCAAAGGTATGGCTATTTAACATATGACGAAAACTGAAAGGTCTCACGGCACCTATTGCATGTATTCTGCCTAGTAGCTTGCCAAGCAAATATAAATTATCAAGATTGTCTAGTTCGGGGCCATGTCCACCCTTTCTAGGGAAAAGTGCAAAACTAAACCCTTCATGTTGAAATAAACTTTGTCCTTTATCGTTCAATATGGGGGCAACCACTGGTAGTTCTTGTTCTACCAACTCAAAGCAAAACTGGTGTTCTTCAAGAATCTGTTCTGTGGTCCATCGATTTGGACGATAAAATTTTCCAATCAATGGAGCTTCGTCTTCGATGCCAATTTGATACACGCGATTTTCATAGCTATTCAAGGGAAATAGTCGGCCATCACTGAGATAGCCGCAACTTTCCATGGCATCAAGAATAAAATTAGGCGTCAGGCTATCAAATGGATGCGACAAGGGATCACTGCTATCAACTGCATCCTCTTCTGGTTCTTGCACATTACCATTAATCATTTACACAGCTCGCTGCTCTTGGGTCTTGCTAACAGAAAAATAATAACAATAATAGCTAACGCCCAAGCGAAACAGGTAGCAATATAAGGCTTTCCGACGTCAAGCAATCCAATAATAGTTAAACCAGCAACATTACCTATAATCTGCATCGTAACTATTAGCGGCGCATATTGATGACTACAGTCCAGTTTGGCTGTCAGCCCCATCGCATAGGCAGCAGAAAAATTCCACGCCCCTCCAACAAAACAAAAGGCAACGAACATGAGTGGTTGTGGCAAATTCCCAGACAATCCTATCACCAGAATAACAATAGCAAGCCCTAAAGCTATTATTGCGGGCTTAGCATAACTAGGTCGAATATCCATTAATGCTGCAATCAAAGCCCCCAGACTGCTAGCCAATGCCAAAAATATCATATGGGGGCCGGCACCATAAGCTATGGGCTCTATGGTGCCGCGCACCACATTGCCGCCAAAAAATATTAACAATACTGCAAGCAACGCAAAGAGAACAGGGGCCTTCTTCTCATCGTCAACAAAAAAATTTATTCTCTCTTTTTTTAATCCTACGGGCATCATTCGACTTAATATCACTGACACCAAACATATACATGAAGCAGCGATCAGTGCGTCATTAAAGCTAATTGTCTCAGCGATCGATGGAGGTAACAGGTAGGCTGCAAGTGCAACTACACCGGCCTGAAGGCTCAAAACTAACGCATAACTACGGATAGGGTTAAGGCTTGCCCCAAGGCAGGTAACGGCTGCTGCGCAACTAGTACCAACAAAAATCCCCGCTAATCCCTGGCAGATCAATAAAAAAGTAAAGCCCGACACAAATATAGGCAGCGCAAAACTCATTAAGCCCATCATCCCGCTTATGAATATCAGTGATCTCCAGCTCACCAGCAAAATAAATAAAGTCGACAGCGTCATAGCCAGAGCAACGCCGCCCAAAAAAACCCCTCCAAGCCATAAAGGCGTTGTCTGAGTAAGGCCTAAATCTTTAGCTGCTAGCGCCAAGATTAGAGGCATATTAATCAAATATGCCGTAGCACTTAATGTGACCATTATTGCGGTCAAGCGTGCGCCAATGCTGTTTATATCCACATATTTTTTTTCAAATAAAAGTGACGACATCCACCAGCCTTTAGGTTCTACTACAAAATCATCGACGTTGTTTTTTGAATTACATTCTTATTGCTAGCCAGCGGAATGTCCAGTTCAGTTGAAATAAATGCAATAATCAGCTTGGATGCTGAAAAACTCTACGCACTCAATCAAGACACCTAAAAACGCTACTCCTTAGCAAGGGAGCCTCGTTTACCATATGGTGCTGTGCGCTATGTATGAGTTCAATCTTTATATTACAGAACTTCTTTCTTAGTACTTTTAAATTATATTGCCAGTCAACAGTCTTATCATGGTCTCCCTGAACAACTCTTAAGGGGTAATCGCTCGATGGATAATCTAGAAATTCCTCGATCCAAAATCTCATAGCCCCAATCCATTCTATCAGAATAAATTTGGACTGAAGCGGGTCATGGTTTTCTACGAATTCATTAAATTTCTCATTGGCTGTATTTGGCTTATATTTTCTTTTTATTTTTTTCAAAAATAAACGTAGTAAATAATATACATACAAATTTTTCTTCCAATTCACAGGATGAATTAATGGGGCAAGCACTATTATCTCAGAAAAATTATTTCCATAATGATGCGCCTTAGGGCTCAAAAGATACTTAATCAGAATGGCCCCTCCTGTGCTCTGACCAACTGCTTTCCACGGTTTAGGGAAGCGAGCCTCACAACTACACAACAAGTCAGAAAAAGCGTCCGCATAGCGATCAAAGTTCTTAATTGTTGCTCTGTCTCCGCTTGACAACCCATGTCCCGGCAAGTCGAATGCAACTACCGCATAACCTAGTTTGACAAGATGTTTGATTAGATGTCCATAAAGACCCACATGATCCAGATAGCCATGGATAATAAAATAGGTGCCTTTGGGATTATCGGGGAGCCAATATTGGGCGGCAAGCTTAAAATCGCCAGATGTATATAAACCCAAACAATGACTTATTGCAGAGTGCTCAGAGGAAAAAGATAATCCATAATGATCGATATAGCTAAGTTCAGATGTCGTTTTGGCTGTCCGATCAAAGTCTACATCAAAACTTAAGATTTGAAGGTCTTTGCGAATCATCTCTAATAATTCAAACGTGAATATCATGTTCTCTTGCTGCCGAACCTGTATTATTTTAAATTAACATAGGGTGGCGGCCAAATACTGCCATTTTTTATCTTATGGCATCATGGACAAAAAATATCTAACTAGGATACCGCTCCACTAGAATAATTCTGATGCATTTTATCTAGACTAGATACTCTTATTTTTCTCGCATTGCCGGCTGTACCAAACGATTTATATCTATCAATACAAACATTCTTCATGGCTAGGGTTGTCTCCGCAAGGTATTTTCGAGGATCAAACTCTGACTTATTTTCAGCCATAAAGCGTCTAACAGCTCCGGTAGAAGCTAACCGAAGATCCGTATCTATGTTTATTTTCCGAACTCCATGCTTTATGCCTTCTACGATTTCCTCTACTGGTACGCCGTAAGTCTCAGGTATATCACCACCAAATTGATTAATAACTGTTAACCATTCTTGCGGCACCGATGATGAGCCATGCATAACCAGATGTGTATTAGGAATACGGGAGTGAATAGCCTTTATCCGGTCAATATCTAAAATATCTCCTGTGGGCGGACGGGAAAATTTATAGGCGCCATGAGATGTTCCGATGGCAATAGCAAGGGCATCTACGCGCGTTTTCGACACAAAATCTGCAGCCTCTTCTGGATCAGTTAGCATTTGATCATGAGACAAAGTTCCTTCAGCTCCAACGCCGTCTTCTTCTCCAGCTTGGCCAGTCTCCAGAGATCCCAAGCAACCCAGCTCGCCCTCTACAGACACCCCACATGCATGGGCCATTTCAACTACTTTTTTTGTAACTGCTACGTTATATTCATAAGATGCTGGAGTTTTTCCGTCTTCCATCAAAGATCCGTCCATCATCACTGAACTAAAGCCCAGCTGGATAGAGCGTTGACAGATATCAGGGCTCGTACCATGATCTTGATGCATGCACACTGGAATATGAGGAAATTCCTCTATAGCTGCTAAGATTAAATGCCTCAGAAAAGGCGCTCCAGCGTATTTTCTGGCGCCCGCCGAGGCTTGAACAATTACTGGCGAGCTAGTGATATCTGCAGCCTCCATAATCGCACGCATTTGCTCCAAATTATTTACGTTAAATGCAGGAACACCGTATCCATTTTCGGCAGCGTGATCCAATAATTGTCGCATTGAAATAAGAGCCATGAGTTTATTCCCCAATAATTCTGCTAGTCGCCCAGCCTTTAAGGTAGCTGATAAACAGCTACAGTTTTTTATATTTTAACTTACTTAAGCCTGTATTTTAAATCGGCTCTCAAGAATCTCTACAGCAGGAAGAACTTTTCCCTCTACGTATTCGAGAAAAGCGCCCCCACCTGTGGACACATAAGAAATTTTATCGGCAATACCATATTTATCTGCTGCTGCCAGAGTATCTCCGCCTCCAGCAATAGAAAATCCTTTGCTGTCGGCAATTGCTTCTGCAATTGCTCGAGTGCCTTCTCCAAATTGATCGAATTCAAACACACCGACAGGTCCATTCCATAAAATGGTCCCGGCTTGCTTTAGCATGTTAGCTAATTTTTTTGCTGAGACGGGACCAATATCCAAAATCATATCCTCGTTGGAAATTTCTTCCGTTGCCTTTAAAGTGGCTGTAGCAAACTCTGAAAATTCTTGACCTACTATGACATCCGTTGGGAGAAGTACATTGGTTTTCAGCATAATCCTTTGCGCATCAGCAATGAAGTCATGCTCGCACAGTGAATTACCTATCGGTAGTCCTTGTGCTGCCAAGAAAGTATTAGCGATACCGCCGCCTACCACGAGCTGATCAACTTTATCTGACATTTTCTCTAGCACAGCAAGCTTTGTAGACACTTTTGATCCTCCCACAATCGCCACCATAGGGCGCGCTGGGTTTTCCAAGACCCTCTCAAGCATTTTTAATTCACGAACCAACAAAGGTCCGGCGCAAGCAACTGGAGCATATTTTGCTACGCCATGGGTAGAAGCCTGAGATCGATGTGCGGCCCCAAAAGCATCCATGACAAAAATATCACAAATAGAAGCATAAGCCTTTGCCAAGCTTTCACTATTCGTTTTTTCTCCTTGATTAAAACGAACGTTCTCTAGTAATACTATTTCGCCATCATGACAAGAAAGCCGTTCTGTCCAATCTGAAGCCACCCTTACTGTCATCCCAAGTAGTGCGCTTAAGTGTCTGGCAACTGGCTGGATAGAATACTGATGGTCAAACTTATTTTCGGTGGGCCGCCCCAGATGAGACATTAATATTACGTTAGCGCCAGACTCCAGAGCACACTGAATAGTTGGTAATGCGGCACGGATACGGGCATCTGAAGAAATAACTCCATTTTTGATTGGAACGTTAAAATCCTCACGAATCAGGACACGTTTTCCTTTCAAGCATAAGTCTGTCATTTTAACTACATTCAAAATCACACTATCCTTATTTTCTCAAATCTATCCAATGCTTGGCTAGTTCAAGCATGCGATTTGCATATCCCCACTCATTATCAAACCAAATCAAGACTTTCACTAGTCGCTGCTGGCTAACACGCGTTTGGCTAGCATCGACAATACCGCTCCGCATGTCATGATTGAAATCGCAAGAGGCAAGAGGTTCTTCTGTATATCCAATAATACCAGATAAGATGCCATGAGACGCTTCCTTCAAAACCCTATTCACAGAAGAAACATCTACATCTTTTTTAAGCAAAATAGACAGATCAATGACCGATACATTAATCGTAGGCACACGCATAGCTTGAGCTTCAAAACGTCCAGCTAGCTCGGGCAACATTCTATCAATACCCAAAGCTAAACCGGTATCCACAGGAATAATAGAATGAATTGCAGCACGTGTTTTTCGCAAGTCAGTATGGTGGTAGGCATCAATAACTGGCTGATCATTCATGGCGGAATGAATAGTTGTAATTACACCCCCTTCGACCATAAAGGCTTCATGAAGAGTCTTGATAACTGGCACCACACAGTTAGTCGAACAAGATGCATTAGAAATAATAGTTTCATTGCCATTCAGGCTATCTTCATTAACACCAATGACAATGGTGGCATCTACATTTGGCTCAGCTGGCTGCGAGAAGAGTACTTTTTTAGCTCCAGCCAGTATATGTTGTTCTGCCGTCAAGCGATCAGTAAAAGCACCGCTACACTCCAAGACTAGATCAATGTTTAAGGTGACCCAAGGCAACTGACTTATATCTTTGAACTGAAATATGGAAATATTGTCTCCATTGACCAGTAAGGTGCTATCTGCAAGTTGCACACTACCAGGAAAGTGCCCATGGGTTGAATCGTATTTAGTCAGGTGTGCTATGGTTTTACAATCAGCAAGCTCGTTAATGGCGACCACTTGTATATACTCACGATGCTTAGATTCATATAATGCGCGCAATACAGAGCGTCCAATGCGACCATAGCCATTAATAGCCACACGAATCACAACATGTCCTCCTGATTGCCACCCATAGTCTGCTCCAGAATCAATTACAGCTGTACTAAGACGGCATTAACTACATTGTCCACCGTGAATCCAAAGTGCTCCATTACCTTTCCACCTGGGGCTGATTCACCAAAGGTTGTCATACCAATCACTCTGCCATCAAGTCCAACATATTTATACCAATAATCTGCATGGCCTGCCTCTACCGCTACCCGAGCTCTTAGGGTAGGAGGCAAGACTGCGTCACGGTAAGTAGATTCTTGTGCAGAAAAAATTTCAGCGCAAGGCATTGATACCACTCGGGCATTAATACCCTTCTCAGACAATAGATTTGCAGAATCAAGCGCCAAGCCTACTTCCGAACCAGTTGCAATAATGATAGCGTCTAAATCTCCTGAGGCCTCATATAATATATAGCCCCCTCTAGATATGTCAGCCACTTGCTGCTTGCTGCGTAGCTGTGCAGTTAAATTTTGCCTGCTAAACACCAGTGCACTGGGGCCATCGTGTCTCTCGAGGGCTCTCTTCCAGCATGCTGCCGATTCTATGGTATCGCAGGGACGCCAAGTTTCTAAGTTAGGGGTTGATCGTAGGGTAGTTAATTGTTCTACCGGCTGATGTGTCGGACCGTCCTCGCCCAATCCCACAGAGTCATGAGTGTAGACGAAGATACTTTTCTGCTTCATGAGTGCCGCCATGCGTACTGCATTCCTAGCGTATTCCATAAATATTAGGAACGTAGCACCATAGGCAATAAATCCACCATGCAGTGTAATGCCGTTCATCATGCCGCTCATGCCAAACTCACGGACACCATAAAACAAATAATTTCCCGACGCGTCGTTGCTACTAATACCTTTTGATCCAGACCAAAGGGTCAAATTTGAACCTGCCAAATCAGCAGAGCCTCCCAATAATTCCGGCAGCAAGGGTCCATAGACATTCAAACAATTCTGTGATGCCTTTCGAGATGCAATCTTTTCCATCTTTTCTTGGCACTGACTAATGTAAGTATTCGCCTTCTCATTAAAATCTTTAGGTAGATCTCCACTCAAACGACGCTCAAGCTCTATAGCAAGTTCAGGGTGGGCATTACGGTAACTACTTAATTTTTTATTCCATTCCGATTGAGAGTTCATACCTTTTTTAACTGCATTCCATCGTGTGTACATATCTGATGGAATCTCAAACGGACCAAGCTTCCAACCCAGCTGCTTACGAGCTAGCTCGATTTCTTCAGTGCCCAATGGTGCCCCATGGCAGTCTTCCTTGCCTTGCTTGTTGGGAGAACCAAAACCAATAATAGTCTTACAGCATATTAAGGTAGGTTGATTTTTTTGCATGCGAGCTTCCTCAATAGCCGCCTTTATCGCATCAGCATCATGCCCGTCAACATGAGGAATTACCTGCCAACCATACGCCTCAAAGCGAACCGGCGTGTCATCTGTAAACCATCCTTCAACTTCGCCATCAATGGATATGCCATTATCGTCATAAAAAGCAATCAACTTACCCAATTTTTGGGTGCCAGCCAAAGAAGAGACTTCATGTGAAATTCCCTCCATAAGACAACCATCGCCCAAGAAGCAATATGTGTAATGATCTACAATCTCATGCCCTTCTCTATTAAACTGTGCGGCTAGGACTTTCTCGGCTAATGCCATCCCTACAGCATTACTCAACCCTTGTCCCAACGGACCTGTTGTTGTTTCTATACCTGGCGTATATCCATACTCCGGATGTCCGGGTGTTTTTGAATGTAGCTGACGAAAATTCTTTAGATCTTCTATGGATAGATCGTAGCCGCTTAAATGCAGCAATGAATATAACAACATAGACCCATGGCCATTAGATAACACAAAGCGATCACGATCGGCCCAAGACGGATCCGCAGGATTATGATTCAAATAGTCATTCCATAGCACCTCAGCGATATCTGCCATCCCCATGGGTGCCCCAGGATGGCCACTATTAGCCTTCTGAACAGCATCCATACTCAGTGAGCGAATTGCATTGGCAAGATCACGTCTAGAAAGCATTTAAAGACTCCTACTTAAATAAATCATTGAGACATTCAAAAAAACGGGGTGACATTCTCTCTTACTAAGAGACTCTCGTAAACACTCTAATTATACACTTTAATCTATATCAATATTTTTTGATATAGATATAGAGTTGTGATAAAATTGTTACAAATGATAAATACCGCTCAACAAATAAACGCTTCTTATCTCAACCAAACAGCTTTGAATACAACTGCCTTAGCAGTTTTCTTCAAAGCTGCTGGAGAACCACTTCGTTTAGATATTCTCAGAGTCCTGCAACATAACGCCTATGGCGTCCTTGAGCTCAGCGAACTCTTTGAGGTAAAGCAATCTGGCATGAGCCATCATTTAAAAGTGCTTGCTAATGCCGGACTTGTTGTTACACGCAGAGAAGGTAACACAATATTTTATAGGCGCTCTCCGCTACCTGCAAAACCAGCTATGCAAGATCTGCATCGTGGTCTTTTTGCAACTATTGATTTGATTGAGATTTGTTCTGATCTAGCACAGCGAATTCAACTTATAAACCTTGAGCGCACTCGAGCTTCACGAGAATTTTTTGAACAAAATGTTAGCCAGTTTCATGCAAATCAGGACCTAATCGCTAGCTATGCCCAATACGGGCAAACAGTAACTGAGTTTTTGGATGCGACGTCTACAAAAAAGGGTCGAGTTCTTGAGGTGGGGCCAGGAGAAGGGGCTTTTCTTTTAGAGCTTTCAAGACGATTTGATCGGGTAATTGCTCTCGACACATCAAAAGAAATGCTTGCTCTGTCTCAAAAAAAAATCCAAGATCAAAAATTAGCTAACGTAGAGCTAATTCATGGCGATACTCGGCTAGCCTTAGAAGAGGAACTGGTAGTTGATTGTATCACCTTGAATATGGTGCTTCATCATGCGCCAGATCCAGCAGCTATTTTGAGTGACCTGGCTAGATTGCTTAAAAAAAATGGTGTCTTGCTCATTACAGAACTCTGCCATCACGACCAAACTTGGGCGTATGAATCATGTGGCGATCTATGGCTCGGCTTTGAACCCAACGACTTAAGCAGTTGGGCTGACGCTGCAGGGCTAGATGAAGGAGAAAGTCTTTATCTTGCTCAACGCAATGGTTTTCAAATACAACTGCGGCAATTTTTTAAAAAAACTAAGTGACTATTTATCACAACAGGAAAAAATCTATATGTCTAATTACAGTCTTTTTACTTCAGAATCTGTTTCCGAAGGACACCCAGACAAAATGGCTGATCAAATTTCTGATGCGATCTTAGATGCTATTCTTAAAGATGATCCTCATTCTCGGGTTGCCGCAGAAACAATGGTCAAAACAGGCATGGTTGTCATTGCTGGTGAAGTAAGGACAAATACTTATGTCGATTTGGAGGATATTGTCCGTAATGTCATTACAGGCATTGGCTACACAAGTTCTGATATAGGTTTTGATGGTGCCTCATGTGCCGTAATTAATGCCATCGGCAAACAGTCTAATGATATTGCTATAGGCGTAGATGAAGGTGAAGGAAAAGAACTAGGGGCTGGAGATCAAGGTTTGATGTTTGGCTATGCAACCAATGAAACAAAAGTCCTGATGCCAGCGCCTATTTACTATGCGCACCGGCTAGTAGAACGACAAGCCCAGTTGCGGAAAAATAGTGAGTTAGCGTGGTTGCGTCCTGATGCCAAAAGCCAACTAACCTTGCGCTATGATAATGGTGTGCCTGTTGCAGTAGATGCCGTCGTGCTTTCCACTCAACATACCCCTAATGTCTCGCTGTCGGATCTTCGAGAAGCTGTACTTGAAGAAATCATTAAACCGGTGATTCCGGAAGAATGGCTTCACAAAGATACCCAATATCACATCAACCCCACGGGACAGTTCATTATTGGCGGCCCTATGGGGGACTGTGGACTCACTGGTCGAAAAATTATTGTTGATACCTATGGCGGAATGGCACGCCATGGTGGTGGAGCATTTTCAGGGAAAGATCCATCTAAGGTTGATAGATCTGCAGCCTATGCTGCGCGCTATGTGGCAAAAAATATTGTGGCAGCAGGCATTGCTAATCGTTGCGAAATACAAGTTTCTTATGCAATTGGTGTTGCGGAGCCAACCTCCATCAGCATCAATACCTTTAATACAGGAAAACTTGGTGATGACGAAATTGTGCGCTTGGTGCGAGAGAATTTTGATCTTCGTCCACAAGGCGTCATTGATATGCTGGATCTAAAACGACCTATTTACCAAGCTACCTCAGCCTATGGGCACTTTGGCAGAGAGGAAGAGAACTTCACGTGGGAGCGAACCAATAAAGCTAGTGTTCTAAAAGCCTCTTTATAAGAGATTATTTTACTAAAATTCAAATTAATATCGAAAGGAACAGAAAATGAACAATATGATTATTAATAACGACTATAAGGTCGCAGACATTACTCTAGCAGATTATGGCCGCAAAGAAATTGCCATAGCAGAAACAGAAATGCCTGCATTAATAGCTCTCAGGAAAAAGTATCATGCAGCGCAACCCCTCCAGGGAGCAAAGATTCTCGGCTGTATTCATATGACCATCCAAACAGCTGTATTAATCGAAACGCTCGAAGCTTTAGGAGCTGAAGTGCGTTGGACGTCTTGTAACATTTTCTCAACACAAGATCATGCAGCAGCGGCAATTGCTGCAAATGGCACGGCTGTCTTTGCCTGGAAAGGTGAAACTGAAGAAGAATACGAGTGGTGTCTTGAACAGCAAATCCTGAAAGATGGAGAACTTTGGGATGCAAATATGATTCTTGATGACGGCGGTGATTTAACAGGGCTGCTTCATGAAAAATATCCGCAAGTGTTAGAACATGTTCATGGGGTCACGGAGGAAACAACAACTGGCGTGCATCGTCTTTATGAAATGCTCAACAATGGCGAACTAAAGATACCGGCCATTAACGTAAATGATTCTGTTACAAAATCCAAGAACGACAATAAATATGGTTGTCGCCACAGCCTCAGTGATGCTCTCAAGCGTGCAACTGATCATTTGCTTTCAGGGAAAAAGGCCCTCGTTATTGGCTATGGTGATGTTGGCAAGGGTTCTGCGCAATCGTTACGCCAAGAAGGCATGATTGTAAAAGTCACTGAGATAGACCCAATCTGTGCGATGCAGGCATGCATGGATGGATTTGAAGTGGTGTCTCCCTATGTCGACGGTGACCCGTCTAAGGCTGTAGACAGTGCCTTGTTGAGAACAACAGACCTACTAGTGACTGCCACTGGCAACTACAATGTGTGTGATGCAGATATCCTAAATAACCTAAAAGCAGGTTGTGTTGTATGTAACATTGGTCATTTTGATAATGAAATTGATACTGCTTATATGCGAAAAAATTGGAAATGGGTTGAAGTAAAAGCACAAGTCCATCAAGTTTTTAGAGACTCTGCAACAAATGACTACTTATTGCTGCTCTCCGAAGGAAGGCTAGTTAACCTAGGAAATGCTACGGGACATCCCAGCCGAATAATGGATGGATCGTTTGCAAACCAAGTGTTAGCTCAAATGCATATTTACAAGCAAGCTTTTGCGCATCAAGATAATGCTACTAAAGTAGATTTATTGCGTGTAGAGGTGCTACCGAAAAAACTAGACGAAGAAGTAGCTATTGAGATGGTGAAAGGGTTTAGCGGCACACTCACTCGCCTCAAAGCCTCGCAAGCTAAGTACATCAACGTACCTATCGATGGTCCTTTTAAGGACGATAGCTACAAATACTAATTAATTAACCTAGCAACTAGCACTGCTATTGAAAATCCCTGGTAAACTATGAATACTCGCCATTTGAGTTTTGAGTTCTTCCCGCCTAAGACTCCCGAAGGAAAGGAGAAACTTATTCATGTGCATCGCAAACTGAGTGAGCTCCAGCCAGAGTTTTTCTCGGTCACCTATGGTGCAGGCGGTTCAACCAGAGAATTTACTAGGGATTTTGTATTAGCGATTCAGGCTGCAGGTTCCAGTGCAGTCCCTCACCTCTCTGTGTGTGCAGACGAAAAATCATCGTTACTCACACTACTTCATGAATACAAAGATGCAGGAATCAAAAAAATTGTAGCGCTCCGAGGTGACTTGCCCTCTGGTATGGGTGGGCCCAAGCAGCTTATTTATGCAAATGAACTTGTTTCTTTTATCCGTGAGCACTTTGGTGACAGCTTTGAGCTTTTAGTTGCTGCTTACCCGGAGATTCACCCCGAAGCTGAGAGCTATGAAAAAGATATTTATTGGCTGAAGAAAAAATTTGAAGCTGGCGCCAGTCGTGGAATCACCCAGTACTTCTACAATCCTGACAGCTATGCTTATTTTATAGAACAGTGCCAAAAAGTAGGCATTGAAGCTCCAATCATTCCTGGCATTATGCCCATTACCAATTACCATAATTTGATTCGATTCTCAGATAGTTGTGGTGCTGACATTCCACGCTGGATCAAGAAAAGGCTTCATCAGTATGGTGATGATATCGATAGCATCAGAGATTTTGGGTTAGACATTGTAACTAGTCTCTGCGAGAACCTGCTTTCAAATGGCGCGCCCGGTTTGCACTTCTATACAATGAACCAAGCAGACGTGAGTCTCTCTTTATGCAAAAGGCTGGGTTTTCTTGACGCTGATGCGAAACACTAGAATTTTCACAAACCAAACTCTCTCGCCCGGACTAGAGATAACACTTGATGACGTGGTCTCCAAACACCTGGGAACCGTTTTAAGGTTAACTACGGGAGATCCGGTCATATTATTTGATGGTCAGGGCGGAGAATTTAAAGCAACCATCAGAGGATCTAGCAAGAAAAAAGTGACTGTGCTTATTGGTGACTACCTGGAGACCAACCGAGAGTCGCCATTACATATTCATTTGGGTATTGGTCTTTCGCGTGGCGATCGCATGGACTGGGTCATACAAAAAGCCACTGAAGTTGGAGTTACTGAAATAACGCCACTGATTACTCAAAGAACAGAAGTAAAGTTGGTCGAAAATAGAATACAAAACAAGTTATCCCACTGGCAAAAAATCTGCATTAGCGCTTGCGAGCAATCCTATAGAACTGAAATTCCTCAAATACACTTACCCATCAAAATGAACCAGTGGATTACTGACGTCAAATCAGAAAAAAAACTGGTGCTCCATCATCGTGGAGACAAGACCCTCTCGGCCATCAAAGAAAAAAATATTTCGAGTGTTTCTCTTTTGGTGGGTCCTGAAGGCGGCCTTACCGAGGAAGAAATACAAGCATCTATACATAAGAACTTTGAGCAACTGACGCTTGGACCAAGGGTTCTACGTACAGAAACGGCCCCGGTTGCTGCGATCAGCATCATTCAATCCATATGGGGCGACTTTGTTTAGAAGTCAGACTACGAGGACATAAAAAAAGAGTCGAAGATATACTCTTGACCCTTTTTCTACAAAAATTTTATCTAACCAAAAATATTAATGCTTCTTTTCTTTTTCTAGCGCTTCTTTAGCTTTTTTGGCTTCCTGCTTTTCTTTGTACATCGCATCAAAGTTGATGGGTGCAAGCATCATCGGAGGATACCCAGCCTTAAGTAGCACATTGTCTAATGTCTCCCTAAGATAAGGGAACATAATTAAAGGGCAAGCAGAGTG
>CAJIZZ010000032.1 GCA_905181945.1 uncultured Porticoccus sp. | reverse complement strand
TGGAGGCCCATTCAGTGCTGAAAAATCAGTTCCACCTGAGGTTGTTAAGGCGCTAGAAGCACAATACAACTTAGACCAGCCTGTTTGGCAGCAATACATTAGTTACATGAGCGATCTAATTCATGGCGATTTTGGACCCTCTTTTCGCTATCCTGGGCGAACTGTAAATGAACTGATCGCAGCCGGTTTGCCCGTTACTGCTGAATTGGCTTTTTATGCAATGTTGATAGCTGTCATTATTGGTATCAGTGCAGGCGCATATGCTGGCCTTAGGCCAAATACAATACACGACTATCTGCCCATGTCAGCCGCTATGATTGGTATTTGCATGCCTTCATTTTTAATGGGCCCTCTTTTAGTGTTAGTTTTTGGCATTGAGCTTGAATGGCTTCCTATTTCTGGCTGGGGAAATACTCCAGGTGATAAAATATTGCCTACTTTGACCCTAGGATTAGGATATGCGGCTTTTATTGCGCGTCTAAGTCGAGGGGGAATGCTGGAAGTGATGACACAAGACTATATTCGTACAGCTAAAGCAAAAGGCTTGCCTCCTACAACTATCGTCCTAAAACACGCTCTTCGTGGCGGCCTGACCCCTGTGATCGCCTTTCTTGGACCTGCCTTTGCTGGACTTCTAAGCGGTTCTTTTGTTGTAGAGACAATTTACCAGATCCCAGGGCTCGGTCGATTTTATGTGCAGGCTGCTTTTAATCGAGATTACACAATGATTTTAGGAACTACAGTCTTTTTTGCAGCGCTTATCATTTTCTTTAATTTGCTGTCAGATGTTATTGCTGTTTGGTGTAATCCAAAACTTCGCCATCAATACAGGTCGGACAACTAGATGCCCAGACCAACTCAGCATAACAAAAGTTCTTTAACCCAAATTCTTCCATCTATTGAAAAAAGCACTTCATTGTGGATGGATGGATGGATCCGTCTTAAAAAGAATACCTTAGCTATCGTCAGCCTAGGCATCCTAGTCCTTTTTTGCGCTGTTGCGCTCCTTACACCAATTATTGCTCCCTACGGTTACGAGGAACAAGATCTTCTGTTGGGCGCCGCAGGCCCTTCTCTAGCGCACCCATTGGGTACTGATATTTTTGGTCGAGATATGTTGACCCGAGTAATGTATGGAAGTCGAATTTCTCTAGCTGTTGGCTTCTTAGCTAGCTCTGTAGCAGTTTTTATTGGAGTTATCTGGGGTACTATTGCGGGATACTCCGGAGGTCGTATTGATGCGGCCATGATGAGACTAGTAGACATTCTTTATGCTATGCCTTTTATGATTTTTATAGTACTGCTTATGGTCGTCTTTGGTAGAAATATATTACTTTTATTTTTAGCCATTGGAGCCGTAGAGTGGCTCACAATGGCGCGCATTGTCCGCGGACAAGTGCTGACACTAAAGCAACAACAGTTCATCGAGGCCGCTTTGTCGCTTGGGTTGTCTCACTGGACAATTATCCGCCGATACTTAATTCCGAACATTCTTAGTCCTGTTATTGTTTATACAACCCTAACCATACCCAGTGTAATGCTGCTGGAAGCTTTTTTAAGCTTTCTTGGCTTAGGGATACAGCCTCCTGAGAGCTCCTGGGGACTACTAATCTCTTATGGTGTGGAAACTATGGAAGAATATCCGTGGCTTATTTTCTTTCCTGGTCTATTTTTATCGATAACGCTATTTGCACTAAATTTTCTAGGAGATGGCCTACGAGATGCACTGGATCCCAGGACATCAAAGGACTAAAACTACTAGATAATAAAACTTATAGTTATTTCTATAAAGTTTATTTAAATTACTAATAAATAAAAGATGTATATTAAAAATATGGCATTACTTTCGGTTAAAAATTTAACTATCCGCTTTCACACACGCAACGGTATTATTAAAGCGGTTGAAAATATTAGCTTTAGTGTAAATCGTGGAGAAACGCTAGCAATCGTTGGTGAATCCGGATCAGGGAAATCTGTTGCCTGTTATGGCCTGCTTGGGCTTGTTCCCATGCCACCTGGAAAAATAGAATCAGGTGCCGCCTACTTTAATGACATAGACTTAATTCAAGCCAAAGAACAGGATCTTCAAAAAATCCGCGGGAATGACATAGCTGTTATTTTTCAAGACCCAATGACAAGTCTTAACCCCTATCTAACAATAGGTGAGCAGCTTACTGAGCCATTAACAACCCATAAGGGTAAATCACGCAGTGAAGCAGTCATAATGGCTATCAAAATGCTTTGCGAGGTCGGCATCAAAGATCCGGAGCAAAAAATATACAGTTATCCTCATGAATTTTCTGGAGGGATGCAACAACGGGTAATGATTGCCATGGCTTTAATGGCCAAACCGAAACTGCTCATATGCGATGAACCAACCACTGCGCTAGATGTCACTACTCAGGCGCAGATACTCATTTTGATCAAAGAACTTCAAAAAAAATATGGTATTGCTGTGATTTTTATCAGTCATGATCTCGGTGTTGTGGCTGGCATAGCTGACAAAGTTGCCGTCATGAAAGAAGGATTAATTGTAGAAGAAGGGAATACCGAAGACATTTTCTACAACGCTAAAAACGCCTACACACAAAAATTACTTTCATCCATTCCTTGCGGAGAAAAACAACTAGCACTCTGTGATGAAAATATGATTTTTCTGAGAGTTAACAATTTAAAAGTATTTTTTCATAAATCTAACTCTTATAGCCCTTGGTCTTTTGCCAATATGTTCTCCGGAAAAGACAAGAAAATAAAGGTTATCAAGGCGGTTAATGATATCTCTTTTGAGATAAGACGCGGTGAAATACTTGGGTTAGTTGGGGAGTCCGGCTCAGGTAAGTCGACATTAGGTCGAGCAATACTGCAGCTTACGCCTATAGCTAGCGGAAATGTAGTCTTTGATGATATGGACCTTACTCTATTGCTTCCTAGCAAGAAGACATCTGTTCGTAAGCGCATGCAAATGATATTCCAGGATCCTTATTCTTCATTAAATCCTAGGATGAGCGTGTATGATACATTAGCAGAACCATTGCTATATCATCGATTGGTATCGCGCAAGGATGCGGCAAAAGAGGTTTTAAGATTGATGGATGATGTGGGGTTGGCGAGATCTGCTGCTAGAAAATACCCTCATGAGTTTTCTGGCGGGCAGCGCCAGCGTATTGCTATAGGCCGCGCTATCTCAACTAAGCCAGAATTCATAGTTGCCGATGAGCCCGTCTCAGCCCTTGACGTAACAGTACAAGCACAAATTCTCGAATTAATTTTATTTTTGGTTGATAAGCACAATCTAACCATGATGTTTATTTCCCACGATCTATCGGTAGTTCGTTACATAGCGGATCGTATTGCAGTGATGCGTCATGGGAGACTAGTGGAGATGGAATCTACTGCTGATATTTTCAAAACCCCATCTCAGGAGTACACCAAGCAGTTAATTGCAGCAGTCCCGCTTGCAGACCCTATAAAAGAAAAAGAAAGGCAGATTATTGCAGGAAACAAGTTGAAGTTTATGACCCGCGAATCAATCTGACCCTGAAAGACCGGCCTTTTAGCTTCCCGGTACCTAGCTTATGCAAAGCAACCTTGTATACATCAGAACTAACTGCAACAAAAGACCAGTTATCTGAAATATTGATTTTTCCTACCTGGGAACCATTAATCCCATTCTCTCCTGTTAAGGCTCCAAGAATATCGCCAGCACGTATTTTTTGTTTTTTTCCGCCATCAATCTGCAGGGTTTCCATTGGCGCCCTAGGTGGATTTTTTTCTAGAGCCTTAGTTCCCGGTAATTTTTCAGGGATAATAATTAGACTTAAATATGCCTCTAAAAGATTAACTCTATGACGCTCTTTTTCGCTAAAAAAGCTGTATGCGTTGCCGGTATTTCCCGCCCGACCCGTTCGACCAACACGATGAATATGCACTTCTACATCTCGTGCAAGTCTGTAGTTTATGACTGCAGCAAGAGCTTCAATATCTAGACCTCTGGCAGCCACATCAGTAGCAACAAGGATAGAGGCGCTTTTGTTGGCAAAGCGAATCAGAGTTTGATCTCTGTCTTTTTGTTCCATATCTCCATGCAAAGCCACCGAGCTAAATCCAAAACTTTCGAGCTGATCAGCAATCTCCTGAGTTTCTTTTTTAGTTTCACAAAAGATGATGGCTGATTCTGGGCGACTTTCAAGAAGCAATAAGCGCAATACTGCCAACCGGTGTGCCTCATCATTTATTTTATAGAAATGTTGCTTTATAGTACTTTTTTCTTCGGAAGCTGCGATTCGCACGATAACTGGATTGGACATTATACGTGAGGAAATAGACTGAATTTCGTCTGGATATGTGGCGCTAAAAAGCAACGTTTGGCGTTTTTCTGGAAGCTGATTCATTATGGCATCAAGTGAGGACTGAAAACCCATATCTAGCATACGATCAGCCTCATCAAGCACCAGCATAGTTACGCTATTCAGACTTAGAGTTGCCTTATTAAGATGATCAAGTATTCGTCCTGGTGTGCCAACAACAATATGAGCTCCATGCTCCAAAGATCCAACCTGAGGACCAAATGGCGTTCCGCCACAGAGGGTCAACACTTTAATATTGTGAATTGTGCGTCCAAGTTTCCGTATTTCGTTAGCGACCTGATCTGCCAGCTCACGAGTCGGACAAAGGACTATTGCCTGTATGCGGAAATTTTTTACATCGAGCCTACTTAAAAGGCCCAATGAAAATGCAGCTGTTTTTCCTGAACCAGTAATACCCTGACCGATAAGATCTAGGCCTTTCAAGATATCAGGCAAGCTTTTAGCTTGTATGGGCGTCATTTCAACATAACCCAAAGAAGAGATATTTTTAATCAAATCTTCATTTAAGTTAAGAGAGAGAAAGCTTGTGTCGCTCAAGGTATTTTCCCCTTAATTGTATTAGCAACTAACATCTGACCAGTTGATGGGAGAATGAAGGCTGAAAACTACCATAAGAAGCAGCAAGAAAGCTGGTAGTAAAAAAAATCCCAGCGGTCAATAACTCGCTGGGATTCAGTATTTTCTACACTAAAGAATAGCTTAAGAATTACTCTTCCTGTGAAAGAAGCCACATAGTGTGCTCTACACTGCCTTCCTCTATGCCTTCTGGTATTTCACGCAACTTAGGATTTTCAACAACACCCTCAAGCTCTCTATTCTTCATTACCTCACCTTTCTCGTTAACATACTCGCCAGGCTTCAAATTTTTTGAAATAGCAAATGCTGGAGCTGGTGCAGTTGAAGGATCGGACGAACTACCAAATTTTTCTGTATTGAATTTGCTGATATTATCATTTGTCGCTTCACCTGCTTCTGGTGCAGCGGCTTCTTCTGACTTTTCAGCACATGCGACCAAACCTAAAACTAGGACAGACACACCAAGTAACTTAATAAAATTCATGCTCATATTCCTCTTAAAAATTTACTTCAAAAATAAACCAAAGCAGTCAGAAAATAAGAACCTCTAACTGTCATTAACCCAAAAACTTACAACAATATTAAACAGTTTTTAGCAATTTTAAATCATTGTTAAGAATTGTCGAACGCCGATTTTAATGACCTTTGCTCAATAAATCTATAGGCAGAAGGCACCTTTATTGAAATTTTAACTAATATTACTGAATATTGAAAATATAACTATATATATCAATATTTTATAAAAAAGTCTCGCTTTAATTTTTTTATTAGATCAAAAGGCTTAAGCACTCTTAACTCCCGTACCCTTTAGTCCGCAATATCCATTAGGATTTTTTGCTAAATACTGTTGGTGATATTTTTCTGCATAATAAAAAATCGTGCTTGGTAGTATCTCTGTCGTTATGGCCGGATACCCTGACTGTTTTAAGTTTTCCTGATAAGCATTTTTACTGCTTAATGCTAAATTTAGTTGTTCATTTGTGTGACAATAAATCACGGAACGGTACTGCGTTCCTTGATCATTCCCTTGCCGCATACCTTCGGTAGGGTTATGCGATTCCCAAAAAATATTAAGTACCTCTTGCAAAGTTATCTGCGCGAAATCGAATACAACTTTTACAACCTCTGCATGTCCAGTTAAGCCAGAGCAAACTTCTTCATAGGTTGGGCTTTCAGTGTGACCACCAGCATACCCTACGGCCGTTGTATATACTCCTGGCTGGGACCAGAACCTTCTTTCGGCCCCCCAAAAGCAACCCAAACCTAAGACAATCTCGTGTAAATCATCTGGGAAAGGTGGGGTCAAAGTGCGTCCATGAATGCAATGAGTGTAATAGCTAGCCTCCTTCTGACCTTGTTCTGATAATGCATTTTTTGCATCAACTATTTCGTTCTTAATTAAATGACTAAACATATCCAACCTCAATCCGTCTAATATTTGTAAAAAATTAATTTCTTGCTCGGTCTTCATATGCTAACTTACACTAGATTGCCAAATAACCGCAGCTCGATGTAATGACTCAGCGAGGATTTTTATGATTGAACTATATACTGCAGCGACTCCCAATGGTCATAAAATCAGCATTGCGCTAGAAGAACTTGGGCTCACATATAAACTTAAAGAGTTGAAATTGAGCAAGAATCAGCAAAAAGAACCCGAGTATTTGAAGCTTAACCCAAATGGTAGAATTCCAACTATTGTCGATCATGATAATAATGATTTCACGGTTTTTGAATCCGGAGCTATTCTAATTTATTTGGCTGAAAAAACAGGTCGACTACTACCTAATGCTCCTGATGAGCGATCACGTGTTTTGCAATGGTTGATGTTTCAAATGGGAGGCATAGGGCCAATGATGGGGCAAGCAAATGTTTTTTTTCGATACTGGCACGAAACTTACCAGCCTGCTATTGATCGCTATCAGAATGAAATAAGACGCTTATTTGGGGTGCTGGATACTCACCTAAAGGGAAGAGAATATCTTTCAGAAGAACTAAGCATAGCTGATATATCAAGCTGGCCATGGGTGAGGATTCATGGGTGGTCTGGAGTTGAGATAGAGGACTTCCCTAGCCTGTCTTCTTGGGTTAATCGGCTTGGTGAGCGCCCTGCTTTCATAAAAGGCATTAACAATCCGCCCGCTGAATACGAAGATGATACCAAAAAAGATGATTTTGTTGAAGGTGCACAAAATATGCTCATAAAATGATTGGCATATTTTGCTAGCAAAATTTACAGGGCTTTCAGTCCTTGCAAGAGATCTTCTTTAAGATCATCAATATCTTCCAACCCAACAGCCACACGAATAAGGTTACCTGTAATTCCTGCCTCTTCTTTTTGCTCTAAGCTTAAACGCCCATGGGTCGTTGTAGCTGGATGAACTATCGTTGTTTTTGTGTCTCCAAGATTAGCGGTCAATGACATTAACTTCGTACTATCAATGACCTTCCATGCCTCTTTTCTGTCCCCCTTAACTTTAAATGATAAAACACCGCCAAAAGCAGTCTGTTGTCTAGAAGCCAGCTTGTGTCCTGGGTGACTTTCAAGACCTGCATAAAAAACCTCCTTCACTTTTGGTTGCTCCTGAAGCCAAATCGCTAATTCCATAGCGTTACTTGAATGAGCATGCATGCGTAGTTTCAGGGTTTCTAACCCTTTAAGAAATACCCATGCATTAAATGGGCTCATAGTGGGGCCTGCTGTTCGGATAAAAGTTAAAACTTGACCTATGAGTTCTTTGCTACCGGCAACTATACCGCCGAGGCAGCGGCCTTGACCATCTAGGTATTTTGTAGCTGAGTGGATAATCAGGTCAGCACCAAGTTTTAATGGTTGCTGTAATGCAGGGGTACAGAAGCAGTTATCTACCACCAACAATGCGTTATTTTTTCGGGCAATAGCGGCAACTGACTCCACATCAGCAACATCGCACAACGGGTTTGAAGGCGTTTCTAGATAGAGTATTCTGGTTTGTGGTCGCATAGCTTGATGCCACTGATCAAGATCGGTCAACGAAACAAAGGTTGTTTCTATTCCGAAGCGAGATAAGTACTTATCTAGTAAAACAGTAGTTGCCCCAAAAACACTACGAGAGCACACAATATGATCGCCCGCCTTAAGAAAGGTCATGCAGGTGCTCAAAATAGCCGCCATACCAGAAGAAGTCGCAACTGCTCTCTCAGCACACTCTAATGCAGCAATTCTTTTTTCAAGAATACTTACTGTTGGGTTTGTGTATCGTGAATAGACATTTCCTGACTGTTCGCCAGAGAATCTAGCAGCCGCTTCAGCCGAATCTGTAAAGACATAACTAGAGGTCAGAAACAAAGGTTCTCCGTGTTCGCCTTCATGTGTTCTAACATGGCCAGCCCTAATAGCTAATGTGTCAAACTTAAAATCAGAATGAGGATCATTGACATCATCTATATTCATTTATTTTTCTTCCAAAATTAGTCAATCTGCCATTTTGTACAAGATCAGTTTAATTAAAATTTTACTACGTATCTATGCCTGAATTATGCAAACCAATAGACTGGTTGATGTCTAATTCATTTTTATTGGAACCATTTTTTGCTGAATCATTTCTTTCGATATCTATTTTTTTAAGGTAATCTTGATTAATATCTCCGGTAACATAGTGCCCATCAAATACTGCGCAATCAAATTTTTTGATATTTGGATTGCCTTCTTTGACGCTATCCACTAAATCATTTAGATCTTGATATACTAAAAAATCAGCTCCAATGAGAGAGGAAATTTCTTCTTCAGTTCGATCATGGGCTATCAGCTCTTGTGCGGACGGCATATCAATACCGTAGACGTTAGGATGGCGGACAGGGGGGGCTGACGATGCCATGTAAACTTTATTGGCGCCAGCATCTCTTGCCATTTCTATAATTTCTCTTGATGTTGTTCCGCGAACAATGGAATCATCAACGAGTAATACATTTTTACCCTCAAATTCAACCTTCACAGGATTTAGTTTCTGGCGAACAGATTTTTTTCTTTCTTTTTGTCCCGGCATAATAAAGGTTCGACCGATATAACGATTTTTCATGAAACCTTCACGAAATTTTACCCCTAACTCCTCAGCAATTGCCTGGGCAGAAACACGGCTTGTATCTGGGATTGGAATAATTACATCAATATCTTTATATATGGATAATTTTTTTATTTTTTGTGCAAGCTTCTTGCCCATCCTCAATCGAGCTTGGTACACAGATACCTTATCAATAATCGAATCAGGTCGAGCGAAGTAAACGTACTCAAAAATACATGGATTCAGTTGAGGGTTTTTAACACATTGTTTTAAATGTAATCCTCCTTCTTGATCAACATACAAAGCTTCACCAGGATCCAGATCTCGAATAACGGTGTAACCCAAAACATCCATAGCCACACTTTCAGATGCGACCATATACTCCATTCCTGTGCTTGTTTTGCGTTGGCCGTAAATAAGAGGACGTATACCATAAGGATCCCTAAAGGCCACCATTCCATAATTAGCTATCATTCCTACCACTGCATAGGCGCCACGACACCGTTTATGAACGCGCCCAACAGCATCAAAAATGTCCTCTGTCGAGGGCTTGGTCATTTCTTGTGCAAGTAGTTCATGAGCAAATACATTGAGCAAGGCTTCAGAATCAGAGTCAGTATTAATGTGGCGTAGATCAGTACTGAAGAGTAATGCCATTAATTCATCTGTATTTGTCAAATTTCCATTATGAGCCATACAAATTCCATACGGAGAATTTACATAAAAGGGTTGCGCAAGCGCTGGGCTAGAGCTACCGGCTGTTGGGTAACGGACATGACCAATGCCGATATTACCCTGCAGTTCGTTCATATGACGGGAATGAAAGACATCTTTCACTAGCCCGACACCCTTTCTTTGATTAAATCGACCATTATGACAAGTCATGATCCCTGCAGCATCTTGGCCACGATGCTGCAACATAGTTAAAGCATCGTAAAGTTTGAGCTTTACGTCTGTTTTTCCATAAATTCCGACGATTCCACACATGGATTTTCTAGCCTCTTTCTGCAGATGTTAGTCAATTTAATTTAATTTACTTAAAACAGGTTTTTTAGGAAATTTAAAGCGAGCGATCCTATTTCTTGTGCCCAATCCTGATAGGGAATCAGGTATGGAATAAAGGTTGACTCAATCCACCACTGCGCATGTGCTGCAGGAAAAACTTTTGGGGTTATAATTAAAAACACCATGATAATAGTTAAAGCACGTGCAATCCCAAAGACTATACCTAGCAGTCTGTCAGTACCAGATAAACCTGAAACCTGAATTAATTTTCCTAGCAAATAATTTACAATACTCCCCGTTAGCAGGCAGACAATAAATAAGGCAATCCAAGCAACTAAAGTTCTTAGAAACGAAGTATCGATTAAGTTTACCATCAACACGGCAAAATCATCATGAAATATAGATGCAATAACTGCAGCTAACACCCATACAAAAAGGGACACAACCTCTTTTACAACGCCCCTGACTGCACTGATGATTGCAGAAATGCTTATTAGTCCCAAAATTATCCAGTCAGCTGAATTCATGATTTAGGCGCCATATTGCAATACATAGGTACGGGTAAAATTTTAAAAAAATAGAATTGTAACAGAGCTCTTGCATAACTTCAGGGCTCAAAATACATTAAATGTGAATCAAAGCCATATTGTTTATCCAAGACAGTTTTATCGTTAATCAGCGTTTGCTTTATAATTTTTGGTCCCACAAAAACACGACTGACAGTGCTCTTGCTATCTTTCAGGTCTCTGACAAAAGACCTATACCCATCAACTGAAAGTTTTTCAGAGAGGGCTATAGCAGATTTTTTTTCCGGGAAGCTACCGACTTGCAGCACCCAAGCTAAAGGAATTCCTTCGTGTGACAGTGATGGAGTTTTGTCGTCAAGAGAGCTGCCCGACTGACTTGATCTACTTTGTGGCTGGAATATTTTTTCATCGGACTTCGCCGATATGATATTCTTAGATCTAATCGGCATCGAAACAAGAGTGCCAATATTTCTATTTACTGGGATCACAGAAGTCTCATCTACTTTTTTAGACATGAGGCTTTCAATAAGCAATGGTACAAATATAACCGCCAAAGCAGACAATGTAGCAGCATACATTATGTATGATTTTACGGCGCCTCTCATAAATAACACTCCTGGTTGATGGTAACTTAAAAACTCAGCTAATTTATATTCTTTAGCCAATTAAGGACAGAGCCGACAACAACAAAAGAACCGAAAACAACTACAGTATCTGCAGGCTTTGCATTACTGATGGCCTCTTTAATGGCTTTTTCTGAAGACTCTCGCTCAAAAACTTCAATTTTTTCTGAACCAACATCAAGACTGCCTCCTGGCTTGGAGTGATTTCTATGCATTTGCTTGCAGATTCTCGCTTGCAAGTGATCATTATATATAGAAGCAGCGTTGCGAGCTCTAGATGCTCTAGAATTGCCGGGTATATCGCAAAAGTACCAAGTGTCAACTATTGGTATCATGGGCTCTAAAATACCCAAAATATCTTTATCTGACATCATTCCTGCTATTGCTACAATCCTACCTTTTGCTGAATGAGCTAATCGTTTAGATAGCAACTCCGATGCTTGCGGGTTATGCGCTACATCCAAAATAATGTTTACACCGTCTACACATAACCTCTGATAGCGACCATCCAGTCGTACAAGACTCAGAGCCTCTTCGAGCAAGGATGAACTTAGACTTGGATCTAAAAGTACTGCAGCCTGTAAGCCGCATGCCACGCTAGCAGCTGGAAGAAATGCAGGTGCTAGTACGCCAAATTGCTCGAAAGAAAAATCTTGTCCATTTATTAAAAGTTTCACCTGTAGGCTACCAGCAGTATCCAGAACTCCCTGAATAGGTTGCATGTCGCCATAAATCAGAGGAATCCCCTTCCTTCCTATGCCAGCTTTTTCAGCCCCTATGCCATCAAGATCATGGCCAAGCCAATCCTGATGGTCAAGCGCAATACTGGTGATAATTGACATGCATGGGTCCATAAAATTGATTGCATCCAGCCTCCCCCCAAGCCCAACTTCAAGTATTGCAAAATCTAATTTTTCAGAAGCCATAATTAGTAATGCTGCTAAAGTGGAGAATTCGAAATAACTTAAGCTAATAGGACCTCTTGCTAGCTCTATTTCCTCAAAGGCAGAGCAAATCTCCGCATCAGTTGCATGGCAGCCATTAATGCTTATTCGCTCATTGTATCTGATCAGATGCGGCGAAGTGTATGTGCCCACTTTGTGGCCGGCAGCTCTTAATATACCATCAAGGATTGCAACGCAAGAGCCCTTACCATTGGTGCCACCAACCATAATAATTTTTTTAGCGGGACTAACAAGATGTTTGACCCCAATCTTGGAGCTGTCTCCGCCATGCAGACGATTCTCTTCTTTTATGTTTGAGTTAGCTAATTTATCTATTTCAGAGGATGAAAAGCCGAGCTTCATCGCAACTCGGGCTATGCGATTTAACCCAAATTCAATTTCTGTTGGATGATTTACTTCTAGAAGACTTAACCACTCAGATAGAGTTTTTTGTGGCATCTGCACCGTCACTTTTAGTTGCATATGTGAGCTTAGCAAGCAAAGAGGCGAGTGTATCTCTCATCTTATGCCTAGCTATTATCATATCAATTGCGCCATGTTCGAGTAAAAATTCTGCACGCTGAAATCCTTTGGGTAATTTCTGGCGAATAGTTTGTTCAATAATATTTGGTCCAGCAAAACCAGCTCTAGCGTTTGGTTCCGCCGCATTAATATCGCCAAGCAACGCAAGACTTGCCGAAACACCGCCATAAACTGGGTCCGTCATAACAGAAATATATGGGATTCCATTATTCTTTAGTTTTTCTATTACAGCGCTAGTTTTTGCCATTTGCATAAGAGAAATTAAGGCCTCCTGCATCCGCGCACCGCCAGTTGCAGAAAAACAAACCACTGGAATATTATTCTCAAGAGCCAGATGAGCAGCACGGGTAAATCGCTCTCCAACCACATAACCCATAGATCCACCATGAAAAGAAAACTCAAAAGCCATAGCCACAACAGGCATACCTTTTAGCCTCCCTTTGATCGCAATTAAAGCATCATCCTCCCCTGTGGACCTTTGCGACTCAGTAATTCTATCTTTGTATTTTTTAATATCTTTAAATTTAAGTCGATCGATAGGCTGAACCTCAGTTGCTAGCTCCTGTCGGTCTTCTTTATCTAAAAATATGTCCAGCCTACGCCTTGCACTTATTCTTAGGTGATGCTCACACTTAGGGCAAACTTCTAGATTTTTTTCAAGCTCTGGACGATATAAAGGCGCACTGCATTTTGGGCACTTTGTCCATACTCCCTCAGGGACGTTTTGGGTGCGATCCCTTGTCTTGGTATCAGGACCTTTTGGACGAATTTTTTCCAGCCAACTCATAATATTTCTCGCTTAGTCATTTATTCGCAAGCTCAGTTGCTACTTATCAAGTGCATCGCGTATATCTTTAATAATAACTGAAACTGTTTCAGCGTATATTAAGGGGTCGAGTTCCCCCAGTTTTGCAAGATCAGCAATTTTATTAACTATAGCGCTTCCTACCACTACACCATCAGATACATCTGCCACCGCCCTTGCGGTCACGCCGTCCTTAATGCCAAATCCTACACAAATTGGGAGCTTAGTTAGCGCTCTAATACTACTAACATGATCTTTTACAGAATCAACATCTAAGTTGGCAGCGCCAGTAACACCATTTAATGAAACATAGTAAACAAAACCCCCGGCCATGTTGGTTACTTTCTTTTGTCTTATCTGACTGCTTGTGGGCGCCAAAAGGAATATATTCTCTATATTAGATGCCCTTAACTGTTCATTGAATACTTCTGCCTCTTCTGGTGGCAGATCGACTGTAAGAACTCCATCTACCCCAGAAACAACCATACGTTCTATAAATTTTTCATATCCCATTCTTTCAATCGGGTTCGTATAACCCATCAATATCACCGGAGTATTGACGTCAGTTTCTCTAAATTTCTTTACCAAAATTAAAGCTTCATCAAGACTGCTGCCATTCTCTAGTGCTCGCTCATGGGCACGCTGAATTACCGGGCCCTCTGCTGTTGGATCTGAAAAAGGAACCCCAATTTCGATAATATCACTTCCGCTGTCAACCAGAGCATGCATGACGGGAAGCGTCACATCTTTTGCGGGATCACCTAATACAACATAAGAAATAAGAGCCTTCTTGTTTTTTTGACTAAGACTCTCAAAACATTTGTTAATTCTATTCACAAACAGCGCTTCCTATTTAATTAATTCATTTTATTGAATATGATGCTAGCTCAATGCAGCAGACAAAAGCTTACAATGAAATACCATCAATCTCTGCAACTGTGAGTATGTCTTTGTCACCCCGACCAGAAAGATTAATGATGATGGTTTGATCTGAGTCCATTGTTTTTGCTAGTTTTTCTGCATATGCAATTGCATGGCTTGTTTCAAGGGCAGGAATAATCCCTTCTATTTGAGTTAGCGTGTAAAAAGCAGCCATAGCCTCATCATCGTTAACAGTAACGTAGTTTACTCGACCAAGATCTTTTAGCCAGGAATGCTCGGGGCCGACACCAGGGTAATCCAAGCCAGCCGATATCGAGTGAGTTTCAATGATTTGTCCATTTTCATCTTCCATTAGATACGTGCGATTTCCATGGAGAACACCAGGAACTCCGTCATTTAATGGCGCGGCATGCTTTCCTGAGGCCACCCCAAATCCTCCAGCTTCAACGCCATACATAGCAACAGATTTATCGTTAAGAAAAGGGTGGAACAAGCCAATTGCATTTGAGCCGCCGCCAACACACGCAACCAGGGCATCTGGGAGCTTTCCTGTTTGAACCAGTGATTGCTGGCGAGCTTCACGCCCCATAACAGACTGAAAATTACGAACGATTTCTGGATATGGGTGCGGCCCACAACAGGTACCTATGATGTAAAAAGTATCATCTACATTGCTAACCCAATCTCTTAAGGCTTCATTGAGGGCATCTTTTAGGGTCTTTGACCCAGAAGTAACAGGAACTACTATAGCCCCAAGCAGCTTCATACGATAAACATTAAGTGATTGACGACGAATATCCTCCTCACCCATAAAGATATGGCATTCCAGCCCCAGTCTAGCAGCTACAGTCGCAGTAGCAACGCCATGCTGTCCTGCCCCGGTCTCTGCAATTATTCGCTTTTTTCCTGTGTATTTAGCCAACAAAGCTTGACCAATAGCACTGTTTATCTTGTGCGCACCAGTATGATTAAGGTCTTCTCTTTTTAAGTAAAGCTGAGCCCCTCCGATTTTTTTGGTCCATCGTTCTGCAAAATAAAGAGGGGAAGGTCTTCCAACATAATGGGCTAGATCATAGTCAATTTGAGCCTGGAACTCAGGGTCATCTTTTAGCCTTTCATACAAAGATGTAAGTTGATCCAATGCATAGACTAGTGTTTCAGAGACGAATCTACCTCCATAAGGTCCAAAATGGCCACTCTCATCTGGCATCTGATCGAAATTCACACTCATTACACACTTCTCCAAAAAAATAATCTATGAGAATAAAACACTTAAGCTTTAGAACAGCGATCAACAAACAGCTGGACTAATTTAGAAGATTTAATCCCAGGTGCTGCCTCCACGCCACCACTTACATCTAGCGCGTAAGGCTTTAGTGTCGAGACAGCCCTATCAATATTATCTGGACTTAATCCGCCTGCAAGAATTATAGGGCGACCCCGAAGAGAAGCGAGACGATTCCAGTCAAAAATTTCCCCTGTGCCGCCATATTTATCCTGAGACCACGAGTCAAATAAAAATCCTCGAGCGGAAGGATATTCTAAAATTGATTTATTTGGATTTAGATCATGATGCATTCGTATCGCCTTAATGTAAGGTCTAGAAAATTGATTACAATATGCTTCATCTTCATCGCCATGGAACTGTAAAATATCCAAGTCAACCAAACTAATTGTTTCTTTGACTTGCTCAACGGAAGCGTTAACAAAAAGTCCCACAACTGATACAAACGGACCAGCAGCGGCGGCTATTACAGCAGCAGTACCTATCTCTACGAATCTTGGACTTGCAGAATAAAATACGAGCCCTATAGCGTCTACGCCAAGGTTGACTGCCATAGTGGCATCTTCTAGCCGAGTTATTCCGCAGACTTTTACTCTAGTTCTATTCACAATAAACTCGATTCGCAAGATTGATGAAATACCAAAGATTTATTGTAGCAAAAAGGTATTCCCAAGCCTATGATTTTAGAGCAAACCTGTGTATGCCATGTACAGTTTTACATTTAGTCTTGAGATGAGATAATTTGAGGGCCTAAGTTAAATTTAGGAATCTTATATCTTGAAGGATAGTTTACCCCGCACAAGTATAATCCATTGCTAGGGGCGGTAGAAGAAGCCTTGGATCGATCACAATCTTTTAACAAACTGCCAAGCCATTCAGGCTCCTTCTCCCTCCTCCCGATAGAAATCAAACTACCTACTATATTTCTAACCATATGGTGAAGGAATGAATTAGCGATAATTTCAAAAATTACAAACTGAGATTCCCTCCAAACCTTCACAGAATGTACGTCCCTGTTGGGGGCTAATGACTGACAGCCAGCAGCCCGAAAAGAAGTGAAAGCATGCTC
>CAJIZZ010000031.1 GCA_905181945.1 uncultured Porticoccus sp. | reverse complement strand
AGGATTGATACCCAAAATTTGCTGGGGATTTACAATGACATTCCTTCCAGTCCTCTTTAAGCCTTCGCTTGTTTATCTCTTATTTCTTGAATTGACCTCAGTAAGCATTAGCACTGAAATCTTTGGCGTTATAAGGATGCTAGTCGTACTCAGCATCCTTATTTTTGTTTCCTGTTTAATTTTTAGAATGTTACAAAAAGAGAAAAAAGAGCCTGTTGCTTTAAAACTAGCAATACTAGAGCTGTTTCTTTTAATCATCCTAGCTTATTACCTGAGCCCACTTGTATGGTTTGGTCTATACTTTTGTGGACTACATGGCCTCAGAGCCATGCTAGCCTTCGATTTTAAGTTTATACCTGATGCATTATGGTTGATTATTTTTACAGCGCCAATTTCGCTATTTATCTTCCTGGTTGAATGGAGCTATGATCTCAGTAGCCTGCTGATTGTTTTCCCAGTGCTAGCAAGCCTTACAATTGCACACATGCTACTTCCACGGCTCAAAGATTTAGTTGGGTCCTGACAAGCTAGATACCAAAAAGAGGGCCACTTAATATGCTCTACTTATTGCTAACCCCAGCCTTATAAAAACGTTTATTAAAAAAATTTCCATCTCATTACTAAAGTGCGCTTAACATTACACTGGCTAGCAAATAGATTGCAGCTATTGTATTAACATCCCGGGTTTACATGGCTACAGGTGAGACTATGTATCCAATCTAGTTATAGCATTGTATTTAACATAATATACATTATGCGCAATTATACACAGAGCAACAGAAGTCCTTTTCAAATCAAAACTAATCTACAGGCTGCCTCATTGTTACGAACTCTTCTGCAGCTGTCGGATGTATACCGACAGTGCTATCAAAATTTTGCTTCGTCGCACCTGCTTTTATCGCAACAGCAAGACCCTGAATGATTTCTCCAGCATAGTCTCCAACCATATGACATCCAATAACTACATCAGAACTATGTATGACAATCAGCTTCATGAAAACCTTGCTGTCTCCACCACCTAGAGTTGCTTTCATCGGCCTAAACTGGCTTTTATAGATGCGTAGGTCGATTCCGTGAATCTTTATCGCTTCCTCTTCTGTTAGCCCCACAGAGGCCGAATTTGGCTGGCTAAAGATGGCTGTTGGTATATTGGTGTAATCGACTGATGACCGCATTCCTGTCACAAAAAAATTAGATAGAGCCATACCTTCAGCTATAGCTACCGGGGTTAACTCAATACGTCCAATGACATCACCTAATGCATATATACTAGGCTCTGAAGTGTTAAAGTAATCATCAACAATGATTGTACCGTTGCTTTTGGTTTTAATGTTTAATGATTCTAGACCCAGATCTTTAATATTAGGTATTCGTCCAGTTGCATACATAACTAGATCTACGTCAATCTCTTCTTTTGTAGACAATCGTACGCAATATCCACTATTTATTTTTTTAACTTCTTCAACATCTGTTGAGAAGTGTAATACAACTCCTTGATTTTCATATTCTTCTTTAATTTTATTTCTAACATCACTATCAAAACCTTTCAGAAATAAAGGCCCCCTATAAACAAGATGTGTTTCAACACCCAGACCCTTGAAGATACCAGCAAACTCAACTGCTATATAACCACCGCCAACAATAATAATTTTTCTTGGTAATTCTTTTAAATAGAATGCTTCATTTGAAGTCACAACCAGTTTGCTTCCTGGAAATTCTGGAATATATGGTGTTCCACCAGTTGCAATTAAGATATTTTTGGCCGTGTAGACATTATTGCCCACTTTTACACTATGAGGATCAAGAATAGATGCCCTACCTCGTATTACTTTCACCCCAACATGATCGAGTAGATTGTTATATATTTTATTTAGCCGCTCTATTTCTTTATTTTTGTTTTCTCGCAATATATCCCAATTAAACTCAGTTTTAGCTATACTCCAACCAAATCCTTCGGCTTGATCAAAAATGTGGCTGTATTCGGAAGCATAAACGAATAGTTTTTTTGGGATACACCCAACATTAACGCAAGTACCACCTAGTGCCTGATATTCAGCTATACCTACTTTAAGACCCTTACTTGCTGACATGCGTGCCGTTCTGACACCACCCGATCCAGCTCCAATTACAAATAAATCAAAATCATACTTCATAAAAAAATCCGAATAAATCTAGCATTTAAACCATGACAACTTACTGTGCAGCGAAACCACTGAACCAATAATAATTAATGTTGGTGCCTTTGCTTTACCTTCCCTTACCTTGCCTGGCAGGGTTAACAAATTTCCTACATATGTATGCTGACTTCTAGTTGTTCCCTTTTCTATCAAGGCTGCAGGTGTGAGCGAATCCATTCCAAAAGATATTAATTTTTCACAGATTATCTCAAGTCCGTTTAATCCCATATAAAAAACTAGGGTTTGATTTGGTGCAATTAATTCTGCCCAATTTAAATTTAATTCATTATTTTTTTGATGACCTGTAATAAACCGCACAGATTGCGCATGATCGCGATGCGTCAGAGGAATTCCTGCATAGCTTGCGCAACCTGAAGCAGCTGTAATGCCAGGCACTACCTGAAATGGCACTCCATGGTCACCCAAGTGCTCTATCTCCTCCCCTCCTCGACCAAAAATAAATGGATCTCCGCCTTTTAGGCGAAGAACACGATTCCCTTGTTGGGCAAATTCAACTAATTTTTTGTTTATGTTTTCTTGAGTAATTGGATGATCACCTGCTGTTTTTCCAACAAATATCAACTCGGCATCCCTTCTAACCAAAGCCAATACCTCCTTAGATACCAGCCTATCATAAAGGACTATATCTGCTTTCTGCATCAATCTTAATGCCCTGAAAGTTAAAAGGTCTGGGTCGCCTGGACCGCCGCCAACAAGATAAACTTCACCTAATTTTTCGGCCTTATTGTGTTCTATTTTTTTTTGTAGCTCGATTTCAGCAGCTTCATTTTTTTCTGAATAAATCAGTTCGGCTATATCTCCTGAAAACACATCCTCCCAAAAAGCTTTTCGACCATTTGGGTCGGAAATTTTTTCTTTAACCAGTGGGCGAAATTTACCTGCAAGCTTGGCCAGACTGCCATACCCTGAAGGAATTATTGCTTCCAACTTTGTCCTCAGCATTCTTGCCAACACTGGCGCAGAACCGCCACTGCTGATGGCCACCAACATGGGACTCCTATCAACAATAGAAGGAAAGATAACGGTACACAATTCAGGCTGATCAACAACATTGACTGGAATATTTAATAGTTGAGCATGATTTGAGACTTGAATATTGACTTCTTTTACATTAGTGGCAGAAATAACAAGAATAGCGTCATTTAAATCTTTGTTTTCAAAGTATTTTTTATTTAAATTTAAAGAATTTTTTTTAGCTAATTCTTTTATTCTTTCATCAATGTCTGGTGCTATAACATCAATTATCGCACCTGCCTCTAACAAAGGCCGAAGTTTTCTTAGCGCTATAGATCCAGCACCGACAACTACGCAGCGACGATTTCTAATGTTGTGAAACAAGGGGAGAAATTCCATAGCATCAATGTAACTCGATTTATTTTCAACTGCTAATAACTGTTTGCCCGCCCATGTACCTCTGAAGTATTTTGGGTATTTCGATAGAGCCATCTTCAAGTTGATAGTTTTCCATTACAGCAACAAGTGTTCTGCCAACAGCTAAGCCTGATCCATTTAGTGTATGAAGCAGCTCAGGCTTACCTGTCTCAGGATTACGCCAGCGAATTTTTAAACGACGGGCCTGAAATGCACGAAAATTACTGCAAGAAGATATTTCACGGTAACGCTTCTGGGAGGGCAACCAAACCTCTATATCATGAGTGCATGATGCTGAAAACCCTATGTCCCCACCACACAGCATAACCGTCCTATAAGGCAAGCCTAGCTTCTGCAATAGTGCTTCGGCGTGGTCCGTAATGAGGTCTAACGCTTGAGCCGATTTTGTTGGCTCCACAAATTGTACTAACTCTACTTTTTCGAATTGATGTTGACGGATCATCCCTCTAGTATCCTTGCCGTAACTCCCCGCCTCACTTCTAAAGCAGGGAGTGTGACAAGTAAGCTTTATCGGTAGCTGGCTGGCATCGATAATTTCATTACGGTATATATTAGTTACCGGTACCTCTGCTGTGGGGATTAGGTAAAACTCTCTTTCGTCTTGTAGTTTAAATAAATCTTCCTCAAATTTTGGTAGCTGTCCAGTGCCATAAAGGGACTCTCGGTTGACAAGATAGGGGACATTTACCTCTTCATAGCCGTGTTCGATTTGATGAGTGTCGAGCATAAATTGACTTAAAGCCCTATGCATCCTAGCGATTCCACCACGCATAACCGAAAAGCGTGAGCCGGTAATCTTTGCGCCAGCTTGAAAATCCAACATCCCTGAAAGCTCGCCCAGATCAACATGGTCCTTAACTTCAAAAGTAAAATCGCGAGGTTTCCCCCAGCGCCGTATCTCTAGATTATCGTCCTCATTAGTCCCCGGCGGCACATGATCATCTGGCAAATTTGGAATACCGCTCATGTAATCTTCAAGCTGATCTTGTATTTTATTGAGCTCTTCTTCTGCATGGATGCAAGCTTGTTTTAACTCCTCACCTCTCTCTTTTAGTAGAGGTATTTCTTCTTGAGTTTTAGCTTCAGAAATAGCTTTGCCCATCATTTTTGCATATGCATTTCTTTCTGACTGCAAGGATTGAGATGCATCTTGGAGCTGACGATACTCTCTCTCCAGCCCATTAATATATTTTACGTCTAGCACAAAACCACGGATCACTAGTTTTGCGGCAATTTTTTCAGGTTCAGAACGAATAAGTTTTATATCCAACATAAGATTTAAATGATTCCTAGAAAAGACGAGTCAAAAAAATTGCACCTAACGTCCCCATAAGGCACAAAGCGACACTTAAAACCACATAAGCAGTAGCAAGTATAGGTTGGCCATTTTGCCATAAATCGAGGGTATCTAGCGAGAAAGAAGAAAAGGTAGTAAACGCTCCCAAGAAGCCAACCATCAGAATATTTTTAAGCTCAGCAGGAAAAACTCCTCTCTCGATAATCAAGACATAACAGAGGCCCATAAGAGCAGAGCCAACTACGTTGACTGCTAGTGTGCTCATAAAGAGTCTGCCTCCAAACATAGGCACAAAAGCTGTATTTACAGCAAAGCGCCCCATGGCACCCAAAGCCCCGCCAAAAGCTACAGCCAACCATTGCATTATATAATTTCCTTGTTCGTAGCAGCGAATATTTAAAAAAATAGCCACACTAAAGGCTACCATAAAGATCTTTTCTATTTATACCTAATGATGTCTACACCCTCAGGCGGAGAAAACTGAAAACTCTTCTGTGCAAGAATCTGATTCATGCGGGTATCTATAAAATCAATTTCAGTTCTATAGCTAAGGGAGTCGGACAACACCATGGAGACAGGAGTCTTGTTAATAAAACTCATCTCTAATTTTTGATAAAGACTATCAGTGGCAACAGGGGTAAGTAAAAAATCATTAGTGCTACTGTGCTTGCAACTCACATTGTAGCTTAACTCAATGTTATCAACACTACCGACCAATAAAATGGCAGGATTTTTAGATAATTCATGATTAAATTCACCGATAGATACCTGCTGAAGATCGGGATCGTAGATCCATAGATTTTCATTGTCAGAAATAATGTGTTGTTCCATTGGAGCTTTAGTAATCCAGCTTACATTCCCTGGCCGCTCTGCTATCAAATGGCCCTCTACTTCTTGAATAATCTCGCCTTTTTCAGTGTAGGTTATTTGCTTGAAGTCAGTGTCTATAGTGCGAATAGAGGAAAGCACATCTTGCAAGCTAGCTGTACACGTCGGGGCAATATCATTTTTTAGCTGGCCATCTGCCTTAACAGCAAAGTTACCCCAGATGAGAACCAAAAATATAACAACCAACGTATCTTTCATAGCTAATCTCCAGAATTATCTGGAGCCAAGACATCCCTGTTACCATTTGAGCCCATTTCGCTTACAACGCCTGATGCTTCCATTTGCTCTACAAGTCTTGCCGCCCTGTTATAACCAACACGTAGTTTTCTTTGGACAGAAGAGATTGATGCCTTCCGTGTTTGAATGACAAAAGAAACAGCCTCATCATACAAAGGGTCAGACTCTTGATCGCCACCCCCTCCGTCATCACCATAACCTGGGACAGGAATATTACTAGTGATCGCCTCGCTTGTTATGTCTTCTAGATACTCTGGAACACCCCTGCTCTTCCAATCTGCAACAACTTTATGGACTTCATGATCGTCTACAAACGCTCCATGAACCCTAATGGGTATACTTGTCCCAGGAGGAAGATAAAGAAGGTCACCGTGGCCCAAAAGCGACTCTGCCCCGCTTTGATCAAGAATAGTTCTTGAATCAATCTTTGAGGAAACCTGAAAAGCAATTCGGCTGGGAACATTTGCCTTAATCAATCCAGTAATAACATCCACCGAAGGCCTCTGGGTGGCCAATATTAAATGTATACCCGCCGCTCTAGCTTTTTGTGCAATACGGGCAATGAGTTGTTCCACTTTTTTGCCGACAATCATCATCATGTCAGCAAATTCATCAATCACAACCACTATACAAGGTAATTTATCTAAACTAGGAGGCGAGCTGCTATCTTCTTCATTAAAAAATTCATCTGGCTTCCACAGTGGGTCAACAAGAGGGCTGCCTGCAGCAATACTATCCATAATTTTTTTGTTATAGCCAGCAAGATTTCTAACTCCCAGTGCCGACATTAGCTTATAGCGGCGCTCCATTTCACCCACACACCACCTTAAGCTGCTGGCTGCATCCTTCATATCTGTGACAACCGGTGTCAGCAAATGAGGAATACCATCATAAACAGATAACTCCAGCATTTTAGGGTCAATTAAAATAAGCCGCACATCTTCTGGGGTGGATTTATACAGCAAGCTCAATAGCATTGAGTTAATGCCAACAGATTTTCCAGAACCAGTAGTTCCGGCTACTAGCAAATGCGGCATTTTTGCTAAGTCAGCGCATACAGGCAAGCCAGAAATATCATTACCAAGAGCTAAAGTTAATGGCGACTTTGCCTGCTCATAAACCTCGGAAGAAAGAACCTCACTAAGACGTACCATTTCGCGATGTTCGTTAGGGATTTCAATACCGACATAAGATTTCCCGGGTATCACTTCTACCACCCTGACACTAACAACTGCAAGCGATCTCGCAAGATCTCTAGAAAGACCACTTATTCTGCTCGCTTTGATGCCAGCAGCTGGCTGTATCTCAAAACACGTAACAACTGGTCCAGGCAATACTTCTATTACTTCGGCGCTGATGCCAAAGTCCTGTAATTTTAGCTCTAGCTGCTTGGACATGGCTTGAAGTGAATCTTTAGAAAAGGCTTTGCCTGTATTATTGTCAGCCTTATCCAGCAAGCCTAACGCTGGAAGCGTCGCTAGATTTTTATCTATAAAAAAAGATGTCTGTTTTTCTTTTTCTACACGATTGCTAGATGCGGGTTTCCTGGATGGCTGCTGAATACTTAAAGGCCTCCTGGTTACATCTCTTTCCGCCCGGGTTTCTTTAACCTCTTTGCGATGCTGTTGTGCCAGCATGGCTTGAATCCTCTCGCTTCTTTTTGCTTTCAGTGTAGCTATACGACGACTTACATATTCACTGAGTCTTAACACTCCGCTAGCAATCCACTCGATTAGGGCAAGCCAAGATATATCAGTGAAAACTGTCATCCCAAACAAGAAAATAGCCACTAAAATAAGGGTGCTACCTATACTGTTAAAGGCAGCCGTTGCTGCCACTTCTATCGATGAACCAAGAATACCACCAACACCGAAAGGCAATGAGGTTTCCAGACTGCCATAATGGAGAGCAGCTAAGGCTGTTGCGCTGACCAAAACCATCGTAAGCCCTAAAATACGAAGGATGAACACGAGGCTATCAAATCCAGACTTATTATCACGGTGGGTTCTAAATACGTTCCATGCTTTTAATGCAAGCAGCATAGGTAGCAGGTAAGCCACGCAGCCAAGCAAAGAAAAAAACACATCTGATAGCCAGGCACCTAAAGATCCGCCAGCATTCAAAACATAGCCAGCATTGCCGGCATGCGACCAACCAGGATCTTCAGAAGAATGGGTTGCTAGTGCAATTAATAAATATATACATACAAATAGCCAACCAATGAGAGCCCCCTCTTTTAAGATAAGCTTAATTTTTGACGGCTGCAATTGTTCGCTGTTCGCCAATGAGGGCTTATTAGGTTGTTTTTCTCTATTCAAAACTGCCATCCCAATTAACTATCTATAAGGCTATTGTAAACGCAGTGGTTGTAAATACTAGAGACCAATCTCATAAGATTATGTTATAAGTTTGATAAATAAGCGCGATAGTAAAATCTTACTTTTCCTATTAATGCATATTCATTATTATATTGAAAATATTCACTTATATTTGGAAGTCTTTTATGTCAGAAATTCAACACCATAAATTAATTATTCTGGGGTCTGGCCCTGCTGGTTACACTGCGGCAATTTATGCAGCACGAGCAAACCTCAATCCAGTCATCATCACCGGAATACAACAAGGCGGGCAATTAACTACCACTACAGATGTTGATAATTGGCCGGGTGATCCTCATGGCCTTCAGGGTCCAGACCTTATGTTGCGAATGCAGGAACATGCCGAGCGTTTTGACACAAAAATTATTTTTGATCACATAGATAGTCTTGATTTAAGCAAAAAACCTTTTCAGTTAAAAGGAAGTAGCAGCTACAGCTGCGATTCATTAATAATATGCACCGGGGCCTCTGCCCAGTATTTAGGGCTCCCATCTGAAGAAGTTTTTATGGGCAGAGGTGTCAGCGCATGCGCTACTTGCGACGGATTTTTCTACAGAGGAAAAAAAGTAGCTGTTATCGGTGGTGGAAATACTGCAGTCGAAGAAGCACTTTATCTCTCTAATATTTGTAGCGAGGTCACATTAATTCATCGCAGGGACACGCTAAAGTCAGAAAAAATACTACGTGACAAACTTTTAGAGCGGGCCAAAAATGGCAACATCAATATACTGTGGAATTATAAGCTAAACGAAATAAAAGGTGATGACGCAGGTGTAACGTCATTGGCATTAAGGAGCACACTAAAAGAAATAGACTTAGACATTGAAGTGAGTGGAGTATTTATAGCTATTGGACATAAGCCAAATACGGACATTTTTAAGGGCCAACTAAAAATGAGGGATGGGTATATTATTGTTCAAGGCGGATTAGAGGGAAATGCAACAGCTGTCAGTATTCCAGGTATCTTTGCAGCCGGAGACGTAGCTGACCACGTATATCGCCAAGCAATAACTTCTGCTGGATCTGGCTGCATGGCTGCACTAGATGCAGAAAAATACCTTGACGACTTGGCGTAACTAGATTGTTATCTGCCCTTGCCTGTCTGGATTCCTGTAATCTAAACTTTCCTGATCCAGAAACTGCGCTAGAAGAACCCAATGGTCTTCTAGCCTTCAGTGGCGACCTTAAACCAGAAACCCTGCTTAAGGCATACCAGCAAGGAATATTTCCTTGGTATGAAGAAAGTCGACCAATTCTATGGTGGTCACCAAATCCAAGATCAGTTATCTATCCGAAAGACATAAAAATCTCTCGTTCTCTAAAAAAAATTATCAGAAATTATTCCTGGGAAGTACGAATCAACAGTGCATTTCAATCTGTTGTGAGCCATTGCGCTACGTCGCGAAGAAATAGTAGTGATGGCACATGGATAAATGCCAATATGCAAAAATCCTATTTAGATTTACATTTGTTAGGTTTTGCTCACTCACTTGAAATTTGGCTAGAAAACGATCTAGTTGGTGGTCTGTATGGGGTGCTTGTAGGTGATGTATTTTGTGGTGAATCAATGTTCAGTTTAAAGCCAAATGCATCAAAAATTGCTCTGGTTCAGCTTGCTCTTTTAATGCAAAAATATACAAAAAATGGACTAATTGACTGCCAGATACCTAACGATCATTTGACGTCTATGGGTAGTGTAGAGCTACCACGAAAAGAATTTCTCTCAAAATTAGAAATTTTACAAAACAATCCAAGCTTTTGGCCCAGCCAATGGCAGTGTATAATTGATCTAGACCGTACTTGAAAACCTTAACTATGATTAAAATATTATTATGTCGCGCGATATAACACCAGATATACGAAGAATAAGGTTATTCTTGACTGATCCTCATCCATGCAGCTATCTGCCGGGCAATGAAGCAACAACTGCATTTGTTGCTTCCGCTGACTTGAACCTAGAAGTAAACTCACACATCGAAGTAGATCCACAGTTTTATTCTCAACTTTCAGACATGGGATTTCGTCGAAGCGGTCAATATTTTTATGCGCCAAGATGCCAAGCATGTAATGCCTGCATATCTGCAAGACTGGTAGTCAAAAAATTCAAACCCAGCCGCCAACAACAACGCTGTAGTTCTCGCAATCAAGATTTAACCGTTTGGATATCAACGCAAATTGATGAGCAAGAACACTACCCTTTGTACAAACGATATATAAATACAAGGCATGCAGATGGAGATATGTTTCCACCTAATCTGAATCAGTTTAGGGATTTTATAGGTAATCTACGCGAATATAGCAGGATAGTAGAGATTAGGTGTGGCGATGAGTTAATCGCTGCAGGAGTTGTCGATATCCTGGAAGATGGCTTATCTGCAATTTATACCTATTATTCCACAGAACCCCAACACAAAAAGAGAAGTCTGGGCACTTTTACTATTTTATCCGAAATTATGCTAGCAAGAGAGATGGAGCTATCTTATCTCTATTTGGGTTATTGGATTAAAGATAGTCCTAAAATGGCATATAAGTCTAATTATCGACCCCTAGAAATACTTAAGGACCGCCAATGGACTCCGCTTGTTTGACTTTGTGATTTTTTCAGGCAGAATGCGGCTCGCTTGTAAGATTGGAGATAGCATAAATTATGTCAAAAGAAGAACAAATAGAGATGGAGGGGGAAGTGATAGATACGCTTCCTAATACAACCTTCCGAGTAAAACTTGAAAATGGCCATGTGGTCCTTGCGCATATATCTGGAAAAATGCGCAAAAATTACATTCGCATACTCACTGGAGACAAAGTGAAAGTCGAGCTAACGCCCTATGATTTATCAAAGGGTCGTATAACTTACAGGGCAAGATAACAATAAAACGGCTCTTATTGTTATTTATGTGGCTAATACCTCAGCTTCTGATTCAATATTAACGCTGATTTCTTCATCCTCAACAGTAATTTTTACCACACCCCCACCAACAAGACTTCCAAATAAAACCTGCTCGGCAAGTGGTTTTTTTATTTTTTCAAGGATCAATCTTTGCATAGGACGCGCGCCCATTTTTTCATCATAACCATTGACTGCAAGCCACTTCCTAGCACTTTCATCTACATCTAGTACAACACGTTTGTCATCCAGCTGCTGCTGCAGCTGGCATAAAAACTTATCTACTACTGTATTTATGACATCAACACCCAATGGACGGAATTGAATAATACCATCTAAGCGATTACGAAACTCAGGGGTAAACACATTCTTTAATGCTTCCATGCCATCAGTTTTGTGGTCTTGGCTTGTGAAGCCCATAGAGGCCCGGCTCATCTCTTGCGAGCCAGCATTGGTGGTCATAATCAGTATGACATTCCTGAAATCAGCTTTACGTCCATTATTGTCTGTTAGGGTCCCGTGATCCATAACCTGAAGAAGTAAGTTAAATACTTCAGGATGAGCTTTTTCTATCTCATCAAGCAATATCACTGCATAGGGATTCTGAGTGACCGCATCTGTCAACAGGCCCCCTTGATCGAACCCTACGTAGCCTGGGGGAGCACCAATCAGCCTCGACACAGTATGGCGTTCCATATACTCAGACATATCAAATCTGAGTAACTCAATGCCCATAACTTCAGATAACTGTTTAGACAGTTCTGTCTTACCGACCCCCGTAGGGCCAGCAAACAAGAATGACCCAATGGGTTTTCCTCCATCCCTCAGGCCGGCACGAGATAGCTTGATGGCGGTGGTTAAAGCCGAAATTGCCTCATTTTGCCCAAAGACAACCATTTTTAAATTTTCCTCAAGATTTTTCAATTGCAGCTTATCCGAGGAAGATATACTTTTAGCTGGTATTCTTGCAATTTTCGAAACGATCATTTCAATGTCTGCAACACTGATCAATTTTTTTCGTTTTGACGAGGATAATAACTGCTGATAAGCGCCAGCCTCATCTATTACATCAATAGCTTTATCTGGCAAATATCTATCCGTTATATGGCGCGAAGAAAGTATTGCAGCGGTTTTAAGTGCAGCTTGGGAAAATCGCAATTGATGATGATCTTCAAATTTTGACTTCAATCCTTTGAGGATCTCTATAGTTTCTTCAACAGTAGGCTCCGGAACATCTATTTTTTGAAAACGCCTAGACAGAGCTCTGTCCTTCTCAAAAATTCCCCTATACTCCTGATAGGTTGTAGATCCTATACAGCGTATTTGGCCTGACGTGAGTATAGGTTTTAACAAATTGGAGGCATCCATGACACCGCCAGAAGCTGCGCCAGCTCCAATAATAGTGTGGATTTCATCAATAAAGAGAATCGCGCCTTCTTTTTTCTTTAGCTCAGCAAGAACACCTTTGAAGCGTTTCTCAAAATCTCCACGATATTTAGTGCCTGCAAGCAAATCTCCTAGGTCCAAAGAATACACAACCGAATTAGCAAGAATATCAGCGACATCACCATCTACGATCATTTTTGCCAAGCCTTCAGCAATCGCTGTTTTTCCAACCCCTGCCTCACCCACTAATAATGGATTATTTTTACGACGACGGGCTAGGATTTGTGAGACTCGCTCAACCTCGTGATCTCGACCTATGAGAGGATCTATGTTTCCTTGCTGAGCCTGAATGTTTAGATTAGTGGTAAATTGATCCAAGAGACTGGCTTTTTTTGTACTTTCAGGCTGAAGATTATCGTCCATGTTAGCATCATCAAGAACACCTTCAGGTTGGTCCGCATGGCCAGGAACTCCATGAGATATGATATTAACTACATCAATTCTAGTTATGTTTTGCGCATGCAAAAAATAGACTGACTGACTCTCTTGTTCGCTAAAAATAGCTACAAGAACATTACACCCATCTACCTCTTTATTGCCTGATGACTGGACATGAAAAACAGCACGCTGCAATACACGCTGGAACCCCAATGTTGGTCGGACAGACTGATCTTCATTATCTAAAGATATCAATGGCGTGGAGTCAATAAACTCATCAAGATCTCTTTTTAACACTGCTATATCAGCACCGCAGGATTTTAAGACGCCAGCTGCTGATTCATTTTCAAGCAAAGCCAAAAATAAATGCTCGACAGTCATAAATTCATGACGTTTTTCTGTTGCGCATCTAAAAGCATCATTTAGCGTTAGCTCTAACTCTTTGCTTAGCATAAAAATCCCTTATCTTTTTTAGTTAGACTCATCATCTATTGGTTCTATTTCGCAGCGTAGTGGGTGTTCGTGAGTCCTAGCATACTCTCTAGTCTGCTGGGCTTTTGTTTCAGCTATATCGCGAATATATATAGCACAAACTGCCTTACCTTCAGTATGCACCTTTAGCATCACCCTTGTCGCATCCTCGTAGCCCATACCAAAGATCGACCCCAAAAGGGATACAACAAACTCCATCGGGGTATAGTCGTCATTAAATATGACTACCCTATAGAGAGGTGGTTTTTTTAACTTTGGTTTTGACTCCTCAAGAGCAACAGCGCTATCGCCACCCCACTCCGAGTCCTGATTATCAGCACCAAGTTTTATCATAAAGAAATTATTCATATACATAAAAATTTTAATGTTACTTTTTATTCACCTTATGATGGCGTCCACACAGACTTTATTTCAACTCCATATGCCTTATATTTAGTCACAACAGGTCAAAATAATCAATCTAAGTTCTGCTCTGTACAAAAATACTGTTTCGTTTATATTGGGTGGTAATTAGTGAATTTCAAGTCAGATACCACTGAATCTTAAATATATTATCTTTTGATAAATAATCAAGTTATAGCCAACATTACACACGCTTATCAAGATGATTTTGTCTGATTCTTATGCAAAAAACTGCAAACTACCTCAAGAAAATACTGGTAGATGAAAAATATAATTTTTTCAGTGCTTTATGGATATATATATGATCGATCTTATACTTTTTAACAAGCCATATGGAGTTTTAAGTCAATTTTCTGAGAATGACGGACATCCGGGGCTTAAAAACTACATAGATATTCCTAGCGTATACCCAATGGGTAGGCTCGATCTTGACTCTGAGGGTCTCTTGCTACTTTCAAGTAGCGGGCCGTTAACAGCGCGTGTTTCAAATCCAAAATACAAAATGGAAAAAACCTATCTGGTGCAAATTGAGGGCACAATCACCCTGGCCGCAATTAAAATACTAGAAGCAGGGGTTATGCTTAATGATGGAATGACACGTCCAGCAAAAATAAAAATAATAAATGAGCCTATAGTCTGGCCAAGAAAACCAGCTATTCGAAATAGACCAAGCCTAACAACTAGCTGGATAGAGCTTCGCATCAAGGAAGGCAAAAATCGACAAATCAGAAGAATGACTGCATCTGTAGGCTTTCCGACCCTCCGGCTAATTCGCAATGCAATTGGGGCATGGAAGCTGGGGGGTATGCTTCCTGGCGAATATCGTTGCCAAAAAATATACCTACCTCACACATAATAAAAACCTATAGAGCCCCCATGCAACCAGAAGAAATATGAAGCCATCAGAACGTATTAATTGGATTTACTGCTAACCCACCGGTAGAATCATTAAGCTTATGCCTACCTTTAAGAAAAAAACTACTCTCAGCACTCAGGCTGCAAAAACGAAAGTGATCGTCGGAATGTCTGGTGGCGTGGATTCTTCTGTCACAGCACTGCTGCTCAAGCAACAAGGTTATGTTGTGGAAGGCCTGTTCATGAAGAATTGGGATGAAGATGATGGAACTGAATATTGCACTGCTCAACAAGATATGTCTGATGCGCAATCTGTAGCGGATATGCTAAAAATTCCTCTTCACAGTGTAAATTTTGCATCTGAATATTGGGATGATGTATTTCAAATTTTTTTACAAGAATACAAAAGCGGCAGGACGCCAAATCCTGATATTTTATGCAACAAAGAAATTAAATTTAAAGTATTTCTTGATTATGCTGAGCTATTGGGTGGTGACTATATAGCCACAGGGCATTATGCGCGAACGTCAACAAAGAATGGGCGCACCTATCTTTTGAAAGGAATCGATGACAGCAAAGATCAGAGTTATTTTTTGCATGCTGTGAACGAGGCCGCATTTTCTCGAACTTTATTTCCTATTGGGGAAATGAAAAAAACTGAGGTTAGAAAAATTGCCGAAGAGTACGGCCTCATAACAGCAAAGAAAAAAGATTCAACTGGGATTTGTTTTATTGGTGAAAGAAGATTTAAGGATTTCCTTGAACAATACCTACCCGGGCAGCCAGGTAATATTGAATCGTCCGATGGAGATATTATTGGCCAACATTCTGGTTTGATGTACTACACATTAGGGCAAAGGCAAGGCTTAGGTGTTGGTGGACTGAAAACTTCAGACGACAACCCTTGGTATGTGTCTGGAAAAGACTTGTCGCGCAACACTCTCATTGCAGTTCAAGGGGGAAGCCATCCGTTGCTTTTCTCTGATAGCCTAAAAGTGTCCGAATTGCACTGGATTAACGGATTACCTGAGGAAATAATCAAAAATGAAAACACAGACTTTTCGTGTCAAGCAAAGACTCGATATCGCCAAGATGACCAACAATGCCAGGTAATAAAAACTGAAGGTGGCTATTTAATGAAGTTCAATACTCCTCAGAGATCCTTGACGCCAGGCCAATCGGTAGTACTTTACCGAGACAGTATATGCCTTGGCGGAGGTGTCATTAAATAAGCCTAAAAAAATGATAATTAATTAATAATCTATAAAAGCTGATAATACATAGTGATATTCAATAAACCCACCAAAGACCAACTGCTAGCCTTATCTGGCATTTTTCAATCATGCCATCTCGTTGAGCAGCTATCAAAACATGGGCTAGTTTCCGAAAAAGAGCTAAAAATAAGTATGGAGAGTCTGCTTCACAAGGACCCTAGAGATACACTCGCTATGTTTCGATCCCCTGATAACTTAGATACTGGAATTGAATCTATACAGGACTTCTTAAATTCGAGGCTTGATATAAAGGCTTCTGAAACACTTCGCTACGTCATTGGCACAATATATTTAGCAGAAAAACTTCGGAGCAATAAAGCGATGTCTCTTATGGTCAGACAAAGATTGGACAAATGCATAGCCCAAGCAGAATATTTTTCTACTACACATTCTAATGTTATATCCAACATTGCTCAAATTTATCAAGATAGTTTTGGTACCCTAAAGTACCGAATAACTGTACACGGATGTGTTGACCACTTAGGGCAAAAAAGTATCGTTGAACGTGTCAGATGCTTATTGTTTTCGGCTATTCGATCAGCAATGCTTTTTCATCAGCTTGGAGGGCGAAGACGTCATCTAATCTTTAACAAAAGATATATTTTAAGCCAAACAAAGGCTTTAAACACAAGCTAACATGCAGATAATGCATGAGCGATGTTAAATAACAATAATTTCTAGAATCAAATTTAAGGCTACAATGCACTTTCTTCTGCAATGATATGAGAATTATTGTAAGATTTAAATTCTTTAAATTGATCTAGTATAAGAAGACCCTTAAAAAGCCTTACCGGACCTAACAATGAATCTTTCCAGCTTAACAGCGATTTCGCCAATTGATGGCCGCTATGCTAGCAAAACCCAAGGCCTTCGCTCTGCTTTTAGTGAATTTGCCTTAATAAAATATCGTGTTTATGTAGAGGTGTGTTGGCTCAAAAAACTGGCTAACCATCCAAAAATAAAAGAAATATCAACATTAAGTGATAGCGCTAAAAAGACGCTTGATGCCCTAGCCTCTAATTTTAACGAACAAGATGCCTTGCGTATCAAGGAAATAGAGGCCACCACAAACCATGATGTCAAAGCAGTAGAGTACTTCATAAAAGAACGTATTTCAGAAAACTTAGAGCTGGCAAGAATATCTGAGTTCGTTCACTTTGCTTGCACTTCTGAGGATATAAATAATCTTTCTTATGCGTTGATGCTAAAAGAAGGAAAAGATAATTTTTTATTACCAAATGCTGAGGCAGTAGTTTCCAGAATGTCCGAAATAGCAAGAACATATGCAGATGTTCCAATGCTTTCTCGCACACATGGGCAGACAGCCTCACCGACAACAGTGGGCAAAGAATTTGCTAACGTTGCTTATCGTCTAAAACGCCAGATAGAGCAGATTAAGAAAGTAGTGCTACTAGGAAAAATTAACGGGGCTGTCGGAAACTATAATGCTCATGTTTTGGTATATCCCAATATCAACTGGGCTGCCATTGCTGAAGAGTTTGTTGTGAGTCTAAATTTAAACTGGAATCCCTACACTACTCAAATTGAACCTCATGATTATATAGCTGAATTATTCGATGCGATTGCCAGATTTAACAACATTTTAATAGACTTCAATCGTGACATGTGGGGTTATATCTCAATAGGCTACTTTAAACAAAAAACAGTGGCCGGGGAAATAGGGTCATCCACAATGCCGCATAAGGTGAATCCAATAGATTTCGAAAACTCTGAAGGAAATCTCGGTTTAGCCAACGCGCTATTTGCACATTTATCTCAAAAACTACCTATTTCACGCTGGCAGAGAGATCTAACTGATTCTACAGTCCTTCGCAATATGGGGGTGGGATTTGGATACAGTCTGATAGCCTACCAGTCTGTCCTCAAGGGTATAAGCAAGCTAGATATTAATGACGAACGCTTAGCTGAAGATTTAAATAATACATGGGAGGTTTTAGCTGAACCAGTTCAAACGGTAATGCGTCGTTACAATATTCCAGAGCCATACGAAAAACTTAAAGCTCTTACCAGAGGAAAAGGTATCACCAAAACTACATTATTAAATTTTATTGAAACTCTGGAAATACCTGACGAAGCCAAAATAGAGCTCAGAAAACTCACTCCAGCTACGTATATCGGTAATGCTGTCGAACAAGCTAAAGCTGTCTAGATTGCTCCTTTAAGTTCATAAATATTATGCTTTTTACTACAGGATCTTTTTTAATGGAAGACTTCCCATCTGTATTAGGCGGAATCTCTGCTGATCAATTCCTATCGGAGTATTGGCAAAAGAAACCTCTATTGATACGAAATGCTTTGCCAAATTTTGAATCTCCGCTATCTAAAGATGAGCTAGCAGGCTTATCGCTCGATGAAGATATTGAATCAAGGCTTGTTTTTGAGCAAGGGCAGTCGAAACCCTGGAGTCTGGAATTCGGACCCTTCGATCAGTCCATTTTTCGGAATCTACCAGAAAAACACTGGACATTACTAGTTCAGGCTGTAAATCTATGGGTCCCAGAAGTCAAAAAACTAGCGGACCAATTTTACTTTCTCCCTCCTTGGCGCCTAGACGACATTATGGTGAGTTATGCTCCAAAAGGAGGAAGTGTTGGGCCTCATTTTGACTATTATGATGTCTTCTTACTACAAGGCCTAGGTCAACGAAAGTGGCAGCTAGGCCAAACCTGCGATTCCACAACTCCAGTATTACCAGACACAGCTTTGCGTATACTCAGTGACTTTGAAGTAACACAAGAGTGGCTTTTGGGCCCTGGAGATATACTTTATGTGCCACCAAAATTGGCACATTGGGGGACGGCATGCAATGATTGCCTTACATACTCAATCGGATTTAGATCGCCATCTCTGACGGATATGCTGGGCGATCTAACCAACATGCTCATGACACAAAATCACTCAAGCCACTATAAAGACCCGCCGCTCACCATGGCCATGGCGAAAACTACGATAGATCCGATGTTTATTCAGCAAGCCAAATTAATGCTAAATAACCTTATTGAGAATGATGAATTACTCAATGAATGGTTTGCAAGATACATGACGCTACCAAAATATCCTGACTTATCAGAAGCTCTAGGTGAGCTACGTATCGCACAAATAGGCAAAACACACTATATTAACGGCGAACGAAAGATATAACAGGCGGTGTGGTCTAGCAGTCTCAACTGGTAGCAAAACCACATTATCCGCAAACATGCCAGTTACTCCTCTAGCTCGGCTGTCGATATGCTTGCCAAACTAAGGATCTTTGATTTTTTTCGGTATGCATGCAAAAGAGGTTCGGTATAACCGCTCGGTTGCTTGGCCCCCTTAACGACAAGATCATAGGCTGCAGAAAAAGCTGTGTTTTGCTCAAATCCTGGTGACATTTTTTGATACAAAGGATCACTAGCATTCTGCTGGTCGACCACTTGGGCCATGCGCTTCATCACCTCTAGGACTTGAGGCTCGGTAGTTACTCCATGTCTGATCCAATTTGTTATGTGTTGACTTGATATGCGAAGTGTAGCCCTGTCTTCCATCAATCCAACATTATTAATATCTGGCACTTTTGAGCAACCCACACCTTGATCTATCCAGCGAACAACATACCCCAATATCCCCTGAGCATTATTTTCTAACTCTTTCTCAATTTTATCTGAAGACAGTTCTTCCTCAAGCAAAGGTATTGTCAAAATATCATCAATATTAGCGGCTGGACGCTTAGACAAAAGCTTTTGTTGGGCAAAAACATCTACATCGTGATAATGCAAAGCATGTAAGACCGCTGCCGTAGGAGAAGGAACCCAGGCTGTGTTTGCACCCGCCAAAGGATGATTGATTTTTTGCTGCATCATATCAGCCATATTTTCTGGAACCGCCCACATCCCTTTACCTATTTGCGCTTTACCCGCAAGACCACAGGCTAAGCCTACATCAACATTTTGGTCTTCATAAGCTGATATCCACGGCATAGTTTTAAGCTGTCCTTTTGGGGCAAAAGCGCCCGCCTCCATACTTGTATGGATTTCATCACCTGTTCTATCTAAAAATCCTGTATTAATAAATACAACGCGATCTCGAACAGCACGAATACATTCCTTTAAATTAACAGAAGTTCGTCGTTCTTCGTCCATAATCCCAACCTTCAACGTGTTGCGATCAAGACTTAAAGCATCTTCAACCGCATCAAAGAGATCATTTGTAAAGGCTACCTCCTCAGGACCATGCATTTTAGGCTTAACAATGTAGATGCTCCCTGTTTTGCTGTTACAAAATGCCCCCCTTCCCTGGATATCATGCATACCTATCAAGCTGGTTATAACGGCATCCATAATCCCTTCAGGAACCTCATTACCTTTTGAGTCCAAAATAGCAGGATTAGTCATCAGATGGCCGACATTACGCACAAAAAGCAGACTTCGTCCAGAAAGAATCAAGGGTTCGCCATTAAATTGCTTATATGTACGATCAGGATTCATCCTTCTAATCAGAGTCTTTCCGTTTTTTGTCAGGGTTTCCTCTAGGTCGCCCTTCATTAGCCCTAACCAGTTACGATAAATCAAAGCCTTATCTTCGGCATCAACTGCTGCAACTGAATCTTCACAATCCATAATTGTCGTTAAGGCTGCTTCTATTAGAATATCCTTAACTCCAGCAGGATCAGACCTGCCTATTTCTGTATTACTATCAACTTGAATTTCAAAATGCAATCCATTGTTTTTAAAAAGTAAAATTTCTGGTAATTCCGATTCTCCGGCATAGCCACAAAATTGGGAAGGATCCAAAAGACCAGTAACAATACCATCTTCTAGTTCTACCTGAAGCACACCATCATGAAGAAAATATTTTGTAACATTAATATGCGAGCCTCCGGCTAGAGGGATAGATCTATCAAGAAACTCCTTCCCATACTGAACCACCTTAGCGCCCCGTTCGGGATTATACTGTTTTGTTTTCTGCGCATGATTTTCTTCTGCGATTACATTAGTGCCATAGAGTGAATCGTACAAACTGCCCCATCGCGCATTAGCAGCATTTAATGCAAAACGAGCATTCATTACAGGTACAACTAACTGAGGTCCCGCTTGAGAAGTAATTTCTGGATCCACACCCTTTGTGTTTATATTAAAATCAGGGCCGACTGGAACCAAATAACCGATCTCCTGCAGAAATTTCTTATAGGAAGAAAAATCAAAAAACTGATTAAAATTTTTCTGATGCCAGCAATCTATCTCCTGTTGTAATAAATCACGTCTAGCCAATAAGCGCTTATTTAATGGAGAAAACCTGCTAACAATATCAGCGAAAGATTCCCAGAAAGCACTTATATCTAAAGATGTTCCTGGAATAATATCGTTATTCACCAAACTGTAAATTGAATTATCGACCTGCAAGCCAGCCACCTTAATACGCTCCGCCATAATTGATCCTATAAGTAAGAATTAAATAAAAGTTTAATTGTATGGAAATTTTTAAGCATTAATCAACTTAACTAACTTTATTTCCGTTATTTTTTATGCGAATAAACTACATGATGCCTTACATAGCAATATAAAAATTAATCTAGTTTTTTTGCAACATCAGCAATCAATCGGCGTATCCACTGATGCGCTGGATTATGCTGTACTAGAGGACTCCAAGCCATTTTTAACTCTATCTCAGGAATCGAGAAAGGTGGATCAAAAATTACGACATTCGGGTTATCTGCAAGCAGTCTGGCGGCTTTTGTAGGAAGAGTCACAATAAGGTCACGCAGCTCTGCTAAACGCATTGCAGCTTGATAGTGTCTTGTAAATACTCGTATTCGTCTTTGTTTTCCTATGCTGAAGAGAGCTTCATCGACCCACCCAAGAGTTTTTGTAGCACCCGGCTCCATGCCCACACCGACACCCATGCCTGTTTTGTTTACCCAGACATGTCCAGAATCTAAATAAGAATCCAGATTAAAATTATTTACTATTGGATTGTGGTGGCTCAAGAGGCATGAAAAAGTATCTCGCCATACTGTCATCTGATGAAAGGATTGCGGCAAAACATCGAATCTATTGATAACAAGATCAACTGTCCCCTGCTCTACATCCTGATAGCTGATATCGCTCGGCGTCAATACATCTAGAGTAATATTCGGGGCCTCCGAGCGAAGTCTTCGCATCAAATGAGGCAATAAAGTAGATTCAGTATAGTCGCTAACAGAGATCCTAAAGACTCTGTCAGCTGCGGCTGCATCAAACTCCTGACTTGGCTCTACAGCTTTCTCAACAGAAGCAAGAACATCTCGTACCATTGGTTGCAACATCTCTGCTCTTTCTGTTGGCTTCATACCATCACTTGTTCTCACCAACAAAGGATCGCCAAACAGGTCGCGTAAACGCCTAAGTCCATTACTCATAGCCGGTTGGCTGATACCTAAACTTTCTGCCGCCCGGGTTACATTTCTTTCTTTAAGGAGCACATCCAAAAAAACTAATAAATTTAAATCTATATTACGCATAGTCATATGTATTCATACCATAATGTTTATGTATATTCATTTAGTAAATACTTAATTTAACATCCATACAATACATAAATAATAGTCTTATTGCCACATATAAACATTCATGTAAAAAATACTCATAATAATTATCATATAGTGTATAAATAATAGGTCGATCGGTATAATTTATGAAATATTAATCATAATTCTAATTCTTCTAAGACCAAGGATCTCAAATGTCGAACTACACTAAAAATATTGATGCTGTTGAATCGTTACGAAAAAGTAATGGAAGTGGATGGAGCGCAATTAATCCAGAGTCAGTTGCTAGGATGCGCGCCCAAAACGAATTCAAAACCGGTCTGGATATTGCAAAATATACAGCAGATATAATGCGTAAGGATATGGCTGCCTACGATGCAGATTCCTCCAAATACACTCAATCACTAGGCTGTTGGCATGGCTTTATCGGTCAGCAAAAAATGATCTCCATCAAAAAACACTTTGCTGGAAACACAGATCGTCGTTATTTATATCTGTCTGGGTGGATGGTTGCTGCTCTTCGATCAGAGTTTGGTCCCCTTCCCGATCAATCAATGCATGAAAAAACATCGGTAGCCAGTCTAATTGAAGAACTCTATACCTTCTTGCGTCAAGCCGATGCGCGTGAACTTGGTGGACTATTCCGTCAACTTGATGCTGCGCGGAATACCGACAATTCAGCCTTAGTTAAAGATATACAAGAGCAGGTCAATACGCATAGAACACACGTTGTTCCTGTTATTGCTGATATCGATGCTGGCTTTGGAAATGCTGAAGCTACGTATCTGATGGCAAAACAAATGATTGAAGCTGGGGCTTGCTGTATTCAGATTGAAAATCAGGTTTCTGACGAAAAACAATGCGGTCACCAAGACGGCAAAGTAACTGTTCCTCATGAGGACTTTCTTGCCAAAATACGTGCTGTGCGTTATGCATTCTTAGAGCTTGGGGTGGACAACGGAGTTATTGTTGCTCGCACTGACTCCTTGGGTGCTGGTCTAACTAAACAAATTGCTGTAACAAAAGAGCCTGGAGATTTAGGCGATCAATACAATTCCTTTCTTGACTGCGAAGAAGTTTCTTTAAACTCAATGAAAAATGGTGATGTTATCCTCAATAGAGGTGGGAAGCTTTTGCGCCCTAAACGCCTTCCGTCTAATCTATTTCAGTTTAAAGAAGGAACAGGAGAGGCTCGCTGTGTACTAGACTGCATAAACTCTCTGCAAAATGGTGCAGACCTAATATGGATTGAAACTGAGAAGCCTCATATTGCTCAAATTGGCGCAATGGTCAACGCCATTAGAGAACAAGTCCCAGATGCAAAGCTTGTTTATAACAACAGTCCATCATTTAATTGGACATTAAATTTCCGTCAACAAATATACGATCTATGGCTATCTGAAGGTAAGGACATTTCATCATACAATCGCGATGATCTTATGAGCATTAATTACGATGAAACCGTGTTAGCTGCAGAAGCAGATGAAAGAATACGTACATTTCAGGCAGATGCGGCAAGAGAAGCGGGCATTTTCCATCATTTGATCACTCTGCCGACGTATCATACAGCAGCGCTTTCTACTGATAATCTAGCAAAAGATTATTTTGGAGACCAGGGCATGCTAGGTTATGTCGCTGGAGTGCAGCGAAAAGAGATACGCCAAGGCATTGCGTGCGTCAAGCATCAAAATATGGCTGGATCTGATATGGGTGATGACCATAAAGAATATTTTGCTGGTGAGGCTGCACTGAAAGCCTCAGGCAAAGACAACACTATGAATCAATTTTAATTTATTCATAGTGTAGCCACATAAGAACAATAAAAAGGCTGCGCAAGCAGCCTTTTTATTGTTTTTGGTTAACTTTTAGTTATTCGGTCGCACTAGAAGATAGCGGTGTCGAGGATACAATAATGCCATTATTGTCAGCATAGACATATGCGCCAGGACTAAATGTTACACCCCCAAATGTTATAGGAATATTTAGATCGCCAATACCACGTTTTTCAGTTTTTACTGGAATATTACCTATTGCCTGAATACCCAGATCCATTGTAACCAAAGCGTCTACATCACGGACGCATCCATAGATTATCATACCTTCCCATCCATTCCTGCATGCATCACCTGCAATCAAGTCCCCTAGTAACGCTCGACGCAATGAGCCTCCCCCATCAACAATTAAAACTTTTCCATGACCCGATTTCCCCGCATTTTCTTTAACTAGTGAATTATCTTCATAGCATTTTATTGTAACAATTTCTCCGCCAAAAGAATCTCTGCCACCATAACTAGTCATCATGGGTTCTAAAACATCTATTAGCTCAAAGTATTCATCACACAGATTGGGGGTTGAATAGTTCATATGCTCTCCTAAGGTCAAAAACACTGCCTTCTGCCAAGAAGTGTTTTTATTATTCTTTAATTTGCATAGTCTATTTTTTACTTTCTGTGGCCTTCTGTAAAGACCAAGAGTCATAAAGCCTCATCATGATTGAAATTAAAAAGAAGTAACGTAAACTACTGCATCATGCAGAACGTTGAAATCATTAATCTCCCCTACCAGCAAAGCGCTGAAGATCTTTTTGCATCAATTCGTCACTTGCCGGATGCCATATGGTTAGATGCAGGAAGGCCCGCCTATTCAAGCAGTCAGTTTGATATCATCACTGCGAGCCCATCAGTAGTTTTGGAAACAAGAGGGAAAGAAACTCAAATCATTACAACCCAAAGCACAACCATCTCCAGTGAAAATCCCTTTGATTTGTGTGAGCAGTTATTTTTATCGCTAAAAAAGACAGGGCTGCATTATGACGACTATCCGTTTATAGGCGGTCTGGCAGGTTATTTTGGTTATGATCTAGACCAACCTATGCGAGATCAACCACCGAAACTCGACAGTCTTCCGGATATGAGGATTGGTCACTATCAATGGGCTTTAGTTCTAGACCATTTTTCTAAAAAATCTTGG
>CAJIZZ010000030.1 GCA_905181945.1 uncultured Porticoccus sp. | reverse complement strand
AACACCATTTATCATGCAGCTGCTTATAAACATGTGCCGCTAGTGGAATATAACCTAACAGAAGGGGTCAAAAACAATATTATCGGAACACTGGTAACCGCACAAGCGGCCATTAAAAACGAGGTTTCAAACTTTATACTTATATCTACCGACAAAGCAGTTCGTCCAACTAATGCCATGGGTGCCAGCAAGCGCCTCGCTGAATTATGCCTGCAATCTTTGTTTGCACATCAAAAGCATTCCAAAAAAACACAATTCTCTATGGTGAGGTTTGGGAATGTAATAAATTCATCAGGGTCTGTAATTCCAAAATTTCGCAAACAAATACAGGCTGGCGGACCCATCACTCTAACTCATCCGGATATCACTCGTTACTTTATGACCATCAGAGAAGCAGCGCAATTAGTCATCCAGGCCGGCTCCATGGCAACTGGTGGGGATGTATTTATCTTGGATATGGGTGAACCGATTAGGATTGCTGATCTAGCTCAACGAATGGTTAGCCTGTCGGGACTGACTATTCAGGATAATCTTAATCCCGATGGGGATATAAAAATTAACATCACTGGTATCCGACCAGGAGAAAAACTTTACGAGGAACTGTTGCTTGGCAAAGATCCTCGACCGACATCCCATCCCAAGATTCAACAGGCGCATGATGCGTTTATTAGCTGGGAGAAGTTAGAGGTTGACATTAATTTACTACAAAATGCATTTATTCAAAATAACTTGCTTTTAACGCTCAGTATTCTCGAAAAACTTGTCACAGACTACAAGCCAAGCACTACAATAGTCGACTGCATGCATGTAGCGCTAGAGCGACAAAAGTAACACTGGTGACACTATGAAGAATTGCTTGGCGTTTCCGCCAGCCTTTACTATAGTTAAATTAATTCCTACTATCGAGAGAATCTTAAGATATGACCCACAGCGCCCCACAATCAATATTTGACTTAAAACTTGCTGTTGTTGGTCTTGGTTATGTTGGCCTGCCACTTGCTGTGGAATTTGGGAAAAAATTTCCCCTTATCGGTTTTGATATTAATATCAGTCGCATTGAAGAGTTAAAAAAAGGCATTGATAAAACACTAGAGGTTACAGATAAAGAAATTAAACAAGCAAGTTATGTGACCTATACAGCAAACCATGACAACCTAAAGAATGCTAATTGCTACATAGTCACCGTCCCGACTCCGATCAATAAGGATAAGCGGCCCAATTTAATGCCGTTACTTAAAGCAAGTGAGACAATCGGCAAGGTCTTAAAAAAAGGTGATATCGTAATCTATGAGTCAACAGTTTATCCCGGCGCAACCGAAGAAGATTGTGTGCCAGTGCTTGAGAAATATTCAAACCTTAAATTTAATGAAGACTTCTTTTGTGGCTATAGCCCTGAACGTATTAACCCCGGCGATAAAGAACATCGTATCACCAGCATCAAAAAGGTCACCTCCGGCTCGACGCCAGAAATTGCTGACCTTATCGACACTCTTTATAATGAAATCATTACCGCCGGGACACATAAAGCGAAGAGCATAAAAATTGCTGAGGCTGCCAAGGTTATCGAAAACACCCAGCGTGATCTCAACATCGCTCTTATTAACGAGCTTGCTATCATTTTCAACAAGATGGACATCGACACCCAAGCAGTACTCGAGGCTGCTGGCAGCAAGTGGAATTTCCTTCCCTTCCGACCCGGCCTTGTAGGCGGACACTGCATCGGTGTAGACCCATACTATCTGACACATAAAGCTCAGGCGATCGGCTACACTCCTGAAATAATTCTTGCCGGCAGGCGAATGAACGATAACATGGGGGCTTATGTTGCCTCACAATTAATTGGGGCGATGAGCAAGAAAAAAATTCAGATCGAGGGATCAAAAATTTTAATCATGGGGTTGACCTTTAAAGAAAACTGTCCAGATTTACGCAACACTAAGATTATAGACATCATTCATGAATTAGGAGTATATAACGCTCAGATCGATGTTTACGACCCCTGGGCAGACAAATATGAAGCACAGGTAGAATATGGGCTCACCATGACAATGGAGCCTTTACCTGGCGCCTATGATGCTATCATCATTGCTGTTGCGCACGATAGATTCAAGGTAATGGGTGTCGAAAAAATTCGACGTTTTGCCTCTCCCGAGCATATTATTTATGACTTAAAATACCTGCTAGATGAAGCATCATCGGATCTGCGTTTATGAGCGAATTGAATCAAAAAATTCTACGCTCGATGGATTTTTTCTTGTCTTTTTCTGGTTTAATGCTATTTTCCCCATTACTACTTCCTGTGTTATGTTTTGATAGAATTGGCTCTCGCACGCTCTTATTTAAACAAAAGCGTGTAGGTCGCAACCAAAAACCCTTCATTCTAATAAAATTTCGCACTATGCTGCCAGGCACGCCATCTGTTGCTTCACATCTGTCCAGCGCGTCTGCGGTAACATCGGTCGGGAAAATTTTACGTCGAACAAAGCTAGACGAATTACCGCAACTATGGAATGTACTCAAAGGCGAGATGAGCCTTGTTGGCCCGAGGCCCTGCTTGACCAATCAAAATGAGCTGATTCGGAAACGTGAGACACTCGGGGTCTACGATGTCCTTCCTGGTATTACAGGTCTAGCGCAAATTCAAGGAATAGACATGTCCAACCCGCAGCTGCTAGCGGAGGTTGATGCAAAAATGTTGACTTCACTTAATCTGAAGAATTATTTTCGGTACATTTTTTTAACGCTTGTGGGCAAGGGTTTGGGTGACAAAATAAATCTAAACTAAAGGAATAATAGCCAAAAATTGATTAATATATGGCGGTGAGAGAGGGATTCGAACCCTCGGTACGTTACCGTACACACGCTTTCCAAGCGTGCGCCTTAAACCACTCGGCCACCTCACCATAAAATAATTTTTTTCTTAGACAGTGGGCCATATGGCCGCCACACAGCAATATCTCTTGCTCTTGCACTAAAAAATCCAAGCTTCTAGCGCAAATTAAAGCGATTGAACTCTACACAACCACTCCTTAAATAGCAATCGTCAAGGCCAAGATTGAAAATAATCTTCGGTGTTCATTTTGGGGGCCTTGGCTTCACAGCCAGGGGAAGCAGTCCCTAGGTACAAAAAACCAACGATTGCCTCACTCATTGTTAAGCCTAGTTCGGCAGAAAATTTATTATCGTAAGCTAAATCACCAGTGCGCCAAACAGCTCCTATTCCCTGCGCATAAGCCGCCGTCAACATATTTTGTGCTGCTGCTCCAGCTGAAATAATTTGCTCTATTCGCGGGATCTTGGGGTGATCTTTAATACATGCAATCACAATCACAATAGTTGGAGCTCTCATGGCCTTATTGGCAGCCAGCTCACATTTTTTTTCTGACAAATTGTCTATTTTTTGTTTTTCAGCCGCAATAAATAATTCACCTAATTTTTTTCGACCATCCCCCTCGATCATCAAAAATCTCCACGGTCGCAAGCGACCATGATCGGCCGCCCTAAGTGCTGCTTTTTGTATATTTTTAAGAACTTGAATCGTGGGGCCAGGGGCAACCAGTTTTGTACTGGACGCCCTATTCTGCAAAGCAACTAATGCATCCATTTTTTCACCTATACAACAAATGAGTATTTCTCATTATAGCAGGTCGCCTGCCTGAAAAATAAGCAGTCTCTCTGCTCACTGACAAGATATACGAATTAACGGTGGATGTATTTTTTTCGAACTACGATAAGGATTAATATCTAAACCGCCTCGACGACAGTATCTAGCATAAACCTCAAGCTCTACAGGCCGACAACGGGCATATATCTCCGAATATATACGCTCAACGCACTGCTCATGAAAATCTTGATGATGGCGGTAAGAAATAATGTATTTGAGAGCGCCCACAGCATTAATCGGGTGTCCTGTATATCTAATCATAATGCTAGCCCAATCAGGCTGATTGGTGACGGGACAGTTGGTCTTCAACAGATGGCTATAGAGTGTTTCTGTAACTATCTCACCACTTTCTTCTACAGATAACAACGAAGGATCTGGCTTGTAAGAATCAACGACAACATCTAGGTCATCCAGCAATATGCCTGAAAATGAAGGAAGTCCACGAATATGGAAATCATCCAAGCTATACATATAGACATCTACCGGGCCCTCTACGCAGCTTTCGATATCTTTTTTCATTAATGTTAAAATACCATCGCTAGACTCACACCTCCTTTGATTCAAGGAGTTCAGGTATAACTTTAAAGACTTGGATTCCACTATATTTTTTGTTTTACACGATACAGTAATCTCAGCGATAGCAAACTTAGGTTTACCCTTTAAGTCCAACCAAGAAACTTCGTAGGCTGTCCAAATATCCACCCCATGAAAGGGGTAATTATCATCAATTTTGATTGCTTGTCGCCCATTTTTTCTGAGGATAGGACACAATAAACCTGAATCATAATCTGACGGATATGGAGTATTAGCGCCTAAAATAAAATTATTATCAGTGGCCATAAGCACCTATTTTTTATGTCAATTTACGTTCTAAGACGTTTTCCTTGATTAAGCAGATATGAAGCATAGCAAAATAAAACAATACAAAGAGCAGCCACCATAAAAAATGCCCAGCCTACACTAATGTCAGATACCCCCAAAAGGCCATATCTGAACGCATTAACCATATAAAGAATAGGGTTTATCATTGAAATATCCTGCCAAAATTTAGGCAACATCTCCATGGAATAAAAAACCCCGCCTAAGTATGTAAGTGGCGTCAAAATAAAAACTGGAATGATGGATATATCATCAAAACTATTTGCATAAATAGCGTTAATGAAGCCGGTTAGCGAAAATAGTACTGATGTAAGAAAAACAATAGTAACAGTAATAGTAATGTTATGGACCTGAAGGTCAGTAAAGAATAGAGACAAGCATGTCACGATAGATCCTACAGCCAACCCCCTAATCACGCCCCCAATTACATATCCAGACAAAAGAACATAACTTGGGACAGGGGAAACTAACACCTCTTCAATAGACTTCTGAAATTTGGCACCAAAAAAGGATGAGACAACATTACCGTATGAGTTAGTGATAACAGACATCATGATTAATCCAGGAACGACAAATTCAATATAAGAAAACCCTGCCATACGCCCAATACGAGGGCCTATCAAAGTGCCAAAGATTACAAAATACAAAGCAATAGTGATTGCCGGGGGCAATAATGTCTGCGGCCAGATACGAGTAAATCTTCTAATCTCTTTTACCAAAATGGTAACAAAAGCTATCCACTGCTCTCTAACATTCATCCTGATACCTCTTCAGCTTTCTCTTCGTGAGGCTGGACAAGCGAAATAAATAATTCCTCTAATCTGTTAGTCTTGTTTTTCATACTTAGAATCTGAATATCTTGAGCGGTCAAATTCGCAAATAGCGCATTTAAAGATTGATGCCTTTCAACTTCGACTTCAAAGCTGCTGGAATTAACTAGATGCCCTTTATAACCGTCCATTCTCGGTAATTTAATTAATTTTTTATGTGTATCAAAAACAAAGAACTCAGTATTTAGCTGTCGTAACAATTCACGCATTGAAGTATTTTGAATGATTTTTCCACGATCAATAATTGCGACATTTCGACATAAGCTTTCAGCTTCTTCCAAATAATGAGTAGTTAGGATTATTGTTGTCCCATCCTCGTTAATCTTCCTAAGAAACTCCCACATAGATCGTCTTAACTCTATATCGACACCAGCTGTAGGCTCATCCAGAATGAGTAATTTTGGCTCATGGATAAGAGCTCTTGCTATCATAAGTCGCCTCTTCATTCCCCCTGAAAGCATTCGCGGGGTCTGGTCACGCTTGTCCCACAAACCTAAAAGTTTTAGGTATTTTTCTGCTCTTTTTTCAGACAATTTTCTCGGCAGGCCAAAATATCCACCCTGAGTCTTGACGATATCAAAAACCTTTTCAAACTGATTAAAATTAAACTCTTGCGGAACAACTCCAATATTTTTTTTGACTAATGAGAAATCATCATCTATGTCTGCCTCAAACACGCTAATCTTCCCGGAAGTTTTTTTAACTAAGGAGCAAATAATACCTAAAATTGTTGACTTTCCAGCTCCATTTGGCCCTAAAAGTGCAAAAAAATCCCCCCGCTGAACCTCAATATCAACACCTCTTAATGCCTGAAATCCATTACCGTACTCCTTGTGCAGACTTGTAATACATAAAGCTAACTTATTCATAGTTTAATATTCTATTTTTAACTGTGACTTGAGGTTTAATCATAAATAGTTGACCGCATAAGAAAACTTAACAGCCCAAGAACACACTTTAGAGCCTAATTAAAAAGATCCGCCTAGTATGCGCAAAAAAACAGGTATTACTTTTTTGTATGGTGTAAAAAAAATAACAGCTACCAAAGCATGGGCCAAAAAAAAGTGTAATACCTAATTTGATATTACACTTCTTAATTGGAGCGGGAAACCGGGTTCGAACCGGCGACCTCAACCTTGGCAAGGTTGCGCTCTACCAACTGAGCTATTCCCGCGTTTTCTGTACCATAAAAAACAAGGTAACAAAAAATGGCGTCCCGTAGGGGAGTCGAACCCCTGTTACCGCCGTGAA
>CAJIZZ010000029.1 GCA_905181945.1 uncultured Porticoccus sp. | reverse complement strand
CCAGTAAGAAAAAGATTACGCATTTCTTCCTCCTGCCCATTAATATTGCCGGTACATATTGCTCTTGACCAAGCGCGCGAGAAAGCTAGAGGTGAAGCCAAGATAGGTACTACTGGTAGAGGTATTGGCCCTGCTTATGAAGACAAGGTGGCTCGTCGAGGTCTTCGTTTAGGCGATATATTTAATCGAGACAAGTTTGCATTAAAGCTAAAAGAGTTGATGGACTACCATAATTTTATGCTTACCTCTTTTTATGGAGCAGAGGCTGTGAGCTATAAAGATACTCTCTCTAAAGCTTTAATTTGGGCGGATGAACTACAACCTATGGTTGACGATGTCACTAATATCCTGCATTTAGCTAGAAAGCGTGGCGACAATATAATGTTTGAAGGCGCACAAGGGTCACTATTAGATATTGACCACGGTACGTACCCCTTTGTAACCTCTTCCAACACTACTGCTGGTTCTACAGCAACAGGGAGTGGATTTGGACCATTATACCTAGACTATGTTTTGGGTATCACTAAGGCTTACACTACAAGGGTTGGCTCTGGACCTTTTCCGACAGAATTATTTTGCGATATAGGGAAACATCTTAGTATCAAAGGCCATGAACTTGGTGCTACTACAGGAAGAGAGCGCCGCTGTGGCTGGTTCGATGCTGCAGCTCTTCAGCAAGCTATTCGCATCAACTCAGTGTCTGGAATTTGTTTGACGAAATTGGATGTGTTGGATGGACTTAAAGTCATTAAGATCTGTGTTTCATATCAAGACACTGAGGGTAAAAAAACAGGAATTCCTTGTCACGCTGATGACTATGAAGACCTAATCCCTGTATATGAGGAAATGCCTGGTTGGGTCGAGTCTACGGTAGCAGCTAAGTCGTTAAGTGAGCTTCCTGTTAATGCTAGAAGTTATATTAGGCGCATTGAAGACTTGCTGGATACCCCTGTAGATATTGTTTCTACTGGGCCTGACAGAGTAGAGACTATTGTAGTTCGTCATCCATTTGAGTAATACTTTTTGCAGCATGACGTATAGTTTTCAGTGTAAATTAACAATCGGTATTAAGTTTTCATTTTTGGCTGTTGTTTTTCCGTATGCTATAAGCAATAGATAGCTGCAAAATAGCATTAACGCCATGCTAGCGGTCCATAGCATTGATTGTTGCGGATGCGCAGCAAAAGTACCCACCTGATAGACAATAACAGACACTCCGTACGCAAGCAGAGTGTTCCATGTGGCCGAAAAAATTGCCCATGCTTTTCCTGCTTCTTTGTAAATCGCACCTAAAGTTGCAACACAGGGCATATAAAGAAGAATAAAAAGGATATAACTGAAAGCAGCTACCGGGCCATCAAATAATTCCTGCATAAGAGTAATGGTGGAAACTTCTATGTTTTGATCTTTTGCAGAACTTTGTTCATCTTCCAGATTGCCCATGCTTAGCCCAAACGGGTCTTTCCACATTGAGTTCACTTTAGCTAAATTCTCTGGAATGGTAGCAAAGGCTTCTGAAATTCTATCGCCTATGGCCATAGGCGCTTCTTTTGGTGTATTGTTTTTATCTTTAGCCATATTTGAGTAAAGTGCATCCAGGGTGCCAACAACCACTTCTTTTGCAAAAATCCCACTAAAAAGTCCCACAGTGGCAGGCCAATTCTCTTCTTTGATGCCAAGGGGAGAAAACACAGGTGTGATGGTTTTACCGATTACTGAAAGTAGTGATTTGCTAGTATTTTCATTATTGAAAGTTCCGTCTAGACTGATAGAATTTACGAAATTTAAGACAATGACAACCAAAACAATAGCTTTTCCTGCTCGAACTATGAATCCGTGCAGTCGATGCCAGGTATGAGTGAAGAGACCCCTGAGAGTTGGGATATGATAGTTGGGTAGCTCCATAATGAATGGGGATATATCCCGACTTAGAATTTTTTGACGAACCAGTAATCCTGTTAGTAGAGCAAGTATAATCCCGATGAGGTATAAACCAAAAACCACGTTGTGCCCATTTTCAGCAAAAAAAGCTGTAGCAAAGAGAATGTATACAGTTAGCCTTGCACCGCAAGACATGAACGGCGCCATTAAGGTTGTAATTAGACGATCTTGATTGCTGTCCAAGGTCCGGCTTCCCATTACTGACGGAACGTTGCATCCAAAACCTATCACTAGTGGGACAAAAGATTTTCCAGGCAGTCCAAGACTTCTCATCAATCGATCAAGAATAAACGCCGCACGGGCCATGTAACCAGAGTCTTCCAAGAATGTCTGAAAGAGGAACAAAGTTCCTATAACTGGTATAAAGCTGGCAACTAGTTGAATCCCTCCGCCTGCCCCATCTGATATAAATGTTACCAGCCATAGTGGGAAATTTGCAGCTGTGAGCATTTGTCTTGGAGCTTCAACAAATATTGCTCCGGCAGTCATATCAAAAACATCAATGAAAGCCCCGCCAAAATTGATGGCCACCATAAACATTAAATACATTATTCCCAGAAATATAGGGAATGCAAAAAAACGGTTAAGCAGTATTGCATCAAGATAATCAGAGAAGGTTTTTTTTATTTTGGTTTCATGATGGACTGAATCTGCAGTAATTTCTTCGATCCATTTATAGCGATCTGTAATTAAGGTATCCGATACACTGATTGTGAGTTTTGACTCAAGCAAGTTCACCTCTGCCTTTACTTCCTCTTGCAGATCTTTTGGGAAGCCGCTCAATACTGAATCATCTTGCTCCATAACAGCAGTGACTTTAAGTCTACTTGACCCTGGCGAATATTGGTTCATCAAAGAAAGAATTTTATTTGCTGTATCTTCAAGCGGCTTAGAAACAATAACAGGTTGAGACTTATGGTTATTCTTATAAAGATGGTTGCTGGCTACATCTACTAATGTGCCCGTGCCTTCGCTTCGACTAGCGATCATAGGTACTACGGGAAAACCAATTTTTTCTGACAGGTCATAGGGGTCTATATGCACACCATTTTGATCGGCTACATCTATCATATTTAATGCGATAACCAGAGGTGTGCCAGCCTCCATTAACTGTGTGGTTAAATAGAGACCTCGCTCAAGACTAGAAGCATCAATTATATTAATTATTAGGTCAGCACTACCTTCCAATATAAAGTGTTGTGCAAGTTGCTGATCTATAGAGTCAGCCTCACATGAAATATGTAGCGAATATGTTCCAGGAAGATCAACCAGCTTAAAATTAGCGCTTGCATGCTTAAAATGCCCAACTTTTTGCTCTACGGTAACGCCAGGCCAGTTTCCTACTTTTTGATTGGAGCCTGTAAGTGCATTAAAGAGAGTCGTTTTTCCGCAATTTGGATTCCCTACAAGGGCTATAGTAAAGTCATGATTCATAACTTTACTACCATTAAGCCTTCTGCTTCTTGGCTTCTAATGCTTAGACGAAAACCTCTTACCATTATTGCTATGGGATCTCCAAGGGGCGCTCTATGCTGAACGACAAAGAGAGTTCCTGGTGTTAAACCAAGACTCATGAGTCTGTTCCTATAGGATGGAGTTACGTTGACAAGATTGCTAACTCGAGCATTATCGCCAACTGCAAGCTGATTAAAGGATATGTTCATTTGATAGCTAAAATACTTTTTTAAAGTGTAGATGATAATGATTATCAATCAAATATAAGCTATAAGCAATAAAAATAGAGGTAATCCGATCTTTTTTGGTAATTATAGTGGCTGGGTGCGCTAGCTTTTCCAAGAGCTATTTATTGTACCTGTTTGTATTCCCGCATGGCTGATCTTCATATCTTCGAAATGATGTTTAAGCATGAGCTCAATGACAGGAAAAGCTAGATCTTGCCATGGAATCTCATGCTCTTTGAATAAACTAACTTCAAGGGATTCAATGCCGGGGCTAAACGACCCGTTACTAATATAGCCTCGATAAAATAGGTAGACTTGATTGATATGAGGGAGGTCGAATAAGCCACAAAAAACCGGATTATCTATATGGGCGTTCGCTTCTTCTGCGCACTCTCGAAGTGCCGCTTCTAGGCAAGTCTCATTATTTTCCATAAATCCAGCTGGTAGAGTCCAAAAACCTAGGCGCGGCTCAATAGCTCTGCGACACAACAAAACTCGGTCCTCGAAGACTGGAATGCAACCAGTTATAATTTTTGGATTTTGGTAATGAATGGCATCACAGTTAATGCATACGTCACGCTTTCGGTTATCTCCAATGGGGGTCTCCAGACTTGTGGCATGACCACACTCACTACAAAATTTCATAAGATTGTCTTGTTATATGGGTTGTATGGAAATAATTGTTAATATGATTCTATTATATATAAGTGTCATGGAAAAATATCGTGCTCAATGTGTCTAAATTTCAAGAGTTGCAACAAACGAAAATTTATTCAATAATTCCATGAAAACAGTCTCTTCATTTATTTATTTATTGGTTTCAAAATGGCTAACATTGTTCCGTCGCCTTGTGTCTCAGTCTGCGCTATGAGCGAAGAAGATATTTGTGTGGGCTGCTATCGTACATCACGAGAAATTAGAGAATGGATGTTAATGGAGGACCGAGATCGTCTTAAGGTAATAGAAAACGCTTTTCAGCGTTCTCAAAAAAATAATCCCTTTGCTTGAGCGACAGATAGCCCTAGCTTTCATTGTCTGTTTCGTGCTTATTTTTTATTAATAGCTTCTTAACCTGGAGCTTGGACACACTCTTGTCGCTTAACTCTATTGTTTCGATACGATAGCTCTCAAGCTCCAAAGAAACGTTGCCATCCGGAATGTTTTCAAGATGCTCTAAAACCACGCCACTCAAAGTTTTTGGACCACCTGTAGGCAGATCCCAGTTGGCTCTTTTATTTATATCCCTAATGGTTTCTGATCCGTCGATTTCAAAGATGTTGTGCTTGAGTTTAACTATACCCAATTTTTCATCTTCGGCCTTATTGGTGGTAAAGTTTCCCACAATCTCTTCCAGGATGTCTTCTAGCGTCACAAGACCCTCAATTTCACCATATTCGTCTACCACCAGGCCGATTCGTCGTCGATCAAGCCTGAAGTTCAGCAACTGCTTGTTCAGGGGGGTATTTTTTGGAACGAAATAGGGTTCACGGGCAAACCGCTTAAGGGCTTTTTGAGTAAATCCTTCGCCTCCAGCACGCAGTAATCTAGAAACGTTTTTCATATGAAGAAAACCCTCAATATGATTGATATCTCCTCTATAAATTGGCACACGCGTATAACCACAATTGATGATGATATCTAAAAGAATTCCCGTATCATCATCTAGATTTAGTCCCACAATTTCATTACGAGGCACCATGATGTCATTGACGGTTATCTCCTCCAGGTCCAAGATATTAATGAGCATATTTTCATGCTCTGGTGTTTTTTCGCTTGATATCCCCACCACAGTCCGAAGTTCATCTTTGCTTAGGCTATCATCTCGACTTTTGTCTGGATTAATTCCAAAAATCCTTAATAGTCCATTCGAAAGTTGATTTACCAGCCATACAAAAGGATAAAATACTATTAGGAGTGGTCTAAGTATGTGGCTAGAGAAAAAAGCGATACCTTCTGGATGTAGCGCTGCCACCGTTTTTGGGGTGACTTCGGCAAATATGAGCACTACCAATGTCAACAGTAGTGTGCCGAAAAATATACCAGCATCGCCATAGAGTCGAATCGCTATGACCGTTGCAATTGCTGAGCAAAGGATATGGGTAAGATTGTTACCGATTAAAATGATCCCAATCAACCTATCTGGGCGCATTAAGAGTTTGTGGGCTTTCCGGGCTCCACGATGATTTTTTTTGAGATGATCCAACCGATACCGGTTGAGAGACATCATCGCGGTTTCTGAGCTAGAAAAAAATGCTGATAGTATTAACAGGCCGCCGAGAATAGAAAATAGCAACCCTATGGGAGCGTCGTTCAAAGAATGTGGAACCTTTTTTTCTTATAGAGGATGTATGTTGAAGATTTTTGCGCAGATTGGCAAGCATTCTATGGATATATCAATAATGTTATTGATGATTGAGACGTTTATTTTTATAAACTGTATTAATTAGTTAGCTGGAAAGCAGTACCTCTAAAACGAATTTGGTGCCCCAGTAAGCAACAGCTAAGGTGATGAATCCAGACAGCGTCCAGCGTACGGCAGTTTTTCCTCTCCAGCCTTGTGTGTGCCTACCCCAAAGCAAAATAGCAAAAAATATCCAAGAAAAAATCGAGAAAAATGTTTTATGAGCAAGATGCTGTGCAAAGAAATCTTCAAAAAATATCAAACCTGTTGCTAGCGATAGCGTCAATAAGCCAAAACCAACCCAGAGTGCTTCAAATAAGAGAGACTCCATTGTCTGAATGGACGGAAAAATTTGTGAAAAAATTCCAAAATGCTTATGGCGCAATCTCCATTCTTGAAGAGATAAAAATAATGCCTGAAAGGCGGCAAGGGTCAGTAAACTGTATGATAAAATTGAAGTCAAGACATGAAAGCCCATCTGGATTGAAACTTCAGAAGAGGTTATTTCAGCATCCTTGGCCGTCATAGCCAAAAAAATTATTAGCGCGCTTAGGGGAAATAAAACCAAAAACAAATTTTGGAGCTGTTTTCGATGGCGACTACCTAGCACAATGAAATTAACTGTAAACGCAATGACAGTTGTCATCGGGAGTAGGCCAAAGTTTATTCCTTGATCAGTGATAAGCCATTGGAAGCTTGCGTAGCCATTGGCAGCTATAGCTAAAGTTGCGATTAAGAAGAAAACAGTAGTTCTTTGTGCTCCGCCCTTGCTAAGCTGTAAAGCCAGATAAAAGCTTGAGATCAGATAAAGTGCAATTGAAGCGGTAGCGGTAAACATAGTATGTTTTGTTCTTTTGTTATTTATGTCGGTGTTACAATAATATCAAAGTGTGCCACAGATATGGTTCAGCGAAAAGGACTGGTGCACGCCTGTTAGTTTTAAAAAAAAGACCCTGAGGACTAGTAGAAAAAACTCTGAATACATTTTGCAGGAACTTGGCCCAAGAAACTGAATGGCAATATAAATTACAAAAATTTAGATAAGGTTTATCGAGGCTATACGTAAAAATATTTAAGATATGATAAAAAAGAACCCAATTGATTAACCCTATGATGGAAAACTGACTATGGCAATTTTTGAGAATCTTAGCAATCGCTTAGCTAGCTCCTTTAAAAAAATTTCCGGCAAAGCAAATCTTACTGAAGAAAATATTCAGGCTACGTTAAAAGAAGTTCGAATGGCCCTTCTTGAGGCAGATGTTGCTTTACCAGTAGTAAAAAACTTTGTTGAAGCCGTCAAACAGCGCGCTCTAGGGCAAGATGTCGCTAAGAGCCTTACCCCGAGTCAGCAGCTCTTAAAAATTGTTCAAGCTGAGCTAGAGCATGTGATGGGCGATAGCAACGAGGAGCTGAATCTTGCTGCCCAAGCCCCAGCTGTTGTTTTGGTGGCCGGTTTACAAGGGGCTGGTAAAACTACTTCTGTTGCAAAACTGGCAAAATTTTTCGTCGAGCAGAAAAAGAAAAAAGTGATGGTTGTAAGTGCCGATATTTATCGGCCGGCCGCAATAAAGCAGCTAGAGGTATTAGCGAATGAAGTCGGTATTGATTTCTATCCCAGCGAGCCCTCGCAAAACCCTGTCGATATTGTTTCGGGCGCCCTTAAATCTGCCAAGATAAAGTTTATGGATGTCCTGCTAATTGATACAGCCGGACGTCTTCACGTTGATAGTGATTTGATGGATGAAATTCAGTGCATACATGCAGCAGTTAATCCAGTAGAAACACTATTTGTCGTTGACGCTATGATTGGACAGGATGCAGTTGTTACCGCCAAAGCCTTTAGCGATGCTTTGCCTTTAACTGGGATTATTCTTACCAAAATAGATGGAGATGCTCGTGGCGGCGCGGCGCTTTCTGTCCGGCAGGTGACAGGAAAACCAATCAAATTTTTAGGGACTGGAGAAAAAACAGACGCACTAGAGCCTTTTTATCCAGAGCGAATAGCATCTCGCATACTCGGAATGGGCGATGTTATGTCGCTGATCGAAGAGGTTGAGCAGAAGGTTGATCATAAAAAAGCAGAGCAGCTAGCAAAGAAAGTTTCACAGGGCAAAAGATTTGATTTAAATGATTTAAAGGATCAGTTGCAGCAAATGAAAAATATGGGTGGACTATCGGGAATGATGGAGAAATTGCCTGGGCTGGGAAATATGCCGCAAATGCCCACAAAACCAGATATGGCAGAAAATTTCTCTCGAATGGAATTTATTATTGATTCAATGACCTCTCTGGAGCGTAGTAAGCCAGAAATTTTAAATGGTTCTCGTAAACGCCGAATTACTCAAGGTTCCGGTACAACGCTTCAAGACCTAAACCGTTTGTTAAAGCAGCACAAGCAGATGGGGATGATGATGAAAAAAATGAAAGGTAAAGGGTTGCAGCGAATGATGCAGGGAATGTCTGGAGGTATGCCCTCGCCTGGAGGAGGTATTTTTCCGGGGGGGAGCGGAAAAAGTCCTTTCTGATAACAGCTTGATAGATCTGTTTATTTTTCGCAGGTTAAGCTAAAACTGTACTCGCTGAGATCTTTTGGTTATAATTTCGCGCCTTTGAATATCCTCGGTTTTTGCATTGCATTTGATTATATTTTAATAATGCAATTCATGGCCGGTAAGTTGAAATAGTTAATAAAAAGAGAAGCTTCATGGTAACAATTCGTTTAGCTCGTGGGGGCTCCAAAAAACGCCCTTTTTATCATATTCATGTTACTGACAGTCGTCGGGCGCGTGATAGTAAGTATATAGAAAGAATTGGATTCTTTAATCCTGTGGCACGAGGACAGGAAGAGCGTCTCCGCGTAGACGCTGATCGAGTTCAGCACTGGGTTGGACTCGGTGCAGGTATGAGTGATCGCGTTTCTCGCTTGATAAAAGAATCTGCTGCAGCCTGATGCTGATAAGACTTTTTGACTGAAGTGAGCCGGATATCTGTTGTTTCAGGGCCATCTAGCCCGCCAGATCTTGTGGTGGTGGCGCGAATCACAACTATTCATGGCGTTAAAGGATGGGTTAAAATTCATCCATATACTGATGAACCAGAAAATATTTTTGACTATAAGCCTTGGTGGCTACAAACAGATCAAGGCTGGAAAGAGATTCAAGTTGTCCAGTACAAGGTGGCAAGTCAAAATTTGATTGTTCAAATATTAGATTTTGATGATAGAGATATTGCTCGACAAGAGTTATGCCAAAAAAATATTGCAGTAGAGCGATCAGAGTTTCCGGAATTAGATTCAAATGAGTATTATTGGCATCAACTTGAAGGATTGAGAGTTATCTCAATTCAAGACGGAATTGATCTCGGTGTTGTGGCCGGTTTAATGGAAACCGGTGCAAATGACGTGCTTGAGGTAAAAGGTGATATCGATAGCTTGGACTTTAAAGAGAGGCTGATCCCTTACACGAAGCAGGTTGTTTTGACTGTAAATCTTATTTCTAAAAAGATTGAAGTGGACTGGGATGCTGAATTTTAAAAGCACTTAAGTAGAACGCTGGAGTCATCAAATAAGTCATGGGGGCGCGGCAATGAAGATAGCTTTGGTCACGCTATTTCCTGAAATGTTTGATGCGGTACTTAATTATGGTGTAAGTGGCCGCGCTGTTAAACTTGGTCTTGTTGATGTTGAGACGTTCAACCCCAGAACGCATACTGTTGATCGCCATCAGACGGTAGACCATAGGCCATATGGTGGCGGCCCCGGAATGGTTTTTATGGTTGGGCCATTGCGTCAATCAATCAGAGAAGCACGAGAGTGGATAGGAGGTGAAGCTAAGGTTATTTACTTATCTCCTCAAGGAAGGGTGTTAGACCAAGAGGGTGCAAAGTCATTGGTTGTCGATCAGAATCTTATATTGATCGCTGGGCGATATGAAGGTGTAGACGAGAGGTTGATTGAGCTAGAAGTTGATGAAGAATGGTCTATTGGTGACTACGTGCTTAGCGGTGGAGAGTTGGCTGCTATGGTGATAATGGATACAATAGTGCGTCAGCTTCCTGGAGCCCTAGGTCATGAAGAGTCTGCACAGCAGGATTCATTCTCAGAGGGTTTACTGGATCACCCTCACTACACGAGACCTGAATGTTACGAAAATTTGAAAGTTCCGGATGTATTATTGTCAGGAAACCATAAAGATATTAAGCAATGGCGGCTAAGAGAGTCACTAAAACGAACTTGGCAGAGACGACCAGACTTGTTAGAAGGTATGACGCTTAATGAAGAGCAACAAGAAATACTTGATAGTCTAGCTAAACATAGTGTTTCAGAAGAGTCGACTGACGAAAGCAAGTAGGTTGCTTTCCTCTCTGTTCGACGCTACTCAAAAAAAGGTGAATAGCACCAAATTATAAAAGCTGAGGAGCAAACCATGAGCGGTAAAAATTCAATTATAGCAGCAATCGAAGCGGAACAGATGGGTAAAGAACTCCCGCAATTTTCACCTGGTGATACTGTTGTGGTGCAGGTGAAGGTTATCGAAGGTACGCGTGAGCGCCTTCAGGCTTTTGAAGGTGTTGTGATTGCTAAACGCAATCGTGCCCTCAATTCTGCCTTTACTGTGCGTAAGATATCAAACGGTATTGGCGTGGAGCGTACTTTTCAAACCTATAGTCCGCAGGTTGAAAGTATAGCTGTCTCTCGTCGTGGGGATGTGCGACAAGCTAAGTTATATTACCTACGTGAACTGTCAGGTCGTAAGGCGCGTATTAAAGAAAAATTAGGCTAAATATAACTTAGCTCTCGTGAGCAAGGTTGGCTCAAAAAGAAAGGTGCTATTTGCTAGCGCCTTTTTTGTTGAATAAAATTATTGAGATATCAGTTGACGGAGTAGCCTCTTGAGCACTATAGGTTGTAATATGTACTATTGTGCTCAGTGCTGAAGTTTCGGGTATTTAGAATAAAATATGACTGTTATTAGCAATGCCAATCAGCTTCTTATTGATAGCTACCTTGATTCCATATGGATGGAAAAAGGGTTAAGTCGAAATAGTCTGGAATCTTATGGTCGTGATTTGAGGAGCTTTGCTAAATGGCTCGATCCTCAAGGCATCAAACTGCTAGCAGTTGTGCGCCAAAACTTACAAATATTTCTATCGCATCGCTTTGAGCAAGGCTTATCTGCAAGAACCACAGCAAGGCAATTGTCATGTTTGCGCGGATTTTATCGCCACTTTTTACGAGAAAAAAAGATACAAATAGACCCTACAGCGTTAGTGGGTAATCCAAAATTAGGGCGCCCACTTCCTAAGAGCTTGTCTGAAGATGATATCGAAATATTACTAGCCACTCCAAATGTTGAAGATATTTTGGGGTTACGCGACAGAACTATGCTAGAAGTTCTTTATGCTTCTGGGTTGAGGATAACAGAGCTGATAAGCTTAAGGTTACATGAGATAAATTTACGTCAAGGAGTTGTCAGGGTATTTGGTAAAGGCAGCAAAGAAAGACTTGTGCCTTTAGGGGAAGAAGCAATGAGTTGGCTGGACAGGTATCTTAAGTGTTCAAGACCCATGTTGTTAAATCAGGTTCAAAGTGATGTTCTATTTGTTAGCACTAGAGCTCAACAGATGACACGACAAACGTTTTGGCATCGATTGAAGCGGCATGCTAAAGATGCAGGAATAGAAAAGCCTATTTCACCACATACACTCCGCCATGCTTTTGCAACTCATTTATTAAACCATGGTGCTGATCTCAGAGTGGTTCAATTATTGTTGGGGCATAGTGATCTTTCGACCACCCAAATCTATACTCATGTAGCTAATAGTCGCATGAAAGCGTTGCATGCCGAGCATCACCCTAGGGGCTAGACTGCACAAAAAAATAAATATTTATGGTGAAGAAAATATGAATTTGTTAACAATAAGATCCTATATTTTGGTGGCATTTTGCCTACTATGTTTTGCTATACCAGTAGCTGCCGAAGGTGTGTCTGTGGAGGTTGCTAAAAAAATTACAGATACACTTAAAGCATCTCGCCCAGATTTAAACTTTGGAAATGTAGAAAAGACACAAATTCAAGGCCTTTATCTGATTAGAGTTAATACTACACAGTTTCTTTATGTCGGAGAAGCAGGAGAATATGCAATAGCGGGAGAGATGTACCATGCTCGGCCCGGAGAGTTTGTACCTGTTGTAGCTCAACATATTACAGAGATGCGTAAAAATAAAATGGATGTTATTCCCTTGGATGATGTGATCATATTTCCTTCATTAACAGGCAAGACTAAAGTAATCCTTTATGTTTTTACTGATGTGGATTGCCATTTTTGTCGAAAATTTCATAATGAAACCTTGCCTGACCTTTCTGCGCGGGGCGTAGAGGTCAGGTATCTGGCCTTCCCGAGAGCGGGTATTGGTTCTGACTCATATAAGAAAATGACTTCTGCTTGGTGCGCTAGTGATAAAAAACAAGCATTGTCAGCTTTAAAGAATCGTGAAACTATCCCTGAGAATATTTGTAACGAAAATCCTATTGCTGATCAATATGATCTCGGTCAAGAAATAGGTATTACAGGCACACCTACGATGCTTTTGGGGGATGGAACGCTATTGATGGGCTACCGTCCGGCTAAAGAGCTATTGGTAGTCATGGGGATTGAGTAACCTAGGGGATTGGTGGTTCAGTAGTTTGTGCTTAAACTTTGCCACTACCATTGACAGTTACATTGCCGACTATTATGGTTGCGAACCTCTTGTTGGGCGCAAGCCCTTAGTTTTTCATGTAGAGGTTAAAGCGTTATATTGAACCTATGCTTGTGATGATTATTTTTTATTTTAGGCGTAAAAACTAACTTTAAAATCAGGGCGAATACATTGAATTCTGTAAATATCGGTATTTGTGGTTTAGGTACTGTAGGAAGCGGCACAATTAATGTGCTAAGTCGAAATCTCAAAGAGATTAGCGCTCGTGTGGGTCGTGAGATTGTTGTGTGCCAGGTTGGAGCCAGACGTGATAACGCGGATTGTGATTTAACAGGAATAGACATCTCTCGAGACATATTCTCTGTGGCAGATAACCCTGATGTTGATATTTTAGTAGAGCTTATTGGTGGAACTACAGTTGCCAGGGATTTGGTGTTAAGAGCTATTGCTAACGGGAAGCATGTCGTTACTGCCAACAAGGCTTTAATCGCTGAGTCTGGTAATGAAATTTTTGCCGCCGCTGTAGAGAAAGGCGTTACCGTTGCATTTGAAGCCGCAGTAGCTGGAGGTATTCCGATCGTGAAAGCTATTCGAGAGGGGTTGATTGCTAATGATATTGAATGGATTGTAGGAATAATTAATGGAACTTCTAATTTCATTTTGACTGAAATTAGAGATAAGAATCGTGAGTTTATGGATGTTTTGCAAGAAGCTCAAAAACTTGGTTATGCTGAAGCTGACCCTACCTTTGATGTTGAGGGTATCGACGCAGCACATAAACTAGCTATTTTAGCCTCCTTGGCATTTGGGTGCCCTTTACAGTTTGATAAGATTTTTACTGAAGGAATTGCCAAAATTGAACCCCAAGACGTCGTATATGCCGAGCAGCTTGGATATCGAATTAAACACCTAGGCGTGACTAGAAAAAGAAACGACGCAATCGAATTACGTGTCCACCCAGCATTAATACCTGAGAAGCGTTTAATAGCTAATGTAGATGGAGTTATGAATGCAGTATTAGTCAAAGGTAATGCAGTTGGGCCTAGCATGTACTATGGCTCTGGAGCTGGTGCCGAGGCAACTGCTTCTGCAGTAATTGCTGATATTTGTGATATTGCTCGAACATTGGGGGCTGGACCAGAGCAGCGTACCCCACATTATGGCTTTCAGTCGGATCAGTTGAGGCAAATCAATGTGCTGCCTATTAGTGAGATAGAAACTGCCAGTTATATGAGGATTACTGCTCTAGATGTTCCGGGGGTGCTGACTCAAATCACCAAGGCTTTGAGTGAAGAAAATATAAGTATTGAGGCTGTGATTCAAAAAGAGCCTGCAGCAGGCAAGGATCACGCTCAATTGATTCTTCTGACTAATAGCACTCTGGAGAAATATCTAGATAAGGCTGTGGAAAAAATCCAGGCTCTAGAAGTGATAGCGGGTGATGTCGTCAGGATAAGGGTTGAGTCATTGATTTGAGCAACTGTAAAGCATCTCGGCAAGCAGCTAAATTAAAGATAGTAAGCGAAGGTCAGTCAGGTAGGTGGTTATCTTGAAATATATTAGTACGCGTGGGCAATCCCCCGCATTATCATTTGAGGATGCAATGTTGGCAGGCCTTGCGAGTGACGGGGGTTTGTATGTGCCAGAAAAAATTCCTCAGTTCTCCAAAGAAGAAATCGCTTCGTGGGCTTCTTTATCTTATCAGGAGCTGGCCTTCAAGGTAATGTCACCGTTTGTGGATGGAGAAGTCCCAGACGATGAATTAAGAGAGTTGATTCAAAAAACTTATAGTACTTTTCGTCACGATGCTATCGCCCCTCTCGTACAGACTGCCCATAACGAGTTTATTCTTGAGTTATTTCATGGTCCCACTCTAGCGTTTAAGGACTTTGCTTTGCAATTTCTCGGCAATCTGCTGGATTATGTTTTGAAAAAAAAGGATCAACGTGTAGTTATTATGGGTGCCACTTCTGGTGATACTGGTTCAGCAGCAATTGAAGGATGTCGCCATAGTGATAATGTAGATATCTTTATTTTACATCCTCACAATAGGGTCTCTGAAGTACAACGCAGACAAATGACGACAGTTCTTCAGAAAAATGTTTTCAATCTAGCCCTAGAGGGAAATTTTGACGATTGCCAGAATATGGTAAAGAGTAGCTTCGGAGATCAATCATTTCTGCCACCTGATCGCCAACTTGTAGCAGTTAATTCGATTAACTGGGTAAGAATTATGGCCCAGATTGTGTATTATTTTTATGCAGGTTTGGCATTAGACGCTCCTCACCGCGCTGTATCATTTTCAGTTCCCACTGGAAATTTTGGAGATATCTTTGCAGGTTATCTGGCAAAAAAAATGGGTCTACCGATAGATCGGCTAGTTATTGCTACAAATGCTAATGATATTTTGCACCGATGTATTAGTAATAATGACCATAGCCTTGAGACTTTAGTGCAAAGCCTTTCACCATCTATGGATATCATGGTGTCTAGCAACTTTGAACGAATGCTGTTCGATCTTTATGATCAAGATGGCGGGGCTATTAACAACTTAATGTTGAATTTTAAAACAACGGGCAAATTAATCTTAAGCGATCTAGCATTAACTAAGGCTCGAGCAGTATTTACAAGCTATCGGTTGGATGATAAAACCATGACTCAGGTGATGACTCACTTTTGGGAAGCCACTGGGTACCTTTTGGACCCCCATACCGCTATTGGTGTTGAAGCAGCACGTAAAACACTTTATCGGCAAGATATTCCCGTAGTCTGTCTTTCTACAGCCCACCCTGCAAAATTTCCTGAATCGATACGTAAAGCGGGATTCTCTAATGAACCTGAATTGCCTCGATATATGGCAGATTTATTTGACAGGAAAGAAAGTTATTCTGTGCAGCCTAATAATATAGAGGTAGTGCAACAATTCATTGCTGATAACATCCGTTGATTGTTAAAGACAGTTATTTTCCCTTTGTGAGCATCCCTTCAAGCAAGATAGGATTTTGTTTTGTTGAGCTATAGGCACTCATATCATGCTGGAAATTTTGCCGATGTGCTGAAACATATTGTTCTCGTTGAAATATTTGATTACCTGACTAAAAAAGATAAATCTTTTGATTATGTTGACACACATGCGGGAGCTGGCTTGTTTAACCTCAACTCAAGTCATGCGACAAAATTAGAGGAGCACATCCAGGGAATCGATAAGATTCACAGAAAGGATTGGCCAGAACTTTCTAAATACTTTGAAGTCATTGATGCTTGCAATAACTTTCCATCGGCGACTCTTTATCCGGGGTCGCCATTGATTGCTCAGTATTTTTTGAGGGCACAAGATAAGGCTTGGCTCTATGAGCTTCACCCAAGGGATTTTCAACTACTGGAGGCCAATATAGCGCATGATCGTCGTGTAAGAATATATGATCAAGATGGCTTTTCCGGGTTGCTAGCTTTACTGCCACCTATTTCGCGTAGAGGACTGATTTTGATTGACCCTTCATACGAAGTTAAAGTTGATTATGAGAGGGTTTACGAAATCACTAGCAAGGCTTATAAAAAATTCTCAACGGGAATTTATGTAGTTTGGTACCCAGTGGTGAGCAGAGACAAAATTGATCGACTGGAAAAGAAATTTATTAAAAGTGGAATTAACAATATTCAGCGCTTTGAGGTTGGCATTGATCAAGATTCTGATACAAGAGGCATGACTTCTTCTGGTATGTTCGTGATCAACCCGCCATGGCGGCTTTTTGGGAAAATGGCTACAATTTTACCAAGGCTATCAAAATCATTGAGTACTGCGGACAACGCTCTTTTTAGATGTGACGTTCTGGTGGCTGAATAGAGAGAATGTCTCTGGCTATAATTCATGACCTATATTTTTGTGATTAGTTTAAAAAAATATGATAAATCTCCATAATTTGACAACTTAAGAAAAAAGAGTGTTGACAAGCCTCTACTCAGGTGAGATTAGATGAACTTAGATGCGTATTTTCAGTTATTAAAGAGTTCCCCAGATAAGATATTCTTTCATGATACTATTTCTATTATCGATACATATTACCACTTCAAAGAAACTGCGTTTTCAAATGGCGAGGCTGTGAATAATAAAGGGGAGAATAGTAGCTCTTGTAAGATATTCGCATTTGGCCATCTTAGTGGACTGACTGAAAATCAAGTACTGCAATGTTTTGGTGATTTTTATCGAAAAGGTGTGCTGGAAACCCCTTTCGCAGACACCCATCAAAATATAAGAAATTTTATGCAATATGGATGAGTAGGGGTTAAATTTGAGGCTGAAGCCTTAATTTTGAAATAGGTTTTTTTTGTTAACAAAATAGATCCTGCATTGCTTTATAGACTTAAAATTAACAAAAGATAAAAATTATGGATATAAGAAATGAGGCGCGCAAGCATCTTTTAAGTTCTTTGCTGAAAGTACTGGATGACAGTTATACGCAGAACGAATTAGAAAACTTCTCTATCCTTATGTATCAGGATGCCGAACTTGAGGAAATAAGGAAAATGGTTTCTAAAATAATACAACCGATCCGTCAATTTGGTATCTCGAAGAGAAAACATCTTGGAGAAGAAGATAGAGTTTGGATTAAAGGGGTAGTTGCTGATCTGAAATCTACCTGTGTTTATGAATGATCAGTCGCTTGGTTGGCTAGGCTTGCTACTAAAAACTATAAATTCTTATAGTCGATTGAAGTTAAATAAAATGTTTTGTGAGGGGAAGTATTGATACAACCTGCGCGCATAAAACCAAATATCAGGCATCGTCAAGTAGATCTAGAGCTTGGCCATTTTGACAACAAATTGCCCAGCTTGCTGAGAAAAATATATTTAGGTCGTCAGATTTTCAGAGAAGAAGAGTTAGATCGCTCTCTAGCAGGTTTATTTCTACCCAACAGCCTGAAAGGGCTAGAAGAAAGCATAGGGCTTCTGGAGGAGGCGCTAGAGCAGCAGCAGCGCGTATTAATAGTGGGTGATTTCGATACTGATGGGGCCACCAGTACGGCGCTTGCTATGTTGGCTCTTCGTGCTATGGGAATGAAATATGTAGATTTCATCGTTCCTAATCGTTTTGAGTTTGGTTATGGCTTGACTCCTGAGATTGTTGATATAGCAAAGCAACGAAATCCCGACCTTATCATTACAGTAGATAATGGCATATCTAGCATTGAAGGTGTCATTGCAGCGAAGGAGGCCGAGATCAAGATACTGATAACTGACCATCATTTGCCAGGACCTCAGTTGCCAGCTGCAGATGCCATCTTAAATCCAAATCAACATGGCTGCGATTTTCCATGCAAAAATCTTGCTGGCGTTGGAGTAGTGTTTTACCTGTTAAGTGCCCTGAGAAGAAGGTTGCGTGAGACTGGCTGGTTCGAGGGCAATGATATTGTTCCTCCAAATATGGCAGAGTGGCTTGACTTAGTTGCACTTGGGACTGTAGCGGACGTTGTTCCTCTTGACCACACCAACAGAATACTAGTGCATCAGGGGTTGTTACGTATACGTTCTGGGAGATCGAGGCCGGGGTTGCAGGCATTATTAGCTTTGGCAGACAAAGACCCCAAAAAGTTAGTTGCTACTGACTTAGGCTTTATCGTAGGGCCACGACTGAATGCCGCTGGCCGGCTAGATGACATGAGTATTGGCATTGCATGTCTCCTAGAAAATGACCCTAGTACCGCAACAGAGTATGCGCTGCAGCTTGATCAGCTTAATCTTGAGAGAAGAAAGATTGAAGCAGGCATGCAGGAAGAGGGGGTTGCAATTCTCAATCATCTCGAAATAGACCAGAAGACACTACCCTGGGGACTATGCTTATTTGACAGCAATTGGCACCAAGGAGTGATCGGCCTGCTTGCATCTAGAATTAAAGATCGCGTGCATCGTCCAGTCATTATTTTTGCTGATGCCGGCGGGAATGATGATACAAAAGAATATAAGGGATCTGCGCGTTCAATTCTTGGATTGCATATTCGTGATGCTTTAGAGGCAGTAGCAACAAAGCATCCAGGGCTAGTAAGCAAGTTTGGAGGGCATGCGATGGCAGCAGGTTTGAGTATTAAAGCGAAAGATTATAGTACCTTTTCTGAGGCCTTTGATCTAGAAGTTAGGCGCCAATTGACGCCTTCTGATCTAGAGGCTGAAATATTCGTAGACGGTGAGCTAACACCGGAAGAATTGAATCTACAGAATGGGCTCCTAATAAGAGAATCTGGCCCCTGGGGGCAACAATTTCCAGAGCCGTTATTTCAAGGAACATTCTATATTGCTAGTCAGCGTATTGTGGGTGAAAAACACCTTAAGCTGCTACTATCAGTAGACAGCAATCAACGTCAGCTAATTGATGCCATCGCATTTAATGTAGATATGAATAGCTGGCCTGACGAAAAAAAAGAAAAAGTGCAGATCGTTTACAAGATGGACATTAATTTTTGGCAAGGAAGAGAATCATTGCAGTTAATAGTCGAATCTTTCATTTTGTAATTATACTTGATTGAGCTCAATGCTTAGTTTTTACCAACTTCAAGTTCGAGCCATCGTTCTGAGGCAGCATATAGAGCCCCTTGTTTTTTTGCCATGCCATCCAATACAGATTGTGTTTCTATGAATGGCTTAAGGTAAAATTCCGGTGTGGTAGTTTGCTTCTGTATGGCAGCTATCTCTTCTTCTAGTTTTTCGATAAGCGTCGGTAGCATGTCAAGTTCACGCTGTAGCTTGTAACTTAGCTTGGTTGGCATTATTTTTTTTGCATTGATGCTGGTTGAGTTGCTGGGATTATCATCGAGCTTTGTTTTAGTATTTTCATTGTCAGCAATTTTTAGCACTTTGCCGTGATTTTCCCAGTCACTATAGCCTCCTAGGTATTCTTGGATTTGTCCTTCTTCTTCAAAAACTAATACGCTTGTGACAACGTTATCAAGAAATTTACGGTCATGACTAACAATAATCAGCGTTCCTTCGTACTCTACCAGTTGTTCTTCAAGCACCTCAAGCATTTCTATATCAAGGTCATTTGTTGGTTCATCTAGTATTAGCAGATTGCTGGGTTGCGTGAACAGCTTAGCCAGAAGAACTCGATTGCGTTCGCCTCCAGAGAGTGCTTTTACTGGAGTCATGGCGCGTTTGGGGGAGAACAAGAAGTTACGCAAATAGCCTATAATATGACGCTCTTTGCCGTTAATTTTTATGTATTCTTTGCCGTTACCTACATTTTCGGCAATAGTTTTCTCGGTATCTAGCTCTCGATGTATTTGATCGAAATAACCTATTTCTAGGTTGGTGCCTAGCTTCACGGAGCCTTTGTCAGGAATTATTTGTCCTAAAAGAATTTTAAGTAGAGTAGATTTCCCTACGCCATTATTGCCAATCAGACCTATCCGATCGCCTCGCCGTATCTTGATATTGATATTATCCATGAGGATCTCACCGTTATACCCATGACAAAGACTACGTGCCTCAACTACCTTTCGACCAGATTGATCTGATGTTTCGACACTAATTTTAGCTTTCCCTTGGCGGCTAGATCTTTGCATACGCTCTTCTCGCATTGTTAGCAGTGCGCGTACACGCCCCTCATTTCGTGTGCGCCTAGCTTTAATACCTTGACGGATCCAAACCTCTTCTTCTGCTAAACGTTTGTCAAATAGAGCATTACGAGTCTGCTCATGCTCTATTGCTTTTTCTTTGAGAAGCAAGTAATTATTAAAGGTCCCAGGCCAGCTGATCAGTCGGCCAAGCTCTATTTCCACGATGCGCGTTGCTAGCTTCTGTAGAAAATTTCGATCATGAGTAATAAAGATGACGCTGCCTTGGTATCCCCTCACTTTATGCTCCAGCCATTCAATTGTACTAATATCTAAATGGTTGGTTGGCTCGTCTAGCAGTAATAGATCCGGGCTGGAAACCAGCGCTTTGCCTAGAGCAACCCGACGCCGCCAGCCTCCAGAAAGCTCAGCTAGTGTTTTATTAGCAGGAAGATCTAGCTGGCTAATAATAGTCTCAACTTGCTGATCAATCTGCCAGCCTCCGCCGGCATCAATTTGTGCCTGTAGTTGCTCCAGTTCACTTAGTCCTCGCTTATCCAGAGCCTGTACCGCAAGCTGATTAAATTGATCAATTAGTGCTTGCTGATCGGCTAGACCATCCTTAATGACATCAAAAACTTTGCGATCAACAGCTGTCGGCAGAGCTTGCTCTAGCTGACTAATGCGTAAGTGTTGCTTATAGTGGAGTTCACCAGAATCAGGTTTAACTTCTCTATTGATAATTTTAAGTAAAGTCGATTTTCCAGCTCCGTTTCTCCCGATTAAGCAGATTCTCTCTCCTGGTTCTACGGAAAAACTGGTATTATTGAGTAATGGCAAATCGCCAAATTCAATAGATATATCATCGAGACGGATTAAACTCATAATTAACTCTAATGCTTATGTGATTGGTGATATTAATAAACGCGAATTTTAACAGAGTTTTTGATTTTCGTGCCAATGTACGTGCAATCTATGAGAATAGTTGTGCCTAAGGTTGTTATTGGGTGATTTTTTAGCCTTGTCGTTTGTTTGAATGCCTAAGTAGGTAGAGAAGGAGCTAGGATTCCGATAGAATTCGCTTCCTGTTCTAATTTTCAGGTGTCAGTATTTAATGGAAATCAATCCTATTAAAAATACCCTCAAGGATCTTCAGTTAAGAACTGATACGCTCAGGGGGTATCTTTGACTATACCAACAAAAAAGATCGTCTTGTTGAGGTTGAGTTAGAGTTAGGGGATTCTGATGTTTGGAGCGATGCTACTCGCGCTCAAAATCTTGGCCGTGAGCGATCGGCCCTTGAGCTGGTAGTCAAAACCATAGATGCATTAGATTTAGGTGTTTCTGATGCTTGGGAGTTTCTAGAAATAGCGTTTGAGGAAAAAGATGCTGACGCCATTCAGTCGATAGAGTCCGAGCTGGTTGTCCTGTCAGACCAGCTGGCTAAACTCGAGTTCCGTCGAATGTTCTCTGGTCCAATGGATCAAAATAATGCTTATTTGGACATTCAGTCAGGTTCTGGTGGAACTGAAGCTCAAGATTGGGCGGAGATGGTTTTGCGTATGTATCTTCGCTGGGGTGAAGCTAAAGGCTTTACGACAATCTTGGAAGAGGCTTCTCCTGGGGAAGTCGCTGGCATCAAAAGCGCCACAATACATTTTGAGGGCGAGTATGCTTTTGGGTGGCTACGCACAGAAACAGGGGTGCATCGATTGGTTCGAAAGTCTCCGTTTGATTCAGGAAATCGCAGGCATACTTCGTTTTGTTCTGTTTTTGCGTCTCCAGAAATAGATGATGATGTTGAGATTGATATCAATCCAGCAGATGTAAGAACGGACACGTATCGAGCCAGTGGCGCTGGGGGTCAGCATATCAACAAGACAGACTCAGCAGTACGGTTGACACACCTACCGACAGGGGTGGTAGTTCAGTGCCAGAGTGAGCGCTCTCAGCACCAAAATCGAGATAATTGCTGGAAAATGCTTAGAGCAAGACTCTATGAGCAGGAAATGTTTAAACGAAGCGAGGCCGCCCAAGCATTAGAAGACTCTAAGTCAGACATCGGATGGGGCAGTCAGATCCGTTCTTATGTTTTAGACGACCAAAGAATAAAAGACTTAAGGACTAACGTCCAGACTAGTAACTGCAATTCAGTTCTGGATGGAAACTTAGACCAATTTATAGAAGCTTCACTAAAAGCAGGTTTGTAAATAAACAGGTCTTGATTGAAAATACAAATTTTGCAGACATAATAATTCAGAATTGAATCGACCGGAAAACATATGAGCAACGAATCACCACAAGATGAGAATAGATTGATTGCCGAAAGAAGGGCTAAATTGGCGCTAATTCGTGAACAGGCTGCCGCCAATAATGTTAGTTCTTTCCCTAATGATTTTCGGCGTACATATTTAGCTGGTGATCTGCAAGACCGGTATGCGTGCGAATCCAAGGAAGCTCTTGAGGCCAAAGGGCATCAAGTGAGTGTCGCTGGTCGGGTGACTAGGAATCGCGGTGCTTTTATGGTGATCCAGGATATGTCTGGAATGATACAGCTTTATGTGGCCAAGGAAGCGCGCCCTTTCGCCAAAAGCCTGGATCTTGGTGATATTGTGGGTGTGAGCGGGGCGCTACAAAGATCTGGCAAAGGTGATTTGTACGTTAGCATGGATAAAAATTTTCTGCTAACAAAATCATTGAGACCTCTTCCCGATAAACATCATGGCCTATCAGACCAAGAGACGAGGTATCGACAACGTTATGTTGATTTGATTGTTAATTCTGAATCCCGCGATGTGTTTAAAATTCGCTCGCAAGTGATTAATTTCATCCGTTGTTATCTGAATGATAACCATTTTATGGAAGTAGAAACACCAATGCTTCAAACGATCCCTGGTGGCGCCGCCGCTCGTCCTTTTGTTACACACCATAATGCTTTAGATCTTGATATGTATTTGCGTATAGCGCCAGAATTATATCTCAAGAGATTGGTAGTTGGAGGTTTCGAGAGAGTATACGAGATTAATCGTAATTTCCGTAATGAGGGGCTGTCTACTCGTCACAATCCTGAATTCACTATGCTTGAATTTTATCAAGCTTATTCAGACTATATTGACTTAATGGATATGACAGAAGATATGTTGCGTAAACTAGCTCTTGCAGTATTGGGGAGCTCCAAAGTTGGCAATACACTCAAGAATAAGGAAGGCGAGGTGATTCAGGAGAAGATCTATGACTTCTCTAAACCATTCCAAAGAATTTCAGTTTTTGACTCTATCTTGAAATTTAACCCTGATATTTCCAAAGAAGATCTAGACGATGATGTTCAAGCTCGAAAAATAGCAGTAGCTTTAGACATTCCCCTAAAAGATATCTGGGGTTTGGGTAAGGTGCAGATCGAGATTTTTGAAAAAACTGTAGAGCACTTACTGGATGAGCCAACTTTTATTACAGCATATCCAACAGAGGTTTCGCCTCTTGCGCGTCGTAGTGATACTAATCCGTTTGTAACCGATCGATTTGAATTTTTTGTGGGTGGAAGAGAGATAGCTAATGGTTTTTCTGAGCTCAATGATGCAGAAGATCAAGCAGAAAGGTTCCATCAGCAGGTAGCCGAAAAAGATGCTGGAGATGACGAGGCTATGCACTATGATTCGGATTATATTAGAGCGCTAGAGTACGGGTTACCGCCGACTGCTGGAGAAGGAATTGGTATTGATCGTTTAGTGATGCTCTTAACCGACTCTCCATCGATACGGGATGTTTTATTATTTCCGCATATGCGCCCAGAATAGATTTAAAATACTCGCTTGTAGGCTGAAAACGGGTTTTTCAAAGATTAGCAATATTTTCTTTCTGTTGTACAAGTTTTGCAGAAGTTGCTTCTAGCTCATCCAGTCGATCCCTTTCTTTTGCGACAATTGCTGGAGGAGCCTTTTCGACGAATGATTCGTTGTTCAATTTCCCTTTTATATTTTTTGCTTCTTTTTGAATTTTCTCTAGCTCTTTGCCAAGTCGTATAGTTTCTGCTGCTTTGTCAATTAATCCAGTCATTGGTACAAGAATTTCCATTGCACCCACTAGTGCTGTTACAGACGCTGGGACGGTTTCCCCAGGAGAAAGCCATGTTATTGTCTCTAGGCGCGTGAGTTTCATCAAGAAAGGCCTGTTTTCATCTAAGCGGCATTTGTCTTCTTTTGATCCGTTGCGCAAATAAACTGTTAGCATCTTAGCTGGAGATATATTCATTTCACCGCGTATATTGCGAATGCCAATAACAGCATTTTTAAGCCATTCGATGTTCATAATAGCTTCATCATCTATGAGCGTATTATCTGAAACAGGGTATGACTGAAGCATAATAGTATCGCCTTTAGCCCCTGCTAAAGTTTTTATCTGTTGCCAAATTTCCTCCGTAATAAATGGCATAAATGGATGAGTCATTCTAAGGGTGGCCTCTAAAACTCGAACGAGTGTACGACGAGTTCCCACCTGAAGGCGGGGATTAGAGGTATCATCCCATAAAACAGGTTTCGATAGCTCCAGATACCAATCACAGTACTCATTCCATATAAATTCATAAATAGCTTGAGAGGCCAGATCAAACCTGTAGTCGGCAATTGCCTCTGCAACTGTGCTTTCAGCCTGTTGTAAGCGACTAATAATCCATCGATCTGGAAGGGAGAGCTCATAGTTATCATGATTATTTTGACCGCAGTCCTGATCCTCTGTATTCATTAGCACATAGCGCGCAGCATTCCATATCTTGTTACAGAAATTACGAAAACCTGCAATTCTTCCTACATCAAAATTAATGTCTCGCCCGGTTGATGCCAGGGAGTAATAGGTAAAGCGAAGTGCGTCTGTGCCATAGGCCTCTATGCCATTCGAAAATTCTTTGCGCGTTTGCTTGTCAACCTTTTCACATAGCTGGGGTAGCATCATCCCTGATGTGCGTTTGGCGACCAAGGGCTCTAATTCAATGCCGTCAATCAGATCAATAGGATCAATCACATTTCCTTTAGATTTAGACATTTTTTCGCCATGACTGTCACGCACTAAGCCATGAACGAAGACTGTTTTAAACGGAACATCATTCATGAAGTAGAGACTCATCATGATCATTCTGGCAACCCAAAAGAAAATAATATCGAATCCAGTTACCAGGACGCTTGTGGGGTGATATTTTTTTAGAAGCTCGGTAGTCTCTGGCCAGCCAAGAGTACCAAAAGTCCATAGACTCGATGAAAACCAAGTGTCTAAAACATCGTTATCTTGTGTGAGTGCTATATCGCTAAGATTATTTTTATTGCGCACCTCTTGTTCAGACCGGCCAACATAAACATTTTCTTTATCGTCATACCAAGCGGGAATACGATGTCCCCACCAAAGTTGACGAGATATACACCAGTCTTGAATGTCTCGCATCCAAGAAAAGTACATATTTTCATATTGTTTTGGTACAAACTCGATGTCACCGCTTTCAACTACAGCAACCGCTTTTTTTGCTAGAGGAGATGTTTTTACATACCACTGATCTGTAAGATATGGCTCTATGACAACCCCAGAACGATCGCCACGAGGTATTTTTAGTTTGTGGGCATCAATTTTATCAAGCAATCCTAGACTATCTAAGTCGGTTATAATTTTTTCTCTAGCGGCAAATCTGTCCATTCCTACATATACAGCGGGTACATTTTCATTTAATTCAGCATCATGGTTAAATATATTGATTATGGGTAAGTTGTGACGCCGTCCCATTTCGTAGTCGTTGAAGTCGTGTGCTGGAGTAATTTTTACGCAACCCGTACCAAAATCTTGGTCAACATAGTCATCAGCAATTATTGGAATTTTTCGGTTGGTGAGAGGCAGTGTAATATGCTTACCAATAAGTTTTTTGTATCGCTGGTCCTCGGGGTGTACAGCGACAGCAGTATCCCCTAGCATGGTTTCTGGACGAGTAGTGGCCACAGTTAGAGATCCACTGCCATCTGATAATGGGTATTTAAAGTGCCACAAATTTCCATCTTCTTCTTTGGAAATTACTTCAAGATCAGAGATAGCGGTATGTAATTTAGGGTCCCAATTTACGAGTCTTTTTCCCCGATAGATGAGATCGTCTTCATACATTCTAATAAAAGCTTCTTGAACGGCTTTATAAAAACCGTCATCCATAGTAAAGCGTTCGCTTGACCAGTCTGGTGAGGCACCTAATCGGCGAAGTTGTTTGGTGATTGCCCCGCCTGATTCTTCTTTCCAATCCCAAATTTTCTCAATAAACTTTTCCCGACCTAAATCATGGCGAGTTACATCCTCGCTATTGAGTAGTCGTTCCACTACCATTTGGGTGGCTATTCCAGCGTGATCTGTGCCAACCTGCCAAAGAGTATCGTTACCCTTCATTCGCTGGTAGCGTATCAAGGCATCTATGATGGCTTCTTGAAAACCATGACCCATGTGTAGACTGCCGGTGACGTTTGGCGGCGGTATCATTATGCAATATGGCGAAGCCCCATGGCCTGAAGGCTTAAAATAACCATTTTTTTCCCAGATTTGATACCACTGGATTTCAATATCTTTAGGGCAGTAAGTTTTTTCCATGGGTGCTCGTTTCATTATTAAAAAAATGGTGTGATTTGTTTCATTTTCGCTTGCTGAAGAAACTAATACCGTATCTGTAAAAGGCGTAAATTATAAAGGGATAGATATGACTACGTCGATGAACTTATGTTCAATATTACTTTTTAGCTAGCCGGTTCGAGTTAAGTCATGGTACTTAATAGGGTATCCTCGGCCCTGATAAAAACTGTAACGCTGACGTTTTTTTTCAATTACTTGCGCATCATCATACACAATTTCTACCACTTTTCGAAAGCGAGAAAACCAGTCAGGCGTAACATGACTGGACATATTAATAAGTAGTGCGTCATGGTTTCCTGGATCTAAATGATGACTAATAGAAATAGGAGCAGATGGAGATTCTTCAATCTGATGGGGAAGAAAAGCAGTCGCCTTGAAACCCCACAGCTCTTCATTAATTTTTTCCGATATAGCTTCTTCCGGTGAATGAATAAGTACGGGCAGGTCTTGCTGAAAAGCTTTTTCAGTTAATTTGCAAGCAAGCAATATGGCTGCATCATAGTCTCCCGTAATGCGATAAAAAATAATATTAGTCATTGCTAGCTTCTTTTATTAGAAATTCAGCCAATAAAGGCACAGGCCTGCCAGTGGAGCCTTTGTCAGCTCCACTTTTCCATGCTGTCCCAGCGATATCTAGGTGAGCCCAGGCACCATTCTTGATGAAACGAGCAAGAAAGCAAGCAGCAGTAATTGTACCGGCTGTTCGCCCCCCGATGTTAGCCATATCAGCAAAGTTACTTTTTAGCTGCTTGTCGTATTCACCCCAAAGAGGTAACCGCCAAACCCTGTCGCCACTAGAGTTACCAGCAATTTCTAGACTCTCTGCGAGCGCATCATTATTGCTGAGTAGGGCGCTAGCATGACCGCCTAAAGTCATTACACATGCGCCTGTCAAGGTTGCAATATCTATCATGATTTTTGGTTTATATCGGTTCGCATATGTGAGTGCATCACATAAAATTAGTCGTCCTTCTGCATCAGTATTTAAGATCTCAATAGTTTGACCAGACATACTTGTAACGATATCACCAGGTTTGATTGCGCTACCTCCCGGCATATTTTCTACGGCAGGTATTATACCAACTACATTCAGGCGAAGATTCATGTCAATTAGCATAGAAAAAATCCCTAGAACGCTAGCTGCACCACACATGTCATATTTCATTTCATCCATGCCAGCGCCAGACTTTAGGCTTATTCCTCCGGAATCAAAAGTAACTCCTTTCCCGACAAGTGCGACAGGACTATCTTTTTTATTAGCCCCAAAGTATTGCAAAATAATCATTTTAGCAGGCTGCTGAGTACCCGCAGTGACTGATAGCAGAGACCCCATTCCAAGAGTTGTCATTTCTTTTTCATTTAATATTTTACAGGCAACCTGAGGATGTTGGGCTGCAAGTTTTTCTGCCTCTGTGGCTAGATAGGAAGGCGTACATATATTCCCTGGTAGATCACCCAGATATCGAGACAGATTTACCCCCTTTGCTATCGACGAACCTAAAATACATGCTTGCTTAATTTTTTGTAAATCTACCGCCGATGATAGGGCAAGAGTAACTTTTTTTAGGGATGGAATTTTTTTGATACTAGTTTTAAGAGAGCCAGAAGAATAGTTTTGTTCGCCCAGAATTCGAGAAAATTGTTGTGCCTCCCATGTCTTTTCTCGTCCGCAAATAGCTATGTCTTCTAGTGATATCAATGCATCCTTGATAGGTAAACCAATAAGTTTACTTCCAACACTTGTCGCAAGCTTAATAAATGACTGCTCATTAAGTGATTTCTCGCCACTGCTAAATATTAGTAACCTTTTCGCTTGTAGTCCATCAGGATTATTAATTACGATTGAGCTGCCTATAGTTTCCTTAATATCACCGCTTTCTTTTAATTTTTTGATCAAATCCTCTATTGTGGTGTCTATATGTTTTGGTGACTGCAAGGGGGGATCATCTTGTTGATTCCCAAGAACTAGCACTAGGCAGTCAGTTTTTTTGGTAAGAAGGTCGCAGGCAGCGGCAGTAAGTTGCATTGTTTCTCCAAAGTTTAGTTGGTGAGAGGTTTAAATCGACGTACACTTAGCAAGATGAGCCCCTTTGAGTATCAAAGACCGTCGGAATATAAGTTTATATTAAAACATAACAGGAATTTTTATATTGCTCATTTTTCGTTATCTTGCGCGTGACTTTTTAGCGTCTGCATTTGCAGTTTCCGCGGTACTCCTGATGATCGTCATGAGCGGCCGTTTTGTTAAATATCTTGCAGAGGCTGCTGCGGGTGACATGGACGCAGGAATCCTTTTTTCTCTTATTGGCGCCCGTCTTCCTGGTTTTTTGGAATTAATTATACCTCTTGCGTGCTTTTTGGGAATCCTTTTGGCCTATGGGCGCCTATATGTTCAAAATGAAATGACAGTCATGATTGCATGCGGTATGAGTGAAAACAGATTAGCGGCTTATACATTGGCCCCGGCGCTAATAGTGGCGCTCCTGGTGTCCTATCTGAGCCTTTATGCTACGCCTAATGGCACACGGGCGGCTGGAATACTTATTTCGGATCAAAATGCTCGCGGAAACTTGGATGGCATGGCTGCTAATCATTTTTACCCACTCCAAAAGGGAAAAGGAGTGACTTATGCTGAAAAAATAAATGAGGATGGCGTGATGCTTGACGTCTTTCTTGCTGAGCATCACCCTGATGCTGAAGATGGAAAACAGCTGGTCCTAATTGTTTCCGAAACTGGTGAACAAAAGAGTGATGATGATGGCGTAGACTACCTTGTTCTTCGGGATGGTTATCGCATTCAGGGGATGCCCGGACAAGCAGATTATCAGATGACCCGTTTTGAGGAATACGGGCAATCTATGCAAAAGCAGGATTCGAGTCGCCGTGTTAGAAAAAAAACTGATACGCTTTCTACCTCGGAGTTAATGGCCTCTAAAGAGTTACCGCATATAGCCGCTTTGCAGTGGCGTTTTTCTGTTCCTATTTTAGTGCTGGTGATGAGTCTGATAGCTGTTCCCTTAAGTAAAACAAACCAAAGACAAGGAAGCTTTTCTAAGATAATACCAGCAGTATTGCTTTATATGGTTTACTTGGTGATGCTAAATAGTGCCCGCGGTGCGGTAGAAGAAGGGGCTCTCCTGCCTGCGGTTGGGTTATGGGTTGTCCACGCATTGTTTGTATTGATTGCTTTATTTTTGCTGTTCTTTCAATCTATTAAGCTAAAGATAAAACAGCGTAATATCTTGGTAGCCAAGTGATGAATCGGAATTTCTTTTTGCGCCTTGTAGGAAAATTATCTACTTTTGTATCGAATAAAAAACTACCGACATACGCAGCAAAATATTTTCGAAATCAAGAAGTATTTGAAGTTAGTTTTTTTCATAGATGGGAGAAATTGCGTGCCTTTGTACTAAGGGATTTTAAGTCGATGAAAAGGCTGTCGACTTACATAGCAATTTCGGTTATTGGCTCCATAGGCCTAGTGTTATTAATTATAGTTATTCTTGATGCCATCGGCGCCATGATTGACGGGGTGGGGGACATCACCATAGAGTATACTTTTGCCCAGATGGTTGTTTATGTTGCGTTAACTATACCCGCTAGAATTTATGAATTTCTTCCTACAGCCTCTTTGATTGGATGCCTTGTTGGTCTGGGCGGCTTGGCAAATAATTCTGAATTGATCGTAATTCGTGCTGCTGGTGTACCATTGCTTCGTATTGTGTGGATAGTTCTTCGTCCAATTATGGTGCTAGTTTTACTTGGTGCGATGTTTGGTGAATATGTTGTTCCTTATTCCGAGAAGTATGCTGAGAGCCGACGGATGCTTTTAACTAAAGGAAAATTATCCCAAGGATCTGCTAGCGGTCTTTGGAATAAAGAAGGCAATGAATTTATGCATTTTGATGCAATTTATCCTGGCGGGATATTATTTGGGGTAACTCGCTATCAGTTTGATGATAATCACGTTTTAAAGAAGGCTAGCTTTGCAGGTAGAGCTTCATTTCAAGGTGAAACCTGGGTAGAAGAGCTTGGAGCAGTAACCTATTTTGAAGGAAATAGCACTCGAGTAGAAACGTTTGTAACACAAGATTGGAGCACTGAGTTATCACCAGAGTTGCTGAATATAGCTTCACTGCCTTCTGATTCTCTTTCCATGCGAGATCTTAACAAACATAGCAATTATTTAAGACATCAAGGGCAGGATGCCTCTAGGTATGAGTTAGATTTTTGGCGAAAAGCTTTACAACCACTGACAGTGATCAGTTTGATCCTGATCGCAAGTTCGTTTATCTTTGGGCCATTACGCCAAGTCTCTATGGGCTATCGTATCTTTGCTGGAGTAGTGGTGGGAATTGTATTTAGAATCAGTCAAGATCTACTTGGTCCTGCTAGTATTGTGTTTGGGCTCTCTCCTTTTATCGCAGTTATTTTTCCTGCAATGGTGTGCACCTTTATAGGGATTATATTATTGAGACGAGCCTCCTAAGAATGACTCCAGATAATTAGCCTCATCGCCACATAAGCTTTGATTGAATGCTTAGGCTGCGTTATTTTTTAGCTAAAACTATGACTCTAGTTTGGCTATAAATATCATGAAAACACCTTCCTTTCTTGTCAATTATGCACCACAAATAGCCGACCCCAAGAGATACCAATGAAATATGCGCAAGAATACAGCGCAACCAACATCTTTCCCAAGAAAGAGGTTTCTGGTCATAATCTTGCAGTTGAAGCCTCCATGACTTCATCCCTAATGTTTGTCCGTTGCGATGCCAGCACCATACATAAAATGATGCACAGCTTAGCCACATACCCAGAGTGATGATGCTTTGGGCAACATCACTCGGCGCCTGTAATGTGTCGTCTCCCGCTAAGCGCCTTAAGATAAAAACAATAATTCCAAAAGCAAAAATAATACCTACAAGCAATAAAGAGTCGTACAGCATAGCCATGAGTCGCCGAAAAAGATTTGCGGATATTTTTAATTTAGTGGTCTCTTTGTTCATGTTTAACACTCTTTAGGTCGAGTATAATTGTATCTCTTGTGAGCAATAAATACATTGACATCATTTGGACTTTCTTAGTATTGCATTTGCACTGAATGTACCTTTTACTTGGGTAGGTTATAAAATCATAAGGCTGAAATATGAGCAAAATTTTAATTGAAAAAAATCATAATATGGATGAGCTACAGCTACAGGATCTAATTGAAAGGCTCGGCAAAAAACTCAAAGATAAATTTGGTGGAGATTATCAGCTAGAGAGCAATTTGGCTCATTATGCTTATCACGGGGCAGACGCTAAAATAAGTTTTGATAAGTCCATGGTAAAAGTTGAGGTTAAGCTAGGACTTCTAATGAGCGCGATCAGGGGAAAAATAGAGTTAGAGATAAATAGTTATTTGGATGATTACATTACATAAATAATCTCTTTCTTGGTACAAAAAGAAAAATCTATTGCGGATTACATACCCCAAAAATCCTCATTTGCCTACCTTTATGGCCCACGTCTACATCAAATTTCATAGGGGCAATGCCGGTATGAATCACAAATTCCCGAGATACGACCTTATATGTAAACATGACGGTGTCGCTTCTTGCTTTAATTTGATTTCCATTTCTTTGTATTATAGTTAATGGGATCGAACCGAAACCGTTAACGCTAGGGTTAGTTACAACAATTTTTTCCCCATTAATTGTAAATTTGACAGTGCCTCCAGGCATATCGATAGATCTGCCAGCCCCGGTTTTGTATACTTCCTTCACGGGGCAAGTGTAAAGTTCTCCATCATTGGCGTAAGAGTTCGCCGTAAAAAAGAAAAGACTAGACAGCACAATCAGTGCAAATTTGTTCATAAAAATTATGTCTCATGATGTAGGCATTAGCTTGGTTGACACATGGATGATGGCTAAATCCCAGTATTTTTTTACAACAACTCAAATCATAGCCTATCTTACACAAGTTATCTTCATATAAAAAATAGTTGGCTTTTTGCTGCACAAAGAAGCTCTTATAATTTGAAGCATATAAAGCTTCTAGTCCTTTGTAGTCTTCCTTCAGTGGTCTTTAGGGCAGGATTGAATTATCAATTTGGAAAGTCCCATCGATCTTCTGTGCCCACCCAAAAAACTAGCACAAAAGATTCTACTAGATATTCACAGGTGAACTTCCAGATTTCTAAGCTAAAAAAAGGACGTCTGCTAGCAAGGATAGGGCTGATAAGGCCGAGAAAGCTATAAGTTCTCTTCGTGAGGAATTAGTAGAACTAGGCGAGTTCAAGAAGACGGTTGCTCAACTCTCCTTTTTAATCCAAGCACATCAGACATTAGCGGTTGTAGCTAAATATTAGGCAGGCGCCAAGTCTTGATAGAGCGCCTTTGCGGCCAGCCTCAGAGAGGATTTGATGAGTGACTTCTGAGTTGACATATGGCTTTTAGCACCTATTGCCACCAGATTGCTTCAAAAGTGCCCGGATATTTTTCGGGTATCTTGCTATCTAATAGGTTATTTTAAAAACGATACCAAAAAATATACCAACAATTATTTCAGGCTGCCAATGTATGACAAAGTCTAATACTAGACAGCTGTATTATTAATTAATTAAATCATATACTTACTTTAAAGTTAAAATTTACTAAAGAGCCATATGGACAGGCTTGGACTAAAGAAAAATAAGGAGTGGTACCAGAGGCCGGACTCGAACCGGCACGCTTTTAAGGGCGGGGGATTTTGAATCCCCTGTGTATACCAATTTCACCACTCTGGCACGGAGCACGATTATAGCAGTGACCTTCGTAGAAGCAAGTGAGAATATACCGCTCGCCTAACGGAGCGCTTAATCTCAGAGACGCTAGCTATGGACTCCTATTTCTATTACCCTTGCGGACTTTGCATTCAATGAGAGCGACATACAACCTGTTATGCGACGAGAATATTTTAACTACGAATTACCAGTCGACCTAATAGCCCATGAGCCAAGCGTTGAGCGCAGAGGAAGCAGAATGCTGATTCTGGGGTCTCAGGATGGGCAAATTAAGCATAAATCATTTTATGAAATTGTCTCTTTAGTGAAGCCTGGAGACTTGATGGTTTTTAATGACACTAAGGTTATACCTGCAAGATTATTTGGATTAAAAGATACTGGCGGCAAGATAGAAATGTTGGTAGAAAGACTGGTTGACGACCAAAGAGTTTTAGCTCATTTGCGTGCCAGCAAGTCGCCTAAAGTTGGCACAGTAATTATATTTGATGGTGGAATTGAAGCTATAGTTGAAACCCGTCAAGAAAGTTTATTTATGGTTAGATTTCTTAGCGACCAATCCGTGATGAACATACTTGAATCTACAGGCCATACACCTCTTCCTCCTTATATAGAACGAGCTGACCAAGCTGTTGATAGGGAGCGTTATCAGACGGTGTATGCTAGAACACCTGGCGCAGTAGCTGCACCAACTGCAGGACTGCATTTTGATTTAGAGATACTAGAACAACTGTCCCTCTTGGGTGTTGACATGGCATATGTCACATTGCATGTCGGTGCTGGAACATTTCAGCCTGTGCGCGTTGATAGCATTCATGAGCATGTAATGCACTCAGAAGTGATAGATGTACCTTTGAGTGTTTGCGAAAAAGTAGTAGCAACACGCCAGCGAGGAGGGCGTGTAATTGCTGTTGGAACGACTAGTGTCCGCTGCCTAGAAAGTGCAGCTGCTGATGGAGTCCTTAGGCCCATGAAGGGTGAAACAGATATATTTATTTATCCCGGCTATGAATTTCAGGTGGTGGATGCCATGGTGACAAACTTTCATTTGCCTGAGTCTACACTATTAATGCTAGTTAGCGCATTTTCAGGATATTCTGAGATAATGAACGCTTACCATCAAGCTATTGACAAAAAATACAGATTCTTTAGTTATGGCGATGCCATGTTTTTAACTCGTAACTTAAATGCAGTCAACGAACTACCGATCACCAAAGTGTATTCAAGGGATATTTTAAATGAGACGTAAGTGCTTAATGTCTTTTGAGTTGGACGCTACAGACGGCAATGCTCGGAGAGGTAGACTTAAGTTTCCTCGAGGCAATGTAGAAACACCCGCTTTTATGCCTGTTGGGACGTGCGGCACAGTGAAAGGTATGTTGCCACGAGATATTAAAGATATTGGCGCCCAAATAGTTTTAGGTAATACTTTTCATTTGATGTTGAGGCCTGGAACAGAGGTAATCAAATCTCATGGAGATTTGCATGATTTTATGCAGTGGCATGGTCCAATCCTTACTGACTCTGGAGGCTTTCAAGTTTTCAGCTTGGGATCGATTCGAAAAATTACTGATAAAGGCGTCTCTTTCCGCTCTCCTGTTGATGGCAGCCCAGTGTTTTTGGACCCAGAGACCTCAATGCAGGTCCAAAAGGACCTGGGAGCTGATATTGTAATGATCTTTGATGAGTGCACGCCTTATCCTGCATCAGAGAAAGACGCGCGAGCCTCTATGGAGCTATCTTTACGTTGGGCAGAGCGCAGTAAGAAAGCACATGACGATAGTTCTTCCGCATTATTCGGAATTGTCCAAGGTGGCATGTATGAAAATTTACGCGAATTATCTTTAACGGGTCTTGAAAAGTTAGAGTTTGATGGTTATGCCGTTGGTGGCCTTTCTGTGGGCGAGCCCAAAGAAGACATGCTTAGGGTGTTGGATGCACTGACACCTAAAATGCCCAACAATAAGCCCCGTTATTTGATGGGTGTGGGGAAACCATTGGATATTCTGGAGGCAGTAAAGCACGGTATTGATATGTTTGACTGCGTTATGCCTACACGTAATGCACGTAATGGCCATTTATTTACTAGTTGTGGTGTGGTTAAAATTAAAAATGCACAATATCGATATGATGTTGGGCCGTTAGACAAAAAATGTGATTGCTACACCTGTAAAAATTTTAGCCGCGCATACCTCCATCATTTAGAGAAATGTGGAGAAATGCTTGGAGCGCAGTTAAATACTATTCATAACCTACGTTATTATCAGAATTTCATGACAGATGTACGCCAAGCGATAAAAGAGCATCGATTAGATGATTTTTCAGCACAATTTTATCAGGAACAAGGACTTTAATTAATTAAAGGACAACCAATGGCAGCTGCCTGCTGCTTTTTCAGTAAGAGCTGATTGATTTTATTTTATTAAGTGTAGCATTGAAAAAAAGAGTAGTTTTTCAGAGACTCTTACTTTAAAAGCCTAAAAATAATCTTTAGCAGGCCTCACAAGAAGACTGTTTTCAGCCTATAATGCGAGCCTTGATCATTTTTATGCCACACAAAGAACAATTTTATGAATAATTATCCTTTAAAGACTTATCTTTTTATTCTTGTAACCATAGTTATGAGTGTTGTTTATGCCTTACCTAATCTTTTTGCGGCAGACCCTGCATTACAAATCTCTGGGCAGAACGGAGAAATGGTAATTGACCAGCCGGTGATGGATAAAATTACAAATGCATTAAGAGTGGCGAATATTGAATATTTTGGTGAAGAAGTAAGTGGAGAAAACGGCCTCCTTCGCTTAAAAGATATTGATCAGCAGTTGCCTGCAAAGCGAGTTATTCAGGATAAGCTTGGCCCTGATTATATTGTTGCATTAAATTTGGCTCCAACAACTCCAGAATGGTTGTCTAAATTTGGAGCCTCTCCAATGAAGCTCGGCCTTGATCTTCGAGGAGGAGTCCACTTTTTGCTTGAAGTAAATACTGATGAGGTTGTAGAAAAGCAAATGGAGACCACGGTTACCCAAGTGCGTGCTGCTATGCGAGAAGAAAAACTACGTTACGAGTCTGTAAAAATAGTGAATGGGAGGTTAATAGTCAGTGTTTTTAAAACTAAGGCTGAGGCAGAGAAAGCAAGCAGTATTTTGCGTAATAAATTTAGAGGCATAACTAGAAAGAGCACTGAAGAAAACGGTTTTTTTATCATTCACTCTGAAATGCTGGAATCAGAAATTAAAAAAATTGAAGACTACGCTATTAATCAAAATTTAACGACATTGCGTAATCGTGTGAATGAATTAGGAGTGTCAGAGCCAGTTGTTCAGCGCCAGGGAAGAAATAGAGTTGTTGTCGAGCTACCTGGCGTGCAGGATACTGCCGAGGCTAAACGAATTATTGGTAAAACGGCAAATTTAGAGTTCAGGTTAGAGGCGGAAGCTGGATCTACCAATCGCGAAAGATTTGAATTCAGTGAAAACTATGTCCGCGACAGAGGGATTAAAGACGCTTTTTTAAAGCGCACGGTGGTAATTACAGGTGATCATGTGTCCAAGGCTTCTGCCGGTTTTGACGAGCAAGGAACTCCCAATGTGAGTATTACCTTAAATAGTAAAGGTGGCGCCAGAATGCACCGCATATCTAGAAATAATATTGGACGTCGTCTGGGGGTCCTGTTTATTGAATACAAGGTAGGAAGAAAATATGACACTGATGACACTGGTAAGCGGGTAGCCGTTTCTGAGCGCTATGTCGATAAGAAAATTATCAATTTGGCGACTATTCAGAGCGCCCTGGGTGTTGGTTTTCAAATTACCGGCTTGACTAGTCCGCGTGAAGCTTCTGAGTTAGCATTATTTTTGAGGGCGGGCGCTATGGCCGCCCCAATGTATTTTGTAGAAGAGAGGACTATTGGTCCATCGCTGGGAGCTGAAAATATTTCTTTGGGTGTCAAATCTGTAACGATTGGTATGCTTCTTGTAATTGCTTTTATGTTAATTTATTACAAGCTATTCGGTCTTTTTGCTAATATCGCTTTGACTTTAAACTTATTGATTTTGATGGCCTTCATGTCACTGCTTGAGGCAACTTTAACATTACCTGGTATTGCCGGCATTGTTTTGACAGTAGGGATAGCGGTAGATGCAAATGTGCTTATATTTTCGCGAATCAAAGAAGAGCTAGCCTCCGGTTTACCTGCTCAGTCTGCTATTAATGCTGGATACGATCGAGCCTTTGTTTCAATTGTAGATGCTAATGTAACAACTCTTATAGTTGCTATTATTCTTTTTGTTATTGGGTCTGGCCCCGTACAGGGGTTTGCGGTGACTCTTTCCATCGGTATTTTAGTGTCCATGTTTACGGCTATTATTGTCACCAGAGCGTTAGTTAACTTGAGTTATGGTAATCGCACCATAGAAAAAATCTGGATTTAGGAAAGCTGATATGATCACTGATAGTGTTGTTAATTTTATGGGTCAGCGGAAAGTAGCGTTCATTCTTTCTATTTTTCTAATTATTGGATCTATTGTTTCTTTTGGCACCAAAGGGTTGGTTCTAGGGTTAGATTTTACTGGTGGCACTCAGATTGAAGTGGGCTATCAAGAGTCAGCTAATTTGATAGATATCCGAGCCCAGCTAACTAAAGCCGGCTTTGAGGCTCCCGTTGTTGTCCACTTTGGGTCTGAGAGAGATGTCCTTATTCGCATGCAGGGAAAGCCTGAATCAGGCTTGTCTGATGCGGTCCTACAAGCACTTCAAACCAACCAGCCTAATGTTGTTTTACGTCGAGTCGACTTTGTGGGGCCTCAGGTAGGGGAAGAGCTACGAGAGGATGGTGGCCTTGGCATGCTTGTAGCCTTGCTGGTTGTTATGATGTATATCGCTATTCGGTTTCAATATAAGTTTTCTTTAGGTGCGGTCGTTGCGCTGGCTCACGATGTAATTATCACCCTTGGATTTTTCTCCGTTACCGGCTTGGAATTTGATCTTACTGTTTTAGCTGCAGTATTAGCAGTTATAGGATATTCGCTGAATGACACCATAGTTGTATCTGACAGGATTCGAGAAAATTTACGATTGTTGCGTATTTCTAATATCGAAACAGTAATTAACAAATCATTAACCCAAACTCTTGGTCGCACCTTAGTAACATCCCTGACTACACTGCTGGTGCTAGTGTCATTATTCTTATTTGGTGGAGAGTTGATTCATAATTTTGCTATTGCGTTAATAGTGGGTGTTTTTATTGGAACTTACTCGTCAATTTATGTGGCATCAAACATGCTTCTTACCTTAGGCCTACAGCGAGAAGATTTAATGCCTTCTGAAAAAGAGGACGCAGAGATAAATGAGCTACCCTAGCTAAATAAAGCGGCGCTTATTGATCTGATTAATGGCTTAGCGTTTTATATTCTGGAGTAAAAATTGATTGAGATCTGTGAGAGAGATATTCTGGTTTTCTGAATATCGGCGATTGCGGTATTCAACGACTCCTTGCTCTAAACTTCTTTCCCCAACCACTATGCAATGAGGTAGGCCGATAAGCTCAACGGTTGATAACATGACGCCTAGGCGCGATTTGTCTTGATCCATAAAGAGAACATCGAACCCTAAACCTACAAGCTCAGAGTGAATTTTTTCGCAAACTATTTTTACTTGCTCAGATTTTTGCATATTGATAGGGATCAATGCAATTTGAAAAGGCGCCAATGCATCTGGCCATACAATACCGCTGGCATCATTATTTTGCTCAATAGCAGCAGCTACAATTCTACTGACCCCGATTCCATAGCAACCCATAAACATCGTCTGTTCCTTACCTTCTTCGTTGAGCACTGTTGCGTTCATAGTTTTACTATATTTAGCCCCCAGTTGAAAGATATGCCCAACCTCTATACCACGCTTGATATCTAATACTCCTCGACCATCTGGACTAGGGTCTCCTTGGACGGCATTCCTAATATCTTCGACTCTTACATCTGGGCAGTCGCGCTCCCAGTTGACTCCTGTAAGATAGAAACCATCTTTGTTAGCTCCACATGTAAAGTCAATTAACTGGCTAGCAGCATGGTCAGCAATCACAGGGATGTTAAGACCTACCGGTCCCAAGAAGCTGATATCACAACCGAATTGTTTTTTGATGATCTCTTGGCTCGCTAAAGTCAGTGGTGATTTGATGCCACTAATTTTTTGAGATTTAACAGTATTGAGCTCATGATCATCACGCAAGATCAACGCCGCTAATGGATTGATCGAAATAGCCTGATCATCGTTAGATAGTATTATATCGGGCTCAGCCAGCACAATTATTATCTTAATTGTTTGGACTTTATCTGTATCTGGGAGCTTATTTGTCCCTACAGTACTATGTTGGTGTGATATTTCAATTTTTTGTAGTTGCTGTCTGTTGTTTGAGGTCTTTTTCTCTAGGTTAACCGCTTTAGTTGTCTCAATGTTCGCTGCAAAATCACTTTTAGTTGAAAAAGCAATAGCATCTTCACCGGATGCGGCCAAAACGTGAAATTCATGTGAATGATTTCCGCCAATGCTACCAGTGTCAGCAATAACAGACCTAAAATCTAAGCCTATTCGTTTGAAAATATTAGTATAGGTTTGATGCATCAACTCGTATGTGTGGCGAAGACTTTCTTCAGAGGCATGAAAAGAATAAGCATCCTTCATTAAAAATTCTCTAGATCGCATAACGCCAAAACGAGGACGTCTTTCGTCCCGAAACTTAGTTTGTATTTGATAAAAAGTAACGGGTAGTTGTTTGTAGCTTTGAATTTCGTGCCCAACCAGGTCAGTGATGACCTCTTCGTGAGTTGGGCCTAGGCAAAAAGATCGATCATGCCTATCTTTTATTCGAAGAAGCTCTGGGCCGTACTCTTTCCAGCGACCTGATTTTTTCCAAATTTCGGCAGGTTGGGTTATAGGCATCAGGACTTCTTGCGCCCCAGATCTATCCATTTCTTCTCTAATGATAGCTTCCACTTTGCGTAGCACGCGTAATCCTATGGGAAGCCAGGTATATAGGCCTGAGGTTAACTTTCGAATCATTCCTGCTCGCAACATTAGCTGATGGCTAATGACTTCTGCATCAGAAGGGATTTCTTTCTTTGTGGTAATGAGAAATTTGCTAGCGCGCATAATCTATTCTTTATCTTGGCGGTTAACGCAAAAGAGAGTATTTTACGATGCCCGTATGTATTGATATAAAGTAGGGAGGTATTTAAATGTTTAAGCTCCACCCCCGGTTAATTCAGGATAGTATACCTGTTGGTGAATTTGAGCTATCAAATCTTCTTATTCATCGAGATGCAAGTTATCCTTGGTTTATTTTGGTGCCAAAAAAACCTGATATTACAGAAATTTACCATTTGTCGAATCAAGAAAGAATGCAGCTAATAAAAGAATCTTGTTTATTGGCTGAAACGATGGCGAAATTGTTTGCGCCTGACAAGATTAACATTGCAGCTTTAGGTAACATGGTTCCTCAGTTGCATGTGCATCATGTTGCTCGCTATAAGAACGATGCTTCTTGGCCGAATCCGGTATGGGCTGCTGCGCCTCAGACTGAATACAAAAAAGATAAACTGCAGCTTCGAATTAAGTCAATGGGCCTGTCTCTTGCCGGAAAAGACTTTAGTTTTATCGAGCGCCCAATCTGAAAGATGTGCGCTAATCTATCGTTGCAGATCTTCGGCTCGCGATCATGAGACAAGATCTGTTCTTCTAGCGCCCGTTTTCATGATGTATAATGCCAGAATTTTTGAGATCCATACCTATAGGGCTATAACTCTATAGGTATGGACAGGCTCTTCAGCAGAGCTTGTATTAATATGGGAAAAATAATGCGTACAATTTATTGCGGTGCTCTTACTTCCAAGAACATTAATCAAGAAATCACAATTTGTGGTTGGGTGCATCGCCGAAGGGACCATGGCGGTGTTATTTTTATTGACCTTCGTGATCGTGAAGGGATCGTTCAGGTAGTTTTTGATTCAGATGGAGGCGAGCATTTTAGTTCTGCCGATACGGTGCGTAGTGAGTATGTGCTTAAGGTAAAAGGTAAAGTCCGGGCCCGCTCCTCAGAGACAGTTAATTCTGAGATGCCAACGGGCGAAATAGAGGTATATGGGCTAGAGTTAGAAATATTAAATGCTTCTGAGACGCCACCTTTCCCGCTAGATGAGCATAGTAAAGTAGGGGAAGATGTTCGTTTAAAGTATCGTTATATGGATTTGCGTCGTCCTGAAATGTTAAAGAATCTGCTTTTTCGTTCTAAGGTGACCGCTACAATGCGAAATCATCTTGATGGAAAAGGTTTTCTGGATATTGAGACCCCTATTTTGACTCGAGCTACTCCTGAAGGAGCTAGAGATTACCTTGTTCCTAGTCGCACCCATGTAGGAAAGTTTTTTGCTTTACCTCAATCCCCACAATTGTTTAAGCAGCTCCTTATGGTTGCTGGCGTAGACAAGTACTATCAGATCGCAAAATGCTTTCGTGACGAAGATTTACGTGCTGACCGTCAGCCTGAGTTTACCCAGATAGATATTGAAGGCTCTTTTATTAGCGAAGAGGAGGTTATGGAAGTTAGTGAGGGAATGATTCGCTCTGTTTTTCAAGAGCTACTGGGCGCCGACCTAGGAGATTTCCCTCGTATGCCATATAGCGAGGCAATGATTAGGTATGGCAGCGATAAGCCAGATTTGAGAATACCTCTTGAGCTAGTAGAAATTAAAGATCTAATGATTGGTGTGGAGTTTAAAGTTTTTTCTGGTCCAGCCAAAGATCCGAAAGGCCGCGTTACCGCTTTACGTGTTCCCGGAGGAAGCACTATTAGCCGAAAACAAATCGATGACTATACCTCATTTGTAGGTATATATGGTGCCAGAGGTTTAGCCTACATTAAGGTGAACAATAAGGATGACCTAGAAGAAGGCCTACAATCACCAATTGTTAAATTCCTTCCTTCCGAGGTGCGTGCAGCAATACTTGAGCGCACAGAAGCAGAAAATGGTGATTTAATTTTCTTTGGTGCAGATAAAGAGAAAATTGTTTCTGACGCTTTGGGTGCTTTGCGGTGCAAGCTGGGTGAAGATTTAGATTTGTATACCTGTGGATGGGCGCCTCTATGGGTCGTTGATTTCCCTATGTTTGAAGAAACTGAAGAGGGCGGCTGGACATCATTACATCATCCGTTTACTCGACCATCTTGCACTCCTCAGGAGTTAGCAAGCAATCCGGGGGAAGCCCTATCAGCAGCTTATGATATGGTAATAAATGGCACTGAGCTTGGTGGTGGGTCTATACGTATTCATAACCTAGAGATGCAGAAGTCAGTATTTGATATTCTTGGGATTAACGATAAGGATGCCCAAGAAAAATTTGGATTTCTCTTGGAGGCATTAAGTTATGGGTGCCCCCCTCATGGTGGCTTGGCCTTTGGCTTAGACCGACTTGTTATGCTTATGACAGGCAGCGATTCTATTCGTGATGTTATTGCTTTTCCTAAGACTCAAACAGCCGCTTGTCTCCTAACTGATGCCCCAGGATATGCTGATGTCAAGCAACTAAGAGAGATGAATATACAACTCAAAGAAAAGAAAAAAGTAGTTTAAATCTCTAGTAGCTTGAGTTTAATAGGTTGACCGGTTCGCTTATCTATATTGGTAGGACTAAATTAAATTAAAGAAAGATGCACTTAAAAACCAACGAGTAATCTAAGGAGAGAAAGATGAAAGTATTAAAAAAGACTGATGAGTACACTATTTATCAAAAGCGTTCTGGACGTTACGCGGTAGAAGATGCTTTTAAAAAGATTATAAATGGAATAGATAAAGTAAATGTTCTTGTAGAAGCTGGAATAATTAAGCAGGCTGTTGTTGTTGCTGAAGAAGTGGTTGCTGAAGAAGTGGTTGCTGAAGAAGTGGTTGCTGAAGAAGTGGTTGCTGAAGAAGTGGTTGCTGAAGAAGTGGTTGCTGAAGAAGTGGTTGCTGAAGAAGTG
>CAJIZZ010000028.1 GCA_905181945.1 uncultured Porticoccus sp. | reverse complement strand
GAGGATGCCAAATTTAAAACCTACGGGTGTGGTTCCGCTATAGCCTCCAGTTCTTTGTTAACAGAATGGGTTAAGGGAAAAACCTTAGATGAAGCCTCGATCATCAAAAATACTCAGATTGCCGAAGAGCTTGCTTTGCCTCCAGTTAAAATTCACTGCTCAGTTTTAGCGGAAGACGCGATTAAGGCAGCCGTCAAAGACGTACGCCAAAAACGTAATTCTGCAGATCAACAATAAGTGGTTAGAGGAGATATAGAGTAATGGCAATCACAATGACACCGGCTGCTGAACAGCACGTAGTTAAACATTTGGCGCACAGAGGTCATGGTGTTGGTATACGTCTTGGGGTGAAAACAACAGGCTGCTCAGGCTTATCTTACGTTCTTGAGTTTGTAGATAAGTCAGACCAAAGTGACTTAGTTGTTGCCAGTGGCGAGGCAAAACTTTTTATTGATCCTAAAAGTTTTGCTTTTCTTGACGGAACTCAGCTAGATTTTGTGAAAGAGGGGCTCAACGAAGGATTTGAGTTTAAAAATCCGAATGTTAAAGATGAGTGTGGTTGTGGTGAAAGCTTCCATGTGTAGTTAGCTATTATAGGATTATCCAGACTGAAAGCTATGAATTTTTCTTGTGACTATTTTGAACTATTTGGATGCCCTATAAACTATAAGATTGATTTAGTGCTATTAGATAAACGTTACCATGAGCTGCAATCTAAATTTCATCCCGATCGCTATATGAGGGAATCATTACACGAGCAGCGTTTAGCTGTGCAGTACGTGTCATTTGTTAACCAAGCATATGCTGAGCTTAAGTCTCCATTATTCCGTGCAAAATATTTATTATCCCTGCAAAGCATAAATTTTTCTGATGAAACCCATATTGTTCATGATCCCCTGTTCTTGATGGAGCAGATAGAGTTAAGAGAAAAATTGGCAGACATACGTGAGACAGATCAGGTATCTGTTGCGTTGGAGAAGCTCAAGGAAGATGCTTCCTTGAGATATACAGAAATACAAGAAATGTTTGAGGGGCAATACAACAAAAACGATTTTCAAGTCGCTTTTGACTCCCTAGCAAAGATGCAGTTTGTAAGTAAGTTCTTGGATGAGATAGAGCGGCTCGAAGAAGAGCTTGACGATTTTTAATTAAATAACTTAAGCGGTAATATTTTGGTTCTCTTGCAGATTTCGGAGCCTGGGCAATCCCCAAGCCCCCATCAACGTCGACGAGCTGCTGGTATAGACCTTGGCACAACCAATTCTCTGGTAGCTTCCGTGAGGAGTGGGACTCCAGAGGTTCTGCTGGATGCTGATAATCAATATTTGCTTCCTTCTGTTGTACGTTACAACGCCCTAAAGGAATCGACAGTGGGATATGCAGCGTACTTGCAGTTATCCACCGATCCATTAAACACGTTAAGCTCCGTTAAACGTTTTATGGGGCGCGGCATTCAGGATATAAAAAAACTTGGAAGCCAGATGCCTTATGAGCTTACAACTCAAGTAGACGGAGGCATGCCAAATTTTAAGACTGTTGCTGGCGATGTTAGTCCAGTAGAGGCTTCAGCCGAAATATTGAAGGTACTTGTGTCTCGATCAGAAGAAGCTTTAGGTGGCACTTTGGATGGGGTGGTTTTGACAGTTCCAGCCTACTTTGATGAAGCCCAAAGACAGGCCACAAAAGACGCAGCTACCTTAACTGGCGTAAAAGTATTAAGACTACTCAATGAGCCCACTGCTGCTGCTGTTGCTTATGGCTTGGATCAGGGAGCAGAAGGTATTATCGCAATTTACGATTTTGGTGGAGGCACTTTTGATGTCTCCATTTTGCGGTTATCGTCAGGAGTTTTTCAGGTTCTGGCTACTGGCGGTGATTCATCCCTAGGTGGCGACGATATAGATCGAGTGGTTGCTCAATGGTTTTCTGAGAAAGCTGGCTTCAGTGACGATCTTAGTCCGTCCTTGCAGAGAGAGTTATTAATGTCTGCTCGTATAGCCAAAGAAGAATTATCAGAGAGCATATTCACTGAAGTCAATGTAGCGGGATGGACAGGTGTATTAAGTAGGGAAAAATTTAATTTATTGATAAATCCGCTAGTCGATAAAACTTTAGGCTGCTGCAAGAGAGTTTTGCGTGACGCTAAACTTAAAGCATCAGATATCACTAATGTTGTGATGGTTGGCGGCTCAACAAGAACCCATTTGGTTCGTCAAAAAGTTGCCGATGCCTTCCATCGAGAGCCATTAGTAAACATTGATCCTGATAAAGTAGTAGCCTTAGGGGCTGCAATACAGGCTGATCTGCTTGTAGGAAATAAGCCTGATGAAGATATGCTACTTCTTGATGTGATACCCCTGTCTCTTGGCCTCGAAACCATGGGAGGGTTGATGGAAAAAATTATTCATCGAAATACCACAATCCCTATTATAAAATCTCAAGAGTTTACAACATTTAAGGATGGCCAAACCGCGATGTCTGTTCATGTGTTGCAGGGTGAGCGTGAGCTAATTTCTGATTGTCGATCTCTAGCCCGTTTTGAGCTGAGAGGCATACCTCCTTTGGTGGCTGGAGCGGCTAAAATCCAAGTTAGCTTTCAAGTAGATGCCGATGGATTGCTTAACGTTTCGGCAAAAGAGCTAGCTAGTGGTGTGGAGTCCCGTATTGAGGTAAAACCATCTTATGGATTAAATGATAAAGATATTGCCAGAATGCTCCAAGAGTCTTATGGGAGCGCAAAAGAAGATATGCTTGCAAGAGCGCTTCGGGAGCAACAAGTTGATGCCAGAAGAATGCGTGAGGATTTGTTAGCTGCCTTGAAGAAAGACGGTCGTGAGTTACTCAGTGATACGGAGTACAGTTGCTTAGAGTTAACTGTTCGTGATCTAGATAAAATTTGTGATAGTCAGAGCTATCGAGAAATTTCTCATCAGATAGAGGCAGCATCGAAAGCTAGCGAAGAATTTGCTGCAAGAAGGATGAATGTTAGCATCAAAAAAGCTTTAGCGGGCCATAGTCTTGATGATATGGAGAGGGGGATCTGAAATGCCTAAAATAATATTTCTTCCCGATTCTAACTTATGCCCTGAAGGTGCTGTAATAGAGGCTCAGCCTGGTGATAATATCTGTGAGGTTGCCCTCCAAAACAATATTGATATTGAGCATGCCTGCGAGTTGTCTTGCGCATGCACTACCTGTCATGTCTATATTAGAGAGGGTTTTGATGTTCTTATGGAGGCCGATGAATTAGAAGAAGATTTCTTAGATAAAGCATGGGGTGTAGAGCCTGATTCAAGATTGAGCTGCCAAGCCATCATTGCAGATAAAGACATAGTTGTTGAAATACCAAGATACACCATTAATATGGTTTCTGAAAAGCATTAAAAAAGGGGTATGATATGTCAATAACATGGACTGATGTCCAGGATATTGCAATCGAACTATCTGAAGTTCATGAGGATATTGATCCGCGTTATATTAATTTTGTAGATCTTCGGAACTGGGTTATAGCATTACCTGACTTTAATGATGATCCAGAGCGCTGCGGTGAGAAAATTCTTGAAGCAATCCAGTCTGCCTGGATTGAAGAGCTGGAATAAAAATTTCTGATACCCTGCTATATTATAATGATAGCGCCAAGTGCTACTTCCCTTTACAAGTGCTACTTCCCTTTAGTTGTCAGATATTGCTATCCTCCTTTTTAATGGTCATTATGCTCATCCTGTCAGGGAGTTAACTCCTTGTGGCCTAAGGTATTCAAGGGTAAAATTGCTCGTCCTGTCATCAAGCAGTCAGGTGTATTGAAGGACACTGATTATTCTAATTAAAAATACATTTCCGGAGAGAAATTAATGGCTATTGAGCACACACTTTCTATTATTAAGCCTGATGCAGTTACAAAGAACGTCATTGGTGAAATATACAGTCGTTTTGAAAAAGCTGGCTTAAAAATTATTGCATCTAAGATGCAAAATCTATCTAAAGATAAAGCAGGCGGGTTCTATGCTGAGCACAAAGAGCGCCCATTTTACTCTGATTTAGTTGACTTCATGACTTCCGGCCCTGTTGTTATTCAAGTGCTAGAAGGTGATGATGCAATTATTATTAATCGTGATTTGATGGGAGCAACTAACCCAAAAGAAGCCGAATCAGGGACTATACGTGCTGATTTTGCTGATTCAATTGATGCAAATGCCGTACATGGGTCTGACTCTACGGCCTCTGCTCAGCGTGAAATAGCTTACTTTTTTAGTGATGATGAAATTTTTTCTCGCTAACTATTATTGTTACGACAACCGCTTAGAGCTTAGATATACATGACTTTATTGTCTGCCGACAAAGAACTTGATGTGAAACCCCAGAAGACTAATCTTCTGGGGCTTTCTCCTGAAAAGCTAGTAGTATTTTTTGAAAGTATCGGCGAGAAACCATTTCGAGCGACGCAAGTCATGAAATGGATTCATCAGATAGGTGTAGATGACTTCGATCAGATGACCAATCTTGCAAAAAATCTCCGTGAAAAAATGAAAGCTATTGCAGAAATTAGAGCACCTGAAGTTGTTAGTCATCATGAATCTGCAGATGGTACATGCAAATGGATTATACGTGTCAGCGGTGGCGACTGCATTGAGGCTGTCTTTATTCCTGAAAAAGACAGGGGAACATTATGCATCTCCTCCCAGGTCGGCTGCTCTTTAGATTGCAGTTTTTGCGCTACAGGGAAGCAGGGGTTTAGTAGGGATCTTACTGCCGCTGAAGTAATTGGACAGTTGTGGATTGCGGCAAAATTTTTTAATTCGTTAGGACCAAAAGCAAACAGAGTTGTTAGCAATGTGGTTATGATGGGCATGGGGGAACCGCTTTTAAACTTTGATAATGTAGTTGATGCCATGGGGTTAATGCTGAATGATAATGCATATGGCTTATCCAAGAGACGCGTAACGTTAAGCACCTCTGGAGTAGTGCCTATGATTGATAAGTTATCCGAGGTAAGTGACGTCTCTTTGGCTATTTCACTGCATGCTCCCAATGATGAACTACGTAATCAGTTAGTTCCTATAAACAAGAAGTACCCTATCGCTAGCTTGCTGGCCTCCGCGCAACGTTATCTTGACAAGATGCCAGACGTTCGTCGTAAAATCACCATAGAATATACGCTAATGGATCGAATTAATGATAGAGATGAGCATGCTCGAGATTTGGCCAAGCTACTGAGCAGCCTCCCCTGTAAGATTAACCTGATACCATTTAATCCTTTTGATCAATCAGGTTATAAAAGGGTGACAAATACCGCTTTATACAGATTTAGAGACATACTTCAGGAGGCGGGACATACAGTCACGGTTAGAACCACACGGGGAGATGATATCTCTGCAGCTTGTGGCCAGCTAGCAGGGGCTGTAAATGACAGGACTAGACGAAGTGAGCGTTACATGCAACAACATGAAAAGCAGCCTGTTAAATTTGTGGCTAGCTGAAAAATGACAAGGTAATTTTAGCATGCATATGAAATCACCCATTAAACGAAGAGTGTCGCGTCAAATAATGGTAGGTACGGTGCCAGTTGGTGGTGATGCGCCGATTTCAATACAAAGCATGACTAATACGGAAACTACGGATGTTAGCGCTACAGTTCAGCAAATACAAAGCATTGTGAATGCTGGAGCTGACATTGTACGTGTTTCTGTGCCCTCAATGGAAGCTGCTGAGGCTTTTGGGAAAATACGCAAGCAGGTCGAAGTCCCTCTGATAGCTGACATTCACTTTGATTATCGTATCGCTCTTCGTGTTGCAGACCTAGGTGTTGATTGTTTGCGAATTAACCCAGGAAATATAGGTAGAGAAAAACGTGTGCAGGCTGTAGTAGACAAAGCTCGTGATTTGAATATACCGCTTCGCATTGGAGTAAATGCGGGGTCTCTGGAAAAAGACTTACAGAAGAAATATGGAGAACCAACATCCGACGCTTTGGTCGAGTCAGCAATGCGTCATGTAGAAATCCTAGATAGTATGAACTTCGATAATTTCAAGCTGAGTCTTAAAGCATCAGATATTTTTATGGCTGTCGATGCTTACCGAAAAATAGCAAAAATTATTGATAATCCGCTACATATCGGTATTACCGAGGCAGGCGGCTTGCGGGGCGGCACTGTAAAATCATCTATTGGGCTGGGTTTGCTGCTCATGGATGGCATAGGAGATACGATTAGAGTGTCACTAGCTGCTGATCCCGTAGAAGAAGTTAAAGTGGGCTGGGATATGCTCAAAAGCCTAAAATTGCGCAGTAAAGGCATAAATTTTATTGCTTGTCCTAGCTGCTCTAGGCAAAATTTTGATGTAATTCACACGATGAACGTACTTGAAAGTCGGCTTGAGGATATAACGGTCCCCTTGGATGTTGCAATCATTGGGTGCGTTGTAAATGGGCCTGGAGAAGCAAAAGAAGTTGATATCGGACTAACTGGAGGCACCCCAAATAATTTAATATATATAGATGGTAAACCTAGCCAAAAACTATCTCAAAATAATTTAGCCGAGGAGCTTGAGGCGTTAATTCGAGCTAAGGCAGCGGAAAAATCCCATCAACTAGAAAGTCTGATAGTGAAGTCTTCATGAAGAAAATTCAATCAATCCGAGGCATGAACGATTTGCTGCCAGGCGATTCTGCCTGTTGGCAATATTTAGAAAGTTCAATATTCAAGTTATTGTCACAATATGGTTATAGGGAGATACGGTTTCCTCTCCTAGAGTCAACGGATCTTTTCAAGAGAACCATAGGTGAAGTTACCGATATTGTTGAGAAAGAAATGTACTCTTTTGATGACCGCAACGGCGATAGCCTCTCATTGCGTCCAGAAGGTACAGCTGGTTGTGTTAGGGCTTGCGAAGAGCATGGCCTTATCTTCAATCAAGTGCAGCGCTTATGGTATCAAGGACCAATGTTTCGCCATGAGAGACCACAAAAAGGGCGCTTACGACAATTCCAACAGATAGGGGTGGAAGTTTTTGGCCTTGACGGTCCTGATATAGATGCAGAGCTTATTTTAATGATCTCGCAGTTATGGCAAATACTAGGCCTAGCAGATGCAGTTACGCTTCAATTGAACTCGCTGGGAACTGCCCAGTCAAGGGATGCTTATCGTGAAGCGCTAGTCTCTTATTTGGAGGAAAAGAAAGATCAGCTAGATGAAGATAGTCAACGTCGGTTGCATACAAATCCAATGCGTATACTTGATAGTAAGAATCCAGAAATACAATTATTGTTGAATAAAGCGCCAGATTTACATGACTTTTTGGATGATGCATCCCTACAACATTTTGAAAAACTTTGCTTAATTCTTGATACACTCGGCGTGTCATATGTAATCAACAAGAGATTAGTTAGGGGGTTGGATTACTACGGCAAGACAGTTTTCGAATGGGTTACTAGCCTATTAGGCTCACAGGGCACAATTTGTGCAGGGGGCCGGTATGATGGGCTGGTTGAGCAGCTAGGGGGCAAGAGCACCCCAGCAATAGGTCTGGCTATGGGGGTGGAGCGGTTGGCTTTGCTTCTTGACGTAGCAGCCACGTTGCCTGATAGTATCGCGCGACAGGTAGATGCGTATCTTATCCCTGTTGGTGACGTAGGAATAAAAGTACTTGAGTTAGGGCAGATGATCAGAAGATCCTGCCCAGCCTTAAGGTTGCAGAATCATTGTGGTGGCGGCAGTCTTAAAAATCAAATGAAAAAAGCTGACAAAAGTGGAGCCATAGTGGCTTTAATTGTTGGTGAAGATGAGGTGGCTGAAGGCAATTTAACTGTTAAATTTCTTCGTGAGGACAGGCCTCAGATGTCAGTTTCTGTGGACGAATTGATTGAGCTGTTGAATATTAAAATTAACTAATGGGGAATAAGTGTGGCAGAGCATCTTAGTGATGAAGAACAGTTGGAGAATTTAAAGAAATGGTGGCGGGAGTATGGAGTTGTTGCCATTACTGTTGTTACTCTTTCGGTAGGGGGCTATTTTGGCTCAGTTTTTTATAAAGAGAGACAGCAGAGCCAAGCAGAAGAGGCATCAGTGTTATATCAGCAAATGATGGAAGTTGCACTGGTTTCCCCCGATCAAACACTAAATGATACTGAGTATAAGTTAGCCGAAGGGCTGGCCTCCCAGCTGAAAGATTCTTTTAGTGGTAGTCAATACGCACGTTATGCTGCGCTTCTTATGGCGAAAATTTTTGTTGAAAAAAATGATTTAGATGAAGCAGCCAGGGAGCTGAAGTGGGCATTAAATGATGCGGATGAAGGGCTAGAACTTGTTATAAAGCTTCGTCTAGCAAGAATTGAGGCTTCGCGGGGAAATATAGATCTTGCATTGGCTATGATAGACGATACTGATGCCGGCACCATGGCTTCTGCTTATTCCGAGGCCCAGGGTGACTTCCATCTAATGAAAAAAGATGAAGTTTCTGCATATAAGTTTTATTTGCAGTCTTTGGATCAGTCTTTGGAGCATGACAGCTCTCATGTTCAGATTCTTAAGCTAAAACTCAATCAGGTAACCCCTGCCACATCTAATATAGATAAAAATTCCTCTGGAGAAGAGAATTGATAAAGATAGGATTGCTTGCCATTATTATGGTTATGTTGACGGGCTGTGGTCTGTGGTCTACCGCACAAGAACAATGGCAGGCTATTGAGGAGTTGGTCCCTGGGTATGACCATCCAGAAGAAGAGGCAGCAATACAGAAATCAAAGCCCACTAAGTTGTTTGATGTGGATCAAAAAGTAAGCCTGGTGAAATTATGGTCTTCGAGTGTAGTTGGAAGCTATGATGCGGTTGGATTCGGCCTAAGACCTGTTTTCTCAGAAGATAAAATCTACGTTGCTGATAAAAACGGTCTTGTGGTTTCTCTTGATGCCATTTCCGGTAAAACAATATGGAAGGTAGATCTAGACCTTCCTTTAGGCGGAGGTGTTGGCATTGGTGGCGAGCAAGTTTTTGTTGGCAGCGAGGATGGCGATATTATTGCACTTAATGCTGACAATGGGGCTGTAATCTGGCAAGTGAAAACATCTAGCGAAATCCTTTCTGCGCCCTCAGGTAATGGAGATATTGTTGTTGCTCAATCGCAAGATGGGCGTATTTATGGTCTTGATGCTCAGAATGGTGAGATACGGTGGCAACATGAAGTTGAGGTTCCAATATTAACGCTTCGGGGAACAAGCACCCCTGTAGTGAAGGGAAATATTGTTATTGCTGGCTTCTCTACAGGTAAACTCTATGTTTTCGCTGCAGCTACAGGAGACACTATATGGGAACACCGCATTGGGATACCTAAGGGTCGTTCAGAGTTAGATAAAATGGTAGATATTGACGGAGATCCTTTGTTGATTGGAGATACTGTATATGCTGCAAGTCATCAAGGCAGGATTGCGGCTATCGACAAGACTGGAGGGGCCTTGTGGTATCAAGATACTAGTAGTGTTCTTAGCCCTGCTTATGGCGAAGGTCATATTTATATCGTTAAAACAAGCGACAAGATCGTTGCAATGGATGAAGCCAGCGGGGCTATTTCTTGGGTTAATGCTTCTTTGAAGTACAGGGATCTAGGCCCTCCTTTGATTATTGGTGGATATTTGTTGGTTGCAGATTATGAAGGATACATACATGTCCTGTCTCAAGAAGAGGGAGATTTTTTGGGTCGAGCTAGAGTGGATAGGCGTGGGATAAGTGCCCCTATGATTGAAAATGAAGACATTCTTTATGTGTTAGACAACGATGGTGCTGTTAGTGCGTATAAGCTGAAATAATATAATCGTTGTTTTTTTCGTGTAGAATGCCGCCTCTATTCTTAGTAGGCGGCATTTTTTATTGCTGACTATAGTAAATTAATATATTGAGCTAAATAAATGATCCCGGTATTTGCCTTGGTAGGCCGTCCAAATGTAGGAAAATCAACGCTATTCAATCGGCTGACGAAGACCCGAGATGCTCTAGTGGCTAACTATCCTGGCCTGACTCGTGACCGCAAGTATGGTGAAGGAGAGATGCTGGGAAGAAGATTTATGCTGATAGATACGGGCGGTATCACTGGAACGGAGGAAGGTATTGATTCTGCTATGGCAGAGCAATCCATGCAGGCTATAAAAGAAGCTGATGCCGTGCTCTTTATTGTGGACAGCAAGGCTGGCCTTACCCCTGTAGATTTGCAGCTAGCTAAGTATTTGAGAGAACAGGAACGTATAGTTTATTTGGTTGCCAATAAAATAGATGGCGTTAACCCAGATGTTGCTATTGCAGAATTTTTTGAGCTAGGCTTAAGGAACGTTTACCCTACGACGGCAACTCATGGGCGCGGTGTTAGGTCGCTAATGGGTGATGTTTTGGAGCCGTTTCCTGAGATTGATTCAGCAGATAGCCCTAATAGCAAAGAACGTGGGATCAAAATTGCTATTGTAGGTAGACCTAATGTTGGAAAATCCACCCTCGTAAATAGAATTTTGGGCGAAGATCGAGTGGTGGTTTTTGACGAGCCTGGCACGACTCGAGACAGTATTTATATCGAGTATGAAAGAGAAGACAAAAAGTACACTCTAATTGATACTGCTGGAATTCGACGGCGTAAGAATATCTCTCTTACGGTAGAAAAATTCTCAATTGTCAAAACCCTGCAATCTATAGACGACGCTAATGTTGTCGTGTTGCTTATTGATGCTCGTGAAGGATTAGTAGATCAAGACATGCACTTAATGGGCACAATAGTTGATTCAGGTCGAGCCTTAGTTTTAGCGGTAAACAAGTGGGATGGCTTGGACCTCTATGACAAAGAACGCATTAAGTCTGAGCTAGAGCGTCGGTTGCATTTTGTAGGGTTTGCTGACTTACATTTTATTTCTGCTCTTCATGGGACCGGCGTAGGACATTTGTATCAATCGATAGAGAACGCCTATGCTTCGGCAACAGATAAGTTAAGCACCAACAGATTGACCTTGATTCTGCAGGATGCCGTGACCCATCATCAGCCACCGCTGATTAGGGGCCGACGCATTAAGCTGCGTTATGCTCATGCTGGTGGTAAAAATCCACCAATCATAGTGATTCATGGAAACCAAGTAGAAGAAATCCCAAAACATTACAGTCGCTATCTAGAGAAAACTTTCTGCAAGGCTCTTCAGTTACACGGGACGCCAATTAAAATTGAATACCGATCCGGTGAAAATCCTTACGAAGGCAAAAAAAATAAGTTGACAGCTAGACAGGTATCGAAAAAAAGAAGATTAATGAGCTACGTTAAAAAGAAAAAATAAAGATCGTCTTGTGCTGCTACATTTTCTCCATAACCTCTATACCAAGCAGATCAAGACCTTTCGCTAACGTAAGTGATGCTATCTTAGATAGAATTAAACGACTATTTTTTGTTTGTAGTTCAACATTCTCTTTAAGTATTGGGCAGTGCTCGTAAAAGACCATATATAAACTAGCTATTTCATAAAGATAACTGCATAGAATATGAGGGAATCCTTGGTCGGCCACTTGATCTAAGATTTCACCGAAACAAAGAAGCTTTAGAGCTAGATTCTTTTCCTGCTCGGCGACTATATTGACACTTCCAGTGATATCGTTTTTTTTGATGCCAGCTTTCTGAAAGATACTATAAATTCTGGTATAGGCGTATTGAAGGTAGGGTGCGGTGTTCCCTTCAAAGCTAAGCATGGAGTCCCAGTCAAAAATATAATCATTGGTTCTAGTCTTGCTTAGGTCTGCATATTTCACTGCCCCTATACCCACTTTTCTGGCAATACTGCTTACTTCGTTTTCAGGTAAATTTGGATTTTTTTCTGCTACCAAAATGGCGGCTCTTTCAATGGCCTCCTTAAGTACACTGGTTAATTTAATCGTGCCCCCGCTGCGAGTTTTAAATGGCTTCCCATCCTTACCCATCATGGTTCCAAAGGCATGATGCTCCAGAGAAACATTCTCGGCAACAAAGCCAGCTTTTTTTGCTAAAACGAACACTTGTTTCATATGCAATGATTGGCGTGCATCTATAAAATATAAAACCCTATCGGCCTGCAAAATGTCACTACGATAGCGTAGTGAGGCCAAATCAGTCGTGGCATATAGATAGCCGCCACCTGATTTTTGAATAATGACAGGACTTGGATTACCGTTTTTATCAGCCAGCTCATCTAGAAAAACTACCTGCGCACCTTGATCTTCGACCGCAAGATTTTTATGTTTTAGGTCATTCAGTATGTTGTCAAGATCGTCATTATAGGAACTTTCAGGTCTGATATCGTTAGATTTTAGCGTTACATTCAGATCGCGGTAAATAGCTTCGCTATGAGCTATTGATATATTGATAAATTTTTGCCAGAGCTTTCGACAGTCTTTGTCGCCTGATTGTAGCTTTACGACGTAAGCTCTTGCTTTATCAGCAAAAATTTTATCTTCGTCGAAATGTTTTTTTGAATGCTGGTAAAAAACTTCAAGATCACCTAAAGCTAGCTGAGCTTGCTCTCCTTCGCTTAGTTGCTCTTCTAACTCCGCAATTAGCATGCCAAACTGCGTGCCCCAATCGCCCATATGGTTTTGTCTAATAACACTATGGCCTAGATAATCTAAAGTGCGAGCCACAGCATCACCAATGATTGTGCTACGGAGATGTCCGGCATGCATTTCTTTGGCAAGATTGGGCGAAGAATAGTCTATAACTATTTTTTGAGGCGCTGGTTTGCTAATACCTAAGGATTCGTCAGAACCAAGTGATGTTATTTGTTGGCTTAAAAAATCTGCAGACAAATGGATATTTATAAAACCAGGTCCAGCAATTTCTACTTTTTCGATGATTTCGCTTGGATCAAGGTTGTCTAGAATCTGCAATGCTAGTTCGCGAGGGTTGGCGCCTATGATTTTAGCTGCAGCCATTGCTCCATTTGCTTGAAAGTCGCCAAATTCAGATCTTGCGCTAACAGAAATACTAGGAGAGCATTTTCTAGGTATCCCCGCCTTCAGCATTGCTGATTTAAAATGTTGATCTAGTAGTATTTTGATGTTCATAAATATTTAATTGCTTATGTTAACCTGCGATGCTCAACATTATGAATGATGATTGTAGTTTGCTGCCACTTAAAAGCCAGTTTTGACACCAAGAAACTACTACCATTTTCCTTTAGAAGAGAGTTGGTAAAGTTGCCGGGTGCCCACAATTAATCTCTTCTAAGCTTGCTGTTTGTAGCAATTGGGCTGGGAAAATTATATATAACGATATAGCTGGAGATTAAAAATGTAAAAATCGCTGTTGCTTGTATGAGATGCGATGCCAGCTCTCCAATTACAGCAGCCTTATAAGCTACATATGCAATGAGAAGAGAAAATTCGCTAATTTGCCCCAAACGGAAACCTATATCCCAAGCGAGATCTTTTTTTTCACTTTGCTTTTCCAGTAAAAATCTAAAGATGACGGGCTTTGCTGTAAGCATTGCAACAGCCAGCACTGCTGCGGCTAAAGCAACTTCTGGCAGCAAACTAAGGTTAAAGCCGGCGCCTACGGAAAAGAAAAACATGATCAGAAAAAAATCACGAAGCGGTTTTAACTTTAAGGCAATATGTTGAGAAATGGGGCTGGAAGCAATGGTTATTCCAGCTATAAATGCGCCAATCTCTCTTGATAGCCCTAAAACCTCTGCAATTTCTGATAGTCCCATGCACCAGCCAATAGACAAAAGAAAAATGTACTCACCCATTTGGTCAAATTTAGCAATAAGCTTCAATAAGACTAGCTTTACAAAACCCCATGCGAAGAGAACTAGCAATGGTAGTGTTAGTAAGGTTAACCCAATTTGGGTTATGTCAATCTGCCCGCTTGCACTACTCAGCAGAATAAGTAAAACGAAGATCGCCAAAAAGTCCTGCATTAATAGCAATCCAATTATCATTTCGCCAACATGGCGATGATGCAAAACGGTAGTCGGCAGTAACTTGATGCAGATAAGAGTGCTCGAAAACATCATAGCTGCCCCAATAACAAGACATTCAGTGGGGCTGTAATGAAACAGATGTGCAATAAAATAGCCTATCAGAGAAAATATAAATGAGCTGATGAATGTTACAACAGTAACTTTTTTCAGGGCCGACACTAAAGCTTGAGGCTGAAGGTCTAGCCCAAGAAGAAACAAGAGAAAAATAATACCAATTTCTGAAATTTCGGATAGGAGGTTTATATCTGGGACCCAGCCGAAACCAAATGGACCAATTAGTACTCCAAGCGCAATATAGCCAACAAGAAGTGGCTGCCGACCATAGATGGCGATGGTCGCAACTATCGCTGAGCCGGTAAAAATAAAAAAGAACGACTGGAATACAGCTTCGTTCATGTCAGTGTCCCTTGTAACGCAATTACATATGAAAATTCTTTGATGCGTTAATTATTTTTTGAGGAATTTAGAAGAAACAGTGGTTCGGGGGGCACAATTGCGCCTTGGTAGCTTTCGTCAAAATCATTAAATGATGAGAGTGCTGATTCTAAATCAGCACCTTCTTTAAGATCGAAGGATGTAAATCCGCACCGCTTAAGATAAAAAAGTTGGTCTTGGATGGGGTTTCCAATAGCCCGTAGTTGGCCATTAAAGCTGTATCGCTCCCTGAGGAGCCTGCCTATAGAAAATCCTCTACCATCAGTAAAGGCTGGAAAATTAACTGCAATTAACGGAAAGAGGTTAGCTTCATGCCCAACTAGCTCAACTGCTTCATCGCTATCAATCCATAGCCCGGCAATCATAAGATTGAGGCTTTCTCTGTTGTCTAACCAGTATTGCATTGGCAGCAAGAGCTTCCCTAAGGGTAACGGACCGCTAAAGTCTTTCTCTATGATAATCCAAGAGTCATCGACTATCTGCGTATCTTTAATAATTTTAGGCATGTTTAAGCCCTTGATCTTTATGCATATTTGATATTTTTTTGTCTTTGGGGTAGACACTTTCTTTAAACGGGGTGACCCCTATGCGGCGATATGTGTCAAGGAATAACTCATCACCTTTGCGCTGCTCAATATAAATAGTAAGAATTTTTTCTACTACTTCAGGGACCTCGCTTTCGCCAAATGATGGCCCCAGGACACCACCTAGAGACGTGTCACTACCAGCATTTCCACCGAGCTGGATTTGATAAAACTCGGCACCTTTTTTGTCTACCCCAAGTATCCCAATATTTCCCACATGATGGTGCCCGCATGCATTCATACAGCCTGAGATATTCAAAGAAAGGTCACCTAAATCATAAATATAATCAATGTCATCAAATTTTCGCTGGATTGCTTCTGCTATAGGTATTGATTTTGCATTAGCTAGAGAGCAAAAATCACCACCAGGACAACAGATCATATCTGTCAGGGTGCCAATATTTGGGGTAGCAAAACCACTAACTTTTGCTTTTTCCCATAACTTAAATAGATCAGACTTTTTGACGTCAGCTAAGACTAGATTCTGGTTATGAGTCGCTCTGATTTCGCCAAACGAGTAAGCGTCAGCTAAATCTGCAATGACTTCCAGCTGCGAGTCAGTTACATCTCCAGGCGCAACCCCGGTAGGCTTTAGTGATAGTGTTACTGAGGTATACCCTGGAATTTTATGGCTTCTGGTATTTCGTTGTAGCCATTTACCAAATGCGATGTTATTTTCTGCCAATATAGCTAATTCTTCGTCTGAGATCTTGTTATCAAGTGATTCATAGGGTGGCTGAGTAAAAAATCCCTTCACTCTATCTATCTCCTCCTGGGTTAATCTGCCAAGAGTATCTTTGGTGTATTCCCATTCATCTTCCACTTCTTGCGCAAAGACTTCAGCTGTCCAGGCTCTTACCAGAATTTTAATTCTAGCTTTGTATTTATTATCTCTGTTTCCGTGGCGATTGTAGACTCTTAGTATGGCATCAAGGTAGGTAAGCAGATCTTTTTGGGGCAAAAATTCGCGAATCACTGAACCAATAACAGGCGTGCGACCTAAACCGCCCCCTGCAAGCACCTGAAAACCGATTTCATCGGCGCTGTTTTTAACAATTTGAATGCCAATATCGTGCACTTGTATGGCGGCACGATCACCCTCAGTGCCACAGACGGCAATTTTAAATTTACGCGGAAGGAATGCAAATTCTGGGTGAAAGGTAGACCATTGTCTGATTATTTCACACCATGGGCGAGGGTCTTCTAGCTCATCTTGCGATACACCAGCAAACTGATCAGAGGTTGTATTTCGTATACAATTACCACTTGTCTGCACTGCATGCATTTGAACTTCAGCAAGTTCCCCTAATATTTTTGGCACATCTTCAAGCTGGGGCCAATTTAGTTGGATATTTTGGCGGGTGGTGATATGACAATAACCTTTGTCATATGCTCGAGTAATGTGAGCTAGTTTTCGCACTTGTGCTGAACTAAGTAGGCCATAGGGTACTGCAATACGTAACATTGGCGCTAGACGTTGAATATACAACCCATTTTGCAGGCGCAAAGGAAGAAATTCTTCATTTGTAAGCTTTCCGGCCAAATAACGGTCAGTTTGACCTTGAAATTGAGCGACGCGTTGCTCGATAATTTTTTGATCTTGTTCGTTGTATATGTACATAAAATAGTTAACAGAGGTAGTAGTAGAAGTTTAAGAATGCTTTATTATCTATTATTGACGGGCAGAATAATAGAATTGGGTGAACTTTAAAGAGGATAATCAGACTTTTAGTGCTATCGAAACTTAGCTGTACTGAAATCATTATGGAGGTTCAAGAGAGACGACAACACAAAACGATGCTGATACAATTACCGATTAATAGAACATTTAATGTAAAGTTTGGGCAGATGCGAGGTCGATGGTATGCCAGAAGAAGTTGTTACTAATCAGATTGATAAAAAAGATGATAGCGTGGTCGATGCTGTGGCAGCGGTTGCTGTAGCGTTTATTATTATAGTCGGATTTGTTTTTTGGTTGAGCAATCAATAAGAATAATTATTATAGCGTATGGCTGATATAAAAAATGGTAATTTTTGCCATTTTTGGCGCTCATTTTCTACATTGATTAATTGAAGTTGCTAGGCACCCGAACTGTTTAGTACCCATTTAACAGCCAGTGTAATACAAAAAATAAAAATCACAGTAAATATAAGACCTGATACGATAAAGCTGTATATGTTCCCGTACTTAAAGTCCCTAATTCTATTTTTATTGCTTTGCACTCCAATAAATGCAGCTAAAGTACTGGCTACAATTGCCCAGAAGTTTGGTTTTTTATCAGCTTGATCGAGAGTGGGGTCTTTTTTTAACATCACTCCTCCTATATGTCCTGTAAGTTTGGCCTTAACCATCTTTGCATAGTCTCCAATGAGGCTCCTTTTCGTGCTGCCAGACTTTCCAGCTGATCCTGATTTATCTTTCCGACATTAAAGTACTTTGACTCAGGATGAGAAAAGTACCAGCCGCTAACTGATGCTGCTGGGCTCATAGCAAAATTTTCAGTAAGCTTTATCCCTGCATTATTGGTCACGTTTAATAGCTTAAATAGTTGTTCTTTTTCTGTATGGTCAGGGCAGGATGGATACCCGGGTGCTGGCCTGATACCTTGGTATTTTTCTTTAATTAGCGATTCATTGTCTAGAGTTTCATCCGCGGCGTATCCCCAGAACTCTTTCCTAACCCTCATATGTAAATGCTCAGTAAAAGCTTCCGCAAGGCGATCAGCTAAAGCTTTGATCATGATACTATTGTAGTCATCACCTTTTGCCTCATACTCAGCGGACAGCTCCTCAACGCCCGTGCCGGTTGTGACGGCAAATGCTCCTATGTAGTCATTTTTGTTGGAATCTTTTGGTGCTATAAAGTCTCCCAAAGAAAGCATTTCTGCAGAGCTGCTATTTTTTGATGTTTGCTGTCTAATATTATGTATTGTAATCTCTATTTCAGAACGAGACTCATCTGCATAAACTTGAATATCATCTTGATTGACTGTATTGGCCGGCCATAACCCAAATACTGCGGTAGCCGTTAGCTGCCCTTTTTCGATGAGCTCTTTTAGCATCACTTGCGCATCATTAAATAACTCAGTCGCGACTTTTCCTACTACTGTGTCACTAAGTATCTTGGGGTACTTTCCTGCAAGATCCCATGTAACAAAAAAGGGAGTCCAGTCGATAGAATCTAGCAATAACTCAAGTGGATAATTGTCTAACACTTGAACCCCCAGAACGCGAGGTATCGGCGGGGTGTACTGCTGCCAATCCATTACGGGACCAGCCTCTTTAGCTTCGACATAAGTAAGAGCGGCATTTCTTGGTTTTCGATTGATCATCCTAGCGCGAACTTGCTCGTAATCTGTTTGGATTTGAGTAACATAGTTGTCTCGCTCCTCTTTGTTGAGAAGCTTGCTGGCCACCCCGACAGCCCTAGAGGCATCAGGAACATAAATTGTTTGATTTCGATGATAGTTAGGATCAATTTTAACCGCTGTGTGCGCTTTTGACGTAGTTGCTCCACCAATGAGAAGCGGAAAATTTAAGTTTTGACGCTCAAGCTCGCTGGCTATATGAACCATTTCATCCAGAGAGGGCGTGATAAGCCCAGATAGGCCAATAATATCTACGTTCTCTTGTATGGCAGTCTCTATAATTTTTTCAGCTGAAACCATGACACCCAGATCAATCACCTCATAATTATTGCAGCCAAGGACTACTCCAACGATATTTTTACCAATATCGTGGACGTCACCTTTTACTGTGGCCATCAATATTTTCCCATTATTTTTTGCCTTCCCCCCTTTTTCGCTTTCAATAAAGGGTTGAAGGTGAGCAACCGATTGTTTCATTACTCGAGCAGATTTGACCACTTGCGGGAGAAACATTTTTCCCTCCCCAAATAAATCGCCCACTACATTCATTCCATCCATTAGGGGACCCTCAATCACATGGAGGGGTCGTTCTGACTTAATGCGGCACTCTTCGGTATCTTCGATGATATAAGTAGTTATTCCTTTAACTAAGGCGTGTTCTAAGCGTTTTTCAATTGGCCATGAGCGCCATTCTATATCTGATTTATTTTCTTTATTAGGCCCATCGACATGATAATTTTGAGCTATAGCGACGAGATTCTCTGTGCTTTCAGGTGAAAGGTTTAGAATGACTTCATCTACTTTTTTGCAGAGCTCTTCAGGGATCTCACTATAAACTGTTAACTGTCCCGCATTAACAATACCCATGCTTAAACCAGCACGAATGGCATAGAGGAGAAATACTGAATGAATGGCTTCCCTTACTGGATTATTTCCACGGAATGAGAATGAAACATTGCTAATCCCCCCAGATATCAGAGCGAGAGGCAGGTTCTGTTTAATCCATCTAGTACTTTCAATAAAATCGACTGCATAGTTGTTATGCTCCTCTATACCTGTTGCAACTGCGAATACATTTGGATCGAAGATTATATCTTCCGCATTAAACCCAACTTCATTTACCAAGATGTTATAGCTGCGCTGGCATATTTCTTTTCTACGTTCTAGGCTGTCAGCCTGACCTTTGGTGTCAAAAGCCATAATTACAACAGCTGCCCCATATTTTTTACACAATTTTGCTTGCCTTACAAAAGGCTCTTCGCCTTCCTTTAGGCTAATAGAGTTTACAATACATTTTCCTTGAACCCACTTTAGGCCTGCCTCGATGACGTCCCATTTAGAAGAGTCGATCATCAATGGAACTTTTGATATGTCTGGCTCAGAAGCAATTAACTTAAGAAAAGTAGTCATAGCATGATGCGCATCGAGCATGCCTTCATCCATATTGATATCGATGATTTGGGCACCATCTTCTACTTGTTGACGCGCTACAGCTAAAGCTTCTTCATACTCCCCATCTAATATTAATTTTTTGAAACGAGCGGAGCCTGTAACATTGCAGCGTTCCCCTACGTTTACAAACAAGGAGTCTTCATAAATAGTATAAGCTTCTAGTCCAGATAGGCGGCAGGCGGGCTTTATCTTGGGTATCAGGCGAGACTTAAACTGTTTGACGCTATCCGCGATATCCTTAATATGCTCTGGTGTTGTTCCACAGCAACCACCAATAATGTTAACTAATCCAGATTCAGCAAATTCAGCAACAATTGCTGTCATTTCTTGTGGAGTTTGATCATATTCACCAAATTCATTTGGCAATCCAGCATTAGGATGTGCGCTAACAAGGGTGTCGCAAAGTCGAGACAGTTCCTCTATATGAGGTCTAAGCTCTTTTGCTCCCAGCGCGCAGTTAAAGCCAATAGAGAAAGGTTTTGCGTGAGCAACTGAATTCCAAAAAGCTTCAGGTGTTTGCCCTGAGAGCGTTCTTCCGCTAGCGTCTGTAATAGTCCCTGATAACATGATTGGTAAATCGAAACCCAGTTTTTCGAAGGCTAGCTTTACTGCAAAAATTGCTGCCTTCGCATTTAAAGTGTCAAAGATTGTTTCTATTAATATAATATCGCTGCCGCCAGCAATAAGCCCTTCGGTTGCTTCGATATACGTTTCTACCAGCTCATCAAAACTAGTATTGCGTGCAGCGGGATCATTAACATCAGGAGATATAGATAATGTTCGACTGGTTGGACCTAAGACCCCAGCAACCCATCTAGGTTTTTCTGGTGTAGCAATTTGATCACAGGCCGCTCGTGCAAGCTCGGCGCCAGTTTTGTTTAGCTCATATACCAATGATTCCATGCTGTAATCAGCAAGAGAGACTGAAGTAGAATTGAATGTGTTGGTTTCAATAATATCGGCACCAGCTTTTAGGTAGGCCAAATGTATATTTTGAATGATATCCGGTTGAGTTAAAGAGAGAAGGTCATTGTTGCCCGCCACCGCTTGATTAAAAGACTTGAAGCGCTCACCCTTATAGTCGGATTCATTAAGCTTATGCCTTTGAATCATCGTACCCATAGCACCATCAAGAATTAAGATTCGATGGAGTGATTCTTGGTATAATTTTTTTATACGAATATCGCGATTGTTCAATTTTTGGTCCATAATTTTTTTATACTATTTTTTTCAGCAGAAGCATTAGGATTGTGAAAGAATTCTAATAGCTCTTTTGCTGTAATAGTATTGCTTAATAGGTAAGGATTTTATCATGTTACTTAATCTATATCAAAATATTTTGATATAGATTTTGTTAGACTGCATCTTATATCTTTTGATCTGTGGAGATTAAATATTTTTATAGAACCTTCCATATCAAGAAATGAGAGTATAGTTTAACAGGAATAGACTTTGGGCATCTTAAATTTTGGAATCAATTAATATTCTTTGCATTGCCCTTATGTACACATAAAATAGCATCTTGCCCCAGTTGAGTTGATTGTCGATATAAGGTAAGAATGTTAAAGTAAAGCAACCAGCTTGATTAGATAAAACTTTAGGTAAATAAATAATTTTAGGCACAAAAATGTTAAATATCACCATCACAGAATCCGCGCAGAAGTATCTTGCCGAGCTACTTGTTAAGCAAGATACAAGTGGTATTGGAATCCGTATGTTTGTTTCTGACCCGGGAACACCTAAAGCTGAAACTTGTATTGCCTATTGTCGTCCTGGTGAAGAGAAAGAAGATGATACTATCATGGAATTTACTGGCTTCAAGGCTTATTTTGGACAGGCAAGTCTGCGATTTTTAGAGGAGGCCACGGTAGATTACTCTGATGATAAGTTTGGCGGCCAGCTAACAATAAGAGCTCCAAACTCTCGGATGCCTAACATCGACGATGATAGTCCAATCGAAGATAAAATTAATTATGTTCTGCATAATGATGTTAATCCCGGGCTGGCTGCCCATGGTGGAAATATTAGCTTAGAGGAAGTAGTGGACGATATTGCTATTCTTAAATTTGGCGGTGGTTGTCAGGGCTGCGGATCGGCCGATGTCACCTTAAAAGAAGGCGTAGAGAAAACCATGATGGACAAGATCCCTGAACTTAAAGGCATCAAGGATGTGACAGACCATACCGACCGAAGCAAAGCATATATGTAACCTTAGCGGGTTATCTCGCGATACACACAGCTAGCTGTTCTCTCTATCCCTCAGTACATCTTTTAATTTATCACGCATTGTTCGTATTGTGATTTCAGTGGTTGCCCAATCAATACAGGCATCGGTTATAGATATACCATACTTAAGGTCCTTGGTATCAGCCGGCAGGCTCTGATTTCCAGCATTAATGTTGCTTTCAATCATCATCCCTATAATCGATTTATTTCCTTCTAGGATTTGATTGGTGACATTTTCCACCACTAAGGGTTGCAGCTCATGATTTTTATTTGAATTAGCATGACTACAGTCAACCATAATGTTTGCTGATATTCTTGAGGATTGCAGCTGTTGCTCAGCAAGAGAAACACTGACTGAGTCGTAATTAGGCTTTCCATCACCACCACGAAGTACTACGTGAGAGTATGGATTTCCTGCTGTTGTTACAACAGATACATTGCCTTCAGAATTGATGCCTAAAAAGCGATGCGGGCTAGCAACAGATTTCAGTGCATTGATCGCAACGGATAAGCTGCCATCAGTACCATTCTTAAATCCTACTGTTGAGGAGAGGCCTGAGGCCATTTCGCGATGAGTTTGAGATTCTGTAGTTCTGGCACCAACAGCAGACCATGCGATTAAATCATGCATATATTGAGGAGAAATGGGGTCGAGAGCCTCGGTGGCTGTCGGCAGTCCTATTTCAGCTATATCCAGCAGCAGCCGCCTTCCTATATGAAGCCCTTCAGTAATCTTAAATGAGTCATTTAAATGGGGGTCGTTGATAAGCCCTTTCCATCCCGTGGTGGTCCGAGGTTTTTCAAAATAGACCCTCATCACCAAGCATAGAGTGTCGCTAACTTCTTCAGCTAGAATTTTTAGTTTTTTGGCATAATCTATAGCGGCATCAACATCATGGATAGAGCAGGGACCAACAACAACGAATACTCTGTGATCTTTTCGATCAAGAATATTTTCGATAGCATTTCGGCCATCAGTTATTGTTTTTCGTGCAACACCACTAATTTGTATTTTTTCTTTTAGAGCCTTAGGCGTTATCAATATTTCCTGTGATTCAATATTGATGTTTTCAACAGCTTGTATCATTTGTTTTATGCACCGACTAATATTTCATTTCTAATGTCACCATTCTACATGAAAATTTAACACATAGGGCATAGAAAAGACTCCAAAAAATCCTTGAAGACTATGATTTATAGAGATTTATACCATATTTTTGATTGCCATCAGCTAAATATTAGTCGTCACTCGATACAAAATTATGACTGGATAGTTTCCAGGCATTGTATTAATGGAAAATAAAGGCTTATTTTTGTGGGCAAATTATTCATTTTCTTGAGAAGGTACTGGTAGTGTTTGAGTTGATCTTTGTACTGGGCAACTTCGCGTTGTAAAAAAATATCTTGCGGTTCTCCTTTCATTGGTTCGGTTGATTTGTAATCAATAATCCACTGAATACCCTCCATGATGAAGCAGCGATCTATAATAGAAGTGTGAGATGCACCATTTTTTAACCCTTGATATCCGATAGCATACTCATGTCTGCTTTCTTGGTGACTGGATTCAAAAATCCAATGATTTTTTTTGTCTTTGAGGCAGCCATTAATAGCGCGTTCAAGTAGGATTAGGGGTTGATCGTAGTTGATAACCCCAAGTTGCTGTAGTTGTGATTGCCAGAATGGCCGTTGATCTTGAATTCTCTTGTCATCCCATTTATCAATGCCATCTAATACAAGCTGTCGTAATGTGCGATGCAAAATAGTACCGGTATGGCGAGCAACCACATTAGTTAATGATATGGACTCCAGTATTTTTTTATCTAGATTTATTAGATCGATGTTATTTTTATTGAAAGTGGATGGTGGAATCCAGTCAACAGGAAGTCTATTTATGGATCCTAAAACGACAGCGGGGCTGACATCACTGCTGTGTTCATCTATGGGTTGATAGCGATGTTCTTTGAAAGAGACCGATGGATCGACCTTAAAGCAGTCTTTGTCTCTATTGCTCCCAATAAGAGCCTTTAGCAGACTACTAGCTATCGGATCATTGTACTCTTTCGGATTTTTTTTATCAGAATTGATGGCATATGTTAAATGTAGTTGTTTGACAGCTCGGGTGACCCCAACATAAATTACTCTGGTTGTTTCCAGCTTTTCTCGCAATACCTTTTCTTTTCTAAGGTGATCAAACAGAGGGTCATGGTCTTGGCCAGTTTTCTTGAGCGGAGCAATAATAAGCCGGTTTTTCCCTGTTTTATTCAACCGTTCATGCCACAGAACCAGTGGATGATCGCTAGATTTTGATTGCCTATTTAGGCCGGGAATTATTACTGTATCAAACTCCAAACCTTTTGCTTTATGGATGGTCATGACATGCAAGCTTATATCGGCTTGTTCGTTAGGCTTTGCGTATAGCTTCTCTAAAGCTCTTTCAAATGTTGCCCAGTCGGTAATCTGGCCAAATTTTTCATGTCGTTCCAATAGGTCAAAATATTGCTGACAATCACTAAATTCTACGCTTGAGCGCAGCGAAGCGATGCCGCCAAGTTCAACCCAGACAGCCTCCACCCAAACTCTAAAGGGTTTTCTGTAGCGCTCCTCCCAGTTTTTTTTCATAACGGCGCTGATGCGGCAGAGTATCTTTTGACCGCTTTCTGAAATTCCTGAAATCTCAGAAGATCGAAACAGATTTGCCATAACAAGAGGATAGCTCTTTCCTGATGACGGACCATTTTCTTCTGGAGCTACATAGTTAGCTACTTGGAATAGATCATTAAGGTCTAGTCCGCACCAAGGGGCTCTTAAGATAGACAACCAAGCGACCCGATCAGCTGGCGAAATCAAGGCCCTGGTTAGAGACTTTAGGTCAATAATAGGCATACGGCCGCTCAGAGGGTCGATCTCTGTGGCTTGCCAGCTAAGACCTTCTTTCTGTAATGATACAAGAATGTCTGTTAGCGCTCTGCGTTGACGAACCAGAATAGCGATAGATCCTTTGGGACTTTTTTTCTTTGCTTGGCAAACCAGCGATGTTATATGAGCAGCTTCCGCTGCTGACCCCTCTGGGTTTGGGTAGTCAACGAATGCATCGATGGTTACTGACTTTTCGTTTTGACTTAAGGTGGATTGAGGGCTTTGATGGAACGCAGTCGATGCTCTGTAGCTGATGGATCCCCGGCTGATATTATCTTTTTCGGGAAAAGCGCCATCAAAGGTATGATTGACCCATTTAACGATTGTGTCTTGTGATCTGAAGTTCACTGTTAGATCAAGAGGCTCGAGCTGTATACCGCCTATCGGTGAAGTTCTTATTTGTATGAATTGCCCCACATTCGCGCCACGCCAACTGTAAAGGCATTGCATTGGATCGCCAACAATAAATAGACTCCTGCCATCATCAGACTGCCATCCTCTGGTTAGACTCTCCAAGAGGTTAAACTGTACTGAAGAAGTATCCTGAAATTCATCTATTAAAATATGTTTGATGGAATAATCTAGTTTAAGCGCAAGTTCTGTAGGTGCCTCATCTGTACCTAGGGCGCGCAAGGCTGCTAAGGTGATTTCTGTGTAGTCGCATGCTTGGTTTTTTTGAAATGCTACGGCCAGATGAGCATTTAAAACTTTAAGTAGTAAAGAAAGCGCATTAATTACCGCCCATTGGTTGTCATTATAGGAAGAGGGCGGCAGGTGACGTATATCAACTAGAGTTTCAAGAATACCGGGAATAGATTTTAGTTTATCAATCAGAGCTAACAGAGTAGTTTTTTTTAATTGTGCCTGTGCTTTAGATTCTTTTTTATCTTCAACACCCTCTATAATTGTTGGAAATCCCTGTTTCGCAGTGCATTGCATCCTCCATGCTGGCGCTCTTTCATCTTTTGTCATGAGCATTGCGCAGAGCCCCAGCCATTGATGATATTGATCTACATTGGCTTCTGGGAGTTTTTTTAACCCCAGACACCATGTCATATCACCGCCCTTTAGAGAATTGCTAGCAGCATAGTCCGCCAATAACGCAATCTCCGATTCATGGGGTGCTAATAGCTGCTTAGCATCATAAAGAGTTTCTTCTAGTACTTCATTTAGGTTTCTTTCTAGATCGTCTCTAGCGTCATGAGCTTGATACAGCTGCCCAATGAATTGAACTCGGTTTTCTAATAACCCAGTCAATAATAGTTCAAGTTTATTGAGATCATTATCTAGATGAGATAAAAGTGTCGCTACTGCACTCCCCAGCGCATCATTTTCCTCAAGCATCGATAGAAGGACTTCTGCTATCACTTTGCGACAGAAGGTGGTTGGACTGTCTAGAAGCTCGGAATGTTGACCGATATTACTTTCAATGGGTAGCTGTGACGCTAGTTTTCGGCAAAACCCATCGATAGTATTAACTCGTAATCGAGACGGATTTTCGAGTAAATTCCAGCCTCTTTTTTTATTTTGAGCTAACGCTTTTAATGCAAGCTCTATAGTTATTTTTTGATGCCCCTGGAGTTGATCGGCGCTCTCATTGAGTGTGATTATTTTTGATGCATCAGTTAAATTTTTAAAAACACGATGCTGCATTTCATGGGCAGATTTTTTTGTAAAAGTCATGCACAATATTTCTTCTGGGTCGTTAACGACAGCAAGTAATCTTAATACCCTTTGAGTTAATAGCTCTGTTTTACCCGATCCCGCTGGCGCTGAAATAGCGAAAGATCTAAAGGGTTCTAGAGCGACCTTTCTTACTTTAGCATCCAGTATTTTCATGATCCTAACCCCTCTTTTTGTGCTGCATCAGGGTTTTTTTCACTTGACGATAGTTCCATGTAAAGTTCCATGTCATTATCATCTATACGATTAAGAGGCTTAAGATATTCTTCATATCTCAGATCATTTTTTGTGATGTATTCTACGGCTGCGTATCCTTGTAAAAACTCTTCAGCCAGTGCTTTTAGTGAGTCCTCCCATTGTATTATGTGCGCACTCAAATCCTTTTCTGTTGCGCTAACATTTGGCGTTAGGCCTGACGTTTCAGAGAGTCCTATGAAGCTTTGTCCTGATATGTGTATTTTTCCTAAAACTGCTGCCGCTATTGGGGTCTTGGAAAAAACTGCATACAGTGGAACCTGCGGTTCTTTAAGGCGATCTCCCTCCCAGTCAGCCTTAGGGCTCTCACCTGTTTTGTAGTCAATAATGATTTTTCTTCCATCTTTTAGCTGGTCTACGCGGTCTATTTTTAGTTTCAGGGGGAGACCGTGGAAATCACCTGTCATCTCTTGTTCTACAGCGAAAACAGAGAATGGAATCCGCCCTTTTTCCATGTCTAGCCATTGAAGCAGTAAGCGGGATAAACGTATTTTTTCCAAAGAGGTAAATTTTGGCCTAAAGATATCTGGCCGCGCTCTTTCCCAGCGTTTGAGTGCTTGGTTGATACTCATAGCTACTAGCTCGACAAGAGCCTTTTCTGTTAGGCTGATTAACTGTTCATGAGTGATAATCTGCTGCCAAAAAATCTCCATGCATCGATGAATAATGGAACCTCTATCTGCAGCGGATAAACCTAACTCAGGGGTCGGTGTATCTTTTGCTCCCAAGCGATGAATCGCAAACGCATTGAATGGGCAAGAGGCCTGATGTTTAAAAATTCCACTTCCACCTAAAATAGTTTCATCAGCCAGGTTGATGGTTGGGCCCTTTATGCAAGATATTTTGTCCAGAGTTATAAGACTCTCTTCCCTGTAGGCTGACGGAGCCAGAGAAAGATGACTGATATCTTCATAGTTGATTTCTGTTAGATTAGCAATTAGATGGCTTGCCTCGCGTGAGTCAGATCCATCAGTTTCACTAAAACTACAAACAGTGTCATTAGATGCCGCTTTCAGCCTGGTAAGTTGATTTCTGGCTAGTTCTAATTCTTTCTCTGGAAGTGACTTCGGCGTCATGAATTCTTTTTGAAGGCTCAATGGTAGAAGAGAATATGGGGTAACGTTCGCTGGCCAGTTATCGTTATCCATACCGGTTATCCAGAGATGATCAAAACATAATGCATTGCTTTCCAATAACCCTATGATCTGAATGGATGCATTTGGAGAACCAGGTTGAAAGATAGACTTATTGGTTACCTGCGACAATTGTCGCAACGCATCTTGTAGCGTAACCTTTAAGCTGAGTTGATCTAGGGAAATGTAACGCTCAAGTGCATTCAGCCACTGTTGATGTTGTCGGTATTCAGCGTCATTGAGGTCTCTTTGTCCTGGCCAGCCAAGAATAGCTAGCTGCTCCTGAAATAACAATATCCAGTCTGAAAAACTATTTTTAGATGACATCCGTGCGAACAGATCACGTGCCTCTCTACAGAAAGCACTTTCTTTTTGGGGATCGTCACTGCTGATGTTAGATTTTTCTGAGAACTCAAGCTGGTTAATAAATTCAGCGTTAGATATAGGGTTTTGAGCAAGATTTCTAAGTTTTTTCTCTGTTATCGCGCGAGTCAAAAGTGTGCTATTTCTCCCCCAGAAAGGAGAATTAAGTAGACGGCAAAAATTCTCAAGGGGGAGTTGATTAAAGTTGAGTGACAGTAAAAGCAATGCTGATGAAACAAGCGGTGTGTCGTTTAACCGAATACTAGTTGAAATATTGTATGAAGATGAAGATTTAGCTTGGGGGCAATCAAGGCTACTTGGGCCCAGTTCCTCCTTAACTATTCTCCCTAAATCCCTTTTTGAGTCAGTCAAAGTGGGGATAATGATTCCTATTCGATGAGTAGGGTGCTTTTTTTGTAGTAGGTCTGCCCACCTAGCTGCAGCTCTTATTTCTTGATGTGGATCAAAAAACTGGGCGCGCACTATTTTTGCTTGTTTCTTCTCTACGCTATTTGATAATGCTGGTTCTCGTAGGATTTTTTCTGAGGCTACCTTCAGTAGACTTGCATATAAGGGAGGCATGCTATCAAAACCGAGCGTAATAATACGATTTTGTGGAGCCAAAATATTGGCTTTATAGGCCTCTAGTAAACCTAAGACACTATCAGCCTCAGTAATAAATTTGTATATTTTTAGTTTTGACTGGAATCTTAAAATCCATTGATGAAAAAGAGGCGAATCATCTTTGAGCCGCGCAAGGGGGATTTCCCATCTCTGCATAATATTATAGCTATCTCGCGCAAGACCGGAAAAGTTCTCAGGCATCAAACCATCTGGCTTCCCAGGCTCCTCCCTGATGACCCCTTCCCAGATTAGATGTTCTGCTTCTTCTGAGATGATCGCTCCATTTGGAATCCCAGTGACTGCGGTATCACAGCAATCTAGCCAGGTTTCTTTAATCCAGTGCTCGATGGCAAAAATTTCAGGTTTGGTCCAGCTGATAATTCCTTGTTCTATCTGATGCTGGGCCCAGCTTTCATGTATTTTTTTTGCGAGGCGATTGGTCGCAGTTAGTATTAATGATCCTGATTCAATCTCTTTTTTAATTATATGAATATCAAAAAGTGGGCGCATCATGGCAGGCAACTTTCTTATCCTAGGAGCGCTCTATAATCGCATAATATTCTACTTCAAAAAAGTAGTAGCTGGATTGAAGAAAAAACCTATCTTTTTAAAAATTTTATAATTGAGTCAACTTTTTTGCTAAAGCTTCAGATTTGCCAAGATAAAAATCACCAAAAAGCTACTTTGGCTGTTTTATATGCGGATGTTTGTTGTTAGTGTAAGAAAAGAAAACTACATCCCTACGGATCACTTGGCTTAAATTACAAAGAGGACAATGGCTATGATACTTTACGACTGCGCTGTAGCGCCCAATCCAAGACGAGCACGTATGTTTATTGCTGAAAAAGGCTTAGACATCCAGAAAATCGAAGTCGATATTATTGGCGGGGAAAACCTTAAAGATGCGTTCCTATCCATCAATCCGCGTGGATTACTTCCTGTCTTAGAGCTAGACGATGGCACTAGATTTGATGAAGTCATGGCTATTTGCAAGTATCTTGAAGAGGTCTATCCGGAAACCCCTTTGCTAGGAAAAACTCCGCTAGAACGAGCAACAGTCGAGTGCCTGCAACGCAAGATGGAGTTTGATGGGATGATCGCCATCGGTGAGGCTTTTCGTAACAACAAAAAAAATGAGAACTTCACATACCGCAGTCTTCCAGGAAATGACGCTGTTGGAGCCATAGAGGGTCTGGTAGATAGAGGGCAGAATACGCTCAACAATTTTTACGCCTGGCTGGAGCGCTACCTAACGGAGAATACGTTTGTTGCCGGTGATTCGTTTACAATGGCTGACATTACTGCTTTCTGTGCTGTTGATTTTGCCAAATGGGTTGAAAGAGAAATTCCAGAAGGTAATGCTCGATCTCTTGAGTGGTACAATAAAGTCTCTATGAGAGACAGCACAAAAGCCTGATAATGGTTAGTTTAAAACAGTCTATCGATAGCTCTGTAAGCCAGCTTACATGCCCGAACTACAACTTTATAGCCCTGAGATGACTTGCAGATTTCGAATAAATGACACTAATAGCGATATCAAATATACCGACTTAGCCAGGAGTAAGATATTTTATGGACGTAGCTGGATATAGTCTTATATTTATTTTTGGTAGCTTTGTTGCTGGGGCAGTAGTTACTTTGTTGGCCTTCAGGATTCACAACCACTACAAGCAGGCTGCATCTGACCTGGTAGTAAAAAACTTAATTCATGAGCTAGGTGTGACTCGGGATGCATTGGCATCAAGGGAAAAAGATGTTGCGTTACTTAGTTCTGATAAAACTTTACTAGAGGTCCGCCTAGAGAGCGATAAGATTAGATACGAAGAACAACTGGCGCTGCTAAAGCAAGCACGTGAAAGCTTAAGTCAAGAATTTGAAAATTTAGCTAATCGCATTTTTGATGCCAAGCAAGAAAAGTTCTCAAAGGAGAGCAAACTTGCGCTCAGTTCCTCTATTGACCCGTTACGCGAGGAGATAACTGGGTTTCGCAAGCAGGTAGAAGAGGCTTACCATAATGAAAATGCCAATAGGAATAAACTGATTGGACAGGTAGTAGAATTGCAAAAACAGGCACAACAGGTGGGAGAAGATGCGGTCCAGCTGGCAAGTGCATTAAAAGGCGATAGTAAATTTCAGGGAAATTGGGGGGAGGTTGTATTAGAGCGATTGCTCGAGGATTCAGGTCTCACCAAGGGTCGGGAGTATGTGGTTCAATCGTCTCGTTATAATGATGAGGGGCACCGTCGGAATCCAGATGTGATTATTCATATGCCTGATCAGAAAGATTTGGTCATCGATGCAAAAGTTTCACTAACGGATTATGAGCGCTATTGTCGAGCCTCTGATTCGAAAGAAAAAAAGTTGTTTTTAAAGCAACATGTCAATTCAATTAGAAATCATATTTCAGGCCTAAGCCGCAAAGCTTACGAGCAGCTAGAAGGGGTTAACACACTTGATTTTGTGTTGATCTTCGTACCCATAGAGGGAGCTTTTATGTTGGCCCTTCAGAATGACGACACCTTGTGTAAAGATGCCTATGATAAGGGAATTCTTCTTGTAAGCCCGAGCACTTTACTGGTTGTATTGAAGACTGTTTATAATGTATGGCGCTACGATAAACAGAATCGTAACGCTGAAAGAATCGCTATAGAAGCTGGAAAACTCTACGATCAGCTTGCCTTGGTAGTAGACTCTTTGGATGAAATTGGACGCCATATAGGAAAAAGCCAAGACGCCTGGGATCAGGCAAAAAATCGCTTAGTTAACGGGCGAGGGAATCTAGTCAAAAGGTTTGATGATATCAGGAGGTTGGGAGCTCGCAGTAAGCGAAAAATTCCAGAGACATGGAGCAAAGAGGCTTTGGATCAAGAAGATGCATCGTTGCTTCAGACGGATGCAGAACAAAAAGATGATTTGAAAATATAAAGGTTTTTATTAACGCTGAGTATTTTCCGATCATTGGCTGAATATAGACGAAGACAGAAACCATGAATCCATTTTTTTACACAGCATTAATAGTGAGCGCAGCGCTGATACTTCTTTTGCTGGGCGGGTATGCTTTCTTTCTTTACCTAGAAGTGCGCAAAAAAAACTTGCAGCAGAAACAATCTGCCATCGCTCTTTCGGAGGAACTGGCCAAACGACAGATTGGCCATCAAAATAGTATTCGAGTGATTGCTTCAGCGCTAGTTCAAGGCCAGGTGGGGTTAACAGAGGCAGCCATAAGAATAAGCAGATTATCTTCCTTGTTGAACCTTGCAGATAATAGTGACGTCTACCAGGTCTTTAGTCAGCTTGCTCAGGCTACTTCACATATTCCAATTTTAGAGAACTGGAAGCAGCTAAGCAGAAAAGAACAAATTGATTTTGATAAAGAGAGGGTGTCCATAGAAGACAGTTTTCGAGATTTCATCTTGAGTTCGGCGCAAAAAATACTTGATTTACAGTCAAGCAGATCAGATGAAGAGAGCCCTCTTTTTTATTCAGTCGGTAAAGAGTGAATAGGAGTAAAAAATTACACTCTGTCATCAGATTAGTATGCGGAACAGTGCCCAGCTAGCTTGCTACAAGGTATGGAACTGTGCCTGCAGCATCGCTGCTGTCTATTATCTGAACAGTGCTGATGCTTCCTTTCACGCGAGAAGCTCTAAATTCTTGGTAGTCTGGGTCATCAACGAAGGCCTTTGCCGCATCCATGCTGGGAAATTCAACTAATGCTATCAGTGATGCCTCGGTGGGCTTACCTTCTACATGTGTAATATTCGAACTTCTGGATAAATATTTCCCCCCATGCTTATGCACAATGTCATGCACATTGTTGGCATATCCAGAAATCCATGATTCATCTGTAACGATGACTTCTCCAATTAGGTAGGCGGGCATACTTTTCTCCGTTGTTAGGGAATCAATCAGAATATTATATGAATGACTGAGAAACTTATAGCTCACAGCTTGTTTTTAATGACAGGTTCTTACAGGTTCTGCATGTAGAAGCTAATGGCAAGCCAAGGCAGGTAGAGTATTACGCCATAGGCTACAACTTTCCATGGTGGTTGAAGTGTGTAGTTAGGGTTAGCTATGATTGCCTCTTTATTCATTTGCAAGGATGTTGATATCTGTAATGCAACCAGCGCATAGAGGAAAGGAACGACTATCCCAGGGACCAGTTGATTGATCTCAGGGGGCGTTAACTTAAGGCATGTTATTAAAATAATAATAAAAATAGAGCCGTAATAGGGGACTTTTTTAGCCTTAACAGGTTCTTTCATGATGTCGAAATTTTTCCAGAGAAAATACAACATGGAAAGTGGGCCAAAAAATAAAGAGCCGAAAAAAATTTGAAGAGGCGAGTAGATGGCTTTGTTTTGAATCTCTATGTTATTCATTTAAGGGTTTTCTACAGCGATGCGATCTTTGCCAAAAAATTCAGGGGCTTGAACTGATAATACTTTGAGTGGCTCGGAAGATGTCACCCTGACGGCATGAGGTGTGCCTTTGGGTATTCTTAAGTAGTCTCCTGGCCCTATCGTAAGGTATTTGTTGCCTTCTTGAAATTCCCCTGTGCCCTCTAATACGTAGATAGTTTCTGTATGATCAGCATGCTTATGAAGCGGAACATGGCTTTTTATGACGATTAAAAAATCAGTTGAATGACTATCACTAGAAAGTTTTTGGACATAAATGTTACCAGCAGTATCAGGTA
>CAJIZZ010000027.1 GCA_905181945.1 uncultured Porticoccus sp. | reverse complement strand
CCTGTAAAGACTTTTTATTATGATGCATCTTTGTCTTCTTTAAACTCTTTCTTTTTTTCAAGGCTTACTCTATCTTTTAGGCTCATAATGTAAGCTGATCCTGACAAAATTAGTATAGCCCCAGCTTCTCCAACTAAAACTAATGCGTCCATATCTTTGCTTTGCATTATAATTAGTCGGCATAGAGCGGTTATTGCAATAATTATCGGCAGAGTAACAGGGATTCTGTTGGTGCTATAAAAAGCACCTACCATTCCTATAATCTCAACATATATAAAAAGCATAAAAAGATCAGACAAGAGAACATCTCTTGCCTCGTACATCGCAAACAGATACTGAGCTGCTGCTATACAGGTTGCTATACCAATTAATGCTAGGAGGGCTTTTTCACTTACGACGGTGGTCCAGTGAAGGCTTCTTTTTATTTTGGGTAGCTTAAAATCCATAAGCTAATCATAAGCCACTCTAGAGCTTTAAGCTAATTTTATGCATTATGCCTGCACTTTAGATCTTTACAGAGGCAATCATATAATGATCAATTTTTTTGACTTTAAATTTTACGGCCCAGGGAACCTGACTGGCTTTTCTTTTAGTGCGCTCCAGTCTTCCATTGTATGCTTCGGGTTGCTTCTCTTGCAGAGCTATAGTTTTTGGTTAACAGCTTGCTCACAAGCTGTTTTGAGCGCAGCCCCTTTTGACGTAGAAGAAGTATGAGCGAAAGGATATGCCCATTCTTTGTCATGAGTATTTTCAGTAATACTATCCCCCTGACCCATCTGCTGCTTATGGAACATCCATCTAATTCCCCTTTCTCTTGATCGTTTGCAGTCTGCCTGATGGTATACAATTACAGATAAATCGCCAAATACCGGCTTTTTGTAATTTGTTAATGAGTAGTAGTATAAAAAGTTATCAATTTTTTTTATTTTACCAAAATCTACGTAAATAGTATTACCGCTACTAGTACTCTTGGCCACCTTGATCCATTCTGCATAAGAAGGAAATGAGAGCATTACTGGTATTATCAAGGTAAGCAGTCTTTTCATTTCTCTAATTTCTCTTGGATTAACTTCATGTATGTATCTTGTAGTATTGGTTCTAGCATTTAATCAAAAGCTTGATTTAGCATTAATTCCCGTAACTAGAAAATATCTAATTTTAAGACTATTATTTCAAAAAATAATATGGAGTTGAGAATGAATATGTTGTATGCACTCTGTCTTGCTGTATCTGTGGGCTTAGCGCTCTCTGTTTTTGCTGACCCACATGAAGCAAGCGGCCATACTAGGGAGTCAGCCAACAAAAAAGAGCAAGAGAAAAAAGTGCGTAATTTATGCGATAAAAAAGCACGACTGGCTCCCACATCATACTCCGCGAAAACAATCAAAAAAGCCTGTTTAAAAGAGGGGGGTATCAAAAAAAGTCGCTAGACAGGCAAGTAATAATTGATGCTACAGCCCAAGAAGCGTTGCAAAATAACCTGATTGCTAAAAGGGACAGAACCCCGCCCAGTGTTCATATTAGGCACAAGGTAGTCACTTAGTTTGTATCGGTTCTCTTTGGTTTCCACAGAACAGTATTTTTTGTTTTTAAGCGATTTACAAATAATTTGTATTTTGACTGCTCTTTTTCCCATTCAATTAGCCATTTGTGCCCGTCACGCTCTGCGTCAATAAATACTGCATTCGTGATTATTAATGGAATTATCACAGCCAAATGTATGATGATGCTGGTCACAATACTGTAGTTGATGAAACCTAAATAAAATGAGGCAATAAGTCCGAAAAAAGCGCTCCATATAGCAAATAACACTAACATGAAATATCCCTGTAAGACTGGGCATGGAACATACTTTAATGGATTATATTTTACATCCATGACAGCTCTCCAAATAAAAACAAGGAACATAGTTGCTCTTCTAAAAAGATTTGGTTTTTTCATGTCGCTGATTGTCCCCATAAATGTTTAATCGATTGTATAACTATAAAGAATTGAGACAGCATCGCCAAGCTATATTGTCATACTGTATATTTAAGATTAGAGAATAGGGTCAAGCAGATGTATTCTGTAAGAAGGTAACAAAAGGGTGGAGATATGAAGATATTACAAAAATATGCTTTGTTTTACTGCTGGATTCAATCTCAAGTGCTTATGGCGCACATCATAGGGCAGTTGAAGCGAATGAGCCTGACGCCGCATCCTCGGGCCATGAGAGTCATAAAGACCATAAACCTATCAAGAGCTCTGAATAAAAAAACAAAAATATAAATATCAATATAAAAGTTGATCGAGTTAATAGGGATGTTAAAAGATGGTACAAGCAATCACTGCAACAGAGGCTTTTGCTCTTATTAAGGATGATAAGGCAATTTTAATTGATGTGCGCGAAGCTGATGAATTCAAAGGCGAACATATTGTTGATGCGCTATCTGTTCCTCTTAGCTCGCTGGAGGATGGATTTAAGATACTCGATCTTCCAAAGGATAAAATATTTTTATTCCAGTGTCTAAGGGGAGGTCGAGGTCAAACAGCATGCGAGCACATACAAAGGCTTGGGCTGTATCAAAATAAAATCATTAACCTCGAAGGTGGAATTCAGGCGTGGAAAAAGAGTGGCCTGCCCGTGATAAAGTCATAATATGAGACCACCAAAAGATTCAACCCAGGTGTTAATTAATGATAAATCTAAAGATTGGTTTGACTGGCAGAGGAAAATAAAAACTGATGAACAATTTAATTTTAGCCACTCTTTTCTTGGTCTTAGGCAGTGCTAGCTCTATGGCTGTAGAAGAGGCCACATATACAAGTATCTTTTCTGATGAAAATTTTGAAACAAGATATTATGATCCGCAAATCCTTGCTGAAATAGAAGTAGATGGAGATTTTGAGGGAGCGGGAAGCAAGGCATTTAGCCAGCTATTTGCGTATATTTCCGGAGAAAATACTTCTCAGAAAAAAATTAAAATGACCGCACCTGTTGCTCAGACTAATGGTCACGAGATGCTAAACAGGACTACACCTGTTAGCCAACAACAAAAAAACGGTAAATGGTTAGTGAGCTTTATGATGCCATCGGGCCTTTCTTTGGAAGAACTGCCTCAACCCAAAAATCCTACTATTAACCTTCGTCAGCTTCCTGCGAGGCATGTTGCCTCTATTCGATACTCTGGATTTTGGACCGAAAAGGACTATTTTTATCATTTAAATTTGCTGAATAAATGGATATCTAGTCAGGTGTTACATGCTTCTGGCGCACCTATATGGGCGCGTTATAACGCGCCATATATGCCATGGTTTATGAGAAGAAATGAAATATTAGTGCCGATTAAAAAGCCTTAAAGATTCAATATAAGGCGCTATTATGCCCAATATGCCTTAAGTAAAGTCAAAGTTTTAGTCACTGCTGCTTTGCTCCTTAAATAACTTATCCCAAGAAGAGATAACCTGCGCTCGCTCAATGGAATATTTTGAAGCTTTTGTAATAAGTGGTAATTTTTGCAACTGAAGCCTATGTCCTTCGGAACGATAACTCACATAAGACTGGATTAAATTTTCTGCGTCTTTAGGCATCATCAAGCCGTTGCTCCCCAGGTATTTTAGAATTCTAATGTTATCACTCCAGCAGGCTAAATTAGTAAACTGATAGGCGTAAGATAAAACCTGAAATTGAACTATAAATTCGATATCAATTATCCCGCCAGCGTCATGTTTTATATCAAAAGTGGCGCTATCAGCACTTATGTTTTCTGGCTTGCTCGCCTTTTTTAATTTTCTTTTGACATTATTTTTTTCGATTATGCTGTTGCGCATTTTTTCGCGCATCCTGTATATGTCATTTGCAAGTTTTCCGAGTTCTCTTTTCTGACATAAAATCTGAGATCGCAGATCGTTAAATTTTTCAATCAATGTATTAGACCCACCTACAGGTCTCGCTCTCACTAATGCTTGATGTTCCCATGTCCAGGCATCGTTTATCTGATATTTTTCAAATGCTGCCAATGAAGAGACAAGCATGCCTGAATTTCCGGAGGGCCTGAGGCGCACATCTACATCATAAAGTACACCAGAAGCTGTTCTAGTGGTCAAAATATGAATAATTTTTTGCCCCAGTCTTGCAAAAAATGTAGAGTTATCAATAGATTGATGACCATCTGTTGATTTATTTTCACTGGCATCATAAATAAATACTAAGTCAAGATCTGAGTTGTAACCTAACTCTGCACTGCCAAATTTTCCGTAACCTATGACCAAAAATTCTGGTTTTTTGTTCGCATGGCCCAAAGGGTGGCCATAAAGATCAACCATGTGAGTCCAGGCAATATCGACAGCATGAGTCAAAATGACTTCCGCCAGCAAGGTTAAGTAATCGCTGACCTTTACTAGAGACATGGCGCCTATTACCTCACAGGCTGCCACACGTAATGTATGCGAAAGCTTAAAGTAGCGAAGCGATTCCATTTGTGCGCCTAGATCGTCAGAAGGCGTTCTTAGTAATCGTTGCCTTAATTCATCTGTTAGCTTGTCTTTACTGGGAAGACTGTAAAGTAGCCGGTGGTCTAGTAGTTCATCTAGCATCGCAGGGTTGCGCGATAGTTCCTCTGTAATCCAAGGGCTGGCCGAACAGAGCTGAAGAGCCACCTTCAGTGCCTTTGGGTTCTCTTTAAGTAAAGACAAATAGGGACTGCGACGCGCTATTGATTCAATTAATTGAAAAATACGAGCCAATGTAATCGTATTGCTCTCTAGGCTTGCACAGACAGCAATGAGATCTGGCATGAGGGCATCAAGACGAATACGTGTCTCTGCAGCCATAAATAGAACTGATCGACTTTGCTGTAATCCTCTAATGAGGCTCAAGGCTTCCTGAGGGTTGACATAACCAATCGAATTCAATTTTTCTACCATGTCTTCATCTGAGCCTGACTGCCAGATATCTTGAGCTTGAGTAAAATACTGCTTCTCATCATCGCTTTTATCATGTGTAGGCTCATTGACAATAACTGATTTGAATAGCAACCCAATCGCAGAACGATGTTTCTCAAGACCGCATGAAAATTCTCTCCAGCTATCAAACCCCATCAGGTATGCAATTTTAAGTTGATCTAATGCCTTATCTGGCATCATGTGGGTTTGAAGATCCCCCATCCCTTGTAAGATATGTTCTACGTTGCGCAAAAATACATAGCCTTTATTGAGTGTGTCGATCTCTAGGGTAGGTAGTAATTTTTCAGACTCTATTAGGACTATAGTGTTCCTTAATGACTGAGACTGAAAACGTGTATCGCGCCCACCATGCATGATTTGAAAGGCTTGTACTATAAATTCTACTTCTCTAATACCACCAGCGCCCAGTTTGATGTTATTCGCCATGCCTTTTCTTTTTACTTCTTGATTGATCAAAACTTTCATGTTGCGCAACGATTCTAAAGTGCTAAAGTCAGTATATTTTCGGTAAACAAAAGGTCGTAATATGGCCATTAACTTAGCCCCAGACTCAGAGTTTCCAGCCACTACACGGGCTTTAACCATAGCATAGCGCTCCCAGTCTCTCCCCTGGGTCTGATAATATTTCTCTATGGCATCGAAGTTAGATATCAAGTCCCCACTTTGCCCATAAGGACGCAAACGCATATCCACACGAAATACAAAGCCATCATCATTCTTGGTGTCTAGCACCTGTATGAGTTTTTGGCTTAGGCGTACAAAAAATTCTTGATTACTTATACTACATGGACCGCCTTGAGTTTTTCCATCCTCTGGATAGGCAAAGATTAGATCGACATCTGAAGATATGTTTAGCTCCCAGCCTCCCAATTTTCCCATCCCTAGTATTACCATTTCCTGTAGTTCGCCCCTAGAGTTAGTAGGCGTCCCCCATGTTTGACAAGCTATGTTGTGAGAAAATTTTAGGGCAACTTTTAGACACACCTCAGCTAAAGAGGTCATATCAGCAGTAGTTTCCTTTAAGTCAGCTTCTTTGCTGAAGTCCCTCCAAATAATGCGTATTATTTCCCGATTCCGAAACTGCCTTAATATTTTAAATAAATCATCTTCGGTCTCGGTACTGCTTAAGATTTTTGACAGGCGATACTCCATACCATCCTGCCCATAGACTACATAAAGATCACCAGAATCGATCAGCTGCTTCAAAGTATCGGGTTTTTTACTGCATGACATGGCAGCAAACTCACTACAGCTCCATACTTTTTTTAGCTGCCAGGATAGTTTGTTTTTGCCAGTCAGTACCGACATAAGCCACTGTAATTGCTTTGTGGTAGCTACATGCTTGAAGTGATGCAAGCGTAACTGCCACTGCTTATCCAGCAATGTAGGTAGTGTTTTCTTGCTCATTTTAAGTTCAACTTAATCCTCATATTTTCAATTATAATGGCAATAGTCGGGTTTAGGTTAGTATTCAGGCTGCGCTCTGATAAGATGCTGTATTTTTATCGGAAATCCGCCATGTTTAGTCTAATTATCAATAAAGAGTCTAATGTAAAAAATGACCTGCTTTCTGGATTAACCGTTGCTTTGGCCCTGGTTCCTGAAGCGGTGGCCTTCGCTTTTGTGGCAGGAGTGGCGCCAATGGTTGGCTTGTATGCGGCATTTATCATGGGGTTAGTGGCTGCTGCATTAGGTGGTCGACCCGGAATGATCTCTGGCGCCACTGGCGCCATGGCTGTGGTGGTAGTAGCGCTTGTTGCGAGTCACGGTATTCAATATTTGTTTGCCGCTGTGGCGCTGGCCGGGCTATTGCAAATTATGTTTGGAGTTTTTCGTTTGGGTAAGTTTATCCGTCTAGTCCCTTATCCAGTAATGCTAGGCTTTGTTAACGGCTTGGCTATTGTTATTTTCCTAGCCCAACTCAGCCAGTTTAAGGTTATTAATGCCTCTGGGGCGCTAGGCTGGATGCAAAATGGACAGCTTTATTTGATGGTAGGATTGGTAGCATTAACCATGATGATTATTCATTTTTTGCCTAAACTGACTACTGCTGTGCCCGCATCATTGGTTGCTATTATTATGGTGACGCTAATGGTTCACGGGCTCAGCATGGACGCTCGCACCGTCATTGATTTTGTTCGTGATATGTTGCCAGCAGCAGAGCAAGCAACAGCAAGCCTAGAGGGAAATCTACCAAACTTTGCTATTCCTCTCGTTCCTTTTTCTCTCGAAACTTTAAAAATTATTGGCCCTTATGCAGTTATCCTGTCATTAGTAGGCTTGATTGAATCGCTGCTGACACTTTCTTTGATTGATGACCTTACTAACACGCGTGGTCGGGGCAACCGTGAGTGCACTGCTCAAGGATTAGGCAATATTGCTAATGGTTTTTTTGGTGGAATGGGCGGTTGTGCGATGATTGGCCAGAGTATGATAAATATTAATTCTGGTGGTCGCGGTCGATTGTCTGGCGTTACTGCAGCGCTAGTATTACTGGCATGTATCTTATTTGCAGCTAACCTCATCGAGATGATTCCGTTAGCTGCTTTGGTTGGCGTGATGTTTATGGTGGTGTTGGGTACATTCGAGTGGGCCTCTTTTCGTATTTTTCGCGGCATGCAAACAAGCGATGCACTTATCTCCATCTTAGTGGCGTCAGTCACCGTATATGCTGATTTAGCCATTGCTGTGATTGTCGGTGTCATTGTATCTGCACTGGTGTTTGCTTGGGAGCACGCAAAGCATATCGCCGTCACTACCTACATAGACGAGGATGGTTGGAAAGTTTATGAACTTCATGGCCCTATATTTTTTGGTTCAGTGAGCAACTTTAAGGAGTTATTTTCACCAAAGGATGACCCCAATGATGTGGTAATTGAGTTTAAGAAATCTCGGGTCTCTGACTCTTCTGCCATCGAGGCATTGCATGGATTAGCTCATAAGTATCAAAAATTGGGAAAAAAACTGCATCTTCGCCATCTTAGCGAGGACTGTATGCAGCTACTAGATGATGCAGCTCGTTATGTAGAAATTAATGTGAACGAAGATCCTCGCTATAAAGTGGCAGTGGACGTGCCTGATTAAGGCAGCAATGCCTTCATAGCCAGTCCCAGTGGGCGCGTGCTTTACGTGGTGCATTTTTTATTACAATGTCCCATAACCAAGCAGGAGTCGCACGCATAATGACAGCAGCCCACCTCATTTGCCAAGGGAAGATGATAAATTTTTTCTTCCTCTTGATGGCTTTGGAGAATTTTCTTGCTGCAACTTCTGGAGCCATCAGAAAAGGCATGGGGAATCCATTCAGGTCCGTCATCGGTGTTCTGATGTAACCAGGGGTGATCGTTGTAACTGCCAACCCATCTGAGTTGAGCTCCACACGTAAGCTTTCTAAGTAAGAAATCACAGCAGCTTTTGAGGCGCTATAAGCGCCTGCTCCGGGTAAACCTCTTATACCTGCAACACTGGCTATTCCTACAAGACTGCCTTTTTTTTCTTTTTTCATAGCTAAAAGGAAGGGCTGAAAGGTATTCACCATTCCAATAAGGTTGATGTCAATGACTGCTTTGAATATTGCTGTATCAGTTTTATTTTCGGTCAATGTACCAGAGCTAACTCCGGCATTAGAAATCACAATATCTGGCACACCGTGCTGGAGCATAAAATGCTGGGCAGCTTGATTTAAGGCCTCCTCATCTCGAACATCAGCAGCATAAATAACACTTTCTACCTCTAAGCTATTTTTTAGGGACAGCAAGAGTCTCTGGCGGCGGGCAACCAACCCTAGAATAGCGCCTTGATTGGCATATTCGTGAGCAAGCGCTTGGCCGATTCCGCTAGAGGCGCCGGTAATAAAAACCTTGAGTGCTGCCATCTAAACAGTCTCATATAAGTTTAGTGGAGCGATTAAGTCGCTCAGTCTAGTTACCCCAAAAGGGAAGTATATCTTCCTATTGAGTGCATCAAAATATACTACTTTAGTATACCTATATAAATATTTGATATTAATTTATTTTATAAAAATATATTAGATAATTTTCGAATTCATTATTCACAATGCGTAAGCATGGGTAAGTATGACTGATTTCAAATAAGTCTTTTTATCTGAGGTTAAATTTTTATTGTATTCTTTTTAAATATGGATAATATGATTTGAAATCATATTATTATTTTATAATATGGATAATATGATTTAAAGTTATGAGTATATGAGTTCAGCCTAAATTTTTTTGAACAGGGGCGAGAAAAGGCGATGGAAAATCAGTATGCAAATGAAATTTGGCCCCTGGCAATCTATTTTGGCATGGTCATTATGTTGGTTGTCACTATGTTGGCGCTTTCTTGGGTACTTGGTCAAAAACGTCGCGAGGCTGCCACTAACGATCCTTTTGAATCTGGGGTTGTTTCAGTTGGCGGATCACAGATACGCATATCCGTAGAATTTTATTTAGTTGCAATCTTCTTTGTTATTTTTGATCTCGAAACACTGTTTATTTTTGCTTGGGCGGTAGCTTTTTTTGAATTAGGTTGGGCAGGTTATTTATCCATCACAGTGTTTATTGGCGTACTAGTCTTGGCTTTAGTTTATCAGTGTCGCTCTGGTGCATTGGAGTGGGGAAATAAGACCCGCACCGGTCTCCGTGAAGATCAACTAACTACTGGAGAGTCAACATGAAGTGGAGTCTTACATCCCCTGAGGACGCTAATGCTACAAGTCTTAGTGACGATTTTGTGGAAGAGCAGATTAAACGTAACGTAGCTTTTGCCAAACTAGAAAATCTTATTGCCTGGGGTCGAGCCCATTCTTTGTGGCCATTTAATTTTGGTCTTTCTTGTTGCTATGTGGAGATGGCCACCGCGTTTACTAGCCGACATGATATAGCACGTTTTGGCTCAGAAGTGATTCGCGCTACGCCACGCCAAGCAGATTTAATGGTTATCTCAGGAACATGCTTCCTCAAAATGGCGCCTGTCATACAACGTCTTTATGAGCAGCTACTAGAGCCTCGATGGATTATCTCTATGGGCTCCTGTGCTAACTCTGGGGGTATGTACGATATTTATTCAGTAGTTCAAGGTGTTGATAAGTTTATCCCCGTTGACGTGTATGTTCCAGGGTGCCCCCCGCGACCTGAAGCCTTGATGCAAGGATTGATGATGCTTCAAGAATCTATAGGCAAAGAACGACGACCGCTCAGCTGGGTTGCGGGAGATCAAGGTATTATTAGGCCGGAAAAAGCAAGCATGCGGGATCAGTTAACTGCTGAACGAATAATGGCTACCGAGCTAAGAGAGCCAAAAGATGTATAGAGATACACAGACCATTAAGGGGTAGCAATGCAAGCAGCGGAAGCTATAACGACAAGTATTGTCGAAAGTTCACTGTATCGAAAATTCGGTCAGGAGCTATTTATTTCTCAGCAATGTGCCGATCAAAAGTTAACTCTTTGGGTTGACCGCAATCGTCTAATTGAAGTTCTTCAGTTTCTCAAATTATCATTTCCCATGCTGTACGATTTGTTTGCTATCGATGAGAGAACGAGAGCCAACCGCGCCGGACAGCCTGATTCAGATTTTACAGTGGTGTATCACCTGTTGTCTCTCGACACCAATGAAGACATGCGTATCAAGGTAGCATTGGAGGAATCTGATCCGGATCTTCCGACATCCGTTGGTGTGTGGCCAAATGCCAACTGGTATGAGCGTGAAGCTTGGGATATGTTCGGCGTTACTTTTGCTGGCCACCCAAATTTATTCCGTATTCTGTTGCCGCCAACATGGGAAGGGCACGCCTTAAGAAAAGATCATCCAGCGAGGGCCACCGAAATGGCCCCCTTTGAAATGGGCCCAGAGCGGGTTGCAAAAGAGCAGGAGGCATTGAAATTTCGACCCGAAGACTGGGGTATGAAAAAGTCTAATGACGATAATGAATATATGTTTCTTAATCTTGGACCAAACCATCCCAGTGTGCATGGTGTTTTTAGGATTATGTTGCAATTAGATGGTGAGGTGATTGTCGACTCCGTGCCCGATATTGGTTATCACCACCGTGGTGCAGAAAAAATGGGTGAGCGTCAGACTTGGCACACTTACATACCCTATACGGACCGAATCGACTATCTTGGCGGGGTAATGAATAACCTTGCCTATGTTCAGTCGATAGAAACCCTAGCTGGCATCAAAGTCCCAGATCGCGCCAAAGTGATTCGTATTATGCTTTCCGAGTTATTCCGTATTTCTAGTCATTTGGTTTTCTATGGCACTTTTGTTCAGGATGTCGGTCAGATGTCCCCAGTTTTTTATATGTTTGCAGATCGAGAGCGATTATTTGGCATCATCGAGGCCATCACCGGCGGGCGAATGCATCCTGCTTGGTTCCGCATTGGAGGCGTAGCACAGGATCTTCCTAATGGTTGGGAGGCCATGATTCGTATATTTATAGATTCGATGCCGGCACGACTAGATCATTACGACAAGAT
>CAJIZZ010000026.1 GCA_905181945.1 uncultured Porticoccus sp. | reverse complement strand
CTAGAGTGGTTTATGATGTTTCTAGTAAGCCGCCTGCAACTATTGAATGGGAGTAGTTATTATACTATAAGTTATTGATATTAAATAATATAAAAACCACGTTACTACTGAGTGGAAATAGTTTTTTCTGTGTGCAATGAATTGAAAACTGAAATGGAAGTTAAATGAAAAACGGGAAAAACACTTACATTGATGCGGATGGCAGCAAATATGTCGGTGAATTCAAGGATGATAAGTATCACGGACAGGGTACTTTAACTGTTGTCGATGGCAGCAAGTATGTTGGTGAGTTCAGAAATGACATGCCGCACGGGCAAGGAGTCTACAGCTTCTCCAACGGAGATCGATATGTAGGGGGGTTCGAGAACAGCACAAGAAGCGGGTATGGTATTTATACTTACACTGACGGCGAGGAGCATCGCGGTGAATGGAAAAATGATGAAATAGTGGGCATTAAATGAAGAAATTATCACTTCATTGGCAAATACTGATTGCGCTAGCTTTAGCGGCAGTGGTGGGCTCAATTTTAAAGCAAGAGTCAGCTAATGGTCCCCCTGACGCATTTCTGGGTATTGCGTACATCACAATTTTTGAATACATCGGAAATCTTTTTCTTAACGCGCTAAAAATGATCATTGTCCCGCTGATTGTATCTTCTATAATTGTTGGAGTGGCCGGTATGGGTGTCTCCATGAATCTTAGGTCAATTGGGATTCGTACACTGAGCTTTTATGCAGCAACCACGCTACTTGCCATACTGATTGGATTAAGTTTAATTAATCTGGTATCCCCCGGTTATGTTGATGGTCAGCCTGCGGGCGAGCTTCTTGCATTGAATGATCATGATGTGGCAGTTATTGAGCAACGGATAGAAGGTAGGGGTATAGGCGATGTAGCAGGTATTTTTACTCGAATGGTGCCACCGAATATTATAAAAGCAGCCGCAGAGGGTCAAATGCTTGGACTGATCTTTTTTGCCATTCTTTTTGGGTACTTCATGACAAAGCTACCCGTTGACCTAAAGGATCCATTGTTTCGCTTTTGGAGTGCGACTTTTCAGGTAATGATGAGCATGACCGAATGGATCATGAGGTTTGCTCCTATAGGTGTTTTCGGCCTAGTCGCAGGAGTAATAGCAAAAACAGGCTTCGTTGCAGTAAGGCCTCTCGCGATATTTTCCTTAACGGTATTTGTTGCGCTGTGCGCTCATGCCCTAATAGTACTGCCCTTGTTGTTAAGATTGATTGCAAAAGTGAATCCGCTGAGTATGCTCAAGGCGGCATCACCGGCGCTGCTTACTGGCTTCTCGACAGCATCTTCATCTGCAACTTTGCCAGTGACTATGAGGGTCCTTGAAAAAAATGTAGGAGTCTCTAGCGGTATCTCAAGTTTTGTTTTACCGCTTGGTGCAACTGTAAATATGAATGGGACTGCTTTGTATGAGTGTGCAGCTGCAATGTTTCTTGCGCAAGCATACGGTTTGGAGTTAAGTTTTGGAATTCAATTTACAATTGTAGTTGTTGCCTTGCTGACCTCCATTGGTGTTGCAGGAGTTCCCTCTGCCTCCTTGGTGGCTATCGCTATCATCCTGGGCAGTATTGGCCTGCCAGTTGAGGCAATTGGTGTCTTAATGGTCTTTGATCGATTGCTAGACATGTGTCGCACCAGCGTTAATGTCTGGGGTGATATGGTATGTGCAACGATTATATCCCGTTTGTCTGGAGAGCAGACCAAAATACATATTGGGCTCACTGGAAAAGACAGATAATGGATCCAGTCAGCCAGGGCATTCTAGGCGCATCTTTTTCACAATCAGCGGTCCAAAATAAGAAGCTATTGGGTCTTGTGGGTTTTATTGGTTTCATGGCTGGTATGGCTCCTGATCTAGATATTTTTATACAATCCCATGAGGATCCTCTTCTTTTTTTAGAATTCCACAGACAATTTACCCATGCTCTCATTTTTATTCCTTTTGGCGGCCTGATTTGCGCATCATTATTTTTTCTTTTTTCCAAAATACGCCAATCCATTTCCTTTAAAAAAGTATGGATATTTTCAACAATTGGCTATGGCACTCATGGGCTTCTAGATGGATGTACAAGTTATGGGACATTGCTTTTTTGGCCTTTTAGTTATGAACGCATCAGCTGGAACAACATCTCTATTATTGATCCTTTGTTTACTGTCCCGTTAATTATATTTGTATTTTTAAGTATTTATTTAAGGAGGGTATCTTTTGCAAGATTTGCTGTTATTTGGGCTTTATTCTACTTGGCGGTCGGCCTAGTCTTGAATGATAGGGCGCTTGATATCGGTAAAGATCTAGCTGATGACAGGGGTCATCAAGTTGATCGTATTGTCGCAAAACCTACTTTTGCTAATGTATTTTTATGGAAAGTCATCTATGAGTCAAACGGAAAATTTTATACGGATGGGGTAAGACTGCTTCCAAGAAAAAAAATATTTTCGGGGGCCAGCATCAACAAACTTAATACTTCAAGAGACTTCGCATGGCTAGATGATACATCTCAACAAGCGCGTGATATAAAACGATTCAATTGGTTCAGCCAGGACTACCTAGCTGCATCACCCGAACATCCAAATCAAATTATCGATATAAGATATTCTCTGCTGCCAAATCAAATATCAGGCCTGTGGGGAATAGAATTAAACAAAAGTGCTGAGGCTAATGAGCATGTTAAATATATTAGTACTCGCAATATATCTAAGGGTAGATTCAAAGATTTATTATTAATGATTTTTGGTGATTAAAGTTTACTTTTGAGGCAGGAATGCTTTAAATGCGCGAAGAAAATACAGTAAAATTTTTAACTTGCCACTTACTTTTTTTGCTTGGAGCCGCTAGTGAAATTCCGCTTTCCAATTGTCATAATAGATGAAGATTTTCGCTCGGAGAATACTTCTGGTTTAAGCATAAGAGCTCTTGCAGAAGCAATAGAAGGTGAAGGCTATGAGGTGATGGGAGTTACCAGTTATGGTGATCTCAGTCAATTTGCACAGCAACAATCTCGCGCTAGTGCTTTTATTTTGTCTATTGATGATGAAGAGTTTACTCCCGGTCCCGAACTGGATCCAGCTGTTATAAATCTTCGTAATTTTATTGAGGAGGTGCGGCGAAAAAATGCTGATGTTCCCCTCTATGTTTACGGAGAAACCAAAACATCCCGCCATCTACCCAATGACATACTGCGTGAATTGCATGGTTTTATTCATATGTTTGAAGATACGCCAGAGTTTGTTGCGCGCCATATTATTCGAGAAGCCAAAAACTATCTTGAGGGTGTGCAGCCGCCATTTTTTAAAGCCTTGTTAAATTATGCTGAAGATGGGTCATACTCTTGGCATTGCCCAGGCCATTCAGGTGGCGTTGCTTTTCTGAAAAGCCCTGTTGGGCAGATGTTCCATCAGTTTTTTGGTGAAAACATGTTGCGAGCTGATGTATGCAATGCTGTAGAGGAATTAGGGCAGCTACTTGATCATGATGGCGCTATTGGGGCAAGCGAGGTTAATGCAGCCCGCATATTTAACGCTGACCATTGCTTTTTTGTAACCAATGGCACCAGCACCTCAAATAAGATTGTATGGCACCATACGGTTGCTCCTGGGGATGTAGTGGTAGTAGATCGAAACTGCCACAAGTCTGTCTTGCATGCAATTATAATGACTGGAGCAATACCCGTATTTTTAAAGCCGACCCGAAATCATTTCGGCATTATCGGCCCCATCCCTAAAAGTGAATTTGAGCCTGAAGCTATCATGGCCAAGATTAAGGAAAACCCGCTGCTTAGGGGGCTTGACCATGAGTCTATCAAACCAAAGGTAATGACTCTGACTCAATCTACCTATGATGGCGTGCTGTATAATACCGAGACCATTAAAAGTATGCTGGATGGGTATATTCCTAATTTGCACTTCGATGAAGCCTGGCTCCCTCATGCTGCATTCCATCCTTTCTATGGCGAATTTCATGCCATGGGGAAAAATCGAACTAGACCAAAAGAAGCCATGGTTTATTCAACTCAATCTGTCCATAAGTTATTGGCAGGTATAAGCCAGGCCAGTCATGTATTGGTTCAGGATTCACAGAAAAACAAACTTGACCGGCACCTCTTTAACGAATCCTATTTGATGCATACCAGCACCAGCCCGCAATACAGCATCATTGCTAGTTGTGATGTAGCAGCTGCCATGATGGAAGCACCCGGCGGAACTGCGCTTGTTGAGGAGAGTATTTCTGAAGCCCTTGATTTTAGACGCGCCATGCGCAAGGTCGATGATGAATATGGTCAGGATTGGTGGTTTAAGGTGTGGGGGCCAGAGAACCTTACTGAAGAGGGTATCGGTGCGGCGGATGACTGGGTAATAAAAGCTGAAAAAAAAGGTCGCATTAAAAAAACTGGTGCGCCAAACTGGCATGGCTTCGGTGGCCTTGCTGACGGCTTTAATATGCTGGACCCTATTAAGGCAACAATTGTCACTCCGGGCTTGAGATTGGATGGAAGATTCGATGAGATCGGCATTCCTGCTAATATTGTTACCAAATTTTTAGCTGAGCATGGGGTTATTGTTGAAAAAGCTGGCTTATACAGCTTCTTTATTATGTTCACGATCGGTATCACCAAAGGCCGATGGAACTCTCTGCTTTCAGCATTACAGCAGTTTAAGGACGACTATGACCGCAACCAGCTAATGTGGCGCATTCTTCCTGAGTTCTGCCAAAAATTTCCCAAGTATGAGCGCATGGGTTTACGCGACCTTTGTTATTACGTGCACACCATGTATGTCAATCATGGCATTGCTCGCCTCACCACTGAAATGTACCTAAGTGACTTAAAGCCGGCTATGAAGCCCAGCGAGGCTTATGCACAAATAGCTCACCGCAATACAGAACGCGTGTCTATTGATAAGCTTCAAGGCCGCATAACAACTAGTTTAATTACCCCATATCCTCCCGGTATACCTCTTTTAATTCCCGGAGAAGTGTTTAATAAAAAAATTATTACTTACTTAAAATTTGCAAGAGAGTTTAACTTGATGTGCCCGGGGTTTGAGGCTGATATACACGGCTTAGTTGAAGAAAAAGATGCACATGGAGTTACGCACTATTTTGCAGATTGTGTCAAACGCTAAGCCTAATCAATAAATTTTTTCTATATTTTCAGATATATTGAAATAGAAAAAGGATTGTAAATGCAAAATAAAGAATTGAATTATATAGATATTGAGTGGATGAAAAAAGCTTTAAATCTTGCAAAAAAAGCTTCAAGTATAGGTGAAGTTCCTGTCGGAGCATTAATAGTGAAGGATCATATAATGATTGGCAGAGGCTACAACTCACCAATCTCTTGTTGCGATCCTACAGCGCATGCTGAAATTTTAGCCCTCAGAGAGGCGGCACTAAGTATAAAAAATTACAGGCTATCAGGTGCGACCCTGTATGTGACAATAGAGCCCTGCACAATGTGTATTGGAGCAATAATACATGCTCGCATAGCACGATTAGTTTATGGGGCTCTTGAGCCAAGAGCGGGAGCAGTTGTTAGTAACCTGAAGTTGCCCATCCTGCCTCACTACAATCATAGGCTTGATGTTCAGGGCGGAGTTATAGCCGAAGAGTGTGGCGCCCTAATAAGCAATTTTTTCAAAAATAAAAGATCTTTAACCTAAAGCCCTTGAAACGTTAACTTTTGCATATTTATATAAGGCAACAATTCGTCATCCCATGACGAACATGTGACATTTCCAGTACAATAGATATAAATCTATGATTGCTTTCGAGACTTATTAAAAATGCTTATTTTCCAAGGCTTGCCAGCGCTTTCTAAATTTCGTAATCAGAAATTACTTACATCTATACAGGATATAGAGTCCTCTGTAACTGCTCTTTATGCCGAATATGTTCATTTTGTTGAGGTCAACAAAGCACTAACAGCCGAGGAATCCTTAATTATAACTTCGTTGCTGAAATATGGCCCTAGGACTGCCGCTATTCAACCAAAAGGCAACCTCTTGCTGGTTACACCTCGTCCTGGCACCATTTCCCCATGGTCAACCAAAGCTACAAATATCGCACATAACGCCGGATTATCATCAGTTAGTCGCATAGAAAGGGGGATTGCGTACTATCTTAAAGGTAATACAAATATTACTGTTAACAAGCTTCTGCATTCTTTAATTTGTGACCGTATGACAGAAGCGACTTTCTTGGCTATGAGTGAAGTTGAGTCTCTTTTTGTGGCCCATGATCCAGCCCAAACAATGACAATACCTATGCTGACTGAAGGAAAAGCCGCCATGCAGAAAGCTAATGTGGATTTAGGTTTAGCTTTGGCTGACAATGAAATTGACTACTTAGTCTCTAGCTTTTCTCATCTCCAAAGAGATCCCACTGATGTAGAACTAATGATGTTTGCGCAAGCTAACTCAGAGCACTGTCGCCATAAAATATTTAATGCCTCCTGGACTATTGACAATAAAGATGAGGATAGTTCTCTTTTTGAAATGATCAAGAATACCTATAAGAAAAACGATGAAAATGTTCTTTCTGCCTACGATGACAATGCTGCAGTTATAGTCGGTACAGATGCTGGAAGATTTTTCCCAAATCCTACAACTAAGACTTATGAGTCGTACTTTGAGCCAGTCAATATATTAATAAAAGTTGAGACTCATAATCATCCAACCGCTATATCTCCTTTTTCCGGTGCGGGCACGGGCTCCGGAGGAGAAATACGAGATGAAGGAGCTGTAGGTAGGGGGTCAAAACCCAAAGCTGGGCTAACTGGATTTACCGTCTCCAATCTTAATATTCCAGAATTCACTCAGCCCTGGGAAACACCCTATGGCAAGCCTGATCGGATTGTTTCTGCTTTAGATGTCATGATTAATGGTCCCCTAGGTGGAGCGGCATTCAACAATGAATTCGGGCGACCTAATCTTTGCGGGTATTTTAGAGTGTTTGAAATGGACCACGAGGGTGAGCGACGCGGCTATCACAAGCCGATAATGATTGCCGGCGGTTACGGCAACATCCGAACCGAGCATGTTGAGCAGTTTGAATTCGATGC
>CAJIZZ010000025.1 GCA_905181945.1 uncultured Porticoccus sp. | reverse complement strand
AAACATCACCAAATCTTATATCAACAGCGCTGCAAGGCCTCGCATTGCAATACTTCGAGAGCAAGGTATAAATGGCCAAGTTGAAATGGCTGCAGCCTTCGATCGAGCCGAATTTGATTCCATTGATGTCCATATGAGCGATCTCCTGAGCGGAAGAGTAAAGCTTAATAGCTTCAAAGGCTTGGTGGCCTGTGGTGGCTTTTCTTATGGAGATGTTTTGGGAGCCGGAGAGGGGTGGGCAAAAACAATTTTATTCAATGAAAAATTAAAAGAAGAATTCCAAGCATTTTTTAATCGAAATGATAGCTTCTCTTTGGGGGTTTGCAATGGCTGTCAGATGCTATCTAACCTAAAAGAGCTGATTCCTGGGGCGGAGTGCTGGCCAAAGTTTGTCAGAAATACTTCTGAGCAATTTGAAGCTAGGTTTTCGCTAGTTCGCATTGAACCCAGCCCATCTGTATTGCTATCAGGTATGGCTGGTTCAGTCATGCCTGTAGCAGTTGCTCACGGTGAGGGTAGAGTGGAGTTTAAAAACAATAGTGAAGCTAAAAAATACAACTCTTCAGGTGGCGTAACACTTCGATTCATAGATAACCTTAAGCAAACAACAGAACGTTACCCCTCAAATCCAAATGGTTCATTGATGGGGATTACGGGCGTCACCAGCACTGATGGCCGAGCTAACATTATGATGCCTCACCCAGAAAGGGTATTTCGTGCAGTTACAAACTCGTGGCATCCAAGTGATTGGAAGGAAGATGGCCCATGGTTACGGTTATTTCGTAATGCTAGAATGTTTGTTGATTAGCCCATCAAAAGATTAAAATTTGATTAGAAAATCCCCAATAACTACTTGGCTACTGGGGATTTCCCACTAATACTGACTTAATCAAAGTCCAGAATAGTAAGCTGCTAAATTGTCAGCATCTTCATCAGACAGCGTTTTAACCATATTGTTCATCATCGCATTTATTCGCTTGCCATCTCTGAAGTGCTTTATTTGCGCTGCTAGATAGCCAGCTTGCTGGCCTGCCAAATTTGGCCACATGGGATTTGCACTAATTCCAGCGGCGCCATGGCAGCCGGCGCAAACCATTGCTTTTTCTTTTCCAGCAGCAGCATCTCCAGCAAAAGCTGGGGATGCTGCTGCTATAACCAAAATAATTGCTAAACCTACAATTTTTTTCATTTAAAACTCCAAATTATAAAAAGTTACGGCCTAAAAAATTTAGACACCATCTATACGCACAGCAAGAAACAAATACAATAATTCTTAACCTGTAGTTTGTAGTATCTTTTTGATGTCACAGAAAGAGCGACTCAAAAATAATGAAGCTGTTAGTAATGCTACAGCAGTCGCCTGATGAGCCGCTGCAAATACAACAGGTACATGCATTAATATAGTCGCTATACCTAAGCAAATCTGAGCAATCAGCAATACAGCCATACAAACTACGCCAGCTCGCAATTCTATTGATTTAAGCCTGTATAAGGCGTTAATAGAAAAACTACACACAATTACGAATAATATATACGCAAGAATGCGATGATTGAACTGGATAGTAGTCACGTCTTCAAATGCAGCCAACCAAAAAGGCATCATACTGTACAATCCTGAGGGAATAAATGTTTCACCCATCAACGGAAATGTAGAGTAGGCTAATCCTGCGCGAGTTCCTGCTACAAAGCCCCCAGAAAGGATCATAAGGAACAACAATGCCGTGATGGTGTAGGCAGAGACCCTTAAGAGCTTGCCAATATCAGACACCGATCTAATAAAAGAGGCCTTTCTTTCTCCCATTAACCCAAATGCAACCCACAGAATGTACGAATAAATAACAACCGCATTACCAAGGTGTGCTGTAAGACGGTATTGGCTAACCGAAGGATTGTTAATGAGCCCGCTTTTCACCATGTACCAGCCCAACAAACCCTGAAAGCCACCTAAAGCAAAAATAGCTAACAACTTAGGTGTTAATTTTTCCTGAATACGCCCTGTGAAATAAAAAAATAAGAAAGGAATTAAAAAGATTATTCCTATAATTCGACCTAAGATGCGATGAAGATATTCGTACATAAAAATATACTTGTACTCTTCAATGCTCATCCCTTTGTTAACTTTCTGGTATTCTGGAAATAGTTGGTATTTCTGGAAGCTATCTTGCCAATCCTGATCGCTTAATGGTGGAATTATCCCCATCAATGGCTTCCACTCAACCATTGAAAGACCAGAGTGAGTCAAACGAGTAACCCCGCCTAAAACGATCATACAAAAAATCATGCCGGCACAAAAAAGTAGCCAAATGTAAACTTGACGACTATGAGTTGCATTGGCTTTAAGTGTAGTCATGAGATTTTTTACATAAAAAAATATTTGCCTATTTTAAAAGAATTAAATAATCAGGCAATAATGAATTGCTTATCTTGAAGATTACTCAGACATATACAGTCGTCTATTCATTTTTCCTTGGATGTCTTATCTTGGCCTCTTAACGTCAATGGCAATTGACAAAGCATGAACAAAAGAGACATCGGGGCCACGATAAAAGTCTTATAGCTAACCCAAGCAGATTCTGGATTATTTCTCCATACAATTTCATTGGCAATTGCCAGAATTAAGAAAAAACAACCCCAGCGATAAGTAAGCTTAATCCAAGTATCGCGAGTAAGATTGAATTGTTGGCAAAAAAATACCTGCATCATGGGTCGCCCAAAACACAACCCTCCAAGCAAAATAAGAGCAAAAAATCCATTAGTAATGGTGGGTTGAATTTTTATAAACACGCTAGCATCAAAAAAAATTGCTGCAAATGTAAACACCGCAGAAAGCAAAATCAAATATACAGGGAACAACGATAATCGTTTATTGCGATACCAGGATATGGCTAATACGAATATTCCTGTAACTACCGATACCACCCCTGCTGCATATATGCCGTAATAGTGGAAACCAATAAAAAATCCCACAAGTGGTAAAATTTCAAAAAAAAATGAAAAGATCTTCATGATACTTTGCCTGTCCGACAACCTTTGTGAGCCAAATGTAGCACATAGCTCAAACAATTATGGAGTTATTAAAAAGAAATTAACTTGCTCCCGGCTTAAAACATGATTAAATATCTAACTTTTCTTCTCTAAGCTTTTGGCCGGAAAATACATAATGGTAACGCCACCCAAACTATTGCCAATAAAAGACTATCTTAGTTCATCTTGGTTGGATATTTTGGAGGCGGAGTTTGATGAGCCATACATGATAAGTCTGCAGTTTTTTTTAGATAACGAAAGAACAAAAGGAAAGATTATCTATCCTGATGCGCTTAATTGGTTTGAAGCTTTCAATAAGCTGACACCCCAGGAAGTAAAAGTAGTTATCTTAGGCCAGGATCCCTATCATGGTCCCGGACAGGCTCATGGGTTAAGTTTTTCGGTTAGAGCTGATGCAGATATCCCTCCATCATTATACAATATCTACAAAGAACTCCAGAATGATATAGGCATACCAAAGCCGCTACATGGCTGTTTGAGCTCTTGGTCTGAGCAGGGAGTTTTGTTGCTAAACACATCTCTTACAGTAGAGCAGGGCGCTCCAGGAAGCCACCAAACGATAGGCTGGGATATTTTTACGACTAAGGTAATAAAGGAGCTTAATGCACAACGAAAAAATTTAGTTTTTTTGTTGTGGGGTAAAGAAGCGCAAAAAAAATGCGCGTTTATAGACCCAAATAAACATCTTATTCTTAAGGCCTCGCATCCTTCTCCATTATCCTCTTACAGGGGGTTCTTGGGCTGCAAACACTTTTCTTTAACAAACAAATATATTCATATGCATGGCCAGAAGGAAATCGATTGGGTCGTACTTCCTGTAGCCTAGCGCTCCAGCTTGATTGATGAGTGCCCACCTTTAACTCTAATCCAGTTGATGCCTTGTAATATAGACTTGTAGCGCACTATGCGTCTCTCAAATATTTTTTTCCCAGGATAGTCTAGCAGCAGCAAGCCTACAATAATTGTTAACAGTCCTTGTCCTGGAAGAAAAAGCATCAGGATTCCTGCGCACAGAAGCAGTAAACCGAATAGATTTTTCCCGGCCACTGCTAGCAATCTTAAAAAAGAGGGGGATCTATTCGTATTTTCTTGAGCTGTCTTGCTATCTAAAAAGTAATCCTCAGGAATCATTCCAGCCAGCCAGGGTAAAGCCACTATACTCCCCACAAAGGTAAGTACTGATAAAGAACTCAACCAAACAAACAACGATTGATTTGCAGAAACCCAGTCAAGCATAGGCAGCTCCTTGTACAATATGATCAATATTCGACTAGAGGGCCAGTATTAAAAAAATATAGCTGTACTAATAGTTAATTTAAATTATTTTATATAAGGAAGCGATAAATACTCAATTTCTTTTATGTTACCAGAACCTATCGTCAGCTGTGTTTTGTTAGCAGCATCATCAGTAAGAACCAGTAGCAACTGATAAGTATCATTGCCAGCATATGCTGCAGATATCACGCTACCAACACTTTGCTCAGTGCCAGGAAAACAGCAAGGCATTCCAGTGCAAAGAGAAGCTGCATCTGTTATAGCAACACGATACATTCTGCGCTTTAGTGTGCCTAAATATTTCATTCTGGCGACAATTTCTTGACCGGTATAGCACCCTTTCTTAAAGCTGATAGCGTTTAGATAATCCAAGTTAAGCATTTGCGGTATAAAAATACCCGACGTTTCTTCCTGCAAAAGCGCAAGCCCTGACTGTATGTCTAGCAGTCTCCAGGAATCTGTTCCGATAGGGCTGCTGCTGCCCTTAAGCTCCAGCCACTGACTCTCCGCCTGCTCCAATGTACAGACAGCTAAAATTCTTCCATCATTATAGTGAAAAGTTGAACAGGAGAAAGGTGCCTTATCTTTTGTTATGGCGTAATTGGAGGCAATACCAAAAAATATATATGCATCACTCACGTCTACAAGTTGAACTTTAAAGAAAGCAGCATATTTGGAAAGCTCATCTTTCATGGAAATGACAAGCGAGTGATGCATAACCACCAATAATTTTTGGTCGTCAATCTCATGAAGTTGAAAATTCACAAGAGCGCGTCCTTTAGGGCTGCAACAGGCACCACAAATACTATTATCTTGAGATAGCTCATTTAAGTCACAAGTTACTTGCCCCTGAAGAAATTTCCTAGCATCACTTCCTTCAACCAAGATGGCACCCAAATGCACCAATGGTGAAAAATATGAGCACCCCTCCAGGTCGGCAGTATAATTAAAGGAAGCTTCATCGAATGATATGCTGTGGCCGCCTAAAAAAGATGGGGCTTGCAGCTGCAAAAAAGAATGCCAATTATTCATATAAATCCAAAAAAAAAAGAGGATTATATCTTAGTGGGTAAACTTAACTAGTTCCACTATAATCCATTCCCATTACCTTAAAACAAAAGGGCAGTTTCAGATGAATATAAACAGACTTTCTTGGGCAAGCCGACGAGGCATGCTTGAATTAGACTTAATGCTTTTACCCTTCCTTGAAAAAATTTACCCTACCCTTGATTTGGATGATCAAAAAAGATATTGGAAGCTTCTTGAATGTGAAGACCAAGATTTATGGAGCTGGCTCCTTAAAAGTAAAGTTTCAGATGATCCGGACTTACAGAAAATTATTGGCATTATAAGGAATACAAGGGCCTTAACTCGTCCAGATATAGCCTAGTTAATGGTAACATTTTAATTTTTGTTAACTACAATATTCTGAGCAGCAAAATTAATAGGGACCATAATGGTATCCTTTGCAATGGAGGACAACTCCGGATAATCCAAAGTATAGTGAAGGCCTCGACTTTCTTTGCGCTGCTTGGCGCACCTAATGATTAGCTCAGACACAAGTACGAGATTACGAAGCTCTATTAAATTCTTCCCAATCTTATAATTGCTATAATACTCTTGAATTTCTTTTTGAAGTAATTTTACTCTGTGCTCAGCTCTCTCCAGCCTTTTTTGTGATCTAACAATGCCGACATAATCCCACATAAAGCGTCGTAGCTCATTCCAATTATGTGAAATAATTACATCTTCATCAGAGTAGGTAACTCTGCTTTCATCCCAAGGATTAGCAATATCAAATTCTGGGATACTGGAAATCGACTCACTTATAGCTTTCGCAGCTGCTCGTCCATAGACAACACATTCCAAAAGAGAGTTACTGGCCATTCTATTCGCACCATGAAGGCCAGTAAATGCGGTCTCACCAACAGCATAAAGATTCCAAAGATCTGTCTGGCCCAAACTATTAACCATAATACCCCCGCATGTATAGTGAGCGGCGGGCACAACAGGAATAAGATCTTTGCTAATGTCAATTCCGAAGGAAAGGCAGTATGCCTTAACTGAAGGAAAATGCTGATCGATAAAACTAACAGGCTTGTGTGTAATATCTAGATAAAGGCATTCGCAGCCTAGTCTTTTGATCTCATAATCCATTGCTCTAGCAACCACATCTCTTGGCGCTAGCTCCTCCTTGGGGTGAAACTTTGACATAAACCGCTCTCCATTAGGCAGTCTAAGGTAAGCTCCTTCTCCGCGAAGCGCCTCTGTCAGTAAAAAAGATTTTGCGTTTGGGTGATAAAGACATGTGGGGTGAAATTGATTAAACTCAAGATTTGCAACCCTGCACCCCGATCTCCAGGCGAGGGCAATTCCATCTCCAGTTGCTCCATCAGGGTTGCTTGTATAAAGGTATGCCTTGCTGGCACCACCTGTTGCCAATACAACAGATTTAGCCTGAAAGACTATCACGCAATCTTTTTGTGTATCCAACACATAGGCTCCAGTACAGCGAACCCGACTAGAGTTTTTGTCAGCCTGAGTGATTAAATCTACAACAACATGGTTTTCATATAACCGGATATTAGGATTAGTTTTAACTCTGTCCGCTAACGAGGTGGACACTTCTTTTCCTGTGGAATCTGCAGCATGAAGAATACGACGATGACTATGGCCAGCTTCTTTGGTTAAATGGTATTTTTTGTCTTCACTTTGAGTGAATTTTACGCCTTGCTCGATCAACCAATGAATAGCATTGGGGCCGTTTTCAACGGTATATCTCACAGCCTCTTCATGGCAAAGTCCAGCACCCGCCTCTAATGTATCTTGATAGTGCGACTCTGTGGAGTCCTGACGATCAAATACCCCAGCAATACCTCCTTGAGCCCACCAGGTAGAGCCAGACTCGATAGCACTTTTACTCAGAATACCGACCTTATATTTAACCGCAAGTTCAAGAGCCACAGTCATTCCTGCGGCGCCGCTACCTATTATTAGAATTTCCTGAGTGCAAATGGTATTCATATTTTCTCTTATGTCATAAAACTAACAACTAGTGATACTATTATAGTAGTCGATGAGAAATTTCTCTGCTATTTTATATTAAAAAGCTACACATAAGTCAGCAATCTTACCGCTTGAAACATCGGTCAAAATTAATACCTAAAGAGTGAAATTCCAATGAAAGGCGAGCAGGAAAAAGTTACTGACAAGCAGCTAGTAGCTCGAGTTCAAAAAGGGGATAAGGGAGCCTTTGACCTGCTTGTAATAAAATACCAATACAAAGTTCATGCAATTATTTTTAGATACGTAAAAGATATTGATGAAGTTAATGATGTGATGCAAGAAGCTTTTATAAAGGCCTATCGAGCACTAGAGGATTTTCGTGGGGAAAGTGCTTTTTATACATGGCTATACCGTATTGCAGTCAACACTGCAAAGAATTATCTAATTGCACGCAACAGGCGCCCCCCAGCATTTGATATTAACGTTGATGATTCCGACTACTCTGAAGAAAACAAGCAGCTCCATAATGTTGACTCACCTGAAAATATTCTTTACAGAGATGAGCTGCAATCTGTTATTAACGTCGCAATAGAAAACCTACCTGAAGATCTTCGTACTGCTCTAATGCTTCGTGAATTTGAAGGTCTTAGTTACGAGGAAATTGCAGACATAATGGACTGCCCTGTAGGTACAGTGAGATCAAGAATATTCCGAGCTCGAGAATCGCTGGAAGAAAAAATCAAAGAACTAGAAAATTAATTTATTAAAATGGAACCTTTCCATTTCATGCAGGTCATAAGTATTAAGTTCACTTGAGAATTTAGTAAGGAAACTATACACATGAGCACCAACAATATCGAAATAAAAGAAGCTCTTTCGGCTTTGATGGATGGTGAGGCAAGTGCACTTGAGGTGCGCAGACTTCTCAAAACAATTCCTGCTGATGATACCTTGCGTGATTCTTGGCGCCGCCACCAGATATCTGCCGCTACAATGCATCAAGAACTGCCATCACAAGTTATAGATTTTTCTATTGCAATTAATACTGCTATAGCATCAGAAAAATCCTATAGATCCGCCGCATTAGTTAATCATTTTATTAAGCCGTTGGGGCGCTTTGCTGTAGCTGCATCTGTAGCTGCCGCTGTATTGATAAGCGTCCAGCAAGACAAGCATCCAGCTATTACTTCCCCATCACTTGCAGTCACAGATAACATTCAGCTCAATCTCGTAACTTCAAATCTACGTACAGCAGCCGAATTTGGTATTCCGCCCATATCTGCTCGAACTGTGAGCACTTCAAACACATCAAAAAAGCTTCATGATTTGCCTAAAAAAATTACCCTACAGAGTACAAACACTGGCGACGAGCTAACGCGTGAGCAAGTTCAAAGGTATCTAGATGGTCTGCTGAATCATTATCAAAAAACTGAAGATATAACGGCCAACTAACAGTTTTTCTTCTGTCAAAAAATGCTTTTTATAAAACAAAACTTCGCTTTATAAAAATCGAAGCTATAGTATAATTTTGTTTTATATGAAAAAAATTTCCAGAGCTATCATATGATCCATGAAACAGGGACTGTAGTGTCCATCCAAGAGAATGAACTATGGGTTGAAACCATACAACAATCGACATGTCAGACATGTGTGGCTGAAAAGGGTTGCGGCCAGCGATTGATTGCAAAAGCGACCGGAAGAACTACTGCGATTAGAGTTTTACCAGGCTTATTTGACTTAAAAAAAGTTCATATGCATGACAAAGTGGTGATAGGAATTCCAGAAAAAGTAATCGTAACTGGAACTTTATTGACATATTTTTTGCCCTTAACAGTAATGGTCTTAGCGGTGTTGTTTATTGATCGGTTCTCAGCAAATGATATCATTACTGCCTTGATCGCTATTATTGCTTTGTGTACCGGAGGGCTCATTGTAAGAATCTACTCGTACTTAAACCGCAATAATAATGAAATTCATCCGATACTATTAGAGCAGACATACTCTGCCGGATAGCCGGCCTGGCTTACTCTTTGCAGTTTTTCATTTTTCTTAAAAGATTAAAACTCAAATACAAAACCTCAAATACAAAACCTCCCCATAAAAGATCACCAAGGGTCTCTTCATTTCAGGCATTTCGTAGCGTCTACAAATCAAATAGGCTAGAATTCGCATCCAAAGATTTCTTCTTAAAAAATTATTGTCCACAATGAAAAAGAGCCACGTGTCCGACTTAAATCATATTCGAAATTTTTCTATTATTGCTCATATTGATCACGGCAAATCTACAATTGCCGATCGTTTTATTCAGCATTGCGGGGGCCTCGAGTCTAGAGAAATGTCTGCGCAAGTTTTAGATTCAATGGATATTGAGCGAGAAAGAGGAATTACGATCAAGGCTCAAAGCGTGACCTTAAGCTATAAAGCTAAAGATGGAGCAACCTACCAGCTCAACTTCATCGATACACCAGGGCATGTAGATTTCTCTTATGAAGTCTCTCGATCGTTAGCCGCTTGCGAAGGGGCTCTGCTGGTTGTGGATGCTGGGCAAGGCGTAGAGGCGCAATCGGTAGCAAATTGCTATACGGCTGTCACTCAAGGACTTGAGGTGATCCCTGTCTTAAACAAAATGGATTTACCGCAAGCAGATCCAGAACGCGTCATCGAAGAAATTGAAAATATTATTGGTATAGACGCCAAAGAGGCAGTTCACTGCAGCGCTAAAACGGGACTAGGCATAGAGGACGTCTTGGAACAGCTTATTCTCAAGGTGCCATCCCCGGTCGGAGACATTAACGCACCGTTACAGGCCTTGATTATTGACTCATGGTTTGACCCTTACCTAGGAGTTGTCTCCTTAGTAAGGGTCACCGCAGGAACACTAAAAGCCAAAGATAAAATCATTACTAAATCTATAGGAAAATCTCATACTGTAGATATTGTGGGTATTTTCACACCTAAGAGAAAAGAAACAGGTGTTTTAAGCGCAGGTAGCGTAGGTTTTATGGTTGCCGGGATTAAAGATATTCTTGGAGCCCCTGTGGGGGACACCTTTACCCACCTCAGTACTCCGGAGACGCCTTCTTTGCCAGGTTTTAAGAAAGTAAAACCCCAGGTCTATGCCGGGCTGTTTCCTGTCAGCTCAGATGACTTTGAGGACTTCAGGGGAGCTCTAGCAAAACTCACACTAAATGATGCGTCACTTTTTTTTGAGCCTGAAAATTCAGATGCGTTAGGCTTTGGCTTTCGTTGCGGATTTCTTGGCTTGCTACATATGGAGATTATCCAGGAGCGACTTGAACGAGAATACGACCTCAACCTAATCACTACAGCGCCAACGGTTGTCTACGAAATTTTGCAAGCTAATGGAGATATTATTTATATTTCCAATCCAACTGATCTTCCAGATCCCGCCCAAGTGAGTGAAATGCGTGAACCCTTATGCGAGGCTAATATACTAGTGCCAAAGGATTACGTGGGCAACGTCATCAATCTTTGCGTGGAGAAGAGAGGCATACAAAAAGACTTACAATTTATTGGCGGACAGGTATCCCTATCTTATGAAATACCCATGAGTGAAGTTGTTATGGACTTCTTTGATAGACTGAAGTCTGTCAGTCGGGGGTTTGCATCTCTCGACTATAGCTTTACAAGATTTGAGTC
>CAJIZZ010000024.1 GCA_905181945.1 uncultured Porticoccus sp. | reverse complement strand
GGAATCACAACCACTTTAATATTATGGCGCTTTTCTATTTCAAGGATTTCTTTGCGCTTTTCATTAAGCAAAAAAGTTGCTACAGATACTGGGGTTATAGTGCGAATTTCTGTACTATTTTCTTTTTGCGCCTCTTCTTCTACAATGCGCAAGATTGAAAGTGACAGCGATCTTGTTCCTCTAATGCTACCTTGCCCTAGACATCTGGGGCATAGTTTTGATGTTGTTTCACTTAATGATGGCCGCAAACGCTGGCGTGACATTTCCAAGAGTCCAAAGCGAGATATCTTTCCGACTTGCACTCTTGCTCTGTCAACCTCAAGAGCCTCACGCATACGATTTTCGATATCCCGTTGATTTTTTTGTGATGACATATCAATGAAGTCAATGACTACCAGTCCACCCATATCTCGAAGCCTTAATTGACGCGCAACCTCATCTGCTGACTCCAGATTAGTACGGAGAGCAGTTTCCTCGATATCCACACCTCGAGTAGCTCGAGCGGAATTGACATCTATAGAAATAAGAGCTTCTGTTACATCTATTACAATAGCACCCCCAGAAGGTAGCTTTACTTCACGCTCAAAGGCAGTTTCAATTTGATTTTCAACTTGATAGCGAGTAAACAAAGGAGTGGCCTCCTCATAAAGTTTTACTCGGGTAGAAAAGTTTGGCATTACTTGTGATATAAAGGCAGCTGCGAGGTCGTATGCCTCTTTATTGTCAATCAGCACTTCACGCACATCTTCTCGAAGATAGTCTCGTACTGCACGAATAATGATGTTGCTTTCTTGGAATAAAAACTGAGGAGCTTTAGCTGCTGTAGCCTCCTTGTTGATGGTTTCCCATAGCTGCACAAGATAATCAAGATCCCATTGAAGCTCTTCAGCCGTACGACCAATTCCAGCGGTTCTGACAATAACACCCATACCGCTAGGTATTGTGATCTGCCTTAAAGCCTCTCTTAGCTCATTTCTTTCTTCTCCCTCTATTCGCCTTGAAATACCGCCAGATCTTGGATTGTTCGGCATTAAAACAAGGTAGCGTCCAGCTAAACTTAAAAAAGTAGTGAGTGCAGCACCCTTGTTGCCGCGCTCCTCTTTTTCGACTTGCACTATAATTTCTGAGCCTTCCTTTATCGGTCCCTCAGAAAGATACTCCCTAGCAATTTCTTTCAACGGTAGAAAGCCATGCCTCTCATTTCCGTATTCAACAAATGCAGCCTCTAGACTTGGCTCCACTCGAGTAACTTTTCCTTTATAGATATTAGCTTTGTGTTGTTCGCGAGTTCGATTTTCTAGATCTAGATCATATAAGCGCTGACCGTCGACCATAGCAACTCTTAGCTCTTCAGGTTGCGTAGCATTAATAAGCATGCGTTTCATTATTTTACTGTCCTGTATTTCGGGCAGCGGAATCATCGCAGGAGCGATTGAGGGGATTTGGCGCACACGCACATCAAGAATATAAAAGAATCACCCAGCTATTGTAAGTGTCTTTTTATTTGTTATTTCTTGATATTTATCAGTCATTTGCTTCCTTCCGGAGTTTTGGCCTGATGTGCTATGAACCATTTTATTTGTTAGGGCAGTAAATACCATCTCTGTTAATTCTCTTGGAGGGGTTGTCATATGATATTTCCCTCACTAGTATTCTTGCTTCTACCGCTTTAAAAAATATTTTCCACCCGATCTTCATGCTATAACCCATGCACCTTTGGCGTGGTTATAAAAATGGATACTGCGAAGATTTATGCTTGCGCAGTAGTCCCTAAAATTTGTTTAAACATTTTGTTTGTAGCGCTTTTAAATTAAAAAACAAAGACTTTATTTTATTCTTTACTCAAGCTACTTAATCTATCATATACTTAATTTTTTAAAAATTAAACTTACGTCCTATTGTATCAGCCGCAGGCATCACCGGCAATCTAAACATCTTACAGATAGATTTTATACGCTATTTTTACTAAAAGGCAGCCTAACTGCTACAATGTCTAGCCAATCTTAGTTAAAAAATTTTACTAGAAGAATTTTACTGAAAATGAATATTACTGCAAACGAAGTCGCTGTTCAGCTGATTGTGATTTCACCTAATAACGCAGGGCAGCGTTTGGATAATTTTTTATTTACAGCCCTCAAGGGCGTTCCTAAGTCGCGCATATATAGAATTATCCGAAAAGGTGAAGTTAGGGTCAATAAGGGCCGCATTAAGCCTGAGTACAAGTTAGCTGAAGGCGACCAAGTAAGAATTCCTCCTGTGCGTGTAGCGCAAAGAGACACACCAATTATTCCTAGTCAAAGTTTTCAGGATTCGCTGGAGGCTAGCATTTTATATGAAGATGATCTGTTATTAGTTATTAATAAGCCTTCTGGTTTGGCTGTACATGGTGGAAGCGGGATAAGTCTTGGGTTGATAGAGGCACTTAGGGCTACTCGTTCAGATAAATCTTACCTGGAGCTTGTTCATCGTATAGATCGTGATACTTCTGGATGTTTAGTTGTAGCAAAAAAGCGTTCTGCGTTAAGGTTTCTTCAAGATGAAATGCGTGCTAGGCGTATTCTTAAGGTTTACTATGCGCTAGCTTCAGGTCGATGGCCTCGAGGTCGAAGGCGAATTGATGCACCCCTTCTTGCTTCTGAGCAGAAGTCTGGAGAAAAAATTGTTCGAGTTGATTCGGAGGGCAAGAGTTCAGTAACAGTTTTTTCTGTTGTCCAGAGATTTGATAACGCTACGTTGATGGAAGCGACATTAGAGACAGGTCGAACTCATCAAATTAGAGTTCATGCTCAATATGTAGGGTGCTCGTTGGCCGGAGATGTGAAATACGGCTCTGATGACTATAACGACGATGCTAGAAGATTGGGCTTGGGCCGTATGTTTTTACATGCATTAAAAATACAATTTTTTTCGCCTTGCGGAAAAAAAATTCTTATTGAGGCTCCAATCCCACCGGAGCTTTCCAGGTATCTCCAAAAATTGGATCACTAAATTTTGGCAAAATTACTGATATTTGATTGGGATGGAACGTTGTGTGACTCTTTGTCACAAATTGCTTCTTGCGTGCGCTCTTCTGCAGAAGATCAAGGCCTTGCTCCCCCTAGTTTCAGCGATATAAGAGAGATCGTTGGGTTGGGACTGACTGAGAGCTTTTGTAGGCTTTTTCCTGGCCTTACTAAAGGCCAAATAATCTTAATGTGTAGCGCTTATTCGCGTCACTTTGTTGAGGCGGATAGAACTCCGGCACCTTTTTTTGAAGGAGCTCTAGGGGTGCTTGAAGATCTCAAAAGTAAAGGTTATTTTTTGGCTGTTGCAACCGGCAAAAGCAGGGTTGGTCTCAATAGAACATTAAAAGCGAGAGGGATGATTAATTTTTTTCATGGAAGTAGATGTGCTGATGAAACTGCAGGCAAGCCAAATCCATTGATGTTGAATCAGCTTCTTAGTGAATTTAACGTACTGCCAGGTGATGCAATAATGGTAGGAGATACAGAGTATGATCTAGCTATGGCGGTTAGCGCAGGGGTCTCCTCTATAGGCGTCAGCTATGGCGCTCATTGTCCGAGTCGATTTGATAAATACCACCCCTTAGGCTGTATAGATAAATTAATAGAAATAAATTATTATATAAATCAATAATTTAAGATTTATATTTAATCTAATTTAATTGATTTTTTCGTAGCATTTTACTTAGTCGTATAAGGGGAAGCCCAATTAGCGCTGTTGGGTCACAGCTATAAACAGCGTCAAGAAGGCTGATACCTAGGCCCTCTGCCTTGAAGCTTCCTGCGCAGTCGTATGGTAGCTCTTTTTGTAAGTAGGTGGTAATTTCTGTCTCGAGAAGCCTTCGAAATATAACGTCAGTTATTATTACATCAGTTTCGATTAAATTTTTTGTTGTATTTAGTACTGATATTCCAGTAAGAAATGTCACTCTTTTTCCTGACTGGGCTTTTAGTTGACTGGTTGCCTTTTCCTGTGTCCCGGGCTTGCATAGGAATTCTACGTCCCTTTTGAAACAGGGGTCGCTAGCATAAGGGAAGCTTAATTTTTTTGTATTCAATGGCGCTGGATTCAATACGGCAACTTGATCTGAACCAATAATTAAATTTTCAGTATATGTTTTCGATAATGCTCGAGCTTTTTCTTCAGATAGCCGCCTTACGAGAGAGTCAGCTGATTCTCTATCCTTTCTTATTTCGCTTATATTTGGGGGTACACAAACAAAAGAAAGACCTAGTCTTTCCATTAGCATTTTTCGATATTTTGATGATGATGCAAGAACAATATTTGGCAACATCCAGGGCAGCTCTTTCAGTGTTTAGTTCAAAGATTAGTTTACTATTTTATGTGGCTTTTAGGCGTTAATTTTTAGTGATTTTTTCTTCTTGGGTAAAAGTTACGCTTGATTAGCTCTAGATGCTTGATTTTTTAAGAAGTTTTCTTTGACAGGATCAGGTAGCATCACTATCATTGCGGCCTTATGTTAAGTGTACCCCAAGCAAATATTTTACCCCAGTTTATCGACCCTAGGCAGCTAGCAAAACAAGGTGCGACATTAACTGGTCAGATTGACCCTGATCTATGTAGCAGACTCGCAGAGGCTGTCATAAAAATTAGTGAACCGATCATATCTAGCTTGGTGTTTCATGTAGAAGATAGTGGTCGCAAAGCGATCCACATTAAGTCTTCGACTACGGTGCTAGTAAGTTGCCATCGTTGCTTAGATGCAATGTCGTTACCTCTTCAGTGTGATACAATTATAGGCATTGTTTGGACGGAAGATGAAGCAGGTACACTACCGAAGGAGTTGGACCCCTGGATTGTGGCAGAAGAGGGTGATATAGCCGAGTTGCTTGAAGATGAGCTGTTGCTAGCGTTGCCTTTTGTGATTTATCATGATGAAACTGCATGCAGTGTGAATTTAGGTAGCCTGTCTTCTGAAAAAGAGTTTAATGAAAAAATAGATTCACCAAAAAATCCTTTTGAAGTATTAAGGGAACTTAAAGATAGTATTTTTGACAAATAATAAATTGTTTTATCAGGAGTAATTCATGGCCGTTCAAAAGAGCAAAGTAACCCGTTCTAGGCGTGGTATGCGCCGGTCGCATGATGCGCTATTAGCGCCAACCATCTCAACTGACCCAGTGAGCGGTGAAAAGCATCACAGACATCACGTTTCTGCTGAAGGCTTTTATCGCGGGAAAAAAGTCGTTGAAGTTTCCAACGACTAGAATCACTTCAGATCAGCTGTAGATTTTTGACTGATTCCTTATGTCTTGCTGTTGACGCGATGGGCGGGGATCTTGGTCCTCAAGCTACCGTACCTGCATCTCTTGATATCCTCATGGAGGATCCTTCGGTATCAATTGCTTTCTTTGGTGATTCAGTCCAGATACAGAAACAGATTAACGCCTACCAAAATATACGTAACATTGATGTCGATCGTTTTGTTATTCATCACTGCTCATCATCTATTTCAATGAGCGAAAAGCCGTCTTTTTCTGTTAGAAACCAACAAAAATCATCTATGTGGCGAGCATTGGAATTGGTTTCAGGTGGCGAGGCAAGCGCCTGCGTGAGTGCGGGGAATACTGGTGCTCTTATGGCGATATCGATTTTGGAGTTAGGTTGTTTGCCAGGCATAAGTCGTCCTGCAATCTGCACAAAGGTCCCTACATTGAATAACTCCTCCCTGTCCATCAGTGGTTATACCTACCTTTTAGATTTGGGCGCGAATATCATCTGTTCTGGCGAGCAACTGCACCAATTTTCACTTATGGCGTCACAAAAAGCATTAGTGGTTAATGGCATTCAGTACGCTACTGTTGGTCTGTTGAATATTGGAACTGAGGGCACAAAGGGTCGCCAAGAGATACATGATGCAGCTAAGTTGCTAGAAACTGATAGCGATCTTAATTATATAGGTTTTATTGAGGGTGATTCTTTGCTGAAAGGGGTGGCAGATATTGCTGTATGTGATGGATTTACTGGAAATATTGCCTTAAAAACTATCGAAGGCGTTGCTTTATTAGCCCGGCATTATTTAAATCAGGAGCTATCACGTAGTTTTCTAGGAAAATTTGGAGCTTTTTTGGCTCGCTCTTCATTAAAAAAGTTCTATAAAAAAATAGACCCTGTTTTATATAATGGCGCTAGCTTGCTGGGCCTTAACGGGGTTGTAGTAAAAAGTCATGGCAGCTCAGGTATTGATGGATTCTCTTGTGCACTGGCTGTAGCTATCCTTGAGGCCAAAGAGGACCTGCCTCAGAAGATTAAAGATAAACTATCAAAATTTATATTCTAAAAATAATGGCACTATTTTTAGCCAAAGATAATATTGAGGTTATTTTATGGAAAACTATTCTGTACATAAGGGCTTGGGTTTTATTTTTCCAGGCCAGGGGTCACAAAAAATTGGCATGCTTGCGGAATTAGCTAAAAAATATCCAGTAATTATAGAAACATATTCTGAGGCTTCAGATGTGTTGTCTTACGACCTCTGGGATCTCTCACAGAATGGAACAAAAGAAGAGATTATGCTCACTGAGCGTACCCAACCTTTATTGCTCACAGCCAGTGTTGCTTTATGGAAGGTGTGGAGACAAGAGGGGGGTCCCCTGCCTGAGATAATGGCCGGGCATAGTTTAGGGGAGTGGTCGGCCCTTGTTTGTTCTGAAGTGGTGGAATTCAAGGACGCTGTCCGACTTGTTAGGAACCGCGGTGCTTATATGCAAGAGGCGGTTCCGTTAGGTGAGGGCGCTATGGCTGCTGTCATCGGTCTTGATGATAAAACCATTAAGTCCATTTGTAGGGAAAGTTGTCAGGACCAAGAGGTGACGGCAGTCAACTTTAATTCACCCGGTCAGGTTGTTATTGCTGGGAATTTAGCCGCTGTGAATAGAGCTATGATCAGCTGCAAAGAGGCTGGTGCAAAGCGAGCTGTATCTATACCTGTAAGTGCACCTTTTCACACCAGCTTGATGAAGCCGGCTGCTCAGAGGTTGAGTGAAGATATAGATAGAACTAACTTTTCTTCCCCTCGAGTATTGATAGTTCATAATGTTAATGCTGAAACTGAGTTGAACCCACAGAAAATTAAAAATTTAATGATAGAGCAGATTTCGAGACCTGTTTTATGGGTAGATTGTATTAATTTCGCAGCTCAAAAAGGCATCAGTGATTTAGTTGAGTGTGGTGCCGGTAAAGTGTTGGGCGGGCTGTGTAAGCGAATTAACAGCTCTCTCGGCATATATTCAACTGAGGATATCACTTCACTAAATCTAGCCCTATCAGAGATTTAATATGAAATTAAAAAGGATTTTATTATGAGTTTTGAGAACAAAGTAGCACTTGTAACGGGCGCAAGCAGAGGGATAGGTGCAGCTATTGCAGATGGGTTAGGTTTACTCGGCGCCACAGTTATTGCTACAGCGACATCTGACGTAGGAGTAAAGAGTATATCGCAGCGCTTTTTAAGTAAAAATATAAAAGGCCAAGGAATGATATTAAACGTTAGCGATAAAGATTCAATTGATCATATGATGGAGTCAATAAAGTGTCACTATGAGGCTCCTTTGATATTAGTTAATAATGCAGGTATAACCAAGGACAATATTTTGATGCGCATGAAGGATGAGGAATGGCTTGACGTTATGGACACTAACCTTAACGCTATTTATCGTTTATCGAAAGCTTGCCTGCGGGGCATGACAAAAGCTCGCTGGGGGAGAATCATCACGATAGGTTCTGTGGTTGGCTCTATGGGTAATGCGGGACAAACAAACTATTCTGCGACAAAGGCTGGTGTTGGAGGGTTTACTCGTTCCTTAGCCAAAGAGCTTGGCCCGCGCAACATCACTGTTAATACTATATCACCAGGATTTATCAACACAGACATGACCAAAAACCTTCCAGATGCAAATAGAGATATGATTTTATCTCAAGTTCCGCTAGGTCGATTGGGTGAACCAGAAGAGATTTCTGAAGTTGTAAATTTTCTAGCAGGAGATACTGGAGCCTATATTACAGGAGAGAATATCCATGTAAACGGTGGCATGTATATGTCATAAGATACTGTTTTATATAGTTAAATAATGATTTTTTCAAAATTAGTTACAAGGCGTGTTATTTCGATGTAAAATGCGCGACTGACGAAAGTCATTTTATAGAATATTTATTATTAGGTTGCAATCGTGATGTTAAAAAATATTCACTCAGCGATTTAGTTATTTTTTAGAAACGGGAGATGATTCATGAGTAGCATCGAAGAACGTGTAGCAAAAATGGTTGCTGAGCAACTTGGCGTGAAAGAAGCAGATGTTAAGACATCTTCATCTTTTGTTGAAGATCTTGGGGCTGACTCATTAGATACTGTCGAGTTAATTATGGCTTTAGAGGAGGAATTTGACACAGAGATTCCCGATGAAGATGCTGAAAAAATTGCAACTGTACAAAATGCGATAGACTATATTAATGCAAACATTGTTTAATTTAAGCTAGAAGCCTTTAGAGAGCCGCTTGTACTAAGCGGCTTTTTTTTTGCCTGCAATTAATCGATATATTTGGTTTAATTACTTATGAGCAGTGATAATGAATTTCTTTGTTTTATAAATGGCGAGCCAGCAGACTCTATTTTGGTTAGCGATCGGGGGCTGTCTTATGGACATGGATTATTTGAGACCATCAAAATATCCAATAAGATAGCACCACTTTTAAGGTACCATCTTGAGCGGTTAACTGAAGGAGCTAGAGCTATTGGCATCGCTTGCAATGAAGCGCTCCTAAAAAAATACTTTTACCAGCTCTTGGAGATGATTCCTGAAGACGGAGTTGTAAAAATTATTGTTACAGCCGGCAGCGGGAAAAGAGGATATTTTTACAACAAACCAAACAGCACTTGTTATATTTTACAATGGTACCCCATTGATACAAACTTTTCTTTGCCTAGAGCACAAGGAGTTTCATTAAAGTGTTGTCAGCATCGCCTGCCCATCTCCCCTTTGCTGTCAGGCATTAAGCATCTAAATCGATTGGATCAGGTTGTTGCGCGAGCAGAATGGGAAGATGAATTTTATGATGGACTGATGTTAAATCAGGATGACTATGTGGTTGAATGCGTAAGTAGCAACATTTTTATTTTTAAATCAGGAACCTGGATTACCCCCGAGATTACAGAATGCGGGGTTGCTGGCGTCATGCGTAGATACCTCATGGATGATTTATTTCCAAGCACTGGATATATTGTTAAAGAAGTTAAGCTAGCTATGAATGATTTGCTGTCTGCTGATGAGGTTTTTATTTGTAATTCTATTGCTGGAATTTTACCGGTGTTATCTGTTGATAGTCACTGTAGCTGGCCTAGGGGCAATTACACCCAGAAGATACAAAAAGAACTATATAAGGTTTTTCCATGCTACCAGTGAGGCGTAAAAAGTTATTATGGACATTTTTGATAAGCCTCAGCTTTATATTTTCAATGGAACGACTTTCTTCTTTTCTTGATTCTCCAATTACAGAACTAAAAGAACCCTTGGTTCTAGTTGTTCCGAAAGGTAGGGGATTAAGCGCTATATCAGATGAGTTATCAAAAAAAGGGCTTCTTTCGTGGCCAAAACTTTATGTAGCTTATGCTCAAGCCAGCAGCCAGACATCTATTTTTGCCGGGGAATACTTGATTTACCCAGGTTCTTCGTTAAAAAATATTCTTAAAATCTTGACTGATGGAGATGTAGTTAAATACAAATTAACTATACCTGAAGGGCTACGCTCTAGAGACTTTTTGGATCTGCTGGCTAGACAGCCAAAACTATCTCATCAGTTGAATGGTTTGAGCGATGCAGAGATTATTGCCACCCTTGGTGGAAAAATTTCTCAGTTTGAAGGGGCTTTTTTCCCTGACACATATTTATATAGTAAGGGGGATAGTGACATTGAAATTCTTCAATTAGCGCATGATGCTATGAACAGAACGCTAAAGGAAGAGTGGGAGCAAAGAGCCCCTGATTTACCCTATAGATCTCCCTATGAGGCTTTGATATTGGCCTCAATCATAGAAAAAGAGGCCAGTTCCACCTCTGAAAAGAAAAATATTGCTGCTGTTTTTGTCAATAGGCTGAAAAAAGGGATGCGCTTGCAGGCAGACCCCACCGTAATATATGGCTTGGGAGATAAGTATCAGGGCAATATTACACGGCGTCACTTAAAGAAAGCCACACCATACAATACCTATGTGATTAAAGGCCTTCCGCCCACTCCAATTGCCCTGCCTGGTAGAGATTCCATTTATGCAGCGCTCCATCCACTGAAAACTGATGCTCTGTATTTTGTTGCAAAGGGGGATGGAAGCCATTTTTTTTCCGCCAGTCTAGATGAACACTTAAACGCAGTGAAGCAGTATCAGTTAAACCGAAAATCAGACTACCATTCAAACCCGTGAGCTTAGACTGGCTATTTATGAATAAAAAATTGGGAAAATTTATAACTATTGAAGGGGCAGAGGGCGTTGGAAAAACGACCAATATGGCGTTTATTAAAAAATGGTTAGATGAAAAAGAGATAAAACACATATTGACCCGAGAGCCAGGAGGTACACCTATCGCGGAAAGTATTCGCGATCTATTGCTGGTGCCCAGAAATGAAATAGTGGATGAGAGTACAGAGCTGCTGTTAATGTTTGCTGCGCGAGCCCAACATCTTGCTGAAGTGATCATCCCAAGTTTGAATCGAGGGGAGTGGGTGCTATGCGATCGATTCACTGATGCTACATACGCCTATCAGGGCGGAGGTCGCGGTATTTCGAGTGAAAAAATTTCCACCTTAGAGCACCTTGTCCAAGGGGATTTACGTCCAGATTTAACCTTATTGCTAGATATTCCTGTCACACAAGGGCTTGAAAGGGCTCTAGGTAGAAGTAAGCCAGATCGATTTGAGCAAGAAAAAATAGAATTCTTTGAGAGGGTCAGAGGTAGTTATCTCTCAAGGGCATCTGATTTCCCTCAGCAATATCGAGTGATTGACGCCTCAAATACTTTGTCAGAAGTTCAACTAGAGCTTGGGGTTGCTTTGGAAGAATTTTTGCATGAGGTAAAATAAATCATGCTTGACTCTTACCCAGATGCACCTAATATTTATTTTTCTTGGCAAAAATCTCAATGGGAAAAGTTGAATTTCGATATAGAGAACGACCGACTCCCTCATGCCATTAACCTGGTGGGGCCAAGCCATGTCGGTAAATATCAATTCGCTGCATCGTTTGCCCAGAGAATATTGTGTCTTAGTTCGCTAGATGGCCATGCTTGCGGTCAATGTAAGGCATGTAAGCTTATTTTTGCAGACAATCACCCTGATTTAAGGAGGCTGGAGCCAGACAACAAAAGTAAAACTCTAGGTGTTGATAGTATTCGTGAGCTGGGTGAATTTTTTGCGAAAACATCACAGCAGGGTGGATGGAAGGTGGTCATCATTAATCCCGCGGAATCCATGAATCTTAACGCAGCAAATGCATTGTTAAAAAATCTCGAAGAACCCCGAGAAAAAACCTTAATACTATTGATCTGTCATCAGCCAAGCAGACTGTTGGTGACTATAAAAAGTAGATGCCGGCTAGTAAGATTTCCAGTTCCCTCACTTCCGGAGATGAGATTATGGCTATCAAAGAATTTAGCGCCCAGAGAAGACATAGAGGAACTGATTCAATATGCTAGCGGTAGCCCGCTTCTAGCCATCAAGCTTACAGAAACTGGTCTTCTTGAATCTCGTCGTAAGTTTGATAGATTGCTGGATGATCTGGCTACACATAAGATTTCAGCCATAAGTGCTGCTGAAGCATGTAAAGAAAACGATCCTCACATGGCTTTAGATTGGCTATATTATAAGCTAGTCTTGGAGATTAGATCTGGAGCTAAAATCACTTCTCCTGTGCTGTCTTTTCGCTATATGGATAGATTGATTCAATCGAAAAAATTAGTACAAAGCCCAGCCAATCTTAATTTATTATTGATTTGGGAAGAACTACTGATTAACTGGCAGCAGCTATTTAAAAAAAATAAATAAGTACTTAAATAACTTTTTAAGCTATCCGAGTTAAATGGTTAACAGACCGCAACAAAAAGTAAGGATTTTATAGTGTTTGTAGACTCGCATTGTCATCTCGACCGTCTAGACCTAAGCATCTATGGAGGATCCCTCGATCGTCTACTTGATGCTGCTAGAGAGGCAGGCGTGCATCGTTTTCTCAGCGTTGGTATTGATATCGAGTCATCTAGAAAGATTCTTGATTTAGCTGCCAAATACAGTGATGTCGATGTGTCAATTGGGCTCCACCCTCTGCAAGACTCTATTCCGGTTATCCCTAGTGTTGGTGATCTAGTTGCTCTTGCTCGCCATCCTAAGGTAGTCGCTATAGGTGAGACAGGCTTAGATAATCACTATGGCAAAAAGTCTTCTGGCTGGCAGCAAGAAAGTTTTATTGTTCATTTGCGCGCTGCTAGTGAGCTCCTGAAGCCAGTAATTGTCCATACTAGAAAGGCGCACAATAAAACGATTGAGATTTTGCGCAATTATGCAAATATAAGATCTGCCGGAGTGCTTCATTGCTTCACTGAAACATTAGAAATGGCTTGCGAGGCAATCGAGTTAAATTTTTATATTTCATTTTCTGGAATTATTACCTTTAAAAATGCGGCCTCTTTAAGAGACGTGGCAAGCAAAATTCCCTTGGATCGAATATTAATAGAAACGGACTCACCTTGGTTAGCGCCTATTCCTCATAGAGGCAAGAGCAATGAACCAAAATATGTATCAGAGGTAGCCAAGCTGATTGCTGAGATCAAAGAAATTACTTTAGATGAAGTCTGCGAAACAACATCGTATAACTACCAACAGTTATTTCTCTCTAATTTATAAGATTATTTTTCGTTAGGGTTCGATCCTGTCTCGCTAACAATTAAATCTACTTTTTTAATGCCTGCAATTTTTTCATACACAGCTTGATCGAGTGTGAAATATTCATTTCTGTCACTCCGGGTCACATAAAAGCTATTGTCGGATTTGACGAATGTGTAGATCCATTTGCCTTTATCATCAGTAACATCTACTTGTAATTTTTCAGAAGCATTTGGCTGGGTATCTGGATTAAATGAAGAAATTTTTAGGATTTTTAGACTGGAGAGTAGTTGATCCAATTCATCTGCTTTATTTTGATCTAGCCTTTTAGGTGAGCCTTTCCCCAAAAGAATGGATGGCCCTGATCGGTCAAATTCCCAACTTGCACCAGTTCTTTTCAGCCTGTAATCGGCAGCTTTTATCATGTTGATATTATTTGTCGCAATCAAGGATTTATTAAACCATTCTCCAACATTTGCACTGATATCAAGAGTATCCAGCTTGACGTTGTATATAGTGTCGTCGTTAATTTGACGAACATTTGATTGGCGGAGCCCTATCGAGCTTCCGAACAACAACTTCCCGACAGAAGCGTTATTCTTGAAAAGTTCTACACGCCTCACAAATTTGCTGTCCGAGACCTTAAATCTTTCATGGCTATCGCGTAGAGTTGCAACTGGCCAACCAGTCTTTAATGATTTTAGATTACGAAAAAAAGCGTTAACAGATGCAGTACTTACAGGCAGTTGTTGATTTGATAGCGACCATGAGCTATTGGATTTTACTAAAGTGATCCCGCCACCTGTGTCCTCAATGGTGAACTTGTCAATACTTGCCCAGTCGATATCCAAAATTGGTTTTGGCTTATGTGCGACAGATTCAAGATGGTTGCTCCACAGAAGAGTTGCTGCAATTAGCACCTGAAGCATCAATAGGCTTGTTAGCCAGAATTTTAGTTGTTTCATTATCGCTCTCCTTTATCGAGTCAGTAAAGTTGTATAGCGAAGTTGTTTTAATTTTTTGCGACGTGTTCTTACCAGCGCTATTGTTAGTAGCGACATAACAATTAACCCATAGTTTAAGTATTCCCAGAATAACTGGGAGCTATATTCCATTGAAGGCAGTGTGCGATTGAAATGGCCGCGTGAGCGAATGCTTAGAAGGCCGGCATCCTCAAGAGCCCAGTCTATAGTGTTTGCAATAAGATCCATGCTTCCTCGGTACTCACTACCAATAGCGGAATTAGCAATTGTTAGAGTCTGATCCCTAAGAAAATCATTAGAACTAAATAGTATGAGTTGAGAGGCCGTTGGTGATTTTTCCAAAACATCTCGCGTAATGATATCTGTTTTGTCGACCTCTTCCAAAGTAAGAGGGGACTCTTTTCCAGAAAAATAGGAAGAAAATCCACCTTTTATTGCAACGCCTAGCAGGTGCGAGTCAAAATCACCAGTGCGACTAAAGGGCATTACACCTTCATTATCAATTTCCGGCATGATTTCAGTATCATCTGAAAGCCATGATTTTTCAGAGCTCCTTATTAGCTCAATGACTTGTCTTGGGCTGTTTTTTTCTTCGTCGATACTGATGGGTGAACTCCAAGCCATTGTGACTTGCTCTAAATTTGCAGTAATAGGATTTTCAGAATTGAATCCATTGGAGCGAATATCTGCAAAGTAGGGGTATTCAATCATTCTCACTTCTTGGACTTGGTTACCACCAACTTTCCGCATAACAGGTAAAGGAAATGCTTTGTTTTGCATATCAAGAACTAGTGTTTCTTCCATGAATAGACCGTGGTGTTTCAGCCAGTCTTTGAATTCACCCTCAAGTTTCGCTAAACCTAGCCCTCCTTGACCTATAGTCATAGTGTAAGGAGAAGACATTACAACAACTGACCCCCCTTTCATTAAAAATTGATCGACAGCAAAGACTTCCTTGGGTTTCATTCCGTTTGGTGCAGCAACTAGAAGAATATCAATTTCTCCAGAAACACGCCCATCGCTGATATCCTCATCCCTAATATTTAGGTCTGTGCCCAAAAAGCCAGCCAGCTCTGTAAATCTTGGAACAGATAGGCCAATTTGGGCTAATTTTGGATCATCTTTAGGTTGAACTATGCCAATAGTTTTTACGAAGCCTTCCCCAAAGCGCTTTATGGCTGCCTTGAGATTTCGCTCAAGGCTAACCTTAGTCCTGTCTTCCAAAGGAACCTGTATGGCCATTCCATCTTTTTCAAGAATGAGATGAAAGTAGAAAAAATCACCTGCAAACTGCTTGTTTAGTGACAAGGGCTGCAGTCCATATAGTTTAGATAGTTTTTTGGCGCCAGAACTACTATTTTCATAGGGGTCAATTATATTTAATGAGAATAGACCCTTAGAGTTTCGCGTTAGCTCCTTTGAAAGCTCTAAAACATCATTTTTATGCAGGGTTAGGTCGTTCGGTAAAAGGCTATCATTAGAAATATATGCGTTCAGTGCAAGCTTCCCCTCGATGGAGTCGAAGATATTGCCACCACTTCGATAGGTGTTTAGCACCTTTTTGATACTCCGAGTCAAATCATACTCTGGATTACGAAGAACTATTTCAAAATTTTTATCTCCCTGTGCTCTTGTTTCGATCAAGTCTTGAAAATCTAGGACCTCAAACTCTTCACCGTAGCCCACTAAAATATGGAAATATGAATTAACTATAGCTGATTGATAGCGATCGGCCACCTGAAGTGGTATTGGCCTAACACCATACTTCTGATTTGCCTCTTCTTCTGTCTCTATACTGGACACGGGGTCTATGAATTCAATGCGTATTTTACCCTTGCCGGCAATCTTATATTCGCGAATTAGATCTTTTATTTGAGGAACCAGGGGAGATAACATGGGGTGAGTTTTCCCGCTAAAATAACCCCGTATCAGTAAAGGCTCTTCTAGCTGACTCAAGTATTCTCTTGTTGAGGAAGAGATGGAATATTGCTTGCCCTGGGTTGTGTCAATCCGAAGAGATGAGATCTGACCAAGCCATAAGTTGACACTGACTATGTTAATGACAGCGAGGATTATAACGCTACGCCAAATTTTATGGCGTGGGGTCGAAGTATTTTCTGCCCAGCGCTCTTTTTCTAGCGTGAATATATTAAGAGATAAAAAAACAAAAATAATACTTAAATAATAATAGAGATCTCTGATATCTATTACTCCTCGAGTAATAGAGTCAAAACGAGCCCCAGTTCCAAGCAACCTAAACCATTCGCCAGCCTGATTTCCAAAAAAATCAGTAATTGTAGCTGTTCCAATTAGATAAAATAATCCTGATAGTGAAACAGCACAAATAAGGCTAACTATCTGATTATCACTTTTTGCCGATACGTACAAACCTATAGAGAGGTATGCTGCGCCAAGAAAAAAGGCTGCTAAATAGCCTGCTACTATTGGTCCCCAGTCAAGCTCACCAAGCTGAGATATAGTCAAAGGTAGAGGTACGGTGATAATAAGCGCGATCGCAAGCAATGCCAAGCAGCCAACAAATTTTCCAACTACAAAATACCAAAGAGGTAGTGGTTGAGTTAAAATATGCTCGAGAGTACCAGTTCTTCGCTCTTCACTCCAAAGTCTCATTGTCAAGGTGCTTGTAAGAAACAAGAGAAGAATGGGCATCCATTCAAATAATGGCCGGATATCAGCTATGTTTCTTGAAAAAAATGACTCCCCCCAAAAAAATATAAACAAAGAAACTGCTGCAAATGTTGCTAAAAATAAGTAAGCAGTAGGAGATGCAAAAAATAAGGTTATTTCTTTTGATGCAATACGCCAAATTAACTTCATATTTTTTGATGAATTGTTCATTTTAAGTATCCATTCTATTTGTGCTTGAGGAAAGGTCATTAGCCTCTCTGAATAAAGCCTCTAGATCTTTGACCTCTTTGTTTATGGAATAAAGATTAGCTCCAGAAGAAACAATTAATCTAGCGATTTGCCCAATAATTGCGTCATCTTCGATTATATCTTTAAGCTCTATGCGGTAAGAAAAAACGGAATTATCTTCTGTTAGTAGTTCATCAACAGAACTAATGTTATCGATAGATAAAAGTGCTGTAATTATCTCATCCTTGGTTAGCGAAGATGAGAGCAATAAGTGGTTACTTTTTCTTAACTCTTTTAGCTCTGCATCAACAGCTACTTTTCCATTTCGGATAATAAGCGCTCTACTACACAAAGCATCAACTTCTTGCATAATGTGTGTCGAAAGAATCACGGTTGCATCTTTTGAGAGATCGCGAATCAATGTCCTCACAAGATTCGTTTGTTTAGGGTCAAGGCCATTTGTCGGCTCATCTAAAATTAATAGTTTGGGCTTACCTAGAATAGCCTGAGCGATACCCACACGTTGCTTGTAGCCGCGAGATAGGGTTGATATGGGAGAAAGAATCTTTGATTCTATATCCGTTGCCTGAATTACTCGTTTTATTTCTGATATTTTTTGGTTTTCATCTATCCCTTTAATCTCACTAACATAATCAAGATAATCAGCCACAATCATTTCTGGGTAGATAGGTAAATTTTCAGACAGGTACCCAATGTCCTTCTGTGCTTTTTTAGGATTATCTTTGAGGTTGATATTGTTGATTTTAATGGTGCCATGATTTGATTCTATGAATCCACTAAGCATTTTCATGATTGTAGTTTTACCCGCACCGTTGTGCCCAAGCAATCCGACTATTTCACCTTTAGCTATTTTGAAGCTGACATCATCGACTGCTTTAAGATCACCATATAGTCTTGTCAATTTGTTAACTTCCAGCATCATGGACTCCGTAATTCAAATTTCTATATTTTCTGAAAAAGATGATATCTGCCTTATAAGCTTTTTTTATTGTAGCTATGCGAAGGCAAATTTAAGAAGCTTTGCATACTACACTAAAAAGATACTTTTTATATATAATGACTAGCTACGAAAGCCCTTTGGGTTCTCTTAATTAATTTACCAAAGATACGATTAATTTTTTATAATTCAACCTTTTTTACCTAAAAAATTAAATATTTTTTAGGTAAGTCGCGACACATATGTATTTAATATGTTGTCATGCAACATTAGTAGTATTTGTTCAGAGGATATGACGGTATGACCACCTATAGCGCACCATTAGATGATATTAAATTTTTACTTAACAATGTGCTGGAGATGCCCAGCATATCAAAACTTCCTGGATTCGAAGATGCCACTCCAGATATGGTGGATGCTATCCTCAACGAAGCTGCGCGTTTTTATGGTGAAGTTCTGGCGCCAACCAACAAGCTTGCTGACTCTCAAGGGTCAAGATTAGATGGCGACAGGGTGGTTACCGCCCCTGCTCTGGATGGCATCTATAAGCAAATTGTTAATGCGGGCTGGCCAGGATTAACAGGCAGCAGAGATTTTGGCGGACAAGGATTACCTATGCTGTTGTCTGTGGCTGTAGACGAGATGTCTCAATCAGCAAATATGGCGTTTAGTCTCTGCCCGATGTTAACTAAGGGGGTGGTAACCGCTTTAAATATTTATGGTAGCAGTGACCAAAAAAAGATGTATTTAAGCAATCTTATTTCTGGTGCCTGGTCCGGCACCATGAACTTAACTGAACCTCAGGCTGGATCAGACTTATCGGCTGTAAAAACGAAAGCCACGCTCAATGGAGATCACTATCTTCTTAGTGGTCAAAAAATCTATATTACTTGGGGGGATCATGATTTTACCGATAATATTATTCATTTGGTGCTTGCACGTACTCCAGGTGCACCCGAAGGCGTAAAGGGAATTTCTTTATTTATAGTGCCTAAATTTTTAATTAATGACAACGGAGAGGCTGGAGAAAGAAATGACGTCCGTTGTGTTGGCATTGAGCATAAGCTTGGTATACATGCTAGCCCAACCTGTACTTTATCTTTTGGAGAAAAAGACGGTGCTATAGGATACCTTATTGGCGATGAAAACCAGGGCCTAGTTTATATGTTTGCAATGATGAATGAAGCTAGACTTGCTGTTGGCTTGCAGGGTATTTCAGTTAGCGAGAGAGCCTACCAGCAGGCAGTATATTTTGCCAAAGAAAGAGTTCAAGGAAGCACCCCCGATAACAAAAACACAACTATTATCCATCACCCAGATGTCCGTCGTATGCTAATGACAATGAGAGCTCTGATTGAAAGCGGCAGAGCTCTTACCTACTCTGCATTTATGCATGAAGACTACATGCATAAATCAGACAACAAAGAACGGAAAACATACCATCAACGACGTATCGATTTACTTACGCCGCTTGTTAAAGGCTGGTGTACAGAAAATAGCGTTGAGATTACATCTTTAGGATTGCAGATTCATGGCGGAATGGGGTTTATTGAAGAGACTGGTGCAGCGCAGCATATGAGGGATGCTCGAATACTACCTATTTATGAAGGCACCAATGGAATACAGGCACTAGATCTTGTAGGTCGCAAACTTTCCAGAGATAAAGGTAAGGCTGCAATAGAGCTTCTAGAGGATCTTTCTCTAATTGTTCGAGATTCTAGAGTCGCTAAGCTTGAGGTCCTTGCAAATAGTCTAGAGGCCTCGCTAGCAGCCTGCAAAGAGGCAATAACCATCTTGCTGACTGAGGGAAAACAAGATTGGACGATTCCTTGTGCATCCGCTTTTAATGTGATGATGCTAATGGGGGGAACTGCAGCAGGAGCGATGTTGGCAAAAAGCGCTATTGTAGCAAGCAATCTCAATGATAAAAGTTCAGGAAATGCTATTTTTAACAAAAATAAAATATTAACAGCTATTTTTTATGCAGAGCAGGTAATGCCGCGTAATACTGCTTACCTAGAAGCAATCAGGGCAGGCTCTAAGAGTATAATGGCACTGGATGTGAAATATTTCTAAAAAGAGTTAGCATTTAAAAGAAATAAGAAATTTTTATTTGAAATAACAACTAGCTAGAACACGGATAATGAAGATGACTGGAAAGACACTATACGATAAATTATGGCAGTCTCATTTGGTTAGCCAGAGAGAGGATGGCTCTGCGCTACTTTACATCGATAGACATATTTTGCATGAAGTTACCTCACCACAAGCTTTTGAGGGCTTAAGGCTGGCAGGTCGAAAGCCATGGCGTCTCGACATGAATCTTGCCACTCCGGATCATAATATTTCTACAGATTCCGATGAAAGAGCTGCTGGAGTTGATGCTATCCCAGATGAGACATCACGGATTCAGGTTAAAACTCTTGATGATAACTGCGACTATTTTGGTGTTCGTGAATTTAAAATGAATGAAATGGGCCAAGGAATAGTACACGTAATGGGCCCGGAGCTGGGAGCCTCATTGCCTGGCATGACGGTGGTATGCGGGGACTCCCACACGGCTACACACGGAGCATTTGGCTGCCTAGCTCACGGAATAGGTACTTCAGAAGTAGAACATGTTCTGGCAACACAATGCCTGGTAACAAAAAAAATGAAGAATATGCTTATTACTGTAGATGGTAGTTTGGGCTCAGGTGTTACACCAAAAGATGTTGTGCTAGCTATTATTGGGAAGATTGGTACTGCCGGTGGAACTGGCTATGCCCTTGAGTTTGCAGGCCAAGTATTTTCAGATATGTCCATTGAGGGCCGTATGACGGTATGTAATATGGCAATAGAGGCTGGCGCTAGAGTGGGTATGGTTGCCGTTGATAGTAAAACTGTTGAGTATTTTAAAGATCGTCAATTTGCTCCAACCGGCGATACTTGGACTAAAGCAGTTAGCCATTGGAATTTATTGCAAAGCGATAAAGACGCTATATTTGATGCAACAGTTAAACTAGATGGCGCAGACATCGCACCCCAAGTTACCTGGGGTACATCACCGGAAATGGTGCTTCCGGTCGATGGAGTTATCCCTGATCCAAATGACGAAAAAGACCCTCAGAAAAGACAGGCAATAATACAAGCCTTGAGTTATATGGGCTTAAAGGGGGGCACTCTCATAACAGATATCCCTATAGATATTGTTTTTATTGGCTCTTGTACAAATTCACGTATAGAGGACATGCGCGCAGCAGCTTCTATTGTTAAAGGCAGAAAGATTGCCAGCACTATAAAGCATGCTTTGGTAGTCCCGGGCTCACAGATGGTCAAAGCGCAAGCAGAGGCAGAGGGTTTGGATAAGATATTCATGGATTCTGGAATGGACTGGAGGGAGCCTGGTTGCTCCATGTGCTTGGCAATGAATGCTGATAAATTGGCCCCTGGCGAGCATTGCGCGTCAACATCTAACCGTAATTTTGAGGGGAGACAGGGTAGCGGAGGAAGAACACATCTGCTCAGCCCATCAATGGCTGCAGCTGCAGCTATAGCTGGTCATATCATAGATGCTCGCTTTTATACTGAGACAGCCCAATGAAGACTTTTACGCTACACAAGGGGCTGGTGGTTGGAATAGATCGCCCTAATATTGACACCGATATGATTATCCCCAAGCAATTTCTGAAATCCATAAAACGTAGCGGGTTTGGTCAGAATCTTTTTGATGAGTTACGCTATATGGACGAGGGTAAACCTGGAGTGGACTGTAAATCTAGAATTCTAAGGGATGATTTTCCTCTTAACTACCCACGCTACACTAGTGCTTCGATTCTCTTAGCTCAAGAAAATTTTGGTTGCGGCTCTAGTCGCGAACATGCACCTTGGGCTTTAGAGGACTATGGATTTAGAGTGATTATTGCACCAAGCTTTGCTGACATATTCTTTACAAATTGCCTTAAAAATGGATTATTACCTATTGTTTTAAGTAAAAAAATAGTTAAATATATTTTTGATCAGGTAGAAATTACTGAAGGTTATCAGTTGTCTGTAGATCTACAGAAACAGGTTGTTATTACGCCTTCCTCCGATGAGTTTTTCTTTGATATCGATGAATTTAGCAAGCGTGCATTGTTGGAGGGCTTGGATGAAATTGGATTAACGCTAAAAGAAAGTGATTTAATCTGCGCTTATGAAGTGGAGCACATGAAGAATGCCCCATGGATTTTTGGTGCAATTAAGTAGCTTTTGTCGTTAACACGCAACTATTTTGATTGAAAAAAGGAAATTTTTAAATGGGCAAGAAGTTACTTATTCTTAAGGGAGATTGTATAGGTCCTGAGATCGTCAATGAGGCAATAAAGGTTCTTCGTAAAATTTCTCAGCTATACTCTATAGATTTCGAGATGACCGAAGGCTTGCTTGGTGGAGCAGCATACGATGAGACAGGAGATCCTTGCCCAGAAGAGACTCTTGAAAAAGGACATCAATGTGATGCTATATTAATGGGGTCTGTAGGCGGACCGATCTGGGACGGCCTAGATCGTCGTTTCAGGCCGGAAACTGGACTCTTGAAATTGCGTTCAGACCTTGAGCTTTTTGGTAACTTAAGGCCAGCTATTTTGTATCCGCAGCTTGTAGCGGCTTCGTCGCTTAAACCTGAAATAGTTTCAGGCCTTAATATTCTGATTGTTAGAGAGCTCACTGGCGGCATCTACTTCGGAGAGCCACGGGGCATTCGTATTCTAGAAAATGGAGAAAAAGAAGGTTTCAATACATATAAGTATTGTGAGTCTGAAATTCGCCGTATCGGACATCTAGCTTTTGATGCTGCTATGCTTAGAGATAAGCGTGTTTGCTCGGTAGACAAAGCAAATGTTCTTGAGGCATCAATGCTCTGGCGAGAAATTATAGAAGAAACTGCCAGTGACTATCCTGAGGTCACTCTTTCTCATATGTATGTAGATAACGCAGCAATGCAGTTAGTGAAAGAACCCAAGCAATTCGATGTGGTGGTTACAGGCAACATGTTTGGAGACATTCTGTCTGATGCTGCAGCAATGCTAACAGGATCGATAGGGATGCTTCCTTCCGCATCACTGAACAAGAATGGCAAAGGGCTCTATGAGCCTTGTCACGGATCTGCTCCAGATATTGCCGGTCAAGGAATTGCTAACCCATTGGCAACTATACTATCTGCCGCCATGCTATTACGCCACTCTTTTGGTGAAAATGAAGCGGCAAACGCCATCGAGAACGCAGTAAGTGACGTTTTGGATGCTGGTCTGCGTACTCCAGATATTTGCAGTCAGGGCAATATAAGAGTAAACACTTCAGACATGGGCGACGCGGTAGCGGCTGCGCTATAGATAGCCTTCGGTGTATAAAAAATAATTGCTTGCGTAAAAGAATTCTTAACGGTTGAAATCAGATGAAAAAAGTAGGATTTATTGGTTGGCGTGGAATGGTTGGCTCGGTATTAATAAATCGAATGCTTCAGGAAGATGATTTTTCCCAAATTGAGCCAATTTTTTTTACTACCTCTCAGCTTGGAAATTTAGGTCCAGTTATTGGGATGGAATCTACGTTGCTGCAAGATGCAAACAACATTGAGTCTTTGTCCAAGCTGGATATTATTGTGACCTGTCAGGGCAGTGATTACACGAAAGCCGTGCACACGCTATTGCGACAAGCTGGATGGGATGGCTATTGGATTGATGCAGCCTCTAATTTGCGTATGTCTCAAAGTGCCGCAATTGTCTTGGACCCAGTAAATTTAAGTTTAATAAAAGATGCCATCACTCATGGAGTCAGAGACTTTGTGGGCGGTAATTGTACTGTTAGCTTAATGTTGATGTCACTTGGAGGTCTTTTTAGAGAGGGTTTGGTGGAATGGGCCTCATCTATGACCTACCAAGCAGCATCAGGTGCCGGCGCAAAAAATATGAGAGAACTTATCGCTCAAATGGGGGGGATATATCAATCGGTGCAGTCTGAACTCATAGACCCTTCATCAGAGATTTTAGAGATTGACCGCAAGGTATCTGAAATTATGCTTAGTGAAAATTTTCCAATACATAACTTTAGTGCGCCACTAGCAGGTAGTCTTCTTCCCTGGATTGATACCCAACTTGAAACTGGTCAAAGCAAAGAAGAATGGAAAGGGCAGGCAGAAACCAATAAAATTCTTGGTTATTCTTCTGATAGCCTGATACCAATCGATGGCATTTGTGTTCGAATTGGTGCGATGAGAAGTCATAGTCAGGCACTCACAATTAAGCTCGCTAAAGACGCCCCAATTGATGAAATCGAGGATATTTTAAACAATGCGAATGACTGGGTTAAGGTCATTCCAAATGACCGTGACTCGACGCTGTCCGAGTTAACTCCTGCTGCTGTAACCGGTAGCTTGCATATCCCTATAGGGAGATTGAGAAAAATGAACATGGGAAATGATTATCTTGCAGCCTTTACTGTTGGAGATCAGCTTTTATGGGGGGCTGCAGAGCCTTTACGGAGAATGTTAAAAATATTGTTAGATGCAGCTTAGATTCTAATTTTTTTAAAATATTTTTCTAAATATAGGATATAAATAAATTAACTCTATTAAAGATAAAACTTGGGTATATACGCTAAATTGTCAGGTACCAAATGGAGAGAATCTACCAGACGGGATAACACGGATTGCCGCTGCCATTGAGTATGATGGAAGTGATTATTGCGGTTGGCAGAGACAAAATCATAGTCCAAGCGTGCAAGCTGAAGTTGAAAAAGCATTTTCAGTTGTAGGAGATGAGGTTATTTCTATAGTTTGTGCTGGCCGAACAGATACTGGCGTACACGGAACTAACCAAATCGTACATTTTGATACCTGCGCAAAAAGATCTTCTCGGCAATGGCTTCTTGGGGTAAATGCAAATTTACCTAAAGGTGTTCGTGTTCACTGGACTGAAGAGAAAGCTGCTCAATTCCATGCTCGCTTTAGCGCAACAGCAAGAACGTATCGCTATATTATTTCTAATCAGTTTTATCGTTCTGCCCTTTACCATCGGCTGCTTACATGGGAAAGAATTCATTTGGATGAAGAGTTGATGGAAGTTGCCGCTCAAAAATTACTGGGCGAGCATGATTT
>CAJIZZ010000023.1 GCA_905181945.1 uncultured Porticoccus sp. | reverse complement strand
GTTAGATGATCGCGGTATTGCTTCAATATTGCCAGTTGGCGTTGATGCGCATCTCTTTCATGCAAAAACATAGGTAGCTGCAATTCGACTGCTAGCTCAAGTTGTGCTTCAAACGCCTTTTCTTGATCCTTGGGAGGTGAAAAGTTGCGATGGAAGTCAAGCCCCGCCTCTCCAATCGCAACCACTTCTTTGTTGGCAGCTAGGCTCTTCAGGTTGGTTATGGTTTCCGTGTTAAATTCTTTGGCATTGTGAGGATGTATGCCGCATGTGGTATACAGCATATTAGGATAATCTAATGCCACATCTTGACAAAGATTTAAGCTACGTACACTTTCTCGCTCATCTGTACCGGTGATGATTAGCTTGCTTACATTAGCCTGTTGCGCACGGTCCAAGACAGACACTAAGTTGTTATCAAAGGCTGCGTGAGTAAGATTTACCCCTATATCAATTAACGGACTTTCACATCGATATAGATCAGTCATAGTCGCTGCATTTTCTCTTGCTCGCTTATCATTTGCTCATGGATGCCTAATTTCTTGGCATATATTGCCGAAAAAGCCAGTACATTTTGTACGTAGTTGCGGGTTTCTTTAAAAGGAATAGCTTCAATCCAAGCGTCAAATGGGAGTTTTCCTGCAGTTATTTTATTCCAGCGTTGTACCCTGCTGGGGCCTGCATTGTAAGCAGCTATTGCTAGGATACGATTGTTATTGAAGCGATCCAGCATCTCTCGAAAATAAAGACTACCTAGGGCAATATTTTTCTCAGGGTCATATAGGTCATCACTACCTTCGTAGGGCGCGAAATTTTTGCGCGCCACCGCGCGCGCTGTTGATGGCATTAGCTGCATTAATCCTTTTGCCCCAGCAGGCGATAACGCCTTCACATAAAAAGCACTTTCTTGGCGAGCGAGAGAAATTAACCAATGTTTCGGAATTCCATTTAACCTTGAGTGTTCTTGAAACTCACCTTCAAAAGAAACCGGAAAGCGTAGTTCAATATTATCCCAGTATTCTGCCCTTATCATGCTGGTTATAGCGCCATTATGCCATTGCCATTTTTTACATAAATGAGCCGCTAATATCCATTCTGTTTTGTTGAATTTTCTCGTGGTCTGGTTCCACGCTCTACGCGCAGAAAGATATTGCTTATGATGGAGCAACTCTCTAGTGCGAATCATCCCAGGCCGTTCTTCTAGTTTTAATAGTTCTTGCAGGCCCAAAGCTGAGTCTTTGTGATTCATGCTATTCTCTATTCCTAACCACTGACTGCTCAAAAATCCATAAAAGCTACGTTCAAGAGACAAGTGGGTGTAATTTCTTTGGGTAATCGATGAGCTGCTTTTGCTGGTAGCTATTTTTTGTTCAGATAGATCTTTGCTTCTTTGGCCCCAATACCTCCAAACTTGTTTATTTTTTAGGTTTGTAGGCATACTTTTTATCCAGAGCAACGTATCTTCCCAGTCTCCAGATCGAATAGATTGTCGGGTGCGCCATTCAAGAAGTTTACTATCTGCTAGGGTGATGTTCTCTGTGAGGTACTGATCAGAAGCTTCTAACTGATTTTGAAAATAAAATCCTTTGACCAATGCGGCAACAACTTTGCTTGTTTGTTCGGCGCTGAAATGATGCGTTGTTTTATATGCATCAAAGTACTCAAGCGCTTGAGACGCATCTTTTTTTGCTAGTCGGCGTAGCCCGTAGGAAAGAGCCTCATGTATCTCTGCGCTGTTTAATTGCAGCTCATTGCTGGTGAATAGCTTGCGGTCGGTCACAGCATTTTTGTAGCGATATATTCGATAAATTTTGTCTGCTAGTTTTTGATGCTCAGGGTCAGCAATAAATCGTAGCAAGTACCTTGATAATTGGTATTGACGATTTAGGATTGATTTAATGTAGCGCTGCCATGCAATATTTTCAGTAATATAGTTGCCTTGAACTAAGATTAAAAACAGTTTATCGCATTCTTTGGGTTGAGATTTGCCAACAGACCATAGCTTGATTGCACCTAAGATCGCATCATTTCTATCATCACTGTTGCGTTTAATTCTTGCCAGCTGGTAGTAGCACTGCTGTTTTGTTGAGGCCCCACTTTTTTTATAGTCGATTAAGTAATCTTGCCATTTGTTTCGTTTGCGTAAAGTTTCCAGCCAGTGATGGCGTATGTCGTCTGCGATAGCTGTTTCATTATGCCGTTTTAAAAATTGCCTTACATGCTCTTTTGGGAGGCTATGAATTCTTTGAAGTAACTCCAGAGCCTCCAAATAGTGCTTCAGGGGATAGGTGTCCAGTTTTGCGTACTGATCTAAGTAGGTTTTTTTGTCCCTAACCTGAAGTGCGTTATAAGCAAGATGAAAGCTTTCTCGCTGGGCTTCTAGAGAGGCTTCTGTTATTTTCTTTTCGGAGGCCCATGATTTTAGAGGTAGCAAAAGAACTAATGCCAGCAATGATGATTGAAGCAATAGCGGCGTAAAAAATATTAACCATTTCTTGCAGAGAGCTGTATCGTTATTTCGTTCCATAAAAATGTAAATGTATTGTCTGTTATAAAAAATGAATAGATTTTAAATCTAGAAGATTCCATGTATTTGCGCCTATCATAGCTACTAGATTTGATATAAAAAAGAGCTGATGTAAGCTTTTTTATATAGCGGCTTTATAGCCTTATACCTGAAAAATAAATTAAAGTGTTAGCAAACAATGACGTATCTATTAATTGCATTCGTATTATTGGTTATTCTCTCACCTCTCATGTGGTTTCGACAATCGCCTCGTCAAAATCTTATGATAAATATGCGAAAAGAGGCTACGCGTTTAGGTTTAATCGTAAGTCTCAGTGCGCCCCCTGATGCCCGGCAAGGGGAAACGAGACTGGATTGCGTTACCTATAGATTGCCGTGGATACCTGATTCACCGCGATCACAAAAACCCCGAATGGAGGACTGGTTGTTAGCGAAAGGTGTTTCAAGGGGTAGTCCATCTCCTTGGCTCCGCTGGCAATGGTTGAGCAGAGAATCGAATGACCTCATCATGGATGCTATCGGATTGGTATTAGATGGCCTTCCGGCTGATATTTTTGGATTAGAGGCGAGGAGTGATGGGTTGATAATATACTGGAAGGAGCACGGAGGATTAGAAGATGTGATTACCGTCTATAAGCTGCTTTTCTTGCTAAGAAAAAATATATGCAGTAATGCTTAGAAGTAAATTTTTATAAATAAAAGTAAAATTTTCTTGGCCAACCTACTGCTTGTCGATGTATATTCATGCTTCGTTGATACTTTCTGTTTAATCTAAATAGATGCTCTTCGTAATAAGTTATTCTTCAAGCTTTTAGTAGTCATTGTACCAATAAAGCGACCTCAAAGAGGGCGTGTGGTCCTTTTTGGTAAAGAAATTGGCAATGGGTAGGCTTTATCGTAGTTAAATTTAATTTAATGAGTAATATAATTCAATGGGAAAATCATTAGTTATTGTTGAATCGCCAGCCAAAGCCAAGACCATCAATAAATATTTGGGCTCAGAATTTATTGTCAAGTCAAGTATTGGGCATATTCGCGATGTATCAAAGGGTGTGCCGACGACTGATCCTTTGGCTCGATCTCGAGCTGCTGCTATCACCCGCAGTATGCCGACTGAAGAGAAGATGATCCATAAAATAAAAAAAGCCAGGGAAAAGCTGTTTAGCTCCATGGGAATCAACCCAGAAAAAGATTGGCAGGCTCGATACGAAATTTTGCCCGGAAAAGAAAAAGTAGTCGCTGAACTTAAAAAATTAGCCAAAAATGCCGATACTATTTATCTGGCCACAGATCTGGATAGAGAGGGTGAAGCAATAGCTTGGCATCTTAGAGAAATTATTGGTGGCAGCGAAGATCGCTACAAAAGAGTGGTATTTAACGAAATTACTAAAAAAGCCATTCAGGAAGCTTTTTCTAAACCGACTGAGCTTGATTTAGATCGCGTAAATGCTCAGCAGGCTCGCCGCTTCTTGGATCGTGTGGTGGGATTTATGGTTTCTCCATTACTTTGGAGCAAAGTTGCTAGAGGCTTATCAGCTGGCCGAGTTCAGTCGGTCGCAGTTAAGCTAATTGTAGAGCGAGAAAGAGAAATTAAGGCATTTGATCCAGATGAGTATTGGACATTGCATGCAGACCTTGAGTCCGGATCTGGCGAAAAAATTCGTTTCGAAGTAAAGAGCTTCTCGGGCGAAAACTTTCTACCTGAAAATAAAGAGCAAGCACATGCAGCTATGGAAGCCTTGCACCCTGCTAGCTACAGTATAATTAAGCGTGAAGACAAACCTACAGGGAGCAAGCCCTCTGCTCCTTTCATCACATCAACCCTACAGCAGGCTGCTAGCACTAGGCTTGGGTATGGCGTTAAAAAAACTATGACTATGGCTCAACGCCTTTACGCAGGGGGATACATTACATACATGAGAACAGACTCAACCAATCTCAGTGCTGATGCTGTCACGGCATGCAGGGGTTATATTGAACAACATTTTGGCAAGAAATATTTACCAGAAAAACCTAATACTTACAGTAGCAAATCGGACGCACAAGAGGCACATGAGGCTATTCGACCCTCGAATGTTGATATTGCGCCTGATGATTTGATTGACATGGATGACGCAAAACAGCTCTATCAGTTGATTTGGCAACAATTTCTTGCCTGTCAAATGATGCCTGCTGAATTTACTAGTACCACAGTAAAGGTTGGGGCGGCTGACTATGAGTTAAAAGCTAAGGGCCGTGTTATGCGCTTTGATGGATACCTTAAAGCATTGCCATTGCTCCGTAAAAAAGATGATGATGACGAGCTGCCTGACCTCTGTGTCGGCGATGTAATGAAATTGAATATTTTGGTACCTTTGCAGCATTTCACTAAGCCTCCGCCCCGTTTTTCTGAAGCCGCCTTGGTTAAGGAGCTGGAAAAACTGGGAATTGGTAGACCTTCCACCTATGCAGCAATTATTTCAAGAATTCAGGAGGCTGGTTACGTAAGAGTGGATAATCGGCGCTTCTACGCAGAAAAAATAGGCGATATTGTTACAGTTCGTTTAAATGAAAGCTTTTCTGATCTTATGGATTATGGCTTTACTGCTGCAATGGAAACCCATCTTGATGATGTAGCAAGCGGAGATCGCAATTGGAAAGATGTTTTGAATCATTTTTATGTTGATTTTTCTGCAAGCCTATCCAGAGCTGAGTCCGAAGAGGGCGGTATGCGGCTTAATGAGCCGACATTAGTTGATTTAGATTGCCCGCGACAAGATTGTCGGAGGCCAATGACTATTAGAACTGGTGCCACGGGAGTCTTTTTGGGCTGCTCTGGTTATAGTTTACCTCCTAAGGAGCGATGCAAAAGTACCCTTAATCTCACTTCTGGCGATGAGGCCATCAATGTTGATGATGATGAAGCAGAGTCGCGACAGTTAATCCATAAGCATCGTTGTGGGATTTGCGACACAACTATGGATAGTTATCTTGTTGATACAACCAGAAAGCTTCATATTTGTGGAAAAAATCCTAGTTGTTCAGGCTTTGAGGTTGAGAAAGGAGTTTTTGTGCTCAAAGGCTATGAGGGCCCATCTCTATCGTGTGATAAGTGTGGAATGGATATGCACTTAAAAGATGGTCGATTCGGAAAATATTTCGGTTGCACTTCGGAAGATTGCAAGAACACCCGCAAGCTTCTTAGAAGCGGAGAGGCTGCTCCACCAAAGATGGACCCAGTACCAATGCCAGATTTGCTGTGTGTTAAAGTAGAAGATCATTATATATTGCGAGATGGCGCTGTAGGTATTTTTCTTGCTGCAAGCCAATATCCTAAACATCGAGAGACAAGAGCGCCGCTTGTAGTTGAATTGATTCCATATAAAGATGCAATTGACTCCAAGTATAAGTATCTTTTTAGTGCTCCTCAGCAGGATCCAGAGGGCCTGCAAGCACTTGTGCGGTTTGATAGAAAGAACAAAGTGCATTATGTTCAGACTGAATTAGGCGGAAAACCTACGGGGTGGAAAGGGCGTTATACTGATGGCTGCTGGAAGATAGAGGATGGTCGCAAAGTGACTAAAAAATAATTTATAGCCATAAAAACTAAATCTAAAATTATCGGAGATAACCGAAAGGAGTAAAAACCATCATGAACCCTTATCTTTCTGTGGTGAACCAAAAGATACTTTTTTGTGATATTTTACTAAATCAAGGTGCTTCAAAAAAAGATTATTTAGAGGAAAATAACTCGCATCAATTCGAAATCGTTTTATGTCAGTCAGCACTTTATCAGATTGAATGCGCTTATCTCAATTACTTGAGAGAGATTGCTGCTACATATCAATATAAATTAGCTGAATCAATCTTTTCTGTACAGGGCTTGGATGCGGGGCTTCGTGGCATCAACAAAGAGCCGAGCGAAATCCAAGAAATTAAAAGCTTGACAGAGAGTAGCTCTAGTTGGCTTTTTCAGCTTCTCGCTGCTTTTAAACAGTTGTCGTTGCCCCCTTCTTTAGAGGTTGGTAAAAGCCATACCCAGTCTTCTTCTTTGCTTGAAGTTAAGCAGCTGGATGATGACATACACTTAAGTTACCAGTTGCTAGCAGCCTGGAGGCAAGATTTTGTTGAAATGATTAAGAGGCATCGAGAGCTTATGTATGAATGTTGATGTTTGTTAGCGTATTTTTGTAAATGCCTGCTTAGTATTCGCAAGCACCTCTGTTATAATTTTCTGTATTATTTAATAGATGGAATGATTGAATGTCTTTTTTTGAAATAGTTGTGCTACCTAATGGCGATATTGCCCTCAAAAGAGGCAATGATACTGATGAACCGTTAATTCGTATTTCCTTTTCAAGGGAAGTTGAAGGGTTTTCGGATGAATCAAAAATTGATCTTGCTAAAGTTATGATTGAAGCAGGAATTGATTTGTTTGATAAGATGGATCTGGATATTCTGCAGTCAGCAGAAGAGGAAAATAATTTTTCCGGTACATCTCGCCTGATCCATTAGATTTAAGTTAGCTTAACTAAAATTTTGTCCTAAGCACCCCTACACTAACACCCTCAATTGTAAAATTTTGTGCTCTCAAGTCAACGAGGATTGGATCCAATTCCTCGTTTTCTGGTACTAAAATTACCTCATAGGCGTTAGGGCTTACTTTTAGGCGCTTCACAGTCACTTCGTCCTCAATTCTTGCAACTACGATTGCTCCGTTTTCTGCAGTATTTGTTTTATGGACAGCAAGGAGATCGCCGTCCATTATTCCGATATTTTTCATACTTCGGCCCTGAACTCTTAATAAAAAATCTGCTCTAGGGTGGAACATGTCTGGAGCCACCTTTAGATAGTCTTCAATATTTTCAATTGCCAAAATAGCTTCCCCGGCTGCTACGCGTCCAACCAAAGGCAATCCGCTATGCTCTTCCTCTAGCAGGCGAATTCCTCGAGAGGTTCCAGAGATCATTTCAATTGCACCCTTTTTGGCTAGCGCTCTTAAGTGCTCTTCTGCTGCATTGGGCGATTTAAAACCAAATTCAGTAGCTATTTCAGCCCTAGTAGGCGGATAACCAGTCGCCTGAATATGCGTCTTGACCAGGTTGAGAACTTGCTCTTGCCTTGCCGTTAGAGAGGAATTACGCATCATTGTTTCCTTTTTTACGCTGAAATTTACTATTTATGTTAAATTTATAGCTGTTAATAAATATAGACTGTAATTATTAACAGTATATGTTTAAAGCTACATTAATATCAAAGGATTTTTTCGGACAATTAGATGGCTTGGTTTTCTGACTAGCTTCTTTATTCTTTACTACAGGGTCCGGATATTAAATTATAGTGCTTACTCAAAAAATAATTAATCTATTATTAAGTAAAAATGTACCCATATCTGGTTTACTATTGACAGCATATAATTGAGCTTATACTAGTGAGCTAGATTTCAAAGGAAGGTGTTATGTTATTAGGGTCTTTAATAATTGACTTGAGCGGCCTTTCGCTAAGTGCCCCCGAACAGCATTTATTAACAAACCCACATATTGGTGGGGTTATCTTTTTTTCAAGAAATTTTCAAAGTAGAGAGCAGATAACATCTCTGACCTCTGACATTAGAATGATAAGACCAGATCTTTTGATTTGTGTCGATCAAGAGGGCGGGAGGGTGCAGCGTTTTCGTGATGGGTTCACTAAAATTCCGCCGATGAAGACTCTAGGGGAGATTCTAGGTTCTAGGTCAGAATATGCAGAGAAATTTATCAAGGATTGCGGATGGTTGATGGCCTCCGAAATAGTGGCATGCGGCATAGACTTTAGTTTTGCTCCCGTCCTTGATTTAGATAAAGATAAATGTCAGGTAATTGCAGACCGATCTTTTTCTGATAACCCAGTTCTGGCAACGAAGGCGGCCAAATTGTTTATTGAAGGCATGCATGAAGCTGGAATGGCTGCTACTGGAAAACATTTTCCAGGCCACGGAGGTGTAAGTGCTGATAGCCACCATGAAACTCCCTTGGATCAAAGGTCTTTAGAGGAGCTACGTGGTCACGATCTTATCCCTTTTACGAGTCTAGCTGATAGCTTAGATGCAATAATGCCAGCGCATATTATTTATCCTAAGATTGATTTAAATGCTGTAGGATTTTCAGAGTTATGGTTAAAGAAAATCTTAAGACAAGAGTTGAAATTTGATGGAATTATTTTTAGCGATGATTTATCTATGAAGGGTGCAGATATTGTTGGTGGTTACACAAACAAAGCTAAAGCTGCACTTCAGGCTGGCTGTGATATGGTTTTAGTTTGCAATAATCGGAAGGGTGTTATTGAGGTGCTAGATTTTTTAGAATCCTACAACTGGGTGCCATCAGCAAGATTATCCAGAATGAGTCGCCAGGTAACATTATCATGGGATAGCTTGATTGAAGATGATCGGTGGAAATCAGTGAATGCAAAGCTCTTAGCTTTACCTAAAGGCAAGTAAAGCTTAACGTAGAATTAATAAGGAATAGTTGTTATGGCAGTTTTAGAAAATTGGCTAGTTGATTTGACAGGCGGCTATTATCTGTGGGTGTTGGAGATTTTTTTGCTTGTTATCCTTGCATTTGTTATGGCGCAAATGGCTAACAAGCTGATAAATTTTCTTGAGAGTCAAGCCGCTAAGTCTAAAACAGTTTGGGACGATGCGATTATTGAGGCCTCTAGGCGCCCCGCTGTTTGGGCTATATGGATTATCAGTTTTAATTTAGCGGCGTCTGTAGCTTCAAAAGCTGCAGGTTCAGAAATTCATGAGTTTATTGGCTCGATTAATCGAGCCGCTATAATTTTTCTTTGCGCCTTATTTTTGGTTAACCTGATTAAACGGGCGGAGCGTAATTTGTCTCACCCTGAATATACGATAGAGCCATTCGACGCGGCCACAGCTAAAATAGTGAGCAAATTATTGCGCGCCTCAGTCATTATCACAGCAATTTTGATTGCGATGCAGTTATTTGGGTACAGTATTTCTGGATTGCTTGCATTCGGTGGGGTGGGGGGGCTGGCTATTGGTTTTGCTGCCAAGGATCTCTTGGCTAATTTTTTTGGTGGCCTGATGCTTTATTTTGATCAGCCATTTAAAGTTGGAGACTGGGTTAGATCTCCAGATCAAGAAATCGAAGGTACTGTGGAAGATATTGGGTGGCGTTTGACTAGGATCAGAACATTTGACCAGAGGCCGCTATACATACCAAATTCTATTTTTAATAGCATATCTTTAGAAAACCCATCGAGAATGTTGAATCGCCGTATATATGAAACGGTAGGCATTCGTTATGATGATCTAGATAAAATGGAAGAAATTGTCTCAGACGTTCATAAGATGCTGTCTGAACATAAAGATATTGATAGCAACCAAATATTAATCGTGAATTTTGATGCCTTCGCCGCTTCTTCGGCCGATTTCTTTATTTATACTTTTACCAAAACGACCAAATGGGTGCTTTATCATAAAATCAAACAAGATGTGTTACTAAAAGTGGCTAGCATTATCGTAAAGCATAATGCAGAAATAGCATTTCCAACTTCAACATTGCATATGAGGTCTGATCCGGCTGTTCATGATGAGTCAAATTAGCTTTGTTATTAGTTTATAGCGACACCAAAGAAAATAATTTTTTGCAATATGGACGCTTGAGGATTGCAGATTTTATTGATTTGAATCTTTACGGATGTTCGATATTTTGAATCTGGACGGCTTCTTCTGATTTTTTATATTCAGTTACCAGGACAATTACTCCCAATTTTGGGTGATCTAGGTATGTTGCTTTGTTCGCAAAAACTCTGGTGGATTGATTAAGCCTAAAAATTTCTATAATGGATGTATTTGCAGCCGTGCCTGCCTTTTCTTTAAAAAAAGAAAACCTTTTTTTGGTTTCTTTTGATTTTTCAAAAATTTTCCCCCATATGTCTGCCTCAAAACGAAGATAATTGTTTTTTATCAATCGAATATTGCCTTCTAATTCGTGATTTTGACCATAATTTTCCCCACCTTTAATTGATACCCATGGGCTTTCTTGTTCCTTTAAGCTCGGTTGGCGCCATGATTCATGGTAAAGAATATTATAGTTTTGAGAAGATATGATTTTTGTGTGTTCGCGGTTCATTATTAGGTCTTTTTCTTCAAGAGCAACAAAAGATTCTTCTTTAGAAGGGATATTGCCTTGAAGGACTTCAAGATTAACAAAACCTCGGCTTGCAGCAGTTAAGCCCTTTAGGTCGCGAATATTTTTAGGATAATTGATACTCATTTTGCTTGGATGCCGTTCTTTATCTGCAGGACCTGTTTGACTAAAGATAATAACTTCAACTTGGTACCAGTCTGCCCAGCTTTGTTGTGTTGCCAGAACGGCGAAAGGTAGCATAGAAAAAGTCAAGAATATCGTATATTTTGATAGTATTTTCATTGGCGGCTGCTCACAGCAGGGGCTAGCAGATACAGCAGATCAGTTGCTTGCTGTATGCGCTGTGCTGCTGTTTCCATTTTATATTTAAATTTGAGAGTGCTGGAACCCTGAAGACGATAAATATTTGGTTGGTCTTGAACTAGCTCCACTATAACAAGTGGTTCCACTGAGGTATTAGGGCTAAATTCGATTCGTCCACCTTCAGGCCCAGTCTCCAGTCTGCTGATCCCTATTGATCGAGCATAAAGTTTCAGAGAAGTTACCTGGAATAAATTTTTTAAGTGGTCGCTGAGCAATCCAAACCGATCTATCATTTCAACTTGAAGCTCATGTAGTTCAGCGTCAGATACAGCGTTTGCTACCCGCTTATACATGATTAATCGAGTGTGTACATCAGGCAGGTATTCTTCAGGTATCAGTGCGGGGATATTGAGCTTAATTTCGACATCCTCGTCAAGCACCATGATTGAGTCAGGTAGCTTTCCTTTGCGTATGGCCTCTATAGCTCTCTCTAGCAGCTCTGCATATAAGGTAAAGCCAATAGAATGTATATGGCCACTTTGCCCTTTACCCAGAAGCTCTCCTGCTCCGCGGATCTCTAGGTCATGCGTAGCTATTGTAAACCCCGATCCAAGTTGATTGGTATCCCTGATGGCTTCAAGACGCTTTAGGGCGTCAGGGGTCAATGATTTTTTTTCAGGAACTAATAGATATGCGTATGCTTGATGATGAGAACGGCCAACCCTGCCGCGAAGCTGATGAAGTTGCGCAAGACCAAACTTATCTGCTCGATTAATTAAAATAGTATTTGCACTAGGAATATCAATACCATTTTCGATAATGGTGGTGCAGACCAAAACATTAAAACGTTGATGATAGAAATCAGACATGACCATTTCTAGATTTCTCTCTCTCATTTGTCCATGCGCAAAACTTATCCTTGCTTCGGGCACAAGATCGGAAAGTTGCTTGGTTATTATCTCAATATTTTTCACTTCATTGTGCAAGTAAAAAACCTGGCCGCCTCGAAGAATTTCACGCAAAATAGCCTCACGAATAACTTCAGTCTGGTTTTCGCGAATAAATGTTTTTACAGACAATCTTTTTGCAGGAGGTGTTGCAATAATAGAAAGATCTCTAATCCCAGACATTGAGAGATTTAGCGTTCGTGGAATTGGTGTCGCTGTAAGGGTTAAAATATCTACCTCTGCTCGAAGAGATTTAATTTTTTCTTTTTGCTTTACTCCAAATCGGTGCTCTTCATCAACAATCAGTAACCCTAAGTTTTTATAATTAACCTTTGCATGTAAGAGCTTATGAGTTCCAATTAAAATATCAATATTGCCTTGGGCTGCATCTTTTAAAATATCTTCCTGTTCTTTTGCTGTACGAAAACGGGATAGCTCAGCTATTTTTATGGGCCAATTAGCAAATCGATCGCGAAAATTTTCTACATGTTGATGCACCAATAGGGTAGTGGGGACAAGCATTACAACTTGCTTATTGCTTGATGTTGCAATAAATGCAGCTCTCATCGCCACCTCTGTTTTGCCAAAACCAACATCACCACAGACGAGTCTATCCATGGGTTTCTCCGAAAGCATATCTTTTTTTGTTGCCTGAATTGCTTCTAGTTGGTCTGCAGTTTCTTCGTAGAGAAAGTCAGAACAAAATATCTGATATTCCTCTAATGGATCTGTACAGGCAAAACCCTTTTTAGCGGCCCTTACAGCATATATGTCCAGTAATTCTATAGCTGTATCAGAGATTTGCTTGAGAGCTTTATCTTTTGCTTTTTGCCATTGCTCTGTACCAAGTCTATGTAGTGGCGCTAACTCTTCGTCCCCTCCACCATATCGGCTGATTAGATTAAGAGACGAGACTGGCACATATAGCTTAGCTTCTTCAGCATACTCTAGAGCAAGAAACTCTTGTGGCCAGTTCTCTGAATGTATGGTTTTTAGTCCTCGGTACCTCCCTACACCATGCTCTATATGAACAACAGGAGCTCCGAGATGTAACTCTGAAAGGTTTTTTATAATCTGGTCCGGTTCAGACTTCTGGATACTTCGCCGCCGATTTTGTATGACCTGAAGGCCAAATAGTTCAGATTCTGTAATTAGGCAAATATTTGGATTATTTAAATATAATCCTCTCTCTATAGGGTAGACGGTAAGGCAGACAGTATCCTCGCTGGCTATAAAATCTTCCCAGTCGTCGATTTCTTTGTGGGCAATTTTCCCGCCATTTAATAATGAGCTTAAGGCTTCTCTGCGCCCCTTGGTTTCAGCACAAAACAAAACACGTCTAGCTGAAGAGCTTAAAAATTTATTAAGATGCTCGAGAGGATCCGTTGCTTTGTTATTAATAGCGATATGAGGCATGGGTTGAAAATTTAAAGTGAAGCTATTGGTGGATTCAGTTGCGTTAGTTGCTAGCTCTGATATTTCGGTGCGTGGGTATTTCTTTAGGGCACCAAAAAACTCATTAACTGGGAGAAAAATCTCACTTGGAGAAAGAAGGGGATGTGTGCTATCAATGTTACACTCCTCGTAACGATTTTTTACACTTCTCCAGAAGTTTTCTGCACTGGACTCCACATCACTTTCAGTAATAACGAGACAGTCTTGTGGAAGATAATTAAATAGAGTTGCGCATTCTTCAAAAAATAATGGGAGATAGTATTCAATCCCTTGTGGTGTTATTCCCTTGTCTATGTCTAAATATACAGAGCATTTTTGATGGTCGATATCAAATCGTTCAAGCCACTTGTTTTTAAATAACTGTATAGATTTTTCATCCAAAGGAATTTCTTTGGCGGGAAGCAAAAAAAGGCGATTGATTTTTTCTAGAGTAAGCTGACTATTTGGGTCAAAAGTCCTCAAACTTTCAATTTCATTATCAAAAAGATCGATACGAAAAGGTAATGAGGCCCCCATCGGGTAAATATCTATTATAGATCCACGGATGTTGTACTCGCCGTGCTCAATAACCGTTTCTGTAAGCCGGTATCCACTATGCTGTAGTTTATTTCGCAAGTCTTGAGGATCTAGATGATCTCCCACGCTATAATCAAAAGAACGACTACCTACGAACTCTACAGGCGGTATTCGATGCATCATAGTCGTTACTGGTACAACTACAACGCCGCAACGTGTTTGCGGCAAGCTAAATAATGTTTTTAGCCGCTGAGAGGTAATGTCTTGATGAGGGGAGAATTGGTCATATGGCAGCGTCTCCCAGTCAGGAAAATGAAATACTTTAGTGTCATCCCCTAAGAAAAAAGCGATTTCAGTCTTTATCTGTGCGGCGGACCTGGCGGATGCAGCAATCACTAGAATTAAGCCTTGGCGTTGCTGGGAAATTTCAGCAACGCTGAGTGACAATCCTGAACCAAAAGCACCTCCCCAGAAGCCCCTGTCGCCAGGCAAAACAGGTGATGGAAAATTTAAAATAGACATAGCATGTTTAGCACTTTAAATTGGTTGGGTTGATATTTATGATACATATCTCCGACGAAGAGATTTCTGTAGTTGCTGCAAGATCCCTTGGGGGGTTATTTTAGCGATGGTTATCGTATATTGATATAATCCATTGTCGCACAATAGAATTTTTTGCAGATGTTCGCTTTAATTAATTTTTTGGGGTTTCAGTTGCACAAGTTTATTCACTTAACAACTTCTTCATGCGCGTTTCTCTTTTTGGTAATACTCGGCGGGTGCTCCGTCCAAAATTTTAATTTGAAAGATGTGATGAAATCAGATGTAGATGAAGTTGCCGATCACCATTATATGGAGATCGAGTCTTTACTTAGAGAGCTTACAGTTAAACTTTATAAAAGAAATCCTAAATATCTTCGTGTTAGGTATGGGTCTAATAGAAAGACTTACACAGCGGAGGATAGACTGAAGAAAATCTTTGAATTACCAGGAAGGTTGGATATACCAGGCATACCACAAAACGGCATAGAAGCCATGGAGTTCTCGCTTGATAACAGCTATCAAGGAGATAGAGTTTTTGTTTTTATGGCTGGGTTAACTGACATGATAAGAAGATCTTATGGCTACCAACACGAATTCTTTGTTTATACCAGGCTAAAAGAGCAGGATCTTTACCTGAGTGCTCGCAACCTAGAAACTGCACTTTGGCGCATTACTACTTTTAAAAATAGTTCGAAAGAACCCTTAATTTTAACAAATAGTAGAGATGGAGAGATGGACAATCTGAGCTATGAGCGATTGTTCGGAAAAATGATAGCAACACAGGATATGCTGGCGAAAATTATGGCTGGAAAAAATAATCGAATGATCAAAACTGTCGTTCAAAATGTAGCCACTAAAGTATTTTTCCCGTTCTAGTGTATAATTTTTTTAGCTGGTGAATTGTCTTTTCCGCCTATTTTTTTGGTTTAACTGGGTTGCTCTCAAGAGGTTGACCCTTGATAATAGCGTGCCTTGGTAAGGCGCATATATTTATATTTCCATAGTTAAAGTAAGAGGCTTGACCTAGTGACAGAAGATATTCGTCCTATACCCGCAGACTTCTTTGCAGACTGGAAAGAGCGTGAAGCGCTTTCTGAGGCAATGATTCCCTTAATTGGTAGACTGTACCGAGAAAAGAACATTTCTTTGTATATGTATGGCAAGAGTATGTTTAACCGTTCTGTGATAGAGCTAATGAAAGCACATCGCTTTGTGCGTCAAATTGAAAAAAATGAATTATCAGAATATGAAACATTCCCCTTAATTACAGCATTATCAAAAATGAATCTGGGGCCAGCCCATATCGACCTAGGCAAGTTAGCCGTCAAATACCAAGAATCCATAGAAGGGCTTGATTTATTAGATTTTCTGCAGAATGAAGTTGGTGATGATCTTGGGGATATGAGCAAACCGATCCCTGAACCACAAGATGTTGTTCTTTACGGATTCGGACGTATTGGCCGCCTTTTGGCTCGCCTGCTTATAGAAAAAACTGGTAGCGGAGACATGCTTCGATTGCGGGCTATTGTGGTTCGCAAAGGTTCCAGTGAGAATGATTTGTGTAAACGGGCAAGCTTACTCCGTCGTGATTCTGTCCATGGTGCGTTTGAGGGGACTATCCGAGTTTTAGAGGATGAAAATATTTTAGTGTGTAACGGAAACCCTATTCAGGTTATTTATGCAAATTCACCTAGGGACGTAGATTATCAAAAATTTGGTATAGATAACGCCATACTAATAGATAATACAGGAGCCTGGCGTGATGAAGATGGCTTAAATCTTCATTTGCAGTGCCCAGGGGCCGCCAAAGTTATACTTACCGCCCCTGGAAAAGGGTCGATCCCAAATATTGTTTATGGCATCAACCATAATGAAATCACACAAAAATCAAAAATTATATCAGCAGCCTCTTGTACGACTAATGCCATTGTTCCAATTTTGAAGGCCTTACAGGATGAGTTTGGAATCACAAGGGGGCACGTTGAAACGGTCCACTCGTACACTAATGACCAAAACTTAATTGATAATTACCATAAAGGATCTAGACGTGGCCGCAGTGCAGCACTAAATATGGTACTGACTGAAACTGGTGCTGCGGAAGCTGTCGCTAAGGCTCTTCCTGGGCTTAAGGGTAAACTTACAGGCAACGCTATTAGAGTGCCTACGCCTAATGTTTCCATGGCCATCCTTAATTTACAGCTTGGCCGCGAAACAAGCCTTGAAGAGATAAACGCTTATGTGCGCAAGATGTCTCTACATTCAGCCCTACAAAACCAAATTGATTACACTGTTTCTTCAGAAGCCGTGTCGTCTGATTTTGTTGGTTCTCGTCATGCCTGCATTTATGATGCCGGAGCAACAATTGTTAATGGAAACAGTGTTGTTCTGTACTGCTGGTATGATAATGAATTTGGTTATAGCTGCCAGGTGATCAGGTGTTTAGAGGAGCTGGCTGGGATTTCATGGCGAATGGTGCCTAACAAATAATTTTTTTGGTCTATTTTTTATTTATGAGATAACTTTCTCACTAAATACATAGAGCAAAATTTTTGTATCTAATGGTAAAAAGTACGATTTAATGCGTAGTAAAAATTGTTCGTACTTTTATAATCACGTATAATAATGCGGCTTTAAATTCTAAGAAATGTATTCAAAATGTATCCTTTTGCAAGGTTGCATGGCTTTTATTTGGGGTTCACATTAGTTAAGAGCGCCAGTTGATTAAAAAAATAGCTTTTTAGGTTTTATTCTATGGTTAATATTTCTCGGGGTTTAGATATTCCTGTACCGGGTGCCCCTGAACAAGTTATACACAAAGGGCCTATCATTAGATCTGTTGCTGTCATTGGCGATGATTATATTGGTATGAAGCCTACGATGTCGGTTAAGGTCGGTGATAGAGTTAAACTTGGCCAGCTACTTTTCTCTGACAAGAGAACCGAAGGTGTGCTCTATACCTCACCTGCTTCCGGTGTTGTTGCTTCTATTAATCGCGGAGAACGTCGTGTTTTTCAGTCCATAGTTATTGATGTAGATGTAGATGGAGATGAGCAGGAAAAATTTACACAGTATGCCTCTGCGGAGCTACCGTCTTTACCTAGGAGTAGCGTAGTTGATAATTTGGTTTCATCTGGTCTATGGACATCATTGCGGACTCGACCATATTCCAAGGTTCCGTCTCCCTTTTCTGGGCCACCCAGCTCAATTTTTGTTACTGCTATTGATACAAATCCATTAGCGGTAAATCCTGATGTGGTTATTGCTGAGAGAGAAAAAGACTTTGAAGATGGATTGCTGGTGTTGGAGCGCCTTACAGAGGGGCCAATTCATCTTTGTATTTCGGATGATGCAACAATTTCTGGAGAACACCTGAATGGCATTCAACCACAAAGGTTTAGTGGTCCTCATCCATCCGGGCTTGCTGGCACACACATTCATTTTATAGATCCTGTTAGCGCTAAAAAAACTGTATGGGTGATAGGCTATCAGGATGTGTTGGCTATAGGTGCATTATTTACTACTGGCCGTATTGATACTCGAAGAGTGGTAGCTTTGTGTGGCCCTCAAGCTGTTAATCCGCGCTTAGTGCAAACCCGCATTGGTGCAAATATCAATGAATTGATCGTTAACGAGACTGACGGGGGAGACAATCGAGTTATCTCCGGATCTTTGTTATCAGGTCGTATTGCATCTACCGGGCATGCCGGCGGGGCTCTTTCTTTTTTGGGCCGCTATCACACTCAGGTTGCTATAATCCTCGAAGGATATCAGCGTGAATTTTTGCGCTATCTTTCTTTGGGCGTTAAGCGACATTCGGCCATGCCTATTTACCTTTCTTCTTTGGGTTCAGTTCAAGAAAAAAACTTGAGTTTCAGCACAAATACAAATGGAAGCGAGAGAGCCATGGTGCCTATTGGTAATTACGAAAAGGTGATGCCTTTGGATATACTTCCCACACAGCTCTTGCGCGCTTTAATTGTTGGTGATACGGAAATGGCGCAAAAACTCGGCTGCCTGGAGCTTGAAGAAGAAGATTTGGCTCTTTGCAGCTATGTTTGTGTTGGGAAATATGAATATGGCCCAATCCTGAGAG
>CAJIZZ010000022.1 GCA_905181945.1 uncultured Porticoccus sp. | reverse complement strand
CTCTCTATTTTTCAGCAGTCAGTAGATGACCTAATAACCGAAGGAAATAGTATTACTGGTGTTGTCACTCAAATGGGTTTGATTTTTTCTGGAAAAACAGTGGTCCTAACGGCCGGAACTTTTTTGGCTGGAAAAATCCACATAGGGTTGGAAAATCATTCAGGGGGTCGCGCCGGCGACCAACCATCTATAGGTCTTGCAAACAGGTTGCGCGAGCTGCCCTTTAGGGTTGGTCGTTTAAAGACAGGGACGCCACCACGTATTGACGCGCGGTCTGTGAGTTTTGATGGGTTAGAACCGCAATGGGGCGATAAACCTGAACCAGTTATGTCTTTCTTGGGAAACACAAACGAACACCCAGAACAAATTTGTTGTTATATAACACACACCAACAAAACAACACACGAAATCATCGAGGGGGCTATGGATCGCTCTCCAATGTACACCGGGGTCATCGAGGGTGTAGGTCCTCGCTATTGCCCCTCTATTGAAGACAAGGTTGTACGATTTGCAGACAAAGAATCACATCAAATTTTCATAGAGCCAGAAGGGCTAACAACACACGAGCTTTATCCTAATGGCATCTCCACCAGTTTACCTTTTGATGTGCAAATGGAGATGGTTAGATCGATTAAGGGTTTTGAGGATGCACACATAACCAGGCCTGGTTATGCAATAGAATACGATTTCTTTAATCCTCAGGATTTAAAGCATTCCCTAGAAACCAAATGTATAGAGGGTTTGTTTTTTGCGGGTCAAATTAATGGAACAACAGGATATGAAGAGGCTGGAGCACAAGGGTTGTTAGCAGGTATAAACGCAGCACTTATGACTCAAGAAAAAGAGCCCTGGTGCCCTGAACGGGACCTGGCTTACATGGGTGTTTTGGTTGATGATTTAATCACTATGGGGACTGTTGAGCCCTACCGAATGTTCACAAGCAGAGCAGAGTATAGGTTGTTGTTAAGGCAGGATAATGCAGACCTTCGATTAACAGAGCTGGGAAGAGGGTTTGGGTTGATTGGCGAGAGTCGCTGGAGATCTTTTTGTGAAAAAAAAGAAGCAATTATAATTGAACAGCAGCGTTTGGGGCGCGCCTGGGTTCAACCAGACTCATTGCTGGCGCAAGCAATCAAAAACAAAACCGGGTCTTCTTTAACCCGAGAGTATAATCTTTTGGATTTACTAAAAAGACCAGAACTGGGTTATGGGGACATTAAAGGGTTTGATGAAACCACCAGCGTGTCGAAGGAGGTTGCAGAGCAGGTAGAAATTCAAGCCAAATATGCTGGATACATAAACCGACAACAGGGTGAAATTGACAAACTTCGTCGGCAAGAAAACACAAAAATTCCTGATGATTTTGATTTTAGTTTAATCAGCGGTCTTTCTAACGAAGCAAAACAAAAACTTTCGGACCTTAGACCGTCAACACTAGCAAGGGCCTCCCGAATACCCGGTGTAACATCAGCAGCTATTTCTGTATTGTTGGTTCATCTTAAAAAGAGTTCCGCTATAAAAACAATAAAGACCGCATAAGCCATGAGAAGTAAACTAAAAAAACTCCTTGAGACAGGAACAATGGAGCTTTGTTTGCCTACCACAAACCAACAAATAAACCTGTTTTTAGACTACCTAGAAATTTTAAAAAAATGGAATGAGGCTTATAACTTAACAGCTATCCGCAACCCAGAAGACATGGTTGCCATGCATTTGCTTGATAGTCTCAGCATAGCGCCGTTTATTAAGGGAAAAAATATTTTGGATGTGGGTACGGGGGCCGGGTTACCAGGAATCCCGTTAGCTATACTATATCCAGAGCGCCGCTTTACCCTGTTAGATTCAAACGGCAAAAAAATAAGATTTTTGTTTCAAGCAAAAAACCAACTAGGTCTAGAAAATGTTAATGAGATACAGGGCCGCGCAGAAAAACATCAAACAGAAGCACGCTTTAACGCCATTACAAGCAGGGCTTTTTCAGACCTAAGTGACATGATTGAGAAAACCAAACATTTACTTGAGAAAGGGGGTCGGTTTTATGCTATGAAGGGCCAACTTCCAGACCAAGAGTTGAGTATGTTACCAAAACATTATAAGGTCGTTGCTTCACACCGTTTGGTGGTGCCTGGCGTAAACAACAAACGCCACCTTGTTGAAATAGAACTACCATAGCAACGCTTCCGAGGAAACCCTTGTGACTAGGATATTTACCGTCGCCAACCAAAAAGGTGGTGTGGGGAAAACCACCACCAGCATAAATCTCGCTGCCTCTTTGGCTAGTTACGGCAAACGAGTGCTGTTGGTTGATATGGATCCCCAGGGCAACGCAACCATGGGCAGTGGGGTAAACAAAAGCGACCTTGAGGTCACTGCGCTTGATGTTTTGGTTGGGGCTATTGGGGCAGAAGAGGTTGTGCAGAGAAGCTTGTCAGGAAGCTATGATGTTTTGCCTGCAAACGATGATCTCACCGCAGCAGAGGTTGAGCTATTAAAGCTAAAAAACAAAGAAAGTCGTCTTCGGTACGCCCTCATACGTATAAAAAATAACTATGATTTTATTATAGTTGACTGCCCTCCATCCCTAAGCATGTTAACAATAAATTCTTTGGTCTCATGTGATGGGGTTATTGTGCCCATGCAGTGTGAATACTTTGCTTTAGAGGGCCTGTCAGACCTGATTGGCACTATTAAAAAAATTAGCCAACACCTTAACCCGGGGTTAAAAATAGAAGGAATTGTTCGAACAATGTTTGATCCAAGAAACAGTCTATCAAACGAGGTAACAGCACAATTGGCGCACCATTTTGGTGGCCTGATGTACCGGGTAGCAATCCCCCGAAATGTCCGCCTAGCAGAAGCCCCTAGCCATGGGCTGCCAGCCCTTGTTTATGATAAAAGCTCCAAGGGCGCTGTTGCTTACCTTGGTTTGGCTGGAGAAATTCTGAGACGCGGCAAAACAAAGATTAACTCATAACGTAGAAATTGTAGGTTAAACCATGAGCAAAAGAAAAGGTTTGGGTAGAGGTCTTGACGCTTTACTGGCAGCTGGCCGCGAAACAGAAGCAATCGAAAAGCATGAGAAAACAGACCAAGAGCTATTAAAGTCGCTGCCGGTAGAGTTTTTAGTTAGGGGAAAATACCAGCCTCGTCGCGACATGCATCCCGAGGCCCTAGAAGAGCTCACCTCGTCCATACAAACACACGGCATTATGCAGCCCGTGGTTGTTAGACCGACGGGTCCGGACAGCTATGAAATTATCGCCGGAGAAAGGCGATGGCGAGCAGCACAGTTAGCAGGGTTGGATACAATACCTGCTTTGATAAAAAATGTTTCTGATGATGCGGCGTTAGCTATGTCTCTTATTGAAAACATTCAGCGAGAAGACTTAAATGCTATCGAAGAAGCACAAGCTTTGGTTCGCCTACAGCAAGAGTTTGAGCTTACTCAGCAACAGGTGGCTGATGCGGTAAGCAAGTCGCGGAGTGCCGTGGCTAATCTTATGCGCCTAATGACACTGAAGGTAGAAGTACAAAGGCTACTTGAGCATGGAGATTTAGAGATGGGGCATGGTAGAGCCCTATTGGGTTTGCAGGGACAGGTACAACTAGACGCTGCCAGAGCGGTAGTTGTTAAAAATATGACGGTCAGACAAACAGAAGCGTACGTTAGGTTTTTGTTACAAGATAAACCAAAAGATCCAAACGCGAATCAATTAAATCCAGATATAAAGCGACTGCAGGAGAAGCTGTCAGATCAACTAGGCGCCGAGGTGGCTATTCAGCACAGCGCAAAAGGAAAGGGCCGCTTGATTTTAAAATACAACAGCTTGGACGAGCTGGACGGCATTTTAAGCCATATTAAATAACCAAGAAAAATACTGAGTATTAAGAAACGCATAGAGCGATAACAAGGTTTAATACAAAAGAGGTGTTGAATCTGTTGTTGGTACTACATATAATTGCCGCGCTTTTTAAAATCAAAGCGTTGTTATTGAAAGAAGTTGGTAATAAATGAGAACCACCATAGAGGCCCCACCAGTAGGCCGTATAGCAAAAACGCAAATATTAATTTTATTTGTAGTAGTAGCAGTAGTGGCTCCATTAGATATAAAGACCGCTTATTCAGTGTTGATTGGCGGAATAATACAAATAGTGCCACAGGCTTATTTTTCTTTATTGGCCTTTCGATATGTTGGGGCCAAGCAGGCGCCAAAAATATTGAGCGCTATACAGAAGGGAGAAGCAGGAAAGCTTTTGCTTACAGCTCTACTGTTTGGGTTATCATTTGGCCTTATTAGTCCATTAGATGTACCCGCGCTGTTTCTTGCTTATGGCGCCATGATAATTGTCCAGTGGTTTTGTGTTGCGAAAACACTGAATTGTAAATAAAAAATTTATTTGGTTTGAGAGAAAAGAATGGCAAGCGGTGTAGAGATAACATCAACAAGCTATATACAGCACCACCTAACTAATTTGACTTTTGGTCAAACAGACCATGGTTGGGGTTTTGCTCACAATGCTCAAGAAGCAGCAGAAATGGGCTTCATGGCTGTTAATGTAGACAGCCTTGGTTGGTCAATTTTTCTTGGGCTAGTTTTTTGTATTTTGTTTCGTTTCGCTGCTAATAGAGCAACGAGCGGTGTACCAACAGGCATGCAAAATTTTATTGAAATGATGGTTGAGTTTGTAGACGGGACTGTAAAAGACAGCTTCCATGGCAACAACCCTTGGATTGCCCCTATAGCACTAACCATTTTTGTCTGGGTCTTCTTCATGAACCTAATGGATCTAATACCAGTTGATTTTATTCCTCACTTGTTTGAGGTGGGCGGAGTGCCCTTTCAAAAAATAGTGCCTTCTACCGATCCTAATATCACGCTAGGCATGGCTTTAGCTGTTTTTGGTATGATCCTGTACTACAGCATTAAAGTTAAGGGCGTCTCTGGATTTTTAGGCGAACTAACATTACAGCCGTTTGCGGCAAAAAGCCCAATCATTCAGGCTATGTTTATGCCAATTAACCTTGCGCTTGAGTTGGTTGGTTTGCTAGCAAAACCGTTCTCGCTTGGCTTGAGGTTATTTGGGAATATGTATGCTGGTGAAATGATCTTCATTTTAATCGCCATTATGTACATGAGCGGCAGTTGGATTTTGGGCGCTTTTGGTGGAACATTGCAGCTAGGGTGGGCAATTTTTCATATTTTAATTATTACCCTGCAAGCGTTTATTTTTATGGTGTTAACCGTTGTGTATCTAGGTATGGCACACGAGAATCACTAAATTTTACAACTTACTTTAGTTATTAGGAGAACGAAATGGGACTTATCATGATCGCAGCTGCAGTTATGGTTGGATTTGGCGCATTGGGTGCCGCCGTAGGTATGGGTTTGTTGGGCGGCAAGCTGCTCGAAGGAACAGCGCGTCAGCCAGAATTGGGACCAATGCTCCAGGGTAAAATGTTTTTGCTCGCAGGACTGATTGATGCGATTCCAATGATTGGTGTTGGTATTGGTATGTACCTTATTTTTGCTGTTGCACCAGGTGTTGCGGGTTAATTTTGATGCGCGTACCCTTAATAGATAACCCAAAGAACGAGGTGTTGGCGTGAATATTAACCTGACCTTATTCGGACAGATGATTTCTTTTTTGTTCTTTATTTGGTTCTGCAAGAAATTTGTATGGACCGCCATCATTAGTTCGATGGAAGAAAGACAGAAAAAAATAGCAGCTGGGCTGGATGCTGCAGATAAGGCTTCACGCGACCTTGAGATAGCGCAAGAAAAAGTTTCAGCGCAACTCAAGGAAGCAAAAAAAGAAGCCACAGTCCTTATAGAGCAAGCAAATAAGCGAGCCGGACAGATAGTGGATGAGGCTAAAGAGCAGGCAAAGACAGAAGCCGATCGTATGAAAGCCGGGGCTAAAGCAGAAATTGATATGGAAGTGAACCGGGCCAAGGAAGAGCTCCGCGGCAAGGTCGCAGGTTTGGCTTTAGCGGGCGCAGAAAAAATCCTGAAAGCAAATATTGACGAAAAAGCAAACAGCGCTTTAGTTGACGATTTAGCAGCACAGCTGTAGGTAGAGGTGTAAAATGGCAGAATTAAGCACGCTGGCCCGACCTTATGCGAAAGCAGCATTTGAGTATGCTGTAGATGCGGCTGACCTAAAGGGCTGGTCAGATAGCTTAAAGGCCGCTTCTGTCGTTTCTCAGGAAGAAAAAGTGGTGCAGCTGCTTGGTGCCCCTGGCTATACGTCAGAACAGCAGGCAACGAACACCATAGAAATTTGTGGCGATGCGATTAATGAAAAAGCTCAAGGATTTCTGCGGGTTTTAGCGGAAAACAAGCGCTTAGGGTTATTGCCGCAAATTTCAAAACAATTTGAAGCGTTAAAGGCGAACAGAGAAAAAACCATAGATATTACTGTGGTGTCTGCTGTTCAACTGAACGATGTACAGAAAAACAAGCTGGCAAGTGCACTCAGCGCAAAACTCGAACGAGAAGTCAATATGCAAGCATCAGTTGATGTTGGTCTTATTGGTGGAGCTGTTGTTCGGGCGGGAGACACCGTTATTGATGGCTCCATTCGTGGCAAATTGAGTAAACTTGCTCAAGTATTACATTCCTAGGATCGAGGAACCGAAGACATGCAGCAATTGAATCCATCCGAAATCAGTGAAATCATCAAGCAGCGTATTGATAGTCTTGAGGTATCTTCTGAAGCACGTAACGAGGGCACCATTGTGTCCGTATCAGACGGCATCATTCGTATTCATGGTCTAGCCGACGTGATGTACGGGGAAATGATCGAATTTGATGGCGGCATATATGGCATGGCGCTTAACTTAGAGCGCGACTCTGTCGGCGCAATCATTTTGGGCGATTACCAGTCTTTGGCCGAAGGACAGAAAGCTAGATGTACTGGCCGTATTCTGGAAGTGCCAGTAGGCCCAGAGCTAGAAGGCCGCGTGGTAGACGCACTAGGAAATCCTATTGACGGAAAGGGGCCAGTCAACGCAAAATTGACGGATGCGCTTGAAAAAGTGGCTCCCGGCGTCATTTCTCGACAATCAGTAGACCAGCCAGTACAAATAGGCCTAAAAGCAATTGATGCTATGGTGCCTATTGGTCGCGGACAGCGAGAGCTGATTATTGGAGATCGCCAGATCGGCAAAACAGCAATTGCTGTTGACGCCATCATTAATCAAAAAGATTCCGGAATCAAGTGTATTTACGTCGCTATTGGACAAAAGGCTTCTTCAATTGCCGCCGTTGTGAGAAAACTTGAAGAGCACGGGGCAATGGAGCACACCATTGTTGTTGCTGCCACAGCTTCAGATCCTGCCGCCATGCAGTTCTTGGCGCCTTTTGGTGGGTGCACTATGGGCGAGTATTATCGAGACAGAGGGCAAGACGCACTAATTATCTATGATGACCTAACCAAGCAAGCTTGGGCTTATCGTCAAATATCGTTGTTGTTAAGAAGGCCCCCTGGTCGAGAAGCTTACCCTGGAGACGTGTTTTATCTGCATGCTCGGTTGCTTGAAAGGGCTGCTCGTGTAAATGCAGACTATGTTGAAAAGTTTACCAAAGGTGAAGTGAAGGGTAAAACTGGTTCTTTGACAGCGCTGCCTGTTATTGAGACACAAGCGGGAGACGTTTCTGCATTTGTACCAACCAATGTGATATCTATTACAGATGGTCAAATCTTTCTCGAAGCTTCTATGTTTAATGCTGGCGTACGCCCAGCCATGAACGCCGGTGTTTCGGTGTCTCGAGTTGGTGGCGCAGCACAAACTAAGATCGTGAAAAAACTATCTGGTGGCATTCGTACAGCTTTAGCTCAATATAGAGAGCTGGCCGCATTTTCACAGTTTGCTTCTGATCTTGATGAGGCCACAAAAGCACAACTAGATCATGGTGAGCGAGTCACTGAGCTTATGAAACAGAAACAATACGCGCCCCAAAGCGTCGCAGAAATGGCTCTAATGATTTATGCGGCTGACAATAAATTTCTTTCAGAGGTCCCAGTTAGTAAAATAGGTGATTTTGAGTCCGCTCTTCTTTCTTATATGAAGGCAGAGCACGGCGACCTGTTGGAGCAAATCAACAAAACGGGCGACTGGAATGATGATATTCAGGCTAGTTTTGAGGCAGCACTGAAGAAATTTTCTAGCACGCAAACCTGGTAATCGCTGATTAAAGCAAGCGTCTGTTGTTTTAGCATGAAGGCATAGAATATGGCTGTTGGGAAGGAAGTTAAAACCAAAATTTCTAGCATTAAAAGCACTCAAAAAATTACGAGTGCTATGGAAATGGTGGCCGCGAGCAAGATGCGTCGAGCTCAAGAGCGGCGGGCCCTTGGCAAACCATATGCAGACCGCATTCGTTCTGTAGTGGGGCAAATTGCCCGAGCAGTAAGCGAGTACAAGCATGTCTACATGGAGCAGCGCGAAGTTAAGCGTGTTGGTTATATCATCATCTCTACAGATCGTGGCTTGTGCGGTGGCTTAAACACCAACCTGTTTAAACAAGCCATGAAGTCGATGAAAGGATGGTCTGACAAAGAAGTCTCCAACGACCTTTGTGTTATTGGAAACAAGGCAGCAGCATTCTTTGGTAGTTTCGGGGGCAACATTGTTGCCACCACGAAAGATCTGGGCGATACGCCCACCGCTAACGATCTAATCGGCGGGGTCAAGGTCATGCTAGACGCCTATGAAGAAGGAAAAATAGACCAGCTTTTATTGGTGTCAAATGTATTTGTTAACACGATGACGCAAGCGCCAGTAGTTGAACAGTTGCTACCGCTTAAGCCAGCAGAGGATGAAAAGTTAACCCACCACTGGGATTATTTGTATGAGCCAGACGCTAAGGAGTTGTTGGATGGTTTGTTGGTTCGATATATTGAGTCTCAGGTTTATCAGGCGGTTGTAGAAAACAAAGCCTGCGAACAAGCGGCGCGAATGATAGCAATGAAAAGTGCCACTGATAACGCAGGCGATTTAGTGAAAGAACTGCAATTGCTTTATAACAAAGCACGTCAGGCAGCCATTACCCAAGAGTTGTCAGAAATTGTTAGTGGTGCAGCAGCAGTTTAACCAAATATTTTAAGGTTTAGCTTAAGAGGAACCGGAAATGAGTAGTGGACGTATTGTTCAAATTATTGGCGCAGTTATTGATGTAGAGTTTTCTCGTGATCAAATACCAAATGTGTATGACGCATTGTTGGTTGAAGGCAAAGAGCTAACTCTTGAAGTTCAGCAGCAACTAGGTGACGGCATTGTACGCACTATTGCTATGGGGTCTTCGGAGGGCATAAGTCGTGGCTTGAACGTGAGCAACACAAAAGCCCCAATTTCTGTTCCAGTAGGAATAGAGACCTTGGGCCGCATCATGGACGTGCTGGGCAACCCAATTGATGAGCGGGGCCCTATTGGCGAAAAAGAAAGAGCGGCCATTCATAGAAAGCCGCCGGCCTATGACGAGCTCGCAGCCTCTGATGAGTTGCTAGAAACTGGGATTAAAGTTATTGATTTGGTTTGTCCGTTTGCCAAAGGCGGAAAAGTTGGTCTTTTTGGTGGGGCTGGTGTAGGTAAAACTGTAAACATGATGGAGCTAATCAACAACATTGCGACCGAGCATGCCGGACTATCTGTTTTTGCTGGCGTTGGAGAAAGAACACGAGAAGGCAACGACTTTTATTTTGAAATGCAGGAGTCCAAGGTTGTTAATATTGAAACTCCCAGCAAATCAAAAGTAGCTATGGTGTACGGCCAGATGAATGAGCCCCCCGGCAACAGGCTGCGGGTCGCTTTGAGCGGCCTGACCATGGCAGAAAAATTTCGCGATGAAGGTAAAGATGTGTTGTTGTTTGTCGATAACATTTATCGTTACACCTTGGCGGGAACAGAGGTTTCGGCGCTGCTTGGACGTATGCCTTCTGCTGTGGGCTATCAGCCCACGTTGGCTGAAGAAATGGGCGTGCTTCAGGAGCGCATTACTTCTACTAAAACTGGATCTATCACCTCGGTTCAGGCAGTATATGTGCCGGCAGACGACCTAACAGATCCGTCCCCTGCAACCACTTTTGCTCATTTGGATTCCACGGTAGTATTGAGTCGTGATATCGCTTCAAAAGGAATTTATCCAGCAGTGGACCCTCTTGATTCAACGTCTCGTCAGCTTGATCCTCTCATAGTAGGTCAGGAACACTACGACGTGACCCGAGGTGTGCAGTCTGTTCTTCAGCGATTTAAAGAACTAAAAGATATCATTGCTATTTTGGGCATGGACGAACTGTCTGAAGAAGACAAGCAGGTAGTTGCTCGTGCTCGGAAGATAGAAAGATTTTTGTCACAGCCGTTCCACGTAGCAGAAATTTTTACTGGCTCGCCCGGAAAATACGTTTCTTTGAAGCAGACCATTGCTGGCTTTAAGGGAATTCTTGATGGAGATCATGATGATTTGCCTGAGCAGGCATTCTATATGGTTGGATCTATTGAAGAGGCCATAGAAAAAGCTAAGCAGCTTAAATAAGCGAGATAAAGGCAGTATAATATGGCTATGATGACAGTCAAATGCGAAATTGTAAGCGCCGAGCAGTCTTTGTTTTCAGGGCTGGTTGAGCTTGTGGTTGCCGCTGGCTCACAGGGCGAACTAGGAATAGCTTTTGGTCATGCCCCGCTGCTGACTGATTTAAAACCAGGGCCTGTGCGTATTATTAAGCAAGGAGGCGAAGAGGAAATTTATTATCTTTCGGGTGGGTTTTTAGAAGTTCAGCCCAATTCTATTTCAATACTTGCTGATACCGCACTTCGTGCCGACGATCTTGACGAGGCCGCAGCGATAGAAGCGAAAAACAAGGCAGAAAAAGATATTTCTAATCAAAGCGGTGAATTTGACTACTCTAAAGCAGCATCACAGCTCGCTGTGGCTGCTGCTCAGCTTAGAACGATTGATCAGATTCGTAAGAATTTGGGCGGGAAAAAATAAACATAGGAAGAAAAGGGCGGCAATTGCCGCCCTTTTTTTTCGACTTTTATTTGTCTTAGATATACGATATTGAAGCTTGAGCGTAGCAATTGGAGGTTGTTCCTGATTAAATATAGCAAAATTACGGAACACGCGGTGCTATGACAATTGATATTGTGATTCTTGCAGCAGGACAAGGCACGAGAATGCACTCTGCCCTCCCTAAAGTGTTACATTGCTTGGCGGGAGAGCCCCTCCTTCAGCGTGTTGTGAATACAGCGTCTAGCGTGCCTGATTCCAAAATAATTATTGTTACGGGGCGGGCCTCTGAGGAAGTAAAAGCTTCGATATCAGGAGAACAAATACATTACGCCCAGCAAGATGAGCAGCTAGGAACAGCGCACGCAGTTCAGGCGGCTGTGTCTGTCTCAGGCCCCTCAGACATTACACTGGTTCTTTATGGCGATGTTCCGCTTATCTCCAAAGAGACTGTTTTAGCGGTTATCGATACAGTCGACAACGATACGATGGCCTTGCTCACCGTAACCCTTGAAGATCCCGAAGGATACGGCAGAATCCTGCGAGACAAGCAGGGAGACGTGTGCGGGATCATTGAGCAAAAAGATGCACCGCCGGAGGCGCTAAAGATTCAAGAAGTGAATACCGGTGTTCTGGCATTAAAAACAAGCCACTTAAGAGAGTGGCTGCCACAAATCGACAACAAAAACACCCAAGGCGAATATTATTTAACAGACCTGGTGGCTATTGCGAAACGAAGCGGCATCAATGTGGTAACAAAAATGCCCCGCTTCCCTCAAGAGGTAGCAGGCGTCAATACGCGCATACAGCTGAGCAAGCTTGAGCGCTTTTATCAACAACAACAAGCTGAAAAACTAATGATGTCTGGAGTGACCTTAGCGGACCCGAACAGGATAGATATTCGTGGCTCCCTAAGCAGCGGCAACGATAATTTTATTGATATAAATGTAGTATTTGAGGGCGTTGTGAAGCTGGGAAACAACGTCAGCATTGGCCCTAACTGCTTAATTACTGACAGTATGATTGGAGACAGCGTCCAAGTTAAAGCCAACAGCGTGATAGAGAAAAGCGAAATATATAGCAATGCAGTGATTGGCCCGTTTGCTAGACTGAGGCCAGGAACAGTGGTCTGTAAAAACGCCAAAATAGGCAATTTTGTAGAGGTTAAAAATACACAAGTAGGCATAGGAAGCAAAATTAGCCATCTGAGCTATGTGGGCGACGCTGAACTAGGCGCGGATGTGAATGTTGGCGCAGGCACGATTACATGCAACTACGACGGTGCTAACAAACATAAGACCATCATGGCGGACAACAGCTTTATAGGCTCCAACTCTTCGTTGGTGGCCCCTCTTAAAATTGGGAAAAATGCCACAATTGGTGCCGGATCAATCATAATAAAAGACGTCCCAGACGATCAGCTTACCTTGGCTAGAGCGCCGCAGAAAAACGTACCATATTGGGTTCGCCCAACAAAGAAAAAGTAATATTGGGCATAGGCAGTAAAAAATTGTTAAGAGCTCGTTTTCAATAATCATCGGATAAGTTTATGTGTGGGATTGTTGGTGCTGTAGCACAACGCAATATTGTTGGTGTTCTAATAGAAGGGTTAAGGCGCCTTGAGTATCGTGGCTATGATTCCTCTGGATTGTCTTTTCTGGACGAAAAAGGCGACACTTGTGTTTATAGAAATACAGGAAAAGTAAAAAATCTAGCTAACTCCTTGGCGGCTTCTTCTGCTTCTGGATTTGCAGGAATAGCGCATACCAGGTGGGCAACCCACGGAGTTCCATCAGAAGTGAACGCTCACCCACATCAATCCTCTGAGGTGACTGTTGTCCATAATGGAATTATCGAAAACCATGCTGAACTGCGCAAAGAGATGCAGGCACAAGGATATGTGTTTGTTTCTGACACCGACACCGAGGCGGTGGCACACCTCATACACTATTATTTTTCTAGCTTGGGCTCCCTTAAGGGAGCCGTGCAAAAAACCATTACTCGCTTACAGGGCGCTTATGCATTAGGGGTAATGTGCGCAAGAGAACCCGGAACATTGATCGGTGCTCGGAGCGGCAGCCCGCTAGTTCTCGGCCTTGGTGTCGCAGAAAACTTCATCGCATCAGATCAGATGGCGTTGCGACAAGTAACAGACCGATTTATTTTCCTAGAAGAAGGCGACCTTGTTGAGTTGCGCGACTCCTCATACCACCTTATAGATATTTTGGGCGAGACGGCAGAAAGAGAAACAGTAACAATTTCTAGTGCAGACGAAATCGCTGACAAGGGTGAGTATGACCATTACATGCTCAAAGAAATATTTGAGCAACCCAAAGTGCTTAAGGCCACCCTGCAAGGGCGAATTAGCGAAAAACACGTCTTGCCAGAAGCTTTTGGCACAGCAGCGCCAGCTATTTTTTCGAAGACCGAGTCCGTACATATCGTAGCATGTGGGACCAGCTATCATGCTGGGCTGATTGCGAAGTATTGGCTGGAAGAATGGACAGGGATACTTTGTCAAGTAGAGGTAGCCAGCGAATATCGTTACCGGACATGTGTTATACCCGAAAATACGTTATTTGTGACTATCTCACAGTCCGGCGAAACAGCTGATACTCTGGCCGCCCTGCAGGCAGCAAAAAAAGCTGGATACTTAGCAAGCCTGGTTATCTGCAATGTGGCCAACAGTTCTTTGGTTCGTGCTTCTGATTTAGTATTAATGACATGTGCCGGACCAGAAATTGGCGTAGCCTCCACGAAGGCCTTTACTACCCAGCTGGCGGCCTTACAGTTGCTTTGTATTGGTCTGGGTCGAAGCCAGGGGCTTGACCATAAAAAGGAACAGCAGTTGGTAGAGGCGCTGCACCAATTGCCCGAGCTTTGTCGAAAAACATTAGAGCTGAGCGGCGCGATAGAAAAAACATTTCAGCCCTTTGCTGACAAGAACCACGCTTTGTTTTTGGGTCGGGGCGTCCAATTCCCTGTTGCTTTGGAGGGCGCTCTAAAATTAAAAGAGATCTCGTATGTTCATGCCGAGGCTTATCCCGCAGGAGAACTAAAACATGGACCACTTGCGTTGATAGACAGCAAGATGCCAGTCATTGCTGTGGCACCAAACAACGCCTTACTTGAAAAGTTAAAATCTAACTTACAGGAAGTAAAAGCCAGAGGCGGCCAGTTGTTTGTTTTTGCGGACCACGACGCTGGTTTGAAAAACGAACCAGGAGTGACCGTTATTAGCATCCCCCACGTCCCCAAAAGCCTAGAGGCAATTATTTATACCCTGCCTCTTCAGTTGTTGTCCTACCACGTAGCGGTGCTTAAAGGCACCGACATAGACCAACCAAGAAACCTTGCTAAATCAGTAACGGTTGAGTAAGTGAAGATTTTTCTTGCACTTCAGGAACCAGGACAAAGTTCAAGATGACAAGTATGCTTTCAGAAACTGAAAAAAGTGAAATTATTGCAATGGCTCTTTCAGACCACGCGAGCTTTCAAAATATAAGAAACCTATATGGCTTGCTAGAAAAAGACGTAAAAAAACTTATGCGAGAAAACCTCAAAGAGGGCTCCTACCAGGCCTGGAGGAAAAGAGTGCGAACCTTCTCTGATCGCCGAGAACATTACAAATAAATAGTTTATTGTGTGGGACCAAAAAAACCTATGACGTTAGGTCATAGGTTTTAGTTAAAGAAAGGCTTGTGATAAAAAGTACTACCGGCCCTTTGCTACCCACAGAGCAGCTTTAACAATACCGTCTGCTGGCCCCTCGATAGCCTTCTCAACATCCTGCATAGTTCCTAAAACCTCATCATGGCTTAGACCCTTATAAATTTTGTCGTCTCTTACTATTGCAACAGGAGTTAATGTCCCGATACCTTGATACATAATAAAGCGTCTAATGTTTAAAAGGGGTTCGAGGTTATCGGCGCCGTTATAAATAATAGTGCTGTTTTTTCCTCTACCAAAAGTCATTTTTGAAGCATTGTTGCCAGTCACGTTAGCGACTACAGTGTTACCATCAGTTAGTTGTGTTCCATCAAACTTCATTGCCATTTTAGGCTCCTTGTATGTTAATTACTGCAGCATCGAAAATATTGCAGTAATGATAGATAGCATTTCCATGAAATTCAAGCATGTAATTTATGTAAAGCATAATTTTAAAGAATATGTTGAGGACTTAATCATAAGCAAACCTCCATGTTTTAAAGCTAGCCTGTATGATTTTGTTGGAACCTCAGCGCAGACCTTCGGTTTTTACTTGACCGGAACTATATTAAAGGTTTTGTTCTTTATGTTCGCAGTGTGCTCACTTTACATTGAAGCAAGGCCTATTTTGTATTCAGGGGGGCAACAATAATGGTCTCTTCAGACGACACGAAACAATCTTTTATGTACACTATTCTCTAACTTATAAACACTCTATAGGCACTGAGAGCCCCAAAGACAAGTATTTTGATAAAAAAGTTGATGAGACTGTAAAGCTCCTAAAAAGATCAATTTTAGGTTCACCCAGTATTTTCTTGAATAAACTGCTCTGCTTTTTCAAAAATTAAAGTTTTTCGTTCATCGGCCATTTTGTCTAGCGACCTTACTAGCATTGACAGCCTAGGATTAGACCCATAAAACCGCTTATTTTTTTCCATGAATCGCCAATACAGTCCATCTACCACGTCGCACCACGGACCTTTTTTATAGTTGCTCATTTTTAAAATATAATTTGATCCACATGTGTAAGGTTTTGTCGACATAAGCCCCCCGTCTGCATAAGTGGCCATTCCAAAAATATTTGGAACCATGACCCATTCCGACGAGTCAATATACATTTCCATAAACCACCTATATATTTCTTTGGGATCTATCTCACAAAGGTTCATCAGATTGCTGATTACCATTAGTCTCGGAATATGATGGCTGTAGCCATATTGAAGAGCGCCCTGAATAGAGTCATCTAGCGGCACCAATCCGGTTGATCCTGAATACCAGCTTTTAGACAGCGTTCTTTTGTGACCCCAGTAATTTTGAGCCAACTGGTAATCCCCCTTCTCTTGATAAACGCCCCGAACGAACTCTCGCCAACCCAGTACTTGTCTTATGAAGCCTTCTAGTGAGTTCAGGGGAATGGAAAACTCTTCTGCATGGCTGAGTAGTTTCTGGATTACCCCTGATGGAGACAGAAGACCAGTGTTCATGGCTGCGCTAAGACAACTATGAAAAAGAAAATTCTTGCCCTCGACCATAGCATCTTCGTATGCGCCAAAGTTGCCTGCCTTCATTTTCAGAAAGTCTTCAAGGTGCTCAGTCGCCGCTTTCCTTGTAACGGGAAACCAGACATTTTCAAGGCTGCCAGGATGACTACCAAAATAATTGTTGATCAAACAACTAACTTCTTCATGGTGGGCTGACTTTTTGTGCTGGGGCGGCGGAGGGATGACAGAGCTTGCGGGTATTTTTTTTCTATTCTCTTCGTCAAAAGACCATTTTCCGCCAAGAGGTTTTTTGTTTGCATCTAATAAAATGTTGAATTTTTTTCTACCCTGTTGATAAAACGATGACATTCTAAAAATTTTCTTTCCTTTTACGGCCAGCTTGAACTCTTCTCTTGAAAACATAAACATAGGCGATTGGTGGGTTACATAAGAAAGACTTTCTTTTTTCAGCTCTCCATAAATAATAGTTTCAAAAGGTTTGTCTTCAATCTCAAAAAAATGGACTGAAGGTGGCTGATGTTTTTTTATGAAGCTTTTTAAGAGCTCGACATAAGGCTGGTTTGCTTTGCGTTCGTCTAATTTAAAGTAATGTACTTTAATATTATTTAGCTGTAGCTCGTCTTTGTACTCTCTCATAGAGCAGAGAAACAAATAGAGTTTTAATTTGTGGTGTTTTTCATAAGAACACAAGCCATGGTCTTCTGCCATGAAGACTTCCTTGCAGCCTAGGTTTTTTAATTCTTGAGGCTCAAACAGCTGATTGCCAAGAATTACAAATAAATTACTTTCCATAGTTTATCCTATCAGATCCGCCCGCCACATGTGTTGTCTGCAGGACTTTAAATACAATCTACAGAGATAAATATATTGATATATCAGATATCGTCCCTGTGCTTAGTGATGATCGTAAACTGCGCACAGCTAAGGTTTTTGTGAAGATATCTAGCCGTTATAATCGCCCAGCCGTCTTTCTAGCAAACCGCCCAACTGGTATGATGTTTTATAAATAGGCATTTTTTGAAAACAACATAGAGAGTGGACTTTCATGTATAAGTACATCGTTGCCCTGCTTGGGTATCAACTGTTAGGCCTGTTTGGGGCGTTCTTAGGTTATTGTATTGGTAGCAGTATTGACCGCGCAAGAAATTATGGGATAGGGGGAGTTAATCCTTTTGGAAATGCGCGCCGCCAAACGGTTTTTCTAGAAACCACTTTTGTGATGATGGGAAAATTAGCTAAAGCTGATGGCCACATTTCTAAAGATGAAGTTAACCATATTGAAGCGCTCATTCAAAAAATTGGGATGAAGGGAGCGCATCGGCAAGCAGCTATTCAGCAGTTTAAGCGCGGCAGCGCCGCCAATGAAGCCGAGATTGAGGCCGTACTAGTCCTATTTTTAGAGACTTGTGGGCAGACCTCGCAGCTAAAGCAGGCGTTGCTCATGTATTTAATAGTTATGGCTTTGGCTGACAATAATTTAGATTTGGCTGAAGAGAAGTTTTTGGAAAAAGTTGCTTTGCGTTTAGGTTATAGCCAGGCTGAATTTAAGAACCTTCTCGAAATGACTCTTAATCAGGGTCGCTTCTCTGAAAATAGCCCAACCTCTGAATCAGGCATAGCGGATGCATACAAAGCTTTAGGCGTGAGCAAGACATGTACTGACCAAGAGCTCAAAAAAGCCTACCGCAAACTTATGAGCCAGCATCATCCAGATAAGCTAATAGGCCAAGGCTTACCGGAAGATATGATTAAGGTGGCCACAGAAAGGGCACAAGAAATTCAATCAGCGTATGATTATCTTAAGGACTATCGCAGCAAGTCAAACCCCACGTAATTTTTTGCCGAGAAGAAACAGGGTGTGATACACACAACTGTCATATGCGGCATTTAAAATAACCGAGATGATTGCGGAGGGCCGAGGCCGTAAAAATCTACTCGCTTAGGGGCACACATGGCGTTTATAGCAAGGCCTAGCCTCTCCACAGCCATCGAGTCTCTGACTTTTAGCAGTGCATCAACAGTAGAAGCAAAAACCTTAAAGGTGTGTTCGACAACAGAGCCAGCATCAGTAACGGCTGTTTTTCTTTGGCTTATTACCCTATTGTAAATAAATTACAAGCAAATGGAGCTTTTGTAGTTGTTGCTCAAAAAATTTGTTTTATAAATTGCTAATACCAACCTATCGGCGGATTGTTCTGCTAAAATTTGACGCTATGGATGTAACGACAATTCTTAACCCGCTAAACGCTGCTCAGCGAGAAGCCGTCACTAGCACCGACAAACACTTGTTGGTATTAGCTGGCGCAGGCAGCGGCAAAACGCGTGTACTGGTTCACCGCATTGCCTGGTTAATTCAGATTGAAAATCATTCGCCCTATAGTATTTTGGCGGTGACTTTTACTAATAAGGCTGCAAAAGAAATGCGAGCCCGCCTGGAAGACATGCTGGGGTCTTCTGTTTCGGGCATGTGGGTAGGTACTTTTCATGGTCTTGCGCATAGATTGTTAAAAATGCATTGGCAAGATGCCGGCCTACCCGAACATTTTCAGATACTAGATAGCGATGACCAGTTAAGACTGGTTAAGCGTGTTTATCAGGCGCTGGGAATAGACGATAGCAAATGGCCATACCGGCAAGCCCAGGGGTTCATCAACAAACAAAAAGACGAAGGGTTACGGTCAAAAAACTTGTCGCCAGCCGAAGACCCCTACCAGAGAATTATGCTGCAAATCTATGTGGCTTATGAGGAAGCGTGCGCAAGATCAGGCATGGTGGACTTTGGGGAGCTGCTTTTGCGGGCACACGAACTTTGGCTAAACAAGCCCGAGCTGCTAGCCCACTATCAACAGCGTTTTGGTCAAATCTTAGTGGATGAATTTCAAGATACAAATGCGATTCAGTATGCTTGGGTCAGGCTGCTAGCAGGGCAGACCGTCAGGCTCACCGCGGTGGGTGACGACGACCAATCTATTTATGGTTGGCGCGGAGCAAAAGTAGAAAATATCTTAAACTTCAATCGCGACTATCCCGAAACTGCTACGGTCAGGCTTGAGCAAAACTATCGTTCAACCAAAAATATTTTATCCGCCGCTAACGCAGTTATTTCTCGTAACACCGATCGATTGGGCAAAAGTCTTTGGACTGAAGAGCTTGAAGGGGAGCCTATTTCTCTTTACTCATCGTTTAACGAACATGATGAGGCCCGTTTTATTGCCGAATGTCTCAATGATTGGGTTAAGACCGGAGGCTTGCGAAGCGAAGCCGCTATTCTATACCGCTCCAATGCACAATCTAGAGTATTAGAAGAAGCCTTATTACGCTCACAGATTCCATATAGAATTTATGGGGGCCAAAAATTCTATGAACGACAAGAAATACGTAATGCCCTAGCTTATTTGCGACTAGTGATCAACCGCAATGATGATGCTGCGTTTGAGCGAGCAGTTAATACCCCCACGCGGGGAATTGGAGACAAGACAGTTCAAGCGCTGAGGCAGCTTGCTCGCGATAAAAGTATAACTATGTGGGCCGCAGCAGACAAAGCTGTTATGGAAAAAAGGTTCTCTAGCCGCGCTAGTAGCGCTGTCCAGTCTTTCATGATCCTAGTTCATAGGCTAGACGAAGACGCCACAGGGCTGGCTTTACCAGAGCAGGTGGATAGCACTATTCTTGGGTCTGGCTTGATTGACTTTCATCGTCAAGAAAAAGGCGATCGGGGCCAATCTAGGGTGGAAAATTTGCAAGAACTGGTAGTTGCATGCCGTAGTTTTGAGCCCGAAGATAAAGAGCAGCCCTCCTTGCCGCAATTCCTTGACCAGGCGGCATTGGATGCTGGGGACAGACAAGCAGACGAAGATGAAGATGCAGTTCAGCTTATGACGCTCCACTCGTCAAAAGGGCTCGAGTTTCCCTTGGTTTTTTTGGCCGGAATGGAAGAAAATTTATTCCCCCATCGAATGTCTGCAGAAGATCCCTCTCGATTAGAAGAAGAGCGGCGCCTAGCATACGTCGGTATCACTCGCGCCATGAAAAAATTATACCTTACCTTTGCAGAATCACGGCAGCAATACGGCACCGAAAGCTATAATAGTGTTTCGCGTTTTGTGCGGGATATCCCTTCCGAACATATTGAGGAGGTGAGGCTAGGAAGACAGGTAGCTCGCCCTACCAGTTATGCAAAAAAAACTGCAAGCAGGTTTAGCGATCAAGGGACAGATACTGGCCTGGCTCTGGGACAGAGAGTGTCACACAAGATTTTTGGCGAAGGCGTTATTTTAAATTTTGAAGGCAACGGCGCTAATGCCAGAATACAGGTGAATTTCTCTCATGCAGGCAGCAAGTGGTTAGTACAGTCTTATGCCAAGCTGGCCCCCATATGAAATTTATACAGAAACACGATGCTTAATAGCGATACACCCCTATGACTACAAACACTTTTTTCCGAAAGATCACTTTATTCTTGATTTGTATATCAGGGCTCATTGGTTGTAGCGGCTCTGAGAAAAATCAACCATTTGATCAGGCTACACAGCGACCCCCAGAAAAAATTTATAAGTGGAAGATGGTAACTACATGGCCAAAAAACCTTCCTGGATTGGGCTTAGCAGCAGAAAATTTTTCTATTTTAGCGAGCAAGATGAGTGGAGGTCGCCTTCAAATTAAGGTGTATGGTGCAGGGCAGCTGGTGCCAGCCCTAGAAACTTTTGATGCGGTCTCTCAAGGGACTGCGGAGATGGGTCACGGCTCCGCATACTACTGGAAGGGAAAAACACAAACGGCCGCCCTGTTTACTACGGTGCCTTTTGGCCTCAATGCGCAAGAAATGAACAGTTGGCTGCATTATGGTGGAGGTATGGAGCTATGGAGAGAGCTATACGAGCCGTTTAATTTAGTGCCGCTGGCTGCAGGAAACACAGGCGTTCAAATGGCAGGATGGTTCAATCGAGAAATTAAAAATCTGGGAGACCTGAAAGGGTTAAAAATGAGGATTCCTGGGATTGGCGGTGAAGTTATTAGTCGTTTAGGCGTAGAGACTGTGAATATTCCAGGTGGCGAACTTTACACTGCAATGCAAACGGGGGTTATTGATGCCACTGAGTGGGTGGGCCCCTACAATGATCTTGCATTAGGATTCCATCAGGTCGCTAAATATTATTATTATCCTGGATGGCAAGAGCCTGGCCCCACCCTTGAGTTAATCATTAATAAGCAGGCTTACGACTCCCTACCTGAAGACTTACGCGCAATTATTGAAGGAGCTGCGCGAGCAATTAATCAAGATATGTTAGATGAGTACACCGCTCGGAACCAGGCGGCATTAGATGTTTTGGTGGATACGCATAATGTGCAACTAAGGCAGCTCCCTGATGACGTATTAGTGGAGTTACATCGCATCACTGACGAGGTGCTAAATAAAATGGTATTGGAGGACTCTAGATTTAAGAAAGCTTACGAGTCTCAAAAGGCGTTTAAGAAACAGATACAAAAATATCATAAGATTTCGGAACAAGCGTATTATCGAGCGCGTGAGCTAAAAACGGCGAAGTAGCTAGAGTGCGACTTCGTGACAGAGATTTATTTTCGCCAGAACATAGGTGTAAGCAGTACTAGTAATGTAAATATTTCAAGCCGCCCCAAGATCATACCGAAACAAAGCACCCATTTTGCAAAAGCATTAATATTTCCATAGTGCTCAGAGACCTCGCCAAGACCAGGGCCCAAATTATTTAAAGAGGCCGCAGCAGCAGACCATGAGCTAGCGTAATCTAGCCCTGAAGCCATCAACAGCAAAAGCATAAAATAAAATACCGCAAGATAAATACCGAAAAAAGCCCAAATACCATCAGAAATAGAATGCGGCACATGCCTGTTCTTAATTTTTACTGGAAAGACTCCGTTTGGATGAATAAGCTTATAGACATGAGACATAATCTGTTTTGCAATTATTAGCAGCCTGCCCACCTTGATGCCCCCTCCAGTAGACCCGGCGCAGGCGCCAAAAAATGAAAAGAATATTAAAAAGAAGGGTAAAAAGCTTGGCCAGCTAGTAAACTTATCTGTCACAAAACCAGTGGTGGTCATAATGGATACAAACTGAAAGACGCCATGGTACATGCTTTCGCTTTGGCTATATGTTCCATTGAAATAGAGGCATAAAGATACCAATATGGCGCCAGCTAAAAGCATCGTTAAATACAGCTTAGCTTCTTGGTTGTGTAGATAGTGAAAAAGAGATTGTCTTATCCACGCATAGTAATGCAGGCCAAAACTTAACCCGGATAAAATCATGAAAACAATACAAATACTGATGATAGCCGGGTTGTTCTCGAAAAACCCCATACTTGCATCATGAGTCGAAAAACCACCTATAGCTACGGTAGAAAAACTATGCGAGAGAGCATCAAAAAAAGTCATACCTGCCGCCCAATAAGCTGTCAGGCAAGCCAGAGTTAGGCATATATAAAGAATAAATAGCACTTTTGCAGTTTCTGTTATGCGAGGGGTAAGCTTGCTGTCGCTTGTTGTTCCGGTTGCCCCTACTCGGTAAAGCTGTACAACGCCAACACCAAGCATTGGCATAACAGCAATAGCTATCACCACTATGCCTATGCCTCCGAGCCACTGTAATTGTTGGCGATAATACAGAATAGATTTTGGAAGAAAATCTAGCCCTGAAAGCACGGTTGCCCCCGTTGTAGTAAGCCCGGACATCGATTCAAATACAGCGTCTGTAAAAGATAAATTAATAACATCAGTGAGATAAAATGGTAGAGCGCCAACAATGCCTAATTCTAGCCAAAACATTACGGTAATTAAGAATCCATCGCGAGTACGAAGTACAACAGTTTTGCGACTAAACGGAAGCCACATGAGCATTCCGATAGAAAAAATAATTGCAAAAGACAAGAAAAAATCTTGGTGCGTAGTCTCGTTATAGATGCTGGCAACTAAAATGGGGGGCAACAAAGTTAGGCTGAATATCATCATCAACATGCCAAGAACTTTTGAAATCATCGAAAAATTCATTATTTTATTATAGCGCCCTTAGCTTTTTATATTGTTGTTTGGCTCTGTATATAAACGTATATGTCTAGTTAGAAGAAATTAAAACCAACCGCAAAGAGTCGTTCAACCTCTCGGGTTTGTTTTTTGTCCACTACAAACAAAATAACATGATCGTTGTTGCGTATTACTGTATCGTGGTGTGCAACTATAACCTCTCCGTCCCTAACGAGGGCTGCTATTGTAACCCCTGAAGGAGCATTAATTTCCCCAACAGTTCGATCCACCACTTTTGATGATTTGTTGTCCCCATGCACAATAATTTCCATGGCTTCAGCGGCACCTCTTCGTAAAGAATTAGCGCTGACAGTGTCTCCTTTTCTGACATGAGCCAGAAGAACGCTGGTTGTTGCCTGCTGAGGTGAAATGGCGATATCAATTTCGCCCCCTTGGATGAGGTTGGCATAAACTGGGTTGTTAATTAGCGTCATAACACTGCGAACACCAAGCCGTTTCGCTAACAGTGAGGCCATAATATTAACCTCGTCATCGTTGGTCAGAGCAAGAAAGACATCTGTTTTATCAATGTTCTCTTCTAGTAACAAATCTTGATCAGCAGCAGAACCATGAAGCACGAGGGTGTCGTTAAGACGCTCAGATATGTACTGACAGCGCTCTTTTGAATATTCGATAATTTTGATGCTATGGTCGTCTTCTAGTGCTCTAGCAACCTGATATCCGATGTTGCCTCCGCCAGCAATAATCAGCCGACGATAGGGGTTATCCAGCCTGCCAAGCTCGCCCATAACTTGGCGAATATTTTGTTTTGCAGCAATAAAAAAAACCTCGTCATCTTCTTCAATGACAGTGTCTCCCTGAGGGATGATGGGTCGATCTTTTCGAAAGATTGCAGCGACTCGAGCATCAGCTTTTGGCATGTGCTCTTTCAGTACCCTCAGTTCTTTTCCAAGCAACGGTCCGCCTTGTTCTACCTTAACAGCAACTAGTTGGGCCAGCCCATTTGCATAATCTAGCACTTGCAAAGCACCGGGCTGTTTAACGAGACGACATATATAGTCCGTGACTACCTGCTCTGGCGAGAGAATAAAATCTACTGGAAAGTTTTTTTCATGAAATAGACGACCATGATATTTTTCGGATGTATAACTAGCGCTTCTTATTCGGGCTATTTTGGTGGGTGTTCGGAACAATGATTGGGCGACCTGACAGGCAACAATGTTCACCTCATCGCTTTTTGTTACAGCGACCAACATGTCTGCATCTTCGATACCTGCTCTCAGTAAAACATCTGGATGTGAGCCCATCCCATGCACAATTCTTATGTCAGCTCGCTCTTGCAACTTCAGGAGTTTTTTCTCATTTAGGTCTACCACTGAAATATCGTTTGACTCCCCTGATAGGTGTTGGGCTAGAGTGTTACCTACTCGACCAGCTCCAATGATTACTATTTTCATAACAGATAGTCCTTAACGCCCATCAATAGCGTGATTTGTGTTATTGGCTTTTTAACACTACTTAATGCATCCATAAACACTATTTACTATAGCTTCAGGGGTTTTTTGTTTTTCCGCAGCCGAGCATAATAAAAACCATCATGGCCCCCGAGCTTTGGAAGCAGCTGACGCCCGCTTGAGGTCTTCGTGCCAATATCAAGATCTATTGTTTCTAAAGCTGCCTCTGGTGTGGAATGAACAAACTTTAAAATTACCATATCATTTTCCTGCGGCAATATAGAACATGTGGCGTATAACAGAATCCCGCCTTCCTTTAGTAGGGGCCAGAGTGCTTTTAGTAGCGCCAATTGCAATATGGCTAGCTTATCAATATCTGTCGGTTTGCGCAGTAGTTTCACATCAGGATGACGACGAATCACTCCTGTAGCCGAACAAGGAGCGTCAAGCAGAATACGATCAAAGGGTTTTCCGTCCCACCAGTCCTGTGTTTCAAGGACATCACAGGCAATCAGTTGAGCCTGCAATCCCAGTCGGTCTAAATTAGATTTTACGCGCTCCAGTCGTTTTTTTGAAACATCAACGGCTGTTACAGTACTACCTTGTGCATATTTTTTTTCAAGCACTTCTAAAATATGACAGGTTTTTCCACCAGGAGCGCAGCAAGCATCAAGAATCCTTTGGCCAGCACTTAAATTAAGTAAATGAGCAGACAATTGTGCTGCTTCATCTTGAACGCTAACAGCGCCATCTAAAAACCCAGGCAACTGTGTTACGTCTAAAGGGCGCCCTAAAGAAATCCCATCACAGCTAACCAGTGTTGCAATAGCAGCAATCTCTGCCTTTTTGAGTAGATTTAGATATTGATTTTGATTGGTTTGGTTCTGATTTACCCTAAGGGTCATGGGCGGCTGTGAATTGCTTGCTTCAATAATTGCATCGAGATGTTCAGGCCACGCTTCTTGCCAGAGCTTAACTAGCCAGTCCGGGTGCGCAGTCTGAAAAACTAAGTTTTTCTCTAAACTTGAATCTAACTGTGTTCGTTCACGCAGAAAACGACGTAATACTGCGTTTACCAATCCTGTCGCCCATGGTTTTTTTAATGCTTTGCATGCATCAGCGGCCTCGTTGACGGCCGCATGGGGAGGAATACGGGTTTCTAATAGTTGATAAATAGAGCACGCGATCACCGCTTCAAGATCTTGATCTTTGTTTTTAAAAGGTTTTTTTAGCAAAATATCCAGATAGGTTAATAGCATAGGGTAATAACGAAGGGTGCCATAACACAGCTGCTGCATCAGGGCGCGATCAGATTCGGCTACTTTTGAGACATAGTGCGGAACCAGCGTACTAAGAGATCCTTCATCGTGAAGTATGCTGGTAATGATATGCACTGCAGCGACGCGAGGATTCACTGATCATCAGCCTTTTGCCCAAAGATGTTACCAGGAGAGAAATAAACTGCTTTGGATCGTAGTACTTCTGATGCTTGTAAGCGGTTTTTTCCAGGCAATTGAAGTTGCGTTATCAGCAGGCTTCCTTGTCCTGTACCTACCTGGATGCCATCATTATTGGTGCTTATTATGGTTCCAGGAATAACAGCTTCACAGGCAATACTGGGTTCTGCGTGCCAAATTCGAACATGCTCGTTGTTTAGAGTGGTGCAAGCAACCTGAGAAGGATTGAACGCTAAAATTTTTCGAGAGAGTCTTTCGGCTGGCATTGACCAGTCCAAAAAAGCTTCATCTTTAGTAAGCTTTGCTGCGTAAGTACTCAAGGCGCTATCTTGCTTGACCGGAACGCTCTCTCCCCGCGCTATTTTTTCTAGTGTATGCAGTAAAGCGGACGGCCCTATAGCTGACATTTTGTTCTGAAGAGAACCCCCAGTTTCATCAGAGGCTATTTTACATTCTACAAAATTTAGCATATCGCCCGTGTCGAGCCCTGTATCCATTTGCATAATAGTGACGCCGCTTTTGGTATCTCCTGCCTCTATGGCTCTTTGTATTGGCGCCGCACCTCTCCATCGAGGCAGAAGCGATGCGTGCACATTGACGCAGCCATATTTAGGTATATTCAAAATTTTTGGTGGTAGCAGCAAGCCATAGGCAACAACAACTATTAAATCAGGCCTGAGGCTGGTTAAGATCAGTTGCTGTTCAGGGTCTTTGAGACTTATGGGCTGGTATACCGGCAGCCCCATTATTTCGGCTAAGGTCTTTACTGGGCTAGAGGCGAGCTTTTTCCCTCGACCCGCTGGACGATCTGGTTGCGTATAAACAGCAACAACCTCATGAGCGCTATCATTACCTAAAAGCACCTTGAGGTGTTGGACGGCAAATTCAGGGGTGCCAGCAAATACAATGCGCAATGGTCTCCCCCCCTCGGCTCTCATACTTAACCATTATGATGACGGATTATCTTGACGACGCTGCTTTATCATTTTTTTTTTGAGTCGCTCTTGTTTGAAGGAGGAGAGGTAGTCTACAAACAACCTTCCATTTAGATGATCAATTTCGTGTTGTATACATACGGCTAGCAACCCCTGGGGCTCAAGCTCAAAAGCCTGACCTTCTTTGTTCAGAGCCCTTACGCGAACATTTTCGGGACGATTAACAGTTTCAGTGAATCCAGGAACAGAGAGACACCCCTCTTCAGTTGGGCATGTCGATTGATCTAATACCTCAATTTCTGGATTAACTAATATCAGCGGATCGCCGCCATCCCTCTGTAAGTCGATCACTATTATACGCAAATGAACATTAACTTGTGTGGCGGCTAGACCAACCCCATCAGCCGCATACATTGTTTCCAACATATCACCGATTAGTTTTTTGGCAGCCTCGTCTATCTTTGCAACAGGTTTGGCTACTGTGCGAAGGCGCGCGTCGGGAAATTCAAGAATATTTAGTAATGACATATTGTTTTTAACGAGTTTCTGGCCATTAGGTGTTAACCACTGCTAACATATGCTGCTTTATACAAATAATTAAGGAATTATACACAATGAGTAAGCCATTTGTTGCAATTCTTATGGGTTCGGATTCCGATTTGCCCGTGATGGAGTCATGTATCGAGACTTTGCAAAAATTTGATATTCCCCTTGAGGTTAAAATAGCTTCTGCCCACCGCACTCCTGAAGCAACACACAGTTTTGTCAAAGAGGCAGACAAAAGAGGCTGCGCAGCTTTCATTTGTGCAGCAGGAATGGCTGCACATCTAGCAGGTGCTGTGGCAGCAAATACTCTTCGTCCGGTCATCGGAGTCCCTATTGCCACCTCCATGGATGGCCTTGATTCCCTGCTTTCCACAGTACAGATGCCAGGCGGAATACCTGTTGCCACCGTTGCTATAGGTAAGGCTGGAGCGAAAAATGCAGCTTATTTAGCAATACAAATTATTGCAGTTTCTAACACCAAGCTGCACGAGGCCCTTATTAACGAGCGTGAGGCTAATGCTCAGGCAGTCATTGCAAAAGATGCCGCTCTGCAAGAGAAACTAAAAAACCGTTGAACAATTACTCGCGATGATTCCTCCTGATCGTAACTCTTTTCAAATCATGCAGGCCGCAACCATTCTTAATGCCAATGGTGTTATTGCTTACCCTACTGAGGCTGTTTGGGGGCTTGGGTGCAGCCCTTTTTCTGAAAGCGCCGTTGAGCAGATATTGACCATGAAGCGACGACGACGGGGAATGGGCCTCATTCTCATAGCCAAAGACATTGAGCAATTTCAACCCTTTCTGACTGATATATCATCACAAGAGTTGGACGAATTGCAAGAAAGCTGGCCGGGCCCACAAACATGGCTAGTCCCTAACAATAATGTCGCCCCACCATGGATAACCGGGGGTCGGCTAACACTAGCACTGCGTGTAACCGATCATCCAGTTGCTGCAGCTCTTTGTGCTGAGTTTGATGGACCGCTGGTTTCAACGTCAGCAAATCCTCATGGGCTCCCTCCGGCAAAAAGTAAGCTAAAACTTAATAGCTACTTTCGCACACAACTAGACTACGTGGTACCTGGCATGCTTGGAAAGAGCTCCAACCCTACGTCAATTAAACATTTACAAACGGGTGCAGTTTTACGTTAAAACCAATGGAGTTTTATCAGGCGCGCTGTCGAGACGATACAAAATTTTTTTTAATTCTTAGTTGGCATTAATGTATGACAAACAAAACAGCAGTAAAAGAATACTTGTTAGATTTGCAGAGTCGTATTTGTATCGCCCTGCAGGCCGAGGATTCTAGGGCCTTGTTTCAAGAAGATAAATGGAGCAGAGAAGAAGGCGGCGGGGGCTGCAGTCGGACAATTACTGATGGCGGTGTGTTTGAGAAAGGCGGCGTTAACTTTTCTCATGTCCGCGGCGCAAAACTGCCTGCTTCAGCTACGTCAGCACGCCCAGAATTAGAGGGCAGATCGTTTGAGGCCATGGGGGTTTCTGTAGTTATGCATCCAGAAAATCCATATGTGCCTACCGCGCACGCAAACGTGCGTTTCTTTGTGGCCGAGAAGCCAGGAGAAACACCTGTATGGTGGTTTGGCGGCGGTTACGATTTAACGCCTTATTATGGAAATACTGATGATTGTCAGCATTGGCATCAAATTGCAAAGGAAGCCTGCCAGCCTTTTGGAGAGGATGTCTATCCTCGACTAAAAAAATGGTGCGATGATTACTTTTTTCTCAAACATCGCAACGAGCCGAGAGGCGTAGGAGGCCTTTTTTTCGATGACCTTAACCAGTATGGTTTTGATGATAGCTTTGGATTGATGTCTTCAATAGGCAATAGTTTTTTAGATGCTTATTTGCCAATCGTGCAGCGTAGAAAATTGATACCATGGGGTGATAGAGAAAGGGAATTTCAGCTCTATCGTCGAGGGCGGTATGTTGAATTTAATTTAGTTTATGACAGGGGCACACTGTTTGGTCTGCAAACAGGCGGTCGAGTCGAATCCATCCTGATGTCATTGCCGCCTATGGTCCGATGGGAGTATGACTGGCATCCGCCAAAAAACTCCCCAGAAGCAGAATTGTATGATGTTTACCTGCAACACCGTGATTGGATATGAGCGCTGTTGTAAATATACGTATGTTGAAATTTTTTTTGATTAATTTATTCTGTATTTAAAGCTCTGCAACATAATGGTCTCTAGCCTATGCTTGATAATTACGCTGTTTTTGGCAACCCTGTAGAACATAGCAAGTCCCCAGATATTCATGCTGCCTTTTCTGTGGCGACCGGTGAAAACATTTCCTATAAAAAACAAACAGTGGAAATAGATTGTTTTGCTAAGGCAGCAGATATTTTTTTTTCGTCTGGAGGGAAAGGCCTCAATATCACGGTACCTTTTAAGCTTGATGCATATGACTATGCGGGGAGACTAACCGCTAGAGCTAGGCATGCCGGTGCGGTGAATACGCTTAGTATGCAGAGTGATGGAACAATTTTGGGGGACACAACCGATGGCGCCGGCATAGTCCGAGACCTGATTAGCAATCTTGGATGGCAAATAAAGGGTAAAAAAATCCTTGTGCTTGGTGCCGGAGGTGCGGTGAGGGGAATGCTTGAGCCGCTGCTTGAATTATTGCCGCAGCACGTAGTAATTGCTAATCGTACTATTGAAAAAGCATTGCAGCTGTCTAAAGCTTTTGCTGAGATGGGATATTTGTTGGGCTGTGACTTTCACATGCTGGAAGGCCAACAGTTTGATTTAGTGGTCAACGGGACAAGTGCCACCTTGTCAGGGGAGCTCCCGCCGCTACCTAAGGCTTTATTGGCAAAAGATGCAGCCTGTTATGACATGATGTATGGTTCAGAGCAGCCTATATTTTTGGATTGGGCCCAAAAAAATGGCGCGATAGAAATTTCGGATGGCCTAGGCATGCTGGTGGAGCAAGCGGCAGAATCTTTTTATATATGGCGAGGGGTCAGACCGGAAACTCAGTCAGTAATTGCCAAACTAAGAAATCAAATATGACCTGTAGTCATGCGTTGCAGCAAAAATATTTGCGAATAGCCAGCGTGCCAGCTTAGCCATTATTATTTAGACCATGTTTTATCTCTTTTAGATACTGATCTTTGAGCAGCACATAATTGGCCGGAGAGTAAACAAAAAAGGCGCGTTCTTTTTCTGTTGTTTGGCGCAACAAACGGCACGGACTGCCGACATAAATATTTCCGCTCTCTAGTTTTTTCCCAGGAGGCACCACTGTCCCTGCTCCGATAATAACCTCGTCTTCTATCACGGCTCCATCGTTCACAATAGCACCGTTGCCGACTAGAATTCGACTTCCTATTGTACAGCCATGCAGTATTGCCCCGTGGCCAATGATAACATCGTCACCCACCGTCAAGGGCCATCCTTTAGGGTTGAAAGCGCTTACATGTGTAATATGTAGAACAGCGTTATCTTGAATGTTAGATCGGTTGCCTATAATTATTTTATGCATATCACCGCGAATTACTGCCCCTGGCCATACAGAAGCATCATCACCCAGTGTGACGTTTCCAATAACAGTAGCTGCGGGGTCTACATACACCTTTATTCCTAAAACAGGAGTCATTCCTTTATAAGATCGAATATTGTTAGCCATTTAAATTCCATGATAACTAAAGGATAGCGTTATAATAGACCTCTCTTCAGAGGACGCAGATTATTTTATTATATATAAAATAAAATTTTTTGCTTGTTGGGTGATGTCGTTACGCTCTGATAAAAATATTACCGAGATAGGGTTTTTTATGTTTAAAGCTACAAAACGTTTTATTGCTGGCGCTATATGTCCAAGATGTAGCGAAATGGACAAGTTAACAATTTTTAAGGAAGGCGGAGGAGACTATCGGCACTGCGTAAGCTGTGGATTTAAAGATCAAATGTTTTTGCAAAGTGACCCAAAAGAGGTCGAAACCAGAGTTAATATCAGCAAAGAAGAGAAGCTGGCTGAGACCCAAACAGTTAGGCTGGTTGACCCGAAGGAGCTGCATTGATATTATTTTCGAGAAAGACGCATGCTCTTAACGCCGATAATAAACAGAACTTTCAAGATCCGCTGAAGCGGCATGCAGTGTCATTATATTTGATATTTATAATCGATATTGTCTTCAGTTAGAGCAAATTTATATAAACACTGACTATAAACACTAGAGTAGCGCTACCAAAATTTGGTATAATACTGGCTGGTTTTTGAGGGCATTGAGCACAATGAGTGTTTTGAGTGCCAACAACAGCTGAATCTAAACAATCACTTTCATTGGAGATAGGGCGATGTTAAGAAGAGCAAAAATGCTTTTCGCGCTTTTGTTTGCCCCTGTTATAGCACTTGCCATATCAGGCGGGGCAGTAGCAGAAGAAGCTAAGCGTTGGGCAACAAATATGCCCAGAGGTGTAACCTCTGTGAGCAATTCAATTTACGATATTCACATGCTTGTTTTTTGGATAGTCACCGCCACTGGCGTGCTTGTTTTCGCGGTCATGTTTTATTCCATGTACGCACATCGCAAGTCTCGTGGGGCTGTTGCGGCAAATTTTCATGAAAATACCACAGCCGAGATAGTCTGGACTGCTGTTCCTGCAGTTATTCTTATCCTGTTGTGTATTCCTGCTACCACCACAATGCTGGATGTTTATGATACGTCAGAAGCCGAAATAGACATTAAAGTCACTGGTTTGCAGTGGAAGTGGCAGTATGAATACCTAGGGGAAGATATCAAGTTTCTGAGCGAGCTGACTACCCCAGAATCTGAAATTTATAACAGAGCCCCAAAAGGCCAATATTACCATGAAGAGGTCTCAGAGCCTCTCGTGATACCGGTGAACACTAAAGTACGATTTTTAATTACAGGCAATGATGTTATTCATTCTTGGTGGGTTCCTGACTTTGGTGTAAAAAGAGACGCCATTCCTGGATTTGTGAATGATGCAGCGGCAACTGTAACAAAGCCTGGTGTTTATCGAGGGCAATGCACAGAACTGTGTGGTAAAGGCCATGCTTTCATGCCGATTGTGGTCAATGTGCTTGAAAAAGAAGAATACAAGACCTGGTTGGCTGAAAAGAAAGTTGAGCAGGCCGCCATTCGTGAGCTAACTAATAAAACGTTTACCATGGATGAGCTGATGGAGAAGGGAGAAGTAGCATATAACCGCAGTTGTGCTGGTTGTCACCAGGTTAACGGTCAGGGTATCCCTGGTATCTTTCCCTCACTAGTTGGTCAAGGGATTGCAGTTGGTCCGGTAGAGGCACACATAGATATAATTGTTAATGGTCAAGCTGGAACTGCGATGCAGGCTTTTGGAGACCAACTGTCAGAATTAGATCAGGCAGCAATAATTACTTACGAAAGAAACGCTTGGGGTAACGATGTGGGAGATATAACTCAACCCATCGATGTTTATAATTGGAAAAAAGGTAAATAAGGGAGAGTTTAGTCATGGCACATGGTCCCGCTAAAGGTATAGGTCGCTGGCTATTTACCACGAATCATAAAGATATTGGAACAATGTATCTTTGGTTCAGTTTTGCTATGTTTTTAATGGGTGGTTTCTTTGCAATGGTTATTCGTGCTGAGTTATTTCAACCCGGCATGCAAATTGTAAAGCCAGAATTTTTTAATCAAATGACAACTATGCATGGCCTAGTAATGGTATTTGGTGCCATTATGCCGGCATTTGTTGGGCTAGCTAACTGGATGATTCCGCTACAGATCGGAGCGCCAGATATGGCTTTACCTCGCATGAACAATCTGAGCTTTTGGATTTTGCCTTTTGCTTTCACTTTATTGACAGCGACATTCTTTATGGAAGGCGGGGCTCCTAACTTTGGCTGGACGTTTTATGCCCCCCTCTCAACAACTTATGCCCCCCCTACAGTAAATTACTTTATTTTTGGGGTTCACCTTATGGGCGCATCCTCTATCATGGGTTCTATTAACATTATTGCTACTGTGTTGAATATGCGCGCACCCGGCATGACATTGATGAAAATGCCAATGTTTGTTTGGACGTGGCTAATCACGGCATTCTTATTAATTGCAGTAATGCCCGTATTGGCTGGCGCAGTCACCATGATGTTGATGGATATTAACTTTGGGACTAGTTTCTTTAACGCTGCTGGCGGGGGTGACCCCGTATTATTCCAGCATGTTTTTTGGTTCTTCGGACACCCAGAAGTTTACATCATCATTCTGCCGGCATTTGGTGTGATATCTCATATTATTCCAACCTTCAGCCGCAAGCCTTTGTTTGGTTATAGCTCTATGGTATATGCCACCGCTTCTATCGCGTTCTTATCTTTTATTGTGTGGGCTCACCACATGTTCTTAGTAGGAATGCCTATTGGCGGAGAGCTCTACTTCATGTATGCCACAATGCTGATCGCGGTGCCGACAGCAGCTAAAGTTTTCAACTGGATTTCGACCATGTTTCGTGGGTCATTAACTTTTGAAACACCTATGCTGTATGCCGTAGCTTTTGTGATCTTATTTACGATAGGCGGCTTCACTGGGATCATGTTAGCTATCGCGCCTGCTGATGTGCAGTATCACGATACCTACTTCGTAGTTGCTCACTTTCATTATGTAATGGTTGCTGGTGCAATCTTTTCAAGCACCGCTGCAGTTTATTACTGGCTTCCAAAGTGGACTGGAAAAATGTACAACGAAACTATGGGAAAAGTGCAATTTTGGATTTCGTTCATAGGATTTAATATAACATTTTTTCCTCAGCACTTTATAGGATTAGCTGGGATGCCGCGTCGTTATTCAGATTATGCACTGCAGTTTTCCGACTGGAACATGATCTCCAGTATTGGTGCATTTACTTATGGCGCAGCTCAACTACTATTTTTGTTTAACGTGGTCAGAACTATTCGTTCTGGTACGCCGGTCAGTGAGCCAAAAACCTGGGAAGGTGCGGAAGGACTGGAGTGGACTTTACCTACACCTGTTCCTTACCACACGTTCTCAACTCCGCCGACAATAAAATAATTATAAAGGAGAAAATATGTCGACTAGCCCGGTCAAAAAGACCCTAGTCAAGCTTCTAGTTGGAGCAGCCGGCATGTTTATATTTGCTATTTTTGTCATGCCGCCACTGTATTATGTCTTGTGTGATTTAACCGGCATTGGCGGCAAGACCGGCGGTCGTTATGAGGCTCAAGATGCTTCTGTAGATATTACCCGTAGCATTAAGGTGCAGTTTATTACGACCAACAACGGCTCCATGCCGTGGGACTTCTCTCCTAAAGTTACTGAAATAGTAGTGCACCCTGGAGAGCCTACAGCGGTTGCATTTTATGCAAGAAATCGAACATCAAAGGATATGGTGGCGCAAGCGGTACCAAATGTGTCTCCGTTTAGCGCAACGAAATACTTCCATAAAACAGAGTGCTTTTGTTTCAACGAGCAACCCTTAGATGCGTGGAGTGAAACAGATATGCCTTTAGTGTTTATTGTAGATAAAGATATACCAAAGTCTGTAAACACAATTACATTGTCATACACATTGTTTGATATAACTAACCGTGAAGACCCACCGGTCGCACAACTAAATTGATGAATTTAGCTGCGTTATAACGCAGAAGAAGGAGAAAAATAATGTCAACTGAAGGCAGCTATTACGTTCCAGAGTCCAGCAAACTACCTGTTTTTGCAGCAACAGGGTTAGGGCTAATTGCGCTTGGTGCAGGATCCTGGGTGCAGGGCCAGAGCCCCTGGGTTTTTTTGGCGGGCGCATTAGTGTTGGCATTTACTCTTTACGCTTGGTTTGCCCTGGTAATAAAAGAAAATATTGCAGGGATGAACAGCGATCAGCTAAAGCGCTCTTATGTTTGGGGCATGGGCTGGTTTATTTTTTCTGAAGCAATGTTTTTTGCCGTATTTTTTGGCTCACTATATTATATTCGTGCGCTAGTACTACCTTGGCTAGGCGGGGAGGCAACAGAAAATGAACTGTTATGGGCTGGATTTGAGCCAACTTGGCCTCTCATGGTAACACCTGATCAGGCTGCAAATGGTGACGCTGCTCAATTTTTAGGTCCAGAGCAGAATATGAGTTTTCCTGGCTGGGATAAAATCTTACATTGGCTCCCATTGTGGAACACAATTATTCTACTAAGCTCTAGTGTTACTGTACATATTGCGCATACAGGGATTAAAAATAATGACCGCAAGAAGTTTAACTTGTGGCTAGGTATTACAGTTTTCTTGGGTATAATTTTTCTGATCCTTCAGGCAGAAGAGTATATTGAAGCATACAACCATATGGGTCTGACTCTGTCTTCGGGTATATATGGCACCACCTTTTTTATGTTGACAGGATTCCATGGTGCGCATGTGACATTTGGGACAATTATGTTGTTTGTGCAATGGGTGCGAGGCCTTAAAGGACACTTTAACGATAAAGATCAATTTGGTTTTGAGGCGGCATCTTGGTATTGGCATTTCGTTGACGTTGTGTGGGTGGGCTTGTTTTTATTCGTGTATATTCTGGCTTAGCATAAGGTTGACGCTAAACCGACAGAAAGCGGTCAGGAATCTCCTGACCGTTTTTAGTTTAAAGAAAAGTAAGTATATTTAATGTGTCTAGGGTTTTGGTTTTGGGGAGAGAACACGCTCCGGATGTAGTTGTTTGTCCCACGGGGCCTTACTGCCAAGCTGTCCTGAATAGATTCCCCAGGTAATTGTTGCCACTAACGCTACAGCGAGAAAAATACGAACCCCTAAAGCGTAAAGTGTTCTCTTTCGGGTGTTTCCAACATCTTTCATTAGGAAGACTAATGCGCTACTAAGGCTCACGATAATACCTATAAATAATAAGACGATAATAAATTTTAGAAGCACGGACATTCCTTTTTGGACGTGAAAATAATGAATATGATTATAGCTTATTCCGCCTATATTCTAAAATCGGCAGCACCAGAACTTAGCAGCCACTATAAAGTAATTTGTTGTTAGCAAAAAGGCTACGTGATGACGCTACAAACTGATAAAAATCAAATGAAGCTCCGTTTTCAATGGGAGTTGAATTGGAAAATCATGCTGTTTACAGCATTTTTTTTACCAGTCACTATAAGCCTTGCATTCTGGCAGGTTGATAGGGCTGATGAGAAGCGCCAGCTACTAGATATGTACAAGTATCGTGCTGAGGCTCAGCCGGTTCCAATTTCTTCTGTACAGAAGATCTACTTTAATCAAAACACCGAAGTAGACCATTTGGGTTATGTGAGAGTAGAGGTGAATGGACAGTATAATCACAGCTCCACTTTGTTGTTGGATAATCGCGTGCGTGGCGGACGTCCAGGATATGAAGTGATCAGCCCTTTTCAAACAACCGCAGGCTATTCCATTTTAGTTAATCGTGGCTGGATTCCTGCAGATTTAGACCGTAGAATTTTGCCTGAAATACCAAGTATTTCAGGGAATGTCAGCCTAGTTGGCTATTTGTACCGCTCTCCAGGAAAACAGATTATGCTGGGCGAAGACCCATGGGTTAAAGGAGAAAGTCGAATTGTTATACAAAGCCTGGATCCCGAAATTATCTCCAACAAACTAGGAAATGAATTTTACGACTACAGCCTTAGATTGGATGCAGGAGAGACAGGAGCGTTGATGACGGGGTGGTTTGTGGTAAATGTTCAGCCAGGAAAACATACAGGTTACGCCTACCAGTGGGGAGCCTTGGCGCTGGCTCTAATAATCCTAGCAATTTTCGCTAATTCTAACCTTGGGCTTTTTATCAGCTCTAGGCGTAAATAATTATTATTGTTCAAGTGGGGAAAAATGGTGAAGCAAAGGAATACAAAAAATCAATGGCAGGTTTGGTTTATGATACTAATGCTGGGAGGCGTTATTATCGCAGGGTTCTTGATATACCCGAAGACGGAAGACCAGCGGAATCTATTGCTAGAAAAATTAGGGACCACTAATTATGGAGATTTTGTGGTGCCTCCAGCGCCAATAGCGGGCTTAAATTTTAAAAATGATGAAGACGATGCGTGGACTTTAGCAGATCAAAAACCTAAGTGGAGAATGATTATTGCTGGCGATGGAGAATGTGTAGATCGCTGCAGAGAGTTAATTTATTTAACTCGACAGATTCATATCAGTCTAGGGAAATATAGTCGTCGATTCGAGCGATTGTACCTTGCCTTGGATCAACAGCTCGTCGATGAGACTTCTGCATATTTAAAACTGAACCACCCTTTTCTAAAAGTTATATATGGCAGTAGAGAAGAATTTGAGATGCTGTTGAAGAATACAAATACTCCTTTTGGTTCAAAAAATCCAGAGCTCCTTCGAGCATACTTGGTTGATCAGCAAGGGCTGGTAATGATGTCTTATAGCTTAGCCAACAAAGGAAATGAAATCATAGAAGATATTGAACACCTAATGAAATATTCTGCCCAGTAACTTATGGTTGGCAACTTACCAACTACACACCCTTTGATGGCCTGAGAGTATAAAACTAGTGTTAATTTTTTATGCCAAAAACTCTCGCAAACCGGGATTTTTATTAGCATTTTTGTCTACAGCCCTTGCTTTGATAGTTGCGGCTCTCGGGGTATATAGTCGTTTTACAGACACCGGATTTGATTGCTCAGGATGGTTGGATTGTGATGGCGGTTTTTCTGTTATGCACGAAAATACACTCGAGGTATTCAAACACTACTTTAGTGCGGGCGGCTGGACAGAGGTAACGCATCAGTTGCTGTCTGCTGTGTTGACGCTCTTAGTCATCTGGTTGGCTGTCAATTCATGGCGTCTTCGCGAAGATGACAGCTACCCCTTTAGGCTGCCAACGTTTATTTTATTTTTAGCTGTATGGCAATCTATGCTGGGTATGTGGTCTGTTGATTTGGTTCTTTGGCCTCAGGCAGCACTAATCCACTTGTTAGGCGGCATAGTTATTTGCGCGTTGCTTTGGTTGCTAGCCTTAAGGCTTGATGGCACGTATTGGCTAGCGTCAAAAGAAATTATCTCTAGATTAGATCAAATTAAACCATGGATAACTTTAGCCATTATAATAGTTGTAATAGAGATTGCCTTGGGTGGCTGGACAAGCGTAAAGTTTGCTGCCTTTGCATGCCCAGATTTTCCATCTTGTCAAAATGCATGGTGGCCAGAAATGAACCTACAAGAGGGTTTTAATTTAGTCCAACCTCTTGGGATCGAGGCCTTAGAAAGCAAGGCTCGTGTGGCAGTAAATGTTGTCCACAGACTGGGAGCTTTGATTACAACAGTTTATTTATTGAGCTTGTCGGCTTTCTTATTAGCAGTACTTGATTATCGCGTGCAGCGTATGGGCTATGTTCTAGCCGCCGTTTTGTTTGGGCAGGTAATTTTTGTTATTGGCGCTGGGTATGTTCGTGACTCAGCTGTTTCAACAATAATGCATCATTTGGGAAGTATGCTGATATTATTGATACTGATAAGTCTTGCAAGCAGAGTGGCGCACGCTAAGCAAAAATAACACTAATTGAGGTTTGGGATAATGAAAACAGCAATGTCGGAGGTAGAAAAAGCCAGCCTAGATGATTATCTGGAGCTGACAAAACCAAGGGTTGTTGCGCTAATGATCCTAACATCAGTCATAGGGATGTTTCTTTCTGTACCCGGCATGGTTCCTTTTAATGCGCTGATCTTGGGTAATATTGGTATTGCTCTTTGTGCTGGGTCCGCCGCCGTTATCAATCATGTAGTAGATCGAAAAATTGATCTTAAAATGGCTAGAACATTGAACCGCCCTGTTGCCAAAGGAAGAGTGCAGCCCCGCCAAGCACTGTTTTTCTCTGCAATTTTGGGCTCGGCAGGCATGGCTATTTTATTAATTTTTATTAATGCGCTCACAGCATGGCTTACACTAGCCTCGTTGTTTGGTTATGCAGTGGTTTACACCTCTTATCTTAAGCGCGCCACTCCTCAAAATATTGTCATAGGCGGCTTAGCCGGAGCGGTGCCGCCGCTACTAGGTTGGACCGCCGTAACAGGAGAAGTGCATGGCC
>CAJIZZ010000021.1 GCA_905181945.1 uncultured Porticoccus sp. | reverse complement strand
GCGCAGGCTATGTTCATGATCTATATGGAAGCTTGTCAAATACTAATACCCGCCTCGGGATGTCATGGGAGTGTGGTGATGCTGGTAATGAAGATCCTGTCCCCTCAAATACAATTATTGCTTCATTTGATGGGTGTGATGCTTCGTTTTCTGCGACTAGTGAAGGGACAACATCAAATGGCACTGTTGGTGGAAGGTTACTGAAGGCTGATAATACCGATGCAACCGATTGTGAAAATGCAAGTCGTATCAGGTGGGTGATTAATTATTCATCACCGCTAATTGTTAAATCGACTTCAACCTTTGATTTATCTTTTAAGACTACCAATGCTTTTGAAATTTCACTTGGTGATAATAGTGGAGCTATAGCTTTTGCGGTAGCACCAGCGATAAATCCTCCTGAGGCGATTTTAGTAACGAAGCACTAAATATTCATAGTCAGATTTTTTATTATCTCTAAGAAATAAATATATATTATTAGTGAGCTCATTATGAACAATTAACTGTTGGATTCTTTTATCTTTAAAGTTGTTGCTTGGCTGTGACTGCCAAGCAACAAAACCTTCTTCAGTTATTCCCTCATCAAAACTATGTCTTCCTTGAGATGCTCCATAAGTGACTATAAAAACAAAGTCATTTTGCCTGTTATTGCATTCAAGTAAAAAACCACTTGGACATCTTGAAGAATTTATAAAATGTTTCTTGCAGATCACTGCTTATTAAAAATTTTAATTTAACCGCGGCCTTTATTTGATAATAATTTCTATAAGGTACATAGCCTTGATACCAGCTACTCCATTTTTATCTTTTTTTTATAATTTACTGTATATTTAAACAGTTAATTATATAATTAAGACTTTATTGTTCATATAACTCATATATCTTGCAAAATATTTATTAATTACAGCTATATGATTTTAACTTTATGTATTGATAGGCTGATCATTTGATGCAAGTAGTATGGTTTAAAAGGGATATTCGAATCTATGATAATGAGGCGCTTTATGAGGCTAGCAAGGTTGGAGCTATCTTACCGATTTATATATTCGAGCCTGAATTGTGGCATCAGGCTGATTTAAGTCACCGTCATTACGTGTTTCTTTGCGATTGTCTGGTTGAACTAAAGACAGCACTCCAAAAAATTGGACAAAATCTAGTCATAAAAACAGGTGCCGCTGTAGAAATTTTACATCAAATTCACGAGAACCATCAAATTGATACTCTTTGGTCTCATCAAGAAACTTGGAATGACTGGACATATCAGCGTGATCGAAAAATCAAGAAATGGGCTTTTCAAAATTCAATAAAATGGAATCAACCAACACAAAATGGAGTAGTTAGAAGCCTAAAAAACCGTAATGGATGGTCGAAGAATTGGTATGCCAAGATGCAGGAGCCCATTTATAGTGAACCAAGGAAACTTCGAAATCATATATATAATTCCGATGACACTCCAAGTGCAAAAGAACTAAGACTTAAAGATGATAACTGTTCGGTTATACAAAAAGGTGGTCGCTCAGAAGCATTAAAAATGCTGAATAGTTTTTTTTCTGAAAGAGGGTGCAACTATACAAAACATATGTCTTCGCCAGTTACAGCTTTCGATAACTGCTCAAGATTATCGACCCATCTTGCTTTTGGAACTATTTCAATACGTGAGGTTTTTCAAAAAACTGAAGCAGAAAAAAAAGCCCGTGTAGGTGCTTCAGTAAAAAGTAATGATTTATGGGGAAGATCGTTGCGTACTTTTTCTAGCAGGCTTCGTTGGCATTGTCATTTTATACAAAAGCTTGAGGATGAACCACGAATTGAATATGAAAACATGCACTCAGTTTACAACACACTAAGACAAGACCCTATTAATCGGACATACTTTGAAGCTTGGAAAATTGGTCGAACTGGGTTTCCAATGGTGGATGCTTGCATGAGAGCACTCATTTCAACCGGTTGGCTAAACTTTCGCATGAGAGCAATGTTAATCAGCTTTGCTAGTTACCATCTATGGCTACATTGGCAAGAGCCAGCAATTTATCTAGCTAGGCTTTTCACAGACTATGAACCAGGAATACATTATAGCCAAATCCAAATGCAATCAGGTACGACTGGAATTAACAGTATTCGTATATATAATCCAATCAAGCAAGGCATAGATCATGATCCAGAAGGAAAGTTTATTCGTAAATGGGTTCCCGAGTTATCCGCTCTTGATGCTAAATATATTCATAAGCCATGGGATAGTCCAATATCGGTAAATGAATACCCATTGCCTATTATCAACGAAAGATATGCGAGAGAAGCAGCTGCAAAAAATATCTATACGTTAAGATATAGCAGCATGCACAAAGAGGTTTCCAAAGACATCTTAAAAAAACATGGAAGTAGAAAAAATAAATACCATATAACTAAAATAAAAAAAAACAAGGGAAACTTATCCATCCAAAAAAACTTACAACAAGAAATGCCTTTTTAGCAAAAAAGATCAGGGTCATAAATCTATAATGAAATCTAACGATGTACTCAAAGAGTTTAAAGCAAAAAATATAATTATACCGAAAGAGCTAATCCCATGGATGAGATCTAACCATGCAGGTGAAACCGGTGCCGTATGGATTTATAAAGGTGCGAAGTGTGTATTTTGGTCAAAAAAAATTTACCAAATGGCACTAAATCATGAAAAATCTGAAATTAAACATCTCATTATTATGCAGCATCTTGTTGGCGACTCAGAAAGAAGTAAGCTGTTAATTTTATGGAAGATTATGGGATTTTTGCTTGGATTTTTTCCATCCTTATTAGGCCATAAAACCTTTTGTATTACTATTAACGCAGTGGAAACATTTGTAAGAAAACACTATGAAGAACAAATAAATTACCTCACAGGAAATGAACGTTACTCTGCACTTTTATATGTTCTTCAAAAATGTTGTTTTGATGAGATCGCTCATCAAAAAGATGCGGAAAAACAGATTGCTGGTCTAAAGTTTTCAAGTATCGCAAGAATATGGTTTTCAATTGTAGAGTTCGGATCTGCAGTTGCGGTTAAAGTTGCGAAAAAGATTTGATTTTTTAAATGTAAAAAAAATTATGGTGGCTGATACTAGATTTCAGGCCGATTGATCGCTAATTTCTTTTATTGCTTCAGTAAATTTTAATGTCGCCACAGAAATGCAAAAACTACCGCCATACGCATCAATCAAAGATAACACTACTTACAGATGTGGTTCTTGGAGATTCTCTTTGCTAGTTAAGGCAGCCTTTAGATTCTATGCCGCACATATAAGGGTCTGAGCTTTAGTTTAGATTTATATCACTCACCACAGATTGCTTTTAGAATTGCTTCTGATGATGAGTTAGATTGAGGATATTCCCATTCTTGGTTTTTAGGACTGTAATTATTCTCTCTATCCTCAGACCCAAGACCCATAGGTTCTTTATAGTTAATAAAGCTCAAATCCTGATAACGCATTAACATGCAATCAACTTTTTTATGAGTTTTTCCAGACAAATGGCCATGCATGCATGCTTCCGGGCTATCAGACAAAGTCCAAAAGTAAGAATGTCCACCTTGTTTTTTAATGCTTTCAAAATCGACATAGTAATCAGTTCCATCAGTAATTTTAGCCACTTTGGTCCATTCACTAAAAGAAAGTGATGGAAACACCAATGTGAGCACTAGCAATAATAGTGTAAGTAGTGTTTTCATTTCGCACGATCACTTTTTATTTTCTATTTGAAAGGTCTGAGAATAAGTAAATAAACGGGGCCCATAAATAAGCCCCGCCTACGAAACTCCATAACCACATTTGACGTCTTTCGGTTTCAAACCTTTTAAGATAATAGTCTACCTCTAACTTAGAGTATTCTTCTCTATCGTTACTCTGCCAGGCCTCATACTCAAGCTTGAATCCTTTCATTTGCCAATAATAACAGCCGACCACACAGAGAAAATATAGGCCTATTCCCACAGAATTTCTCCTTAATTAATTAATTAATTAAAGATTAATGCAACTAAAGATATTAGCGTATTATTTTTAAGCTATTAAAATATATAGAATTAATTAATTATATCTTGTATTTTTATTTAGATTTTATTTATCTTGCCCATCTTTTTTATCATGGTCATCATGGTCATCATGGTCATCATGGTCATCATGTGCCTTTTGATCTTTATCAGCGGCATGCACTTTATCAGCGGCATGATTTCCACCACAATGGCTGGCATAAACATTTGTCATTGCACTTAACATCAAAATAAAAAATGCTACTGTTAATTTTTTCATATCTTAGTCCTTTGTTTTTTTATTGTATTTATATCTTAACCTACAAGAATAAATTTTTGCTAATTATACCGGCTATTCATTTAAAAGACCGGCAGTGTGCGCGTTCAAGTGAAGGGGTTTTCAATTTCAACTTTTAAAAGATTGGGCGGGTAATATATACAAGCAGCAAACCATAACCCCTCCCCCGCACCCCTGAAACATGTTAACTAAATAAAGGAGAGTGGGAGTCAGTTGATTGTCTAGAATAAAACGCTAAACAAGGAAGGTAGTGAATATAGACAAAAATGTTTGGTTTCTAAGGAACTTATAATAAGGTAGTAATAGCAACAACTAATACATTGCCCATACCCGTTAAATGTATACTATAAGCATAAGGGGATTAAGCACTAGATGCGGCGGTCTCCTAAAGGATAGGTCAGAGGTTCGATTCCTCTTCGGGACGCGGCATTGCAATCCTAGTGCTGAACAAACAGTATTTCGCTGAAGGTAAAAAGAAAAATTGAAACTACATAAAATCAAGTTATTGAATAGTTTTTTGGGGCAAGAGCTAGCTGAACTTATTCAACGCTGGCGTATTTATAGACGCAAATATAAATCAGGAAGATTTTCTCGCTTTGGTATGGACAAAAAATTAGAGAACTTGCTCCCTCATCGTAATGGTTTTTATGTTGAGCTTGGGGCTCATGATGGAGCGTTAGCTTCTAATTCGTATTTCTTTGAACTCAAGAAAGGCTGGAAAGGTGTTCTAATCGAACCATCCCTAAACCTATATCTGAGCTGTCTAAAAAGAAGAGGAGAAAATAATAGTATTTTTTGTAATGCTTGTGTTCCTTTTGACTATGAGGACGAATTCGTTCGTATGAAATATTCCGACTCGTCCACTATCTCGGATAATTTAGACTTAGATATCGGGAATCATGATGATTTTGTTGCAAAAGGAGATGAGAAAAAATTGCAAGGAGAGTCATCGTTTGTTTTTGGAGCTAAAAGTGCAACCCTTAACGCAATTTTATTGACAGCAGCAGCCCCAAGCTTAATCGATTTTTTATCCCTAGATGTTGAAGGTGCCGAGCTAGATGTCTTGAAGGGTATAGATTTTGATAAATTTAAATTTAAATACATGATAATTGAATGTAGAGATATTGACCGCCTAGAGAGCTTCCTGATCAATCATAGATATAGGCTCGTCGAAAAAATAACTCATCACGATTACTTATTTGCATTAGAAACGGATTGATAAGAACTTGACGTTTGTTTAAGATTTTATTAGCAGTTTAGCTAATCAACCAATTCTTCAAGTTGACTGGTAGTTTTACTTTTTAGCGCTTTATAAAGGCTCACTGGATGGCTTGGCTCTATAGCAAATTTTGTGTAATGCCATTTCTTTGCTATCAAAGCGAACCCCATGGATTGGATTGGTTTACATTTGCTTCTATGATAATAGCCGTTACTCTCATGCTGTTTATGGCTGTTTTTAGCTAGATGACTGTATAGAAAAAGGGTCGACAAGTGCGTCGATAAAAAAATATGATACTTTTGCTTTATGTTTTGATCGGAATTACTGCTGTTGGTATCTCGTGTTTTTTATTAAACGACTATCTAAACAAAAAGTTAGTAACTTTTATTTTCAGCATACTTTCTCTGACTGGCTTAGTTCTATCGGTACTGAACGACCAGCAAGACTTTACACCCTGGCTTATATGCTCATTACCACTCATTATTTATTTAATCTATGTAGCTATCTTTAGGGGTAAGAAATAAAAGAAAAAAGATAAACCTAGGTGACACTAAAAATTTTTCGAAGACCACAACAACCCGCACTTTCTGTTTTACAAAATCTGAGAAAATATTTCTAGCAAAAAATATCTACAACAAGCAATGCGAAAAAATACTAAGGAGGCAACGAAATGCACTCAGAAAAAGAATTAATGAAAAAAACAAAAGCAGAGTTAATTGGAATGATTAATGCAGATAGCAATGCGTATAAAGCCAGCGAAGAGTTGCCTGCGCTGAAAAAAAAACTTGTTCTGTGGCGGACCGGTTGTGCTTTTTTCGCCATATTGTATCTAATAAACTGGATTGCTCTTGCCATCCGCTAATCTACCTACCCTCACCAAGAAAAGAAGAAATAGAGCATGGGGGTTAATACTATGAAGAGGGGTAAGCAGTGGGTTATTTTGATATAGGAGTGTATATTTTCCTCGCCATTGCGGCGCTCATCTTGATGGGAGCAGCTGTAGTGGTTTATAGAAGCAAAAAAGAAAATAGCACTGGTGTAGAAACAGAAAGCACCACACCTTTGCTTGTCCCCCTCCTAGCTATCGCCACTTCTGGCTTGGCCTTAGTATTTATAAAATATGTATTATCCTCATTTTAATTTAATACTATTACTTCTCTGTAGCTATTTTTCTTAAGATGAAAAGTAATCAACATCGCCAAGTAATTTAATTAGATGCACCAGAAAACGACCGGCCTCTGCGCCGTTAATGGCGCGATGATCATAGGACAACGCTAGCGGTAACATAAGGCGCGGTACAAACACACTACCATCCCATGTTGATTTCATTTGTGATTTCGAAACACCCAGAATACCAATTTCTGGGGCATTAATAATGGGAGTGAATCCATTACCACCAATAGCGCCTAAGCTAGACAGAGTAAAGCAACCGCCCTTCATTTCTGCAGGGCTTAGCTTTCCATCGCGAGCTTTATTAGCCAGCATTGCAACATCTACGGAGATATCCCAGATATCCTTTTCATCAACATCGCGAATCACTGGCACAACTAGTCCGCGTGGCGTATCGACAGCCATACCGATATGGATATAATGCTTTTGTATAAAGTGCTTGCCGTCTACTGCAAGAGAACGATTGAATTCTGGGTTCGACTGAAGTAGCGAGCCTATCGCTTTAATTAAAAAAGCCACTAGTGTAACGCGCTTTTCTTGCTTGACTTTGAGTGATTTTCGAAATACTTCTAGCTCGGTGATATCAGCCTCATCTAATTGGGTGACATGCGGGATGCTCCTCCAGTTGCGCTGCATATTAGCCGCGGTTAACTTTTGAATCTTGCTCATTTTGATTGTTTTAATGACACCAAACTGACTAAAGTCAACAATGGGTGCTGGCGATATTCCTATGTCGCCTGATACCTTTTCTGTTGTCGATACCCTGTCTTTCATTACTTTCTTGACGAAGTTATTGATATCGTCTTTTAAAATACGCCCCCTAGATCCGGTTCCAATAACCTCAATTAACGATACACCTAATTCACGAGCGAATTTACGCGCGACCGGACCAGCATAAATATCAGTCGCTATAGTTTTCCCAGAACCTAATTCGAAGTCCGCCATCTCAAACCGCTGTACAGTTGACACTGGTATAGATGCTTTCTCCATGACTGCTTCGGGTTTATTTTTTGCCATCACCACCGAAGAGGACGCTTCAATCGCTTTCTCTTCAGGCGGATTCTCAGCATCAGCTGGCGTTTCTTTCGCCATATCAATCTCAGCAATAGCATCACCGACGTGCACTATCGCACCTTCGGTAACAAGGTATTTTTTAAACACACCAGCCACAGGACTAGGCATGTCCATGGCCGCCTTATCAGACTCGAGTACCAAAAGTGAATCTTCTAAGGCAACAACATCGCCAGAGGCGAGACCCAGGTCAATTACCTCAACTGTCTCAGCCCCACCGAGATCTGGCACCATCACTATTTGTATTGGCACATTGATTCCTCTATTAGTCAGAGATTGGCGTTTAGTGACACACTGCTGGTGCACCCACGCTTAAACATACAGTGGATTCGGTTTTTCTGGGTCAATCCCAAATTTTTTCATCGCTTTAGCAAGTATCGAAGTTTTTATTTTTCCTTCGTCAGCTAGCATTTTCAGTCCTGCCAGTACTATAAAGTAGCGGTCAACCTCAAAGAAATTACGCAACGTAGCGCGGCTATCACTGCGACCAAAGCCATCTGTGCCAAGTACATAGAGTGGAAATTGGATATATTTACGTAACTGCTCCGCATGATTCTTCATGTAGTCAGTGGCAATAACGACGGGTCCAACGCTACCCTCCATCTGTTCTGTTATGTAGGATTTTTTAGGCTTACTCTCAGGATGCAGTAAATTCCATCGATCGATTTTCTGGCCATCGCGAGTCAGCTCATTAACGCTGGTTAAGCTCCAAATATCTGACTCAACAGAGAAAGACTCGCGTAGAATCGTTGCCGCTTCGCGCACTTCATTGAGAATAGCTCCAGATCCCATCAACTGTACTTTTAGCTCAGTATCGGCGCCCCTGAAAAACGAATACATACCCCTGACAATACCTTCTTCAGCGCCCTCTGGCATGACTGGCTGACTGTAATTTTCATTCATGGTGGTCAAGTAGTAGAAGCAGTTTTCTTTATTTTTGTACATGCGCCTAACACCATCTTGAATAACAACCGTCAGCTCATAACTATAGGCTGCATCATAGCTTTTACAGTTTGGCACAGTGTTGGCAAGAATATGGCTATGGCCATCCTGATGCTGCAATCCTTCACCATTCAGTGTGGTTCTACCAGCCGTGGCGCCAATAAGGAAGCCTCGCGCCTGACTGTCTCCAGCCGCCCATATCAAGTCACCAACACGCTGAAAACCAAACATCGAATAGAAAATATAAAAAGGAATCATCGGGCGACTGCTTGTACTGTAAGCAGTTGCTAGAGCCAACCAGGCTGACATGGCACCCGCTTCATTTATGCCCTCTTCAAGAATGACGCCTTTTTTATCTTCTTTGTAATACATGATCTGCTGATGATCATGTGGTACATACTTCTGTCCAGAAGATGTATATATGCCCAGCTGGCGGAACATACCTTCCATACCAAAAGTGCGCGCCTCATCTGGTACAATTGGTACCACAAAACTACCGATGGTTTTGTCTTTAATTAATACCGAAAGGATCTGCATAAGCACCATGGTGGTTGAAACTTCACGCTCACCGCTGCCTTCTAACTGCTTTTTGAATGCCTTTAGTGTTGGTACATCCATAGCCTTAAAGCCAGACTTCCTCGAAGGCAGAGGGCCCCCTAGCTCCCTGCGGCAGCTGCGTAAGTATTTGAGCTCTGGGCTGTTTTTATCGGGACGATAGTAGGGAGCATTCTCTAGCTGTTTTTCTGGTATCGGAATACCAAAACGATCACGAAAACCGCGTAGACTATCTAAATCGAGTTTTTTTATCGAATGCGTATTATTAGCGGCTTCACCGGCACTTCCTAACCCGTAACCTTTCACTGTGTGCGCCAAAATAACTGTCGGTTGATTCTTATGAGCAACAGCTTCAGCATAGGCTGCATAAACTTTATAGGGGTCATGGCCGCCGCGATTAAGGTACATAATTTGCTCGTCGGTCATATCTTTCACCAACTCAAGTAACTCAGAATACTTGCCGAAGAAGTGTTCGCGAGTGTAGGCGCCGCCATTAAATCTGTAATTCTGTAACTCACCATCACAGACCTCATTCATGCGTCTAATCAGCAGACCGCTTTTATCTTTTTCTAGCAGTTCATCCCAGTGACGCCCCCATATAACTTTAATCACGTTCCAGCCAGCACCACGAAAAATCCCTTCAAGTTCTTGGATAATTTTACCATTACCTCTTACCGGCCCATCGAGCCTTTGCAAATTGCAGTTGACAACAAAAATTAGATTTTCAAGTTGCTCGCGCCCTGCTAATGAAATAGCACCTAAGCTTTCAGGCTCATCACATTCGCCGTCGCCCAAAAATGCCCAGACCTTGCGATCACGGCGTGCGACTATGCCGCGCGCCGAAAGGTAGCGCATGATATGGGCCTGATAGATCGCTTGAATGGGGCCAAGACCCATAGAAACTGTTGGAAACTGCCAGTATTCAGGCATTAACCAAGGGTGCGGATAAGAAGACAATCCGCCGCCGCCAACCTCACGACGGAAGTTATCCATTTGCGCTTCACTAATGCGGCCCTCTAGAAATGATCGCGCATACATGCCAGGAGAACTGTGGCCCTGAAAGAAAATAAGGTCACCGAGATGGTCGCCATCAGCACCGTGAAAGAAATAGTTAAAGCCAACATCATAGAGGGTCGCCGCAGAGGCAAAAGTGGCAATATGGCCGCCGATACCTTCGCTCTTTTTATTGGCGCGCATCACCATCACCAAAGCATTCCATCGCACTAGCGAACGAATACGGCGCTCCATAAGAAGGTCGCCAGGCATACGCTTTTCACGCGGAGGACTAATAGTATTGTGAAATGGAGTGGTAACCGAAGATGGCAGCTTTATGCTCTGGCTGCTAGCATGAGCCTGAAGTTCGTTGAGCAGAAAGGCTACCCTGTCTTCGCCGTGGACTTTGTATACCGAGTCGAAGGCTTCGAGCCACTCTTGCGTTTCAAAAGGGTCTACATCGTGGGTCATATTTCACCCATCAGTTACCAAAAAGGTGATACAAGACAATCTTACTCTCTATTTGTCGTAGCGCGCAACACTTCCTTATGTACCATAGGCAGGCACATCAGAAGAGGTAGATATGGATCCGCCCGCCGTCGAAAAATTATTTCATCTAATTAATTTTTTTATGAAAAGATTATAGAAAAGCCCCCAATACTACTGGAGGCTTTTCGAAGTGCTACTCTGCTATCATGATCTTCCTGAAAAAAAGCTTAGGGCGCCACATATCAGCAGTTTTTTTATTTATGCCATAGATTAAATATCATGCTTAAGGTCGAAGCGATCCAATCGCATAACCTTTATCCAGGCTTTTACAAAATCCTTAACAAATCGCTCTTTCGAGGTATCAAAGGCATAAGCTTCAGCAATAGCGCGCAGCTCGGAATTTGAGCCAAAGATTAAATCAACTGGTGTCGCGGTGTATTTTACCTCACCAGTTTTGCGATTTACTCCTTCATATACCCCTTCAATGTTTGCTTTGCGCCACTTAGTGGCCATATCCAAAAGATTCACAAAGAAGTCATTGCTAAGCACGCCAGGATTATTCGTAAACACGCCATGGCTGCTGCCATCTGCATTAGCGCCTAACATACGCATGCCGCCCAATAATACCGTCATTTCTGGCACAGTTAAAGTTAGCTGATCAGCCTTATCTATTAACATCTCTGTTGGAGGTCGATAGCTTTCATCTTTATTAAAATAATTGCGGAATGCATCTGCTTTTGGCTCTAACATAGCAAAAGAATTTACGTCTATTTGCGCTTGAGTTGTATCACCCCGGCCTGGAGTGAATGGCACTTCAATTGATATACCCCCATCTTGGGCTGCTCTCTCAATAGCCGTCGCCCCAGCAAGTACTATTAAGTCTGCCAAAGATACCTTGCGACCCAAAAATGAGTTATTAAGAAATGAGCTATTAAAGCCTTTTTGGATAGACTCCAGCTTTTCAAGCACCTTGGTCAATTTCGCTGAATTATTAATCTTCCAGGTATTTTGAGGAGCTAGTACGATTCGTGCACCATTAGCACCGCCACGCATGTCTGATGCACGAAAGCTCGAAGCTGAGGCCCAAGCAACAGCTACCAACTCTGAGTTACTCAGACCAGATTCAAGAATTTCTTCTTTTAAGCCAGCTATATCGCTGTCACTAACCATCTTGTAGTCTGGTTTTGGCACAGGATCCTGCCAAATTAATTTCTCTTCTGGTACTTCTTTACCCAAGAAGCGTGCGCTTGGACCCATATCGCGATGAGTTAACTTGTACCATGCTTTGGCAAAAGCCTTTTGATATTCTGCTGGATCCGCCAAAAAACGTTCGGCGATCTTTTTGTATTCAGGATCAAATTTCAATGCAAGGTCAGCTGTAGTCATCACAGGTGCATGAAATTTTCCTTTTATATGCGCATCTGGCACAGAGCTCTCTAAACCTTTGTTCTTTGGTACCCACTGAATCGCACCTGCAGGACTCCGAGTTTCCTCCCATTCGTTATTAAGCAAGTTCTCTAAATACAAACTAGTCCACTGTATTGGTGCTTGCGTCCAAGCCCCTTCAAGACCGCTAGTGGTTGTATCTTCAGAGTGACCTTTGCCGCATTTATTTTTCCAGCCTAATCCTTGGTTTTCAATAGGGGCTGCTGCTGGTTCTGGCCCAACGCAGTCCTTGGGTTTGTGAGCACCATGCATCTTGCCAAACGTATGGCCGCCTGCAATTAAGGCAAGTGTCTCTTCATCATTCATTGCCATACGCCCAAAGGTTATACGGATATTTTTTGCAGAACCTATCGGGTCAGGTTTACCTTTCGGGCCTTCAGGATTCACATAAATCAGACCCATATGAGTTGCACCTAAAGGCTGCTGAAGTTTCCCATCTCGCCCCTCGCGATCACTTGCTAACATTTCAACCTCTGGACCCCAATAAACTAAATCAGGCTCCCAGTCATCAGAACGCCCCCCTGCAAAACCATAGGTTTCAAAACCCATATTTTCAAGAGCAACGTTACCCGCAAGAATCATTAAATCAGCCCAAGAAAGAGCCTCGCCATATTTTTGTTTTACCGGCCAAAGCAACCGGCGCGCCTTATCAAGATTGCCATTATCCGGCCAGCTGTTAAGAGGGTCGAAACGTTGCTGTCCACCACCACCACCACCTCGGCCGTCAAATGTGCGGTATGTGCCTGCACTATGCCAAGTCATACGAATAAAGAATGGTCCATAATTTCCATAATCTGCCGGCCACCAATCTTGTGAGGTCGTCAGTAATACGTCGATGTCTTTCTTGGCAGCATCAAGATCGAGTGACTCAAAAGCTTTTGCATAATTAAATTCTTCACCAAGTGGATTAGAGCGAATGTCATGATCACGCAAAGGAGACAAATCGAGCTGATCAGGCCACCAAAATTGATTAGATTTCGTTTTAATCGAATTCTCAGCTATAACTATCTGAGAAGCTGCAATAAAAGATACTAAAGCTGCCAAAAAAACACCTAATAATTTATACCTTCGCATAATGTCACTCTCTCTATTTAAATCGTCTGACATGATTATAGCTAACTATAATATCTTAGTCGCTAATAGTTAAATTCTGTTTTTTTATACCTCTAATAGCTTACCTCAATAGTCTGGCTGGGAGACCTTTTTATCTCCAGCGGCTTCTAAGGCTTTTAAGTGCGACCCTTCTTCATAACTATAGAAAATATAATCAATGGTTTTACTTTGGTCTGACAACAATTTTTTTGAAATTGAAATTGAATTTTTAGGCAGGATAGATTCTATTTAACTACGAAGGTGGGAGTCTTGAGTGCAGCATGATTGTATCTTTTGCGATAACTATACTTGTACAGATCTTCAGGGCTTTCGAATACCTCTCTATGGCCCGCAAGATCATAAACTATCCAGTAAGTATTTCTACTCACAAGAGTATAGCCTATTTCCATTAACTTCATTTCAGACTTTTCAATCAGTTTTGATTGTTTATCAGCAAAAGTTTTCTCTTCACTCCAACTGAGGGCTTTTATATTGCACTTCACAAATTAACTCAATCAATATCTAAAACGGCAATCTAATTTATCTTCTTCAAAGAAAAAAGTAAAGGTATCTACCCCTTATGAACATAAAGGCTTCTGAGATTCAGGAAATATTCAATATATTGTGCGTCTGCAGATTCAGTCGCCACTTGGGGTTATTCAAGCAAAATTTGATTGTTTTTTGCGTAATATCATCTTGATTTGGGTATATCGCCTCTTTAGTTGAAATTAATGCCATCGGTGTCAAATAAAAATAATCAGCCTTAATATGTAAAAAACTGTCCGGCATAGCATCCGCTTGGGGGAAGACCAGCTTAAGTTCATCACATTGATTGATCACAACCTTTGACGTCCCCTTGGGGCTACAACATACCCAATCGATGCCTGCAGGTAGTGGCAATGTGCCGTTTGTCTCTATCGCAACTTCAAATCCAGCTTGGTGAAAATGCCTAACAAGATCATCATCCATTTGAAGAGCTGGCTCCCCTCCAGTACATACCACAAAAGGTTTTCCGCCTGTTTTTTTTGGCCAGAGGTCGCTCACTTTTGATGTTAAATCAGCTGCAGTCTTGTACTCTCCACCATTTTCGCCATCAGTACCCAGGATATCAGTATCGCAGAAATTACAAATAGCTTCAGCTCGACTTTCTTCTCTACCATTCCATAGATTGCACTTGCTGAATCTGCAAAAAATAGCCGGTCGGCCAGATTGAGCACCCTCTCCTTGTAGCGTATAGAAGATTTCTTTTATCTTGTAGGTTTTCTTCATTGCTCATACCCCGAAGGATCGCTCATGCTATTGCAAGCAAAAGCCTCCATTCTCTCAAAACAGGCGCCACATTTACCACAAGCCGTGTCTTTTCCGTTATAACAACTCCAGGTTTTAGTGTAATCCAAACCCATCAAGAGACCATCTTTTACAATCTCCCCTTTGTCGTAATTTAAATAAGGGGTAACAATTTCAATAGGCTGATAATTTGCAACAGCGCACACATTATTCATTTTTTCTACAAACTCTGGCCGACAATCCGGATAAATCGCATGATCACCAGAGTGGGCACCATAAAAAACTTTCTTTGCTCCAATAGAAATTGCATAACCAACTGCAAGAGATAGCAGGATCATATTTCGATTTGGGACAATAGTGGACTTCATGGTTTCATCGGCATAATGGCCTTCAGGAATATCAATATTTGAGGTAAGCGAGGAGCCCTGAAGGAGCTCGTTAATAGCAGTGATATCAATTATTTTATGTGGGATATCTAGCTCTACGCACGCAGAAGCGGCGTATTCAATCTCTTTGGCATGTCTTTGGCCATAATTAAATGTCACAGCTGATACTTGGAGGTCATTTTTGAGAGCACGGTTCAAGAGGGTGTAAGAATCCATTCCGCCGGAAAAGATCACAACAATTATTTCTGACATAAAATTATTTCTACCTAAAAACTAACATCGATCGATCAATATGACTGCTCATTAACCCCTAGGGCCAATTCAACGGCCTTCACAACTTTATTAGAGAGAGGGCTGGTTACAGAGGAATAAGCGGTAATCAGTTCGCCCTGGTCATTTAATAAGTATTTATGAAAGTTCCATCGAGGGGCTCCAGATTGTTGTTTTGCCCAGAGATAAAACGGGTGAACATCTTTTCCTTTTACATGAACTTTTGATGTCATCGGAAAATTAACATTGAAGTTAACTGTGCAAAAAGTCTTGATTTCGTCTTCCGACCCAGGCTCTTGGCTCATAAAGTCGTTTGATGGTACCCCGAGCACAACTAAGCCTTGATCTTGATACTTTTCCCATAAACTTTGCAGTCCTGCATATTGTGACGTAAATCCACAGCGTGATGCTGTATTCACCACCAATAGGGTTTTGCCGGCAAAACTAGATAATGGCAACAGCTCTCCATCAATGGAAGTAAACTCAAATTGATGCGCACTACTACCTTTGCTTAACTCTTTTTTCCCCATATTACCTGATCCCCCTTCAGTTACCTCTGCGCAGACAAAAGACTGGCATAAAAGAAAACAGCAAACTATAAACAATCTCATCATGCTACCTTTACGTTCTACGTTTATACTAGTTGGCTTATACCGCAGTATTATAGCAAGGACCGGCAAAAAACTTAATTTCTGAATACAAAAAATATGATTATAGCCCTAAAAAAATATTTTCTTTGTCTCTTGACCATAGCGATATTGTCCGTCAATGCCTCAGCAGAGAAGCTAATGGATATTATACCCTCACCTACATCACTACCCTCTATGTCTTTTGATGATGGAAATCAATCTGTAGGAATAGAAAAATTTTTAGGCCGCTATGTTTTGGTTAACTTTTGGGCAACATGGTGTGTTCCGTGTATAAAGGAAATGCCGGCCCTGGATCGATTAGCTGAAAGCTTCTATGAAAAAGATCTTACTATTATCGCTATTAGCCAGGATGCGGGCGGATTCAATGAAGTGAAGCCCTTCCTGAAATCTATGGCACTGAAAAAAATTCTAGTTTGGTATGATAAAAAGAATGAAGGCTTTCGCGACCTGAACTTCAAAGGTTTACCTACAACTGTACTGATAAATCCAAAAGGATTTATGGTGGCAAAATTAGAAGGAAGCGCTGAATGGGACCAAGGTTTACTTGTGGAGCAAATAAAAAATATAGTCGCAGAAGAAGTCCAATAAATAAATGCATAAATTTCTAGCGCGCACGCGAATCAGATTTTTATTTCTTTATTTTTATATATCGATCATTCTTTTTTCGATCCTAGCAGGCTGTGCGCCGACTTCTCAAATTGCTAAAGGCAGCAGCCATGAAGTACATGTTGAGCGTAACTGAGAACTCATAGAGGCGGAAAAAAGGCAATTATTGGTTAGGTGGCATTGTAAACATTGTGGCTGCTGACTATGGCATCAATACCCAGGGAATATTTGGGAAAACTACATCCAGCCTATTCAGCCAAGAGTTTGAAAGAGGCGCCGACTATGTTGGAATGTACTATCTCGCAAATGCTGGAATCGATACCACTCATGTTGCTGGATTCTGGCGAAGAATGGCCATTGAACACCCCTCAGGAATCAAAGAGAATCATGGCGCTAGCCACCCCTCAACAGCTGAGAGATGGGTAAATTTGGGTGCTGCGCACAATGAAATTCAAAGCAAAATACTGAATGAGCTACCTCTTTTGCCGGAAAGAAAATAGATTCCATGATGTATGGTCAAAAAAAACCCTAGCATTCTAGACAATGGATAGGGTCATCAAAAAATGCAATCCAACTACAAGACAGGTAAGCCTTAATCGCATCTTCCGATACGATAATGATATTTCAGAGGCTGAAAAAAATACTGCATCAGTCTTAAGTCCTGCCAAATGGATCGCGCCTAAAGTAATCACCGCAAAAGGTAAAGGAAGAAATAACAATCCAGCCCAAGCCATTACAGGTGCCACAGTGCTTACCACAAACCTTGCACGAGAACGATGATTGTAGGTCAACGCCATGCCCCAATGAATTCCACTCATAAATGAAATAATAACAGCGGAGTAAATCGAAAATCCCCGAATTGAAATGTCCTGGAAATCTTCCATATAGTTTGCTGTCAACAACGATACTACGAAAGGAGCTAACCCAAAATATCCAAGATATATGGCTATCCTCTGGTCATGATTTTTTTTATCGTTCATTTCCACCTCATGTACTGCAAGTAACTAAAATCAAACATTTCTTCATTGATAGCTTTAACTAAGTAGCTCATAAAAACCATATCATTCTTTAAATGATCATTAAACTCCCACTAACTCTAGATAGCAGACCAACCCTGTGTCAAACTAGTTCAATGCTAATGAAAAATTTTATTTTCGCTACTATATTAAGCCTCGCTAGTTGTATTGTAATTGCAGATGAAATTAAGCCAGTCGACAATTTTAATATTGCCCGGTATTTAGGAAAGTGGCATGAAATTGCTAGACTTGACCACTCATTTGAACGAGGTATGAGCAATGTTTCTGCCGAATACTCCATGCGCGATGACGGAGGACTCAAAGTGCTCAATCGAGGGCTCAAAAAAAATAATCAATGGAAAGATGCGGAAGGTAAGGCTTATTTTGTTGGTGCCGAAAATAAAGGTCATCTAAAAGTATCATTTTTCTGGCCTTTTTATAGCTCATATATAGTTTTTGAGCTGGGTAATAATTATCAATATGCCTTTGTTACAAGTGACAGTAAATCCTACTTATGGTTACTCTCAAGAACTCCTTGTGTAGCGAATAGCTTAAAGGAGCATTTTGAAAAAAAGATTGGCAGCCTAGGATTCGATAAAACTGAACTTATTTATGTCGATAATAGCTGCGATAACCTAAAAACCTTTAGCACTAAGGCTGAAAATCTCAATGAATAAAAAAGAACACGCAAAAAGACTACCCTGCAGGGGATGCTTACCAGACTGTAAGTATTATTCTAAATGCAACGGCTACCCATGGAATATGCCCGATAGATCTATCTTGGGGCTCATAAAAAATCTATACGCTAAGTGGTTTCACAGGTAAGGTTAGTCACTAGCTTTGATGCTAGCTTCTAGGGACTGAATTTTTTGAAGAATCTGATCGGCCTCCCGAGTGAGTTCGGAATATTTAAATATATCCCCCGAACGTTGTGCCTCCATACCTTCTTTTAATTTACTCATATATTCAGCATTTAATTTTTTTAACGGATCCTTCTTAAACAGTCCAAACATAATATTTTATCCATATAAATAAATATAATAATTGAGTGGTTTTCATATAAATCAGCCTACTTTCGACTTTTTTAAACGTTAACTACTGTTATTTTAAACGAGCTCTGATTTTCCTCATCAACCAGAAATAAACTGAATACGGCAGCAAACTAAGCAACTTCAAGCAGTTGGCGAACAAAAACGGGAACCTTACCTCAAAATGCTTGCTCTCAATTGCTTTCACGATATGCTTAGCCGCCTGCTCAGTTGACATCAATGAAGGCATCCTGAAATTATTAAGATCAGTAAGTCTGGTTCTAACAAATCCGGGGCTAATAAGTTGTACTTTTATGCCATATTCAGATAAATCACAATTTAGATTTTCTGCTAAATGAATAAGGCCAGACTTGCTGGACCCGTAGCCTGTGTCATTTGGCAGGCCACGATAACCAGCAATGCTAGAAATTAGGACAATATGCCCACTTTTTTTACCTATAAACTCCGGTACAGCTTGACTTAGCACCCTAACCGCGCCAACTAAATTTACATTAATCATTTTTTCTATCTGGGCCACATCAATATTCTCTGCGGTCATTGGCGCATAATAGCCAGCACAGTAAATAATAGTATCAATCGTTGTTTTTTTATTGACTATTTCTTTCCAGCAGTCCTCTACAGACTGGCTGTCGCCGACATCTAATGGACATATTATTGAGCTTGCTTCTAACTCAGAAGATAAATCAAGGAGTCGTTCTTCATTTCTAGCAGACAAGATTAAAGAATTATCGACATTTTTCCCTAGCTCCCGAGCAACAGCTCTGCCAATTCCTTCACTTGCCCCAATGAGCCAAATTTTCTTCATTATTTCTTCTTCATGACCAAAACAATCTCACCCACTTTAAAACCAAATTTTTTCATTGAGGTTCGATTAACAATTGTATTTTTTTCTGTAAGATACATCCAATCATCCATATCTAAGTTCATGGTTGAATCTTTGTAGGGTATGTTCAGGACATAATTTAAATTGACTGCGTTGCCATTCACCCGCCCCTTGGCTTCTCCCACCACATCCTCGGCAGAACCGACGAATGTAGACTCATCAGAGAAAACAATCTTCCATGTTCTTTGAGTTTTTTCTCCATCATCAAAAATAAACCATTCTTCCAGGATACCAACATCTCCGTCCCATGTGCCCTTAAGAGTGACCGTGAAACTTCTTGTTTGTCTGCCCTGAAAATCAAATAAACTGCCCCAGCCCTCCACGTCTCCGTCAAAAAATGTTTTCAGGTCTATCTTTTTAGCCTTGTCTCCATAATAGTCTAAGGAGTTGTTAGTGCAGCCAGAAAAAATAAAGCACAAAATACCCATTACCAATAGTTTAATTTTTTTCATACAAAGCCTATGATTCCATAAAGTTAAAGAAAAGCTATTAACAGATATCTATTTAATTCATTATTTCAACTTGCATAACGCTTGTTCTACCTGAGTTAAAGCCTGCAATACAAATGCTGAGATAAAACTCCCAAGATCGAAGAAAAGACTCTGAGCACCCACCAATTAGTAGCTGATCTTTTTGTGCCATGAAATTTTTCTTCCATTTCTGTAGCGTCCAAGCGTAGTCTTTGCCAAATTCAAATACTTCGCCGACTCCTAATTTTGAATCTTTCACCCTTTTGCAAAAAACCTTTTTGGAAGGTAGCATGCCTCCGGGAAAGACGTGATGCCTAATATAATCACTTTTTTTACGATAACTGGAAAACACCTCATCATCAATGGTGATCGTCTGTATCATTGCCTTGCCATCTTTCTTGAGTAATCTCTTTATTTGATCAAAATACAGTTTCCAATACTTTTCACCGACTGCCTCAAACATTTCAATAGACACTATACGATCGTATTTTCCTTCTATTTCTCGATAGTCCTTCATTAGAATATCAGCATTTCCATTTAATCTTTTTTTAGCATAATCGTGCTGTTTATTAGATATAGTGAGGCCGGTTAATTTAGCGCCCGCGCTCGCTGCCTCCTCGGCAAAACCTCCCCATCCACAACCAATTTCTAAAACTTTTGCATCCTTTATGTCCAGATTCTGAATTATACGTTGATACTTATTGATTTGAGCCTCTTTTAGGCTATCAGTAGGATTTTTACATATAGCTGAAGAATAGGTCATTGTAGAATCCAGCCAAGACTCATAGAAATCATTTCCTATATCATAGTGTTCTAGTATATTTCTTTTGCTGCCATAGATGGTGTTTGCCCGAACCCATTGGTGATGCAAATAAAAGAATAATTTATTAAAAAAACTGGCTTGTCCGCGGTTCTTAATGTTGCCTAAATTGAAACTGCAATAAGTCAAAAATTCTGCAACATCCGAGCTGTCCCAAAATCCTAAATGATAGGCCTCACCCAGGCCTATGTCCCCCCTCTTCGCTATCATACTCATCACGACCCAATCGTTTATTCTCAAATCGCACTGGGGTCCTGAGCTGTCTCCAGAAAAAACTATTTCTTGAGAGTCAGGCAAGTAAATAGTTAACTGGCCGACATTGGCTGCCTCAAAAAATCTCTTTAAGGTGTTGATGTATTTGACGCTCATAATTTTTTAACCTTAAGTAATATCGATATCTGGTTTTTTGGGTGTTGGCCTAAATGGAATTTTTTTGAACCAAAGACGAAATGCATGAAAATGAATAAAAAATAGTACCTTAAATGTTATAAACGGTAACGAGAGAAAATATGCAGCCAGATTCCTGTCATTAAATTTTATGATTTCTCCATGTATGGCTGTCGAGATCAACCTCTCACCCTCATCAAAATAATCTATATCTATTTTCATATTGGCTTCATTGATATCAAATTTAAAATCATAGTGCCCCCTGACCTGGCAAAAAGGCGAAACATGAAATACTTTTGGTTGGCTAATTGTAGTCAAGCGAGTAATTGGTTCCATTTTTGGGTTAAAACACAAATATCCATGTCTTTCATTGAAGGTATTGTTCACTTCAGCCAAAACTATGCGCAAAGCACCTTGCAAATCAAAGCATAGCCAGAAACTAATGGGGTTAAAGCCCCAGCCTAAAGCCTTCGGAATTGTTAGCAGATAAACACTATCGATGCAGCCGGAATCGATAGCCTGCTTGTCGAGTATCTCGGTGATATAAAATCTAGGGTCGGCAAACTTTTTAAAGCCATAATCCTTCCAGAAAATACTAAAAAAATTAAACCCTTCCACTGAAAAAAATCTGGTCTTTATAGCCGAAAAAGTTGCGCTTAACTTCAAGCAAACATACAACATTTTATGAGAAAACTCGTACTCCTTTGGACGGTGTCTTTTATGAAAGATCTTCATTTTTACGAGAGAGGAAGATTTCAACATAGCTTTCTTTCGGTCATTTTTTCAAAAATGCTGGTTGCGCTCCATACGCCATCTTCATGAAAACCATAGCGTAGATATGCCCCGCAAAACCAGGTATGGCGATCGCCCTGTATTGCATTTAGCTCTAACTGGCCTGCAATAGCGGCTTCATTAAACACTGGGTGATAAAACTCATGGACATCGTAGATCTTTTCTTTAGGAATGACTTTGACCGGATTGAGGGTCACAAATACAGGTGCTAGCGGATCTATATGCTGCAATTTATTCATCCAATAAGTCACGGCAACGCTGTGATCTTCTTTCTCTTTCTTGTAAAGATAGTTCCAGCTACTCCAGCATTTTCGTTGTTTTGGCATTTGATCGAAATCACAATGAGTAAATGCGATATTTTTTTGTTTGGAAAATTTCTCCAAAATCATTTTTTCTTTTGAGGTCACAGATCTCAAAATATCAAGCGTCTCAGTTGGGTGGCAGGCAAATATCACTTCATCATAAATTTTTGCTTCCTGGTCATGCTCCTTTATCTCGACAGAGTCACTTGAGCAATCAACATATTGAATGGAGGCATTATTAACCAAACACCCTTTTTCTTGAATCAAGGCAACTAGGGCCTCCACATAAGTCCTACTTTTGTGCTTTATCGTGTGCCACTGCGGTCGGTTCCTAAGACTCAGCAAGCCATGATTATCAAAGAAATTGACGAACGTGGCTGCAGGAAAATCCAACATCGCTGCTGATGAGCAGCTCCAAATTGCACCGCCCATCGGCAGAATATAATAATCACGGAACCATGACTTGAGTTTCATTTTTTTAATTAATTCGCCCAAAGAAAGATGGGGAAATTTTTTAACAAACCTCTTCGCGCTAGCATTGAATCTTATGATATCCAGCACCCCTCTGAGCATCTGAAGGTTCAATAAATTTTTTCGCTGGGCGAAGAGCGCATCAAGAGAGGTTCCAGCCCACTCTAAAGCGCCATCATCAACTGAAATAGCAAAAGACATCTCTGTATCTTTAATTTCAATCCCAATGTCTTGCAATAACTGATTTAGCTTAGGGTAGGTCCTATCATTTAGTACAATAAAACCTGTATCTACCTCTAAGGTTTTACCATCCCCTGTCGTTATTGCAATTGTCCTACTATGGCCCCCAAATACTTTATTTTTTTCATAGACAGTTACTTCGCAGGAATCCTTGAGGAAATAAGCAGCACTTAGTCCGGCAATACCAGAACCGATAACCGCTATTTTTTTCTTTTTTGTCATAAAGGGTTCAATCTTGTCGTCTTTAAAATAATTGTCTATATAGCGTCAAACTATAGCTGATATAGTATGCCTTAATCTCTATATAGCTGAGGATGAAGCAATATCACACTAACAAAATAATATCATTTAAAAGTAAAGAAAATAAGGAAATAAGGAAATAAAATAAGGAAATAAGGAAATAAGGAATGTTGTAGAAATAAGAAAATTAAGTATGTTATAATTAGAGCTTAATATATAAATTAAGCGCACATTATCATATGAAAAATATTAAGTTTATTGCCCTGGTTGTATTAATGTTTTCGCCCGTCAGCGCATATGCAGACACTCTGACTAGCAGCCCTTTTTCACTACTTCCTGCAGGAAAGCAGATTCTAGCTGGTGGAGGTCCGCCGGACCTAACCCTCAACGACCTTAAATCTCTCAAGGGCATGGCGACTCAAACGAGCTCGCTTAGTGCTGAATCACTAAAAAGCGATGCGCTTAACGCGCTTAACAACAAAGGCGCTGAAATCTCCAAATCTTATTTAGAAAAATACTTCCCAACGGTTGAGCTAGAGCTCGATATGATGAACGGATCAAATCCCACATCAAGCATCTTAATTGTAGCCCCTCTCTCGGATCCCAGTGATTCTATCAATACATTTTTTACGCAAGACAGCATCTATTACTCAGATAATCGAACCACAGTCAACCTAGGTGTTGGGTATCGTCGTCTCATGTTAGATAAAAAACTGATGCTAGGGATAAACGCGTTTTATGATCATGAATTTCCTTACAATCATCAGCGCACGAGTCTTGGTTTCGAGGCTAGAACCACTGTCGGTGAGATAAATGCAAACGTCTACAATAGTCTAACAGACTGGCGAGATGGGAGAGATGGCTTAGATGAAAGAGGTCTAGACGGGCGTGATATTGAAATTGGTATGCCTTTACCTTATATGAATTGGGCGCACATTTTTGCTAAAGCGTTCACCTGGGATAGTGAGCTCAGCGGCGTTAAAGATATCTCTGGCACCAGCCTATCTATTCGTGCAATACCGCCTGGATTACGCGGAGTGGAAGTTGAGTTTGGTAGGGTTAACTACGGTAATACCTCAAGCAATGCTCAGAAAGATGCCAATTTTTTCAAAATCAGCGTGAACTTAACAGAGCTGTTCAAAACACCGGCCGATGCTGCACCGCTGATCAGCAAATATGCTTATCAGCTTGATGACATGGAAGCAAAGCGCTACGAGAAAGTACGTCGTGAAAATAAAATTTTTAAACAGATGAAAAGCCAGGGTGGTCAGCAGGTGCAAGTTTCAGGATACTAGCGGTAAAAATAACCGAACTAGATCTGTTTAATAAATTGATAGTTTAAGGAAAATAAACATGACAAATACACGCAAGTGGCTAATGATTTTAATACTTCCGTTCATTTTCGTTTCATCTTCTGCCTTGGCAGCATTTGATGACAATCTTAGCAAGGTGTGCGAGAAATCTTCTGGTAGCATCATCAAGGTATATCAAGGACTCGGGAGTCCAGCTCCAGCTGGCAGTAGCCCCTTCAAACAGGCGGCAGATACAAGCAACGATGGCAGTTATTGCTCGGAGATTCCTGATGCTTACCGTATTAATATATATAAATTTGGTACATGTACAGCAGACCCGTTTGCAGCTAATGACTTTTCAACTTGTTCATATTTCATTGACTCTGAGACACCGGTGGTTCATACCATTCAAGGAGTTGGCGTACCAGCAGCTTTAGCTACGACTGGTGTTATCGCCCCAGGAACCTACGGCTATGGATTCATGATACTCAACAACTCCCTCGAGGTTAAGCATACACAAACATTCGATACAGCTATGTTTTCAAACCCTGCTGGTGGAGGTATAGTGTCAGGAACTACCTGCTG
>CAJIZZ010000020.1 GCA_905181945.1 uncultured Porticoccus sp. | reverse complement strand
CATATTCCTAGAAGAGGCGTTCCTTTTACTGCAACCTCCAAAAGCAAAGAAATAAATTCTCTCTTCTCTAACTCCTCCATGCCATCAGCAAAAGCGCCCACTCCTGGTAACACAAGCCGCTCAGCTTTCAATATTGTTTCCGGATCTCCAGTAACGGTGACTGAAGCATTGTTATACTCAAGACCTCTTCTTACACTTAAGAGATTACCTACACCGTAATCAATCACGGTAACTGTATTACGACTCATATCGCCTCACCTCTATTCCAGCTTGCTTTGCTTCTGCCCTAATTTCATGAATTGTTAATCTGTCATAATGCAAGATATCAGCCATTGCAATTGCATCAGCTCCACCGAGCTGAACTGCATCTCGCAGATGCTCTACGCTACCCATGCCACCGCTTGCTATCACTGGAATATTTACTGCCTGTGTAACCCTTTGGATAAGCTCAAAATCAAAACCTTTTCTTGTACCTTCTGCATCTATTGAAGTTAGTAAAATTTCTCCGGCCCCTTTTGAAACTCCTTCTTCAGCCCAATCAACGACATCTATTCCTGTTTTTTCTCTTCCAGAGTCAGTATAGACCTCCCACAAACCATCTGATTGCTTCTTTGCCTCGATGGATAAAACCATGCACTGAGAACCAAACCTTCTAGAAATCTCACTAATTAACTCAGGTCTCTGAACGGCCGCAGTATTGATTGCAACTTTATCTGCTCCAGCTCTTAACAACTCTTTTACATCATCAATATTTCTAATACCACCACCAACCGTGAGCGGAATAAAAATATTTTCCACAGTCCTAGAAACAATCTCTGGTAATTTACTTCTACCATAAAGACTTGCAACAATATCAATATATATTAATTCATCAGCTCCTTGAGCATAGTACTTGCTTGCATATTCTTGAGGATCACCGAGCACTCTTAACCCTTCTAGGTGAACCCCTTTTATAAGGTTCGGACCTTTAATATCAAGTCTTGCAATTAAGCGTACTTTTTTATAATTCATTTAATCTAGTCAAGTCTCTTCTGATCGTGCCAAACCGTGCTTTTTAAATTCCACTCATCTCCATCTTTTTCCCAAAGATGAGGAGATCGAAATTTATCAACTGTCTCGTGAAATTGCTCTTCTGTTAATGAGATGTATTCTAAAAATTCTTTGAAATATTTTTTTGGAAATTCTTCATCAAATTTTTTAACGAGCTGAGATCCCTCTTCTCTGGTGATCTTGTTGTTTCTAATTTCTTGAGCAGCGTCATATGTAGCCCTGCCAATGCCAAACTTTACAAGAGTAGTGTAGTAATGAAACATATCGATACGATCGTCGATGCTGCTATATTTTGAATAAGTGCCTTCGGTTCTCTCTGTATTAGATTGAAAACCAGTATGTTCTGTTGCGTAATAATAGCATTCTTGTGGGTCCCATTTTAAATAGTAACCAAGGTAGTGAACCTCAACATCCTTAGACTTGAGATATTCTGCGCTTGGAGGAATATAGGGAGCAAAATCAGTTAAGGTAAAATCAGTTTCATCGATTATCTCTCTAATCTTTTTACCACCCAAAACAATATCTAATGGATCACTGATAGAGAAAAACTTTGTGTCCATTGTCGGTATATAGTTGTCATCAACATTATTACCATATTCAGCCTGATTCTCTCCATACATGACCAACTCAACACCAAATTTTGCTGCCAAGGATGGGCCAATAATTCTTTGCCCCACAATAAATGGCTGAAATGGGTGCAATAAATTTACAAATGCTTGTTGAGTTAAGTATCTGTGCAAACGACCATTGGGCGTTAACAACATATTATCCAGACCGCCTTCATGAATCCAATTTTCAAAATTTTTCCAACCGATAGCAGTGTACTTGTGAGGCGCCCATGTAACAGTCAAAGGATTCATACCATATTTATATTTCATAATATGAGAAGTAAAAGCGCTATCTTTCCCGCCACTTCCAGGGATAATAACATCATAGTTCCCATCGCTTCTTCTATATCTATCACAGAGCTCTACTAAAGCGGCTTCTCGATCCTCCCAGTTTATAGAGTCAGCTTTGGTTTCTTGGTAATGGCAGGCATCACAAACTCCATCATTATCAAAGCCTATAGTTAATTTTTTTTCACCCTTAGCGTGCTTGAATTCTACGGTGGAGCTTGGGCGCTGATTAGAAATTACACAGCGTTTACAAAAAATAACCTCTGGGGGCAGTCCAAAGAATGCATCTGACATTTTATAACTCCTTAAAAAAATACATTATACGTTTTAAAAAACTCTAGAAAAGAGTTTATTTGGCAATAAAGGTTTAGATCTCATCTGAAAATCTACCTAGGCCTTGTAAATCAATTAAGATCCACAAAGAATTTCTGTTTGGGCATTTTCCAAAGCGCTTGATCGCTAAGTATTTCATAGAATTTTTCTGCGCTATTGCCATCACCAAAGATGGTTGTTTGAGCAGACTTCTTCTTATCAACATTTTGAATTGCCTGGGAGAGTTCACTTAAGTCAAAATTAGAGTTCAGAATACTGGGTAAGGAAACTCTGTTATTTTGTCGAGTACCTAAGTTGATCGTCGGAACACCAAAGTGAGGTGCCTCTCTTACCCCAGCGCTTGAATTGCCTATCATGAAATCAGCACTCTTAAGCAGCTGCAGGAAATGTTCAAATCGCATTGAAGGAAAAACTCTAAAGTTTTTATGGTCAATTATACGATCAAATGCATTAAAAATAATCTCAGATCCGTTATCGTTGTTTGGATATATAACAACATAATTTTTATTAGATTGAAGCAAAGCATCAATCAGAACTTGTATATGATTTTTTAGGTCCTCTAGCTCTGTTGTAACTGGATGAAATATAACCACTCCATAATTATCATAGTTAATCTCATATCGCTTTTTAACCTCTGTTAACGAGGGTAAAGAGTTTGAGTTCATAACATCTATGTCAGGCGATCCAATAATATGAGTGACCTCAGATCTCTCTCCAAGCTGAATTAGTCTCTTTTGAGCTTCACTATTTGCAACAAAATGAGTATGAGATAACTTGGTAACAGCATGGCGAATGAGCTCATCTACAGTTCCTGAAACCTCTCCCCCTTCTATATGCCCCGTTAAGACATTATTTAATGCACCCACAGTTGCTCCAGCTAGAGCCTCCACTCTATCCCCATGAACAATAATCATATCTGGATCAATTTCACGGACATAATCAGATAAGCCTAAAATAGATTTCGCCAACACATGATCCATGCTGTCTGAAACGTTCTGATTAATAAATTTATGGATGTTGGGAAAATTAGCTTTTTCTACTTCTTCGCATGTATAACCATATTTCGCAAGCATGTGCATGCCTGTAACAAAGACATGTAATTCGAACTTACTATCGCCTTGAATGATCTGCATCAAAGACTTTAGCTTACCAAAGTCAGCCCGGGTACCCGTAACAAAAACAATTTTTTTTGGATGCTCCATGAATTATTTCTCTAGGTGCGTTTTGCTGATTTGCTCACCCTTCTTAATGTCTGCAAATGCGATTTTCCCTATTAAACTATCGTAATCTGCTGCTGAAAAATCTCCCTCACCAGGTCTGCGTACCCAAATATTTTGTTCGCTCAACGGTTCACCTTTTTTGATATCTTTTATGGCAACCACTGAGGCAAATGCAAAGGCGATAGTTGCTTGCTCTTCTGGGACTGCATGCTTGGCTCCACCTCTTTCCTTGAAAAGAATCTTGGAGCCATGAATTAATTCAGATAATGCAGTGGGATTCATTGAGCAAACTATATCAGGGCCCGGTCTATCAAGCGAGTCTGTGAAATGTCTCTCAAGAATTGAAGCCCCTAATGCAACAGCGCCAAAACAAGCTAAGTTATTGGTTGTATGATCAGAGAGACCCACAACTGCATCTGGAAATTCAGATTGCAATACATTCATTGCTCCTAGACGAACTAATTCTGGAGGTGTGGGATAGATATTAGTGGTGTGCAGAAGCGCGAAGGGAATCTTAAATTCACGCAATATATCAACTGCAGGTCTTATTGACTCAATAGAGTTCATTCCTGTGCTTAAAATAATTGGCTTACCAGATTTTGCAATATGTCTAATTAATGGATAGTTATTACATTCTCCAGAACCAATTTTATATGCAGGCACATTGAATCTCTCTAATCGCTCTGCAGCAGCTCTAGAAAATGGAGTGCTAATAAAGATACAATTTTTTGATTGAATATGCTTCATTAAAGAAAATTCTTCATCTTCATCAAGAGCACATCTAGCCATAATTTCATATATTGATACGTCTGCATTGCCAGGAATAACCTGTTTAGCTTCATTAGACATCTCATCTTCTACAATATGAGTCTGATGTTTGATTATTTCAGCGCCAGCCTCAATTGCCGCGTCTGCCATTGATATGGCTAAATCTAAGCTACCCTCATGATTAATTCCCATCTCAGCTATTACAATGGGAGGGTAATTATTACCGATCAATCTGTCATTAATTTTTATTTCAGGCATTTTTTACTCTCAGTAAATTTTTAACTCTCAGTAAGTCTTCTTGCTCGTAAGTAATCAATAATATCATCTCAGGCATTATAAAAGGGATACTACCATTAGATAAAAAACCTTTTCTTTAAATAAACTCTTGAATCAAAAAAATTGGTGCCTAGTCTCACTACCTGAACGAATAATGACCTTCATTTAGTGCGTCTGATCTTGAGGAGACATTGTTTATAATAACAAAATACAATACAACTTTATAGCTTAGATTGATAACACAATATAGGTTTGAGGATTACCTGGAGAGAATCTTTCTTTTATTTTTGATATGCGAAATATGAGCTATATGAATCAAAGTAGATAAATATTTACTCGCGCTTTAGATTATTTCATTATACTTTTAGCATGAGCTTTATAACACATCAAAGCGTGATCTTGATTGCCATAAGTTATAGAAGAATATCTGATTGTACTGACGATCCAGACTTCAGGATTCCCAGCAATGCTAACAATATGTCCATCTCAATAGACACTAGTCTAAACATAATGTTTTCTATTAACTTTTTTACATAGAATATCCGTATGATCTATGTATTTAAAAGCCTCATATTTCAAAAGGAGATTCAAAATGCCATTCCTTAAAACTCTAGTTTTTTTACTATCCAGTCTCCTAGCCTACATATTTATTGTGTACGATAAAATTTTAAATAGTGTATTGCCTGCATCATCAAAAGGCATGGCACGGCAACCCTTCCTTAATTATATAGAGAATGATGTTAAGCAAATTTGCTATCAAAATGCTAGTCAACTGACGAGATTCTGGCTTTATACGCCGAATCTTACTTGCAATATGCGGTACGATACATTTGCAGCAAAAGAACCGGAAATGTTTGAATGGATTAATGAATACGGAGGCGATGGCTCTTTCTATGACATTGGTGCAAACATAGGCTTATATTCTCTTTACTATGCAAAAAATCACAAAGGTAATGTTTTTAGTTTTGAGCCCTCTGTCTTCAACCTCAAGCAATTAGCCAAAAATGTGAGCATAAACGCTATGAATGAAAAAATAACCATTATTTCTAATCCACTTACCAATAAAACGGGCATAGCTGGTTTCGTTAATGGTAGTGATACCGAAGGAGGAGCAATGGGCGCATTTGGCGTTGATTTTGGATGGGATGGCAAAGCAATTGATAGTCAATTTAAATATAGCCTTTTAGGCTTCTCTTTAGATGATCTGATAGAAAAAAATATAATCACTGAAACCCCGAGTCTCATAAAAATTGATGTTGATGGTATTGAGCATCTTATTTTAAAAGGCGCGCTAAAAACTTTAGAGAGTCAAACTCTCAAATCTATTTATGTTGAAGTTAACGAAGACTTTCATGAGCACTCAGATAGAATTAAAGCAATACTTGAAGGTGCTGGCTTCAGATTAAAAGAAAAGCGGAGATCAGATCTAGTAGAAGATACCATTTCTAATTGGGGTAATGTCTACAACCAAATTTGGATTCGATAGCAACTAGTGCATCTTTAGTGTCTTTAAATTATGCACGATTAGGATTACAGAGTTACAATATAGTGATAGTGAATTTAATGAAATCTTGTTAAAAGTTAGAGACTAAAAATGCAAGCTAATAGGAACGAACGTGCCAATGCACTAAAAGAAATAAATCGTTTGGCTTTACTGCTGGGATGCTGAAAGGTGTTGGCTAAAGGTAGAAAATAAAAAATCTTAATCAGAAGTACGAAACAGTGAGATCTGTGTTATGAATACTGATGGAAAGCAAAGTTTAGTTTTAATTCAATCAAGACTGAGTTCCAGGAGACTTCCTGGTAAAGCGTTATTACCTATTGCAGGTTTACCTATGGTCGTATTAGCTGCAAAAAGAGCTGCTAATACAGGTCGAAATGTTAAAATACTTACATCAAATGACCAAAGTGATGATGCTATATGTGAAGTATTAGATGAGCATGATGTAGCTTATTTTCGGGGGAGCCTTAATAATGTACTTGAGCGTTTCAATGACGCATTGGTAAATTTAAGTGACGACACTAAAGTATTCCGACTCACGGCTGATAATGTACTTCCTGATGGGGTCTTTCTGGATGAGATGGAAGCGGCATTTGATGCGGATTGTGCGGATATTATTCGATGTGATTCAGAGAAATCCAATATGCCATATGGTGTATCCGCAGAACTTACGACTGTAGGCTGTATTCGAAAAGCGTTCCAAAATTCATCTGCTCCTTATGATATAGAGCACGTTACTCCTTATATATACAGAAACGGAATCAGTAATTACTTCGTGTCAAGTATTACTATGGGGTATAGAAACTTACGCGTCACTATAGATACGTTTGAAGACTACCTCTCCGTTAAAAGT
>CAJIZZ010000019.1 GCA_905181945.1 uncultured Porticoccus sp. | reverse complement strand
TTAGCCCACTGAATGGCGTAATTGCCGACTCTTCCGGCTCCGCCCGTCACAAGTACAGTCTTTCCTGCTACAGGTCCATCTGAAAAAACACACCGATGTGCTGTCATGGCAGGAATCCCCATACAGGCACCCTCATCAAAACTAGTGGCTGCTGGCAAAGTCACCGCACGATTTGATGGCATGGAAATATATTCAGCGGCAGTGCCAAAACATCGGCCGTATTGGCACTGATAAAGCCACACTCGCTCACCCACCCTAGATGCTGAAACTCCGAGACCGACCGCTTCAATAACACCAGCGCCATCACTATGAGGGACAATAAATCCATGATCCAGCAATCCAGGTGACGGGCCAGCGCGTTTTTTAACATCTGAAGGATTCACTGCAGATGAATAGATACGAATCAAAACCTCGCCACTGCCAGGCGAAGGCTTCTCTATATTGGAGGCTACCAAGACATCTAATGGGGAACCTAAAGTATTAAATGTTATGGCTTTCATTAGTCCGCATCCTCCTTTAAGGATCTACTGAATTCTTCTCAATACAGACACACAATTAGTGACGCCAGATCCACCAATATTGGCTGTCATGGCTATTTCAGCGTTCTCTTTGGCTGCTACGCCAATGGGCTGGCCTGTCAACTGCTTATAGGCTAACGCATGCATCGAGGCACCGGTAGCTCCCACTGGGTGTCCTTTTGCCTTCAGTCCTCCAGATAGATTAATAGGGCAATCGCCCTCTGGATCAAACTTGCCTTCCATTAAATCAAACCCAGCACGCCCAGGCTCGGATAATCCAATCGCCTCAGCACATAGCAATTCATTTATTGTGAAACAATCATGCACCTCTGCAAAATCCAAATCAGCTACACCAATACCAGCCTCCGTGCAGGCAAGCTCAACAGCGCGACGTGTTGCCTGTAGTTCATGCAATCGACCCTTGCGACCATTAAGCATCATTCGATCAGTAGTATGTCCAACGCCGCTCAGCTCAACTGCATGCTTGAAATTACTTTTAGCATTGTCGGATGAAGTCAGTACAACTGCCGCCGCACCATCAGTAATCAAAGAGCAATCATGCAGTCTTAGTGGTGGTGCGATCATAGGGTTGCTGCCTTTACCCTCATCCGGTAAATTAAGAATAGCCTCTGCTGTAACCAATTGGTTCTTGTCTGGCAGGCTACCCGCACCAAAGTGCGCCAAAGGATTTTGGATTCCATTACGATAATTAAGGGCGGAAACATGGGCTAACATAACTCTCAGTTGATCATCGGTCAGTTTGTGTTTTTGTTGATAGGCTAACCCAAGCTCTGCAAACAGCCCAGGGAACGTCATACCGTGCTTCCCTTCTTCCGGCCAATAGGAGCAACATGACAAGGCATGTGTTACTCCAGGCGTGTTGAGAAGACTCATTTTTTCAACACCCAAAGCAAGAACATGCTTGAAGCGTCCAGAGGCTACTGCATAAGCAGCATTGTAAATGGCCAAAGAGGAAGTGGCGCAAGCGCCCTCTGTCCTTGTGGTTGGTTTAAATAACAGTCCTTCTGGGTCAATCTCTAGCGCTAAGGGGCCAACATGCTCCTGGTTAACGAACAATGACGGGGAGCAAGACCCAACCCAAATTGCATCGATATCTTTTGCCTCAAGACCTGCATCTGAAATTGCACCCGATCCAGCTTCAATTAATAGCTCATAAAAAGTCTTAAGATCTTCCACTGTACCAGCGTCGCGATCGCGCTTAACAAACGTACCAAATTTTGTATTATATGCACCAACTATACTGACATCCACAATGAAAACTCCTCTAATTAATTACAAGTATTTTATATACCAACAAGAGCACCCTGTCTTTACGTCTAATAATCAGCCAGCACAGGTGACACTTCAATTAAATCTTTCTTTTCTGGTCATCCCAAAACATTGCACGTAACTCTTTTTTAAGGACTTTCCCTACGGGACTTCTAGGCAGCTCATCGAAAATAAGAACCTGCTTGGGCGTCTTAATGCTGCCTAATTTTTCCTTACAGCACCGAATGATCTCTTCCTTGTCGGGAATCACACTGGCATCTTTCAATTCAATCACCGCGGTAACCTGTTCGCCCCATTTCTCGTCAGGCAGCCCAATCACAGCGCAATCTTTGATACCCGGCATACCCCATATCAGTTGCTCTATTTCGCCAGGATAAACATTAAACCCTCCGGAGATAATCATGTCACCCTTTCTGTCTAGAATTGAAAGGTAGCCACATTTATCTAGCACACCTATATCGCCAGTTAACTGCCAGCCATCAACCCTAATAGCATTAGTAGCCTCGAAGCTTCTATGGTAACCCTTCATCAGTAAGTTTCCTTTTACAGCGATCTCTCCCTGCAGTCCCTGAGGAAGCATGCATCCGCTATCATCGACAATAGCGAATGTAATTCCAGGGGATGCTTTACCACAAGAGCCTAATATCGAATTATTTTCTGATGCTAAAGCACTAACATGATCCTGGGTCGATAAGAATGCGCATATCATCGGGGCTTCGGCCTGGCCATAAGTCTGGACCATGACTGGACCGAATATAGACATCGCCTCCTTGAGTTTTTTGGTAGACATAGGTGCCGCGGCATACCAAAAATAGCGTAGGCTAGCGTAGTCGTAATAATTAACTCCACTAAAAGCGAGCAGCATATAAATAGCTGTCGGGGGAAGGAACAGACTTGTTACTTTGTGTGCCTCTATAGCGGCAAGTAGTTTTTCTGGCGAAAACCCGTCCATCACGACAATGGAGCCACCTTCAAGTATGGTTGCAAAAGAGCCAATTCCTGCCGCATGGGTCATTGCTGCAGCAACAAGATAGCAAGGCGGAATATCAGTGACTGGCATTAGCTGGCGTTGAATATTAACGATTGCCCCCCAAACAACATGGTCCCACTCTGCAAGCTTAGAATCTCCAGTTGTACCTCCGGTAGCAAATAAAGAGACAAGCGCGCCTTTGGACAATTCAAGGGGTTGGACGTCTTCCGAATTTTTCTGATGTAGGTTGCTGTCATATGAGCGGCCATACTCAGCTGTTTGCCTAAGGAAAGAAAAATCAAAATCGGCGATTTTTTTTCCGTCCAGCCAGGCCAACTGCTCTAAACTAAAGCGCTCGAAGATCTCTGGATGGTCAATAGAAATCGTCTCATCAGCAAACAAGAATTTGGCATCCGATAAATCAATCAGCTTAAGATTGGCATTAAAAGTATTTCTGATATTCAGAGGCAACCAAATTGCACCTATACGAGAAATAGCAAAGATACAACAATAGGCAGCAACAGAATTTGGCGCATAGGTTGCCACTACATCTTGAGATTTAACTCCTCTTCGTACTAAAAATGCAGCGAGATGAATCGACGCATTAACCATTTCTTGATAGCTGAGAGACAACTGACTATCTAAATCAAAAAATCTAGCGTCTTGGTCTCCAGCATCAGAAAGAGCCGTGCTTTGATCTAAAAAATCAACAAGGCGCATATTGTATTGCCTTATTTACATTTTAAGTGAAGAGAGGGTCTCCAGAACTTTTTCAGGGTTGACGTCAGCAGGAATAGACAGGTATAGAAAACCCTTGGATTCCTGGGTGCCGCCATTCGTCCAGAGCGACTGAGAGATATCAACGCCAAGTGATTCAGCAGAGGCGACTGACTGCTCAGGGATAATAGTAAAATCAATCTCGACTGGTGCGCTAAATCCGCCATCCAGGAAGGGTAATTGCAAGCCAACAGACCAGCGATAATGTTTCGCCACATTAAATACAGGCTGATACCAAGATATTTCCTCAGTACTTTCTGGCATAAAGCTTGGATCTTCCACCAACAGGATGCCAGATAGGTTTGTTTCGCTGAAATATCGTAGGAAATCTGCCATATACATGGAGGCAGTGTCTATAGCCATCTCATCAGGCTGAAGATCGTTTCCTGTCGCACGCTTATGGGCCCTAACTAGCAAAGTTCTTGGGGATGGGATAACTAGAACAATGGGTGCTGAATTACCGTAATTGTTATCGACTGCAGTCAAGACTTCAGCAAGAAGCTCTCTAGGTGCATAGGCCTCCAATAGCGTCTTTAAGGCAAAAGTAGCGCGAGTTTTTTCAGCCATGGAAGAAACTGCGCTAGCGTCCTCCTCCATCCAGTGATGAAAGAGATCCCAAATATCCAATACCACTACGTCTGCTTTTACTAAAGAGTGAGCTTGCGTGTAATATGCCAAATAAGAAGCTGGAGTAACCCAAGGGTTACTGTCATTTCCAAGCAACAGCGTTTTTGCATACTCATTAAAATTTACCCAAAGTCGAGGAGAACCCTCCCCCGACGATAGGTAATTTACCAGATCAACGGCCATTGTTATGTCCTGTTATTTGTAGCAACAATCCCTGCCTTTTTTCTCACTACTTCAAGTTCTTTCTCTAGCTCACCAATTCGTACATCTTTCGGATTGATCATGTAGTTTGCACCAGGATTGTTAGCATCCCTTAGATCGTCATTGCTACCGCAATACACTTGCTCGTTGTTTCCATTCCATGAACCATAAAAAGGTACGTCATCTGGCGGAATGTCTCTTACATGCTTCTTAACAAACTCCGCATAAGGCACACCCTGCTTTTTTCTTTGTTCGCGATATTCATCACGCATTTTTTTCGTTGCAGCTTCATCAACAGCAAGTGTTTTTTCGTCAAATACCACCTTGTAGAGTTTTTTGGCCCAATCCGGAGATATAAGCGACTCCTCTATATCCATGATCACCAGAGCTGGATCACGCTCGAGTAGATCTCCATACCCACCACCAGAGCCCTGAGAAATCATATAAAGCTCACCGCGCTTAGATATTTCAAAACCTAACCCTAAATGCTGGGTGGTATAAATAGCATTTTCAAATGGCTGCTCATTCATAATTTCAGGTATAGAGTGTCTCATCCTTTGAGGATCGTTAAGCATAACGTCATATACATCGGTGCCTGAAACCCTGCACAACGGCATTGCACCTGCCGCATAACCACCAAATAAACCCTGAATGGTTGGAGCCTTCGAACCTTGACAGGACGTCATAAAGCCCCACGCATCGCTATCTTTTGTTGAAGCGATTTGAGTATACCCCATGCCACCTCGATATTTACCTGGAGCCTGAGTATCCATAGTCATTTTTTTAGAAACAAGCTGAAGGAAAGGAACATCTTCTTCGTTCATCTCCTGCTCGCCAATATCTGCCATAGTTGCAAATATTGGAGAAAGCGCATGCTCTCCATCTCTATCCATCCGAGCACCACCACCCATTCCATTAAGGTCTGCACACAAGTTACCCAAGGTTTCCCCGTGCTGATTCACGCCACCCCAGATAAAGGTATTAATCATATTATGCCAAGGAGCCAGTACGCGTGTAAATTTCTCAGGAGCACTATAAAGAATCTTTGCAGTTGCATGCTGAGCTACAGTGAAGCTATGGAAGATTGACATCAAGCTCTGAGAGTTTGGCGCAGCATAAGTACAGTCAACTATTGACCCCAGCGTAGTCTTAAATTCAACAGGAGACAAACCAGCTTGCCCTCGAGGTAGATCAGGCCAGATGTGATTCATGAATGCTTGGCCAACCATTCCCTTCATACCGGGAAGTTGGGTATTAATAGCACGATTAGTGAACTCTGGGCTGCTGCCAGAAAAATCAAAAATTAACCTATCTCCTTTCTTTACGAGAGTTAGGTTCATTTTAATAAGCGCATTTTCACGCAATGTGCTATCCATGATCGTATGTGTGCGGACAGTCATATCCGGCCACCCACTGATCCTACGTCGAACCTCTTCAACTACACTCTCATTCGTATATCTCAAGCAGGCTGTAAGGGCATCAGGGCCTTCAGAGGCAAAAACCTCCTTAATTCTCTGCTCTAGACGCATACAGGCAAATAGTTTCACCTTCATATCTTCGTATTGTAATTTTGGCTCACGAACAGAATTCTGCAAGAAAGTCAGCAGATCTCTTTTAATTTTATAATTCTCCACCACTTTGAAAGGAGACATTTTCAAGCCTTCATCAAAAGATGTCTCAGCCATAGTAGGCATACCACCAGGTTCGATAGCACCACATTCTCCCTCATGGACAGTGGAGGCGGCCCAACAAATTAACTTGCCTTCATGAAAAACAGGCAGAATCATGCTTTGATCGGTATTATGCACATTGCCGTATCGAGAATCATTATGAATGAATCCGTCACCTTCATTAACACCAACTGTTTCTTCGTCTATCCAGTTTTTAATAATAAACTTGATAGGGTGATGCACTAGGGCAGAAAAAATCAACACGCCACCAGCACTACCAATGGTTAAATCACCAGAAGCCGAATATATGCCAGTGATGATGTCGCCCCATTTTGCTCCAGGAGCTGCACCCATCTGCTCTACCATTTCGAATCCCTCTTCGCACGCAGACTGAAGGCGGTCACGAATGGAAGCAATTTGGTTTAAATCGGTGTATTCGTCCATACACCTTTCTTCTGTTTCAGTCCTAGGCATAATGCGATGATCTCGCATGATCTCAGGATCTGGGCCAAGAAATAATGTTGTATCCTTAAGAAATTTTTTGATTAATTTCTGATCTTGAACATCAAGTTCAATATTTGCATCCTTATTCATGATATATCCACCTCTTTAATTCTTGTCTTCTGTACGAAGAAACCAAACTGCACCTTGTTCAGCAGAAACATATTTCCAGCCTGGCTCGATCAGATAAGTTGTTACCTCTGACGATACAAGACCGGGGCCGACAATCTCTGTTCCTGGTGGAATATTTGCCTTATCCCAAACAGGTGTTTTAACAGGTTTTCCGTCACCCACAAAGTAGCACACACGGGTAGCTGTTGGGGCAGGTGGAGCAATACGCTCGCTCTGCGCTATCGGTTTAATGTGATCGAATTTAACTGTGTCATGCTCCACATAAGAAGCCACGCGTATTGTATTGATACGAATACCGGCTTCCGGAGCTTGGCTGCCCTCACCGAAGCGCTTACCATAGT
>CAJIZZ010000018.1 GCA_905181945.1 uncultured Porticoccus sp. | reverse complement strand
GATTTTCCCTTAGTGCTCTTATTGCTTGTCACCATAAGCGCAAGTGCTATGCTGATAAACAAAGTAATACTGCCCAAACAAGGCGGCTCTAGCATTATCTCGTCGTTTATCAAATGGGTTGGTTCTTTTTTCCCGGTGTTGCTTTGTGTTTTTATTCTTCGATCTTTTATTTTTGAGCCATTTCAGATTCCTTCTGGGTCTATGATTCCGACATTAAAAATTGGCGACTACATTCTGGTAAATAAATTTAGCTATGGGCTAAGATTTCCTGTTTTAGGATTTAAATTTTTTGACGTCGGATCACCACAAAGAGGCGATGTTATGGTTTTTATTCCTCCACATGATGATCGATATTTCATTAAGCGTGTAGTTGGATTGCCTGGAGACAAAATACATATTTTAAATAATATTGTTCACGTGAATGGAGAAATAGCTACATATACACCGCATTTCGAGTTGCCAGAAAATTCAAGCTACGCGGTAGAAGAGGAAAATCTTAACGGCGTATTACACCCAATACAAAGAAAAAAATTGGCGGGCAGGCTTGGAAAAAACTTTTCAGCTCAAGTACCGCAGGGGTATTATTTCATGATTGGTGACAACAGAGACAACAGTAGCGATAGTCGAGTTTGGGGCGCCGTACCAGAGGAAAACATAGTCGGTAAGGCTATTCTAACTTGGATGCACTGGAAGTCACTTAATAGCATCCCAAGTTTTTCAAGAGTCGGGGAAATAAAATGATGGCTGATTACTCAAAGTGATGATGGAAAAAGTACGCTTCTTAAAACGCATCGGTCATGACTTCAAAGATCTCTCCTTATTAGATCTTGCTCTAACCCACAGAAGTCTTGGTTCGAGCAACAACGAACGATTAGAGTTTTTGGGTGACTCAGCCCTTAATTTTATCATTGGTCATGCAATATACCGGCTTTTACCCAACAGCAAAGAAGGTGAGCTTAGCAGATATAGGGCGGACTTGGTTAAAGGCAAAACCCTCGCAGAAGTAGCGAATGAACTTCAAATTGGCGATCACTTGCTGCTCGGTGGAGGAGAAATGAAAAGCGGGGGCCGCTTTAGATCATCTATTCTGGCAAATTCTGTTGAAGCTATCATTGGCGCTATTTATCTTGACGATGGAATGGAGTCCTGCAGTGTCTGTGTGCTCAGGTGGTTTGATTCTAGACTCAAAAATTTAGAGATAAGCGGTCGAAAAGACTCCAAAACAGAACTTCAAGAACTCATGCAGGCTCATAACAAACCTTTACCTTTTTATAAAATAATTGAAATATCCGGCGAAGCACATAATCAAAAATTTACCGTTGAATGTAAAGCTGAAGGCCTAAAGAGCCCCACAAGAGGGCAGGGCGCCACCAGAAGAGACGCTGAAAAAATAGCTGCTGCAAAAGCATTAATAGGGCTTTCAAATGACAAAAGACAAGACTGAGCAGTACTGCGGCTATGCAGCTATCGTCGGGAGACCGAATGTTGGAAAATCAACCTTACTTAATCATATCTTAGGTCAGAAGCTTAGCATAACCTCAAGAAAACCTCAGACAACAAGGCACAACTTGCTAGGAATTAAAACTGAAGGTGATACGCAAATCATTTTTGTCGACACCCCAGGTCTGCATTTTGATCAAACAAAAGCACTTAACCGTTACATGAATCAGGCTGCTGAGAGCGCACTAAAAGGTGTGGATGTTATTGTTTTTATTATTGACCGAGATATATGGAATGAGACAGATCAGAGGGTAGCAGAAGAGGTCTTTAAGGCTGGCTCTCCTGTAATAATTGCCATCAACAAGCTTGATAGATTAATCTCTAAAACTGATTTATTTCCTCATATTCAGAGTCTTGCTAAACAATATCCTGATACTCAAATAATTCCTATTTCGGCTCTACACGGACAACAACTCAAAGAGCTTGAGCTGGAAATAAAGAAATTTATTCCGGCAGGAGTGCACTATTTTCCAGATGAGCAAGTCACTGATAAAAGCGAACGATTTCTCGTAGCCGAGCTAATCCGTGAAAAAATAACACGGCAACTTGGAGCAGAACTCCCTTATGAGGCGACGATTGAAATCGAAAGTTTCAAGCATGAAGGAAAAATTATTCACATAAATGCATTAATATTGGTTGAGAGAGAAGGACAAAAAAAGATCATCATTGGAGACAAAGGCGCTCGTTTGAAGAAGATAGGTCAAGATGCCCGTCTTGACATGGAGCGACTTTTAGAAAATAAAGTTATGTTATCCTTATGGGTTAAAGTTCGCCGAGGATGGTCTGATGATGATAGAGCCCTTCAAAGTCTTGGTTATGAGTTTTAAATTCAATTACAGCTATTGATTTCTATGCAGCCTGAGCCAGCATTTGTTCTTCATACCCGCCCTTATAGAGAAACAAGCCTCTTAGTGGATTTTTTCACACGAAATTATGGTCGTTTTCGCGCTGTAGCAAGAGGTGCCAGAGCCGCAAAAATAGGGACAAAAAAGTTAAATCCTTATACCCAGTTGTTGATTGGCTGGGCAGGCAAAACTGAACTTAAAACCTTAACTCATGTAGAGCAATCATCAAGTCCTCTTACACTAAAAGGCGATTGCCTCTTTTGCGGGTTTTATTTAAATGAAATACTAATACGCTTATTAGCTGAAAACGATCCACATGAAGAAATTTATGATAACTACGCTCATGTGTTAGCTCAGCTAGCTGGCAATGAGCCAATAGAGCACAGCTTGCGTACTTTTGAATTCAGTCTTCTTGAAGAGCTAGGTTACGCGCTAGTTTTAGATGCCGATGCTCAAACTGGCGAGAAAATTAGTCCTGAAAAAGAATATTGGTTTGAACCAAATATTGGATTTTCATTAAAAGAGGGTATTTACAGCAAAGGCGCATCTGCTAACTTATTTAAGGGGGGGGAGCTTCTGGCATTCAAGAATCATGACTTTAATGCAATTCCATTGACCGCGAAACGATTGATGCGTCTAGCCCTAGAGCCTCATATTGGAGAAAAACCGCTACTAAGCCGTAATTTGTTTAGTAAGCTAAAAGCAACTAATACGGAGTTGATTAATTAATGATTGTTGGTATAGGCACGGATATAGTAAAAATATCAAGAATCAAAGGGGCCTACGATCTCTATGAAAATCGATTTGCAGAAAAAATTCTGTGCCCTGCTGAACTCAATATTTTTCAAGAAAAACAAGAATCAATCAGCTATTTAGCCAAACGTTTTGCAGCGAAAGAGGCCGCGAGTAAAGCTTTGGGAACAGGTATCGGCTTAATTTCTTGGCAAGACATTGAAATAAAAAACAATAGTTTAGGGGCTCCAATTTTATTATTATCAGGTGCAGCTAAAGCAAGAATGGAGTTGCTGGGTGCAACACAGTCCTTGGTCAGTCTTTCAGACGAAGTTAGCCATGTTGTAGCCTTTGTCGTGCTGTCTTAGCCTTTCAAGCATCCAGCCAGTTAGGCGCTATTACGTTTCATCACCCACAAAGTCTTCAAAATAAGGCAACAATATAGATGAAGATGTAAGATATAATTTATTAGACAAAATAATACTGCCATTTTTGATAGCAATCTTACCGAGGTTAAAAATTTTATGTCGTATCCAACTATTGAGTCCTGCATAGGTAAAACACCTCTGGTTAAGTTGCAGCGAATCCATGGAAAAACCTCTAACACTATTCTTGTGAAGCTTGAAGGGAACAATCCTGCTGGGTCTGTTAAAGATAGGCCGGCCCTTAGCATGATTCAGCATGCAGAAGCTCGCGGCGACATCAGTCCAGGTGACACCCTTATTGAAGCTACCTCAGGAAATACTGGTATTGCTCTTGCTATGGCCGCTGCTATTAAAGGCTATAAGATGACGCTTATCATGCCAGAAAACAACACTGAAGAGAGAAAAGCAGCGATGCTTGCTTATGGAGCAGAGCTCATATTAGTTTCAAAAGAAGCGAGCATGGAGGGGGCCAGAGATTTAGCAAAATCAATGGAGATAAACGGAAAAGGCAAAGTTCTCGACCAATTTGGCAATACTGATAACCCTTTAGCTCATTTCGAGAATACTGGCCCCGAAATCTGGGAGCAAACTGGAGGAAAAATAACCCACTTTGTGAGCTCTATGGGCACTACTGGTACTATAATGGGCGTCTCCCGTTACCTAAAGTCAAAAAATCCGGACATTCAAATTATAGGACTGCAGCCAGAAGAGGGTGCCAGCATTCCTGGTATTAGGCGCTGGCCAAAAGAATATCTGCCTAGCATTTATGATTCATCCCGTGTCGATAAAACTATGGATATGGGTCAACAGGAAGCTGAAAATTGCATGAAACTGATGGCAACTCAGGAGGGCATTTTTTGTGGTGTGTCTTCTGGTGGAAATGTGGCTGCAGCCTTAAGGTTATCAAAGATCGTCCGGTCTGCAGTAATAGTTGCCATTATATGCGATAGAGGCGATCGCTACCTCTCATCAGGCGTTTATGTCTAGAAAAAATATGCACATAAATGACTTACTGCATCTAATGGGGCGACTAAGAGACCCAGTTTCCGGCTGCCCTTGGGATATAAAGCAGTCGTTCGAAACGATTATCCCGCATACCATAGAAGAGACGTATGAGGTCATTGATGCCATAGAGAGCAAAGACTTCTCTCATCTAAAAGAAGAACTGGGAGATTTACTTTTTCAGATAATATTTTACAGTCAACTAGCGCATGAAAAATCTCTGTTTAGTTTCAATGATGTTGTTTCTTCGGTAACACAGAAGCTCATATTAAGGCACCCTCATGTTTTTCCAGATGGAACCCTAGAAAGTAAGAGAGACAAATCTATAAATTTTCATGATGAGCTATTCATAAAGAAAAATTGGGAGTCCTTAAAGGCTGCAGAGCGTAAAAGTAAAGGTGCGCATTCCGTTTTATCCGATATACCAGCCAGCCTTCCATCATTAATTCGCGCTCAAAAACTACAAAAAAGAGCAGCAAGCAAAGGCTTTGATTGGCCATCCATAGATGGAGTCTTCAGTAAAATCTATGAAGAAACACAAGAGCTAAAAGAAGCTATTGATAAAGCCGACCAAAAAGGAATAGAGGAGGAGCTCGGGGATACGATGTTTACAATGGTCAATCTTTGCAGACATCTAGGCGTAGATGCAGAAACAGCTATGCGCAAATCATCCTGTAAGTTTGAGCATAGATTTCAGTATATCGAAGACCAGCTCAAAACTAGTGATAACGATATGCCCGAGGTTAGCGCAGAAGTACTGAAAAGTCTTTGGGATGAAGCGAAAACCAAAATTAACTCTTAATAAACAGCTGTTTTCTTGTGATCTAAAGAGTTTATGTGTAATGTTTGCGTCCTTAAATTGTTCGTCAAATAATTTATTTATTGTTATTTTCCCCTGAAAATGGAGACGTTAGATGAGAATTATTCTTTTAGGACCGCCAGGTGCCGGAAAAGGTACACAAGCAACGTACATTACAGAGAAATTTTCTATACCCCAGATATCTACTGGCGATATGCTGCGCGCAGCTGTTAAAGCCGAGTCAGAGTTAGGATTAAAAGCCAAAGATATTATGACATCAGGAGGATTAGTTTCTGATGATTTAATTATTGCTTTAGTGAAAGAGCGCATTCAAGAAAAGGACTGTATTAACGGTTTTCTTTTCGATGGATTTCCAAGAACAATACCACAAGCTGAAGCGCTTGTAGCTGAAGGTATTGAGATAGATAAAGTGATAGAGATTCACGTAATAGATGAAGAAATAATTGCTCGCCTAAGTGGTCGTCGTGTTCACGAAGGCTCTGGTCGCGTTTATCATATTAAGTACAATGCACCAAAAAAAGACGGCTTAGATGACATTACTGGCGAGGCATTGATTCAACGCCCAGACGATACTGAAACTACCGTACGTAACCGCCTCGAAGTTTATCATGACCAAACCAAGCCCTTGGTTGATTTTTATCAAAGTCTAGCATCAAAACAGGCAGGCGGCACTCTAAGCTGCAATCGTATTGATGGTGTCGGCCCTCTTGATGAGGTACAGCAAAGATTAGAATCTGCATTAGCTTGATATCAACCCAGCAAGCAATGCAAAATGGGCTCATTGAGCCCATTTTTATTGGTCTAAGGAAATATACCTATTATGAAAAAAAGCGCTGTCATCCTAATAAATCTTGGGACTCCTGAAACACCAACTCCTAAGGGAATTTCAAGTTTTTTGAAATTATTTCTATCTGATCGCCGTGTTGTAGAAGCTCCGAAGCTCTTATGGTGGCCCATACTAAGATGTATTGTAATTCCTTTGCGGGCAAAAAAAGTAGCTAATGCTTATCAAGAAATTTGGTGGGAAGGGTGCTACAAAACAGCTGATGTCAAATGCGATGAAGAATGCAGGATTAACTGCAAAGGTTCTCCAATAAGGGCAATTACCTCACGTCAGGTCTCAGCGCTACAAGCTAAATTAAATGAGAGCTTAAATGATGATGCACCCCTAGTATTAAGCGCAGTAACATATGGCGAACCTTCTCTTAAAGCTATTATTGATGATCTAAAAAGAAAAGGAATAGAGCACTTTGTTGTGTTGCCTATGTATCCGCAATATTCTGGTTCAACCACCGGCGCAATATATGACCAAATATTTAATATAATTCATGGGGCTAGAGACGTTCCTGATATAACTACTATAAAGTCATATTCGGCTGACTCTGGATATATTGATTCCTTAGCAGAAAGTGTGAGAGCTCACTGGCAAAAAAATGGCAAAAAAGAAAAACTGCTGATGTCTTTTCATGGTATACCACAAGAATATGCTGACAAAGGCGACCCATACGAAAACCACTGCATAGCTACCGCTAATGCTCTAGCTAAAAACTTAGAACTAAAAGAATCAGATTGGTCCATGGGATTTCAATCTCGATTTGGGCCCAAAAAATGGCTGCAACCTTATATCGATGATCAATTGCTTGCCTGTATAAAAGAAGGAGTGACGTCCGTTGATATTATAAGTCCTGCTTTTACTGCCGACTGCCTTGAGACACTGGAAGAGTTGAATATTTCTTATCGGGAATTATTTCTGGATGCTGGCGGTAAAGAATATAGCTATATCTCCTGCGTTAATGACTCACCATTATTCATATCCGCACTTGCAGATATTGCCAAGAAAAGACTTTACTAACACGATGAATATCTTGGCAGTAGATACAACAACGTCATCTTGCTCCGCCGCTCTACTTATGGGCGGTGAGTTGATCACACAATGTCAAATTGCTGAACGGGATCACACTCAATTGATACTTCCGATGGTAGACACTTTGCTAGGCAAGGGCGGCTTAAAGCTATCCCAAATAAGTGTAATTGCCTTTACATCAGGACCAGGTTCTTTTACTGGCATACGAGTAGGCTTTGGTATTGTTCAAGGGCTGGCTTTTGGTGCAGATTTGCCAGTTTTGCCTGTATCAACCCTTGAAACGTTAGCTTATACCGCTATTCGAAAACTTAAAATACAAACAGATGCTCATATAATTCCGATGCTAGATGCTCGTATGCATGAAATATACTGGGCTCAATTTAACTATAATTCCACTAATTTGACGCGTGTTAACGCTGATTGCGTATCGCCCCCAGAGGCTCTCAATACGGTGTTAAAATATCCTAGTGTTATAATTGGCGATGGACTAAATTACAGCGATAGGCTACCTGAAGCATCTCTGGATTCTTGTCATGATGGCTTGCTTCCCGAAGCTCAAGATATATTCAAAATAGCCTGCCCTTTAATCGAAAAAGGTGAGGTAATTGACATTCAGGAGGCCAGCCCGGTGTATCTAAGAAATCAGATCACATGGAAAAAACATAAAAAATTACGCCAAGTTAAGTAAAGTAGGAGCAGTTAATAATGGACTTGCTGCATATAATATTGCTCGCGGCAATACAAGGCCTTACAGAATTTCTGCCTATTTCAAGCTCAGCGCACCTCATTTTGCCCTCAGCAATACTTGGATGGCAAGATCAGGGTTTGGCCTTTGATGTTGCCATCCATTTAGGCTCTCTAGCAGCTGTCGTTATATACTTCTATGATGACATTAAACAGCTAACAATCTGCTGGAGTCGCAGTCTTTTTAATGACCAAAGTTCGCCCGAAAGCCGCCTAGGGTGGCATATAATTTTATCCACAATACCAGCAGCCTTGGCGGGTTTAATCTTCAGTGACTTTATAGAGCTACACTTAAGAACAATTCTTGTAGTCGCGGTCACTACGATTATTTTTGGATTGGCGTTAGGGTTAGCTGATTATCGAAGCTCTAAATCCAAAGGTATCTACGCATTTACCTGGAAATCTGCTCTGTTTGTTGGATGCGCGCAAGCTTTAGCCTTGATTCCTGGAACATCAAGGTCAGGTATTACAATTACTGCCGCGCTATTCTTAGGCTTTGAGAGAACTGCTGCAGTCAAGTTTTCATTTTTCTTGGCCATTCCAATCATTTTATTAAGCGGTCTTTACAAAGTATCACAGCTAGCCGAACAGTCTGAAATTCTATGGAGAGATCTAGCTATAGGGTCTTTGTTATCGTTTGTTGCAGCGTATGTATGCATACATTTCTTTATTGGCTTGATTGACCGCATAGGAATGATGCCATTTGTAATTTATAGGCTTATCTTAGGCATTTTCTTGCTAATCATAGTGATTAACGCTTAAGTATAATTTTTTGCAAGAAAAATCATCTTAAGACTCGGCTATATTGTAAGATCACAAGGCAGTAAAATTTAATCAACGATAAGATTTAGATTAATTAGGACAATGGCATGAATCACAAGAAGTATAATAAACATCTACTTGATTTTATTAAAAATTCACCGACACCGTTTCATGTTGTAGCGAACATGCAGGAATCATTGGATGCAGCTGGATTTCAACATCTCAAAGAAGAGGAAAGATGGCAGTTAATCAATGGGAACGGGTACTATGTCACCCGCAACGACTCTTCTATCATCGTATTTATTTTTGGTATGAAGCCCTCGGTAGAGACGGGTATTCGTTTGGTGGGGGGGCATACTGACAGCCCCTGCTTAAAAATTAAACCTCAGCCCGAAGTATATAAAAATTCTTACTATCAGCTCGGGGTAGAGGTCTACGGTGGAGCCCTTTTGGGCCCTTGGTTTGATAGAGATCTTTCGATTGCAGGAAAAGTAAGCTACCAAACAGAAAAGGGAAAGTTACAAGAATCGCTGATCGATATGAAGCGACCTGTTGGCATCATCCCAAGCCTTGCTATTCATTTAGATAGAGATGCAAACAATAATCGTTCTATTGATCCTCAAACAGACATGCTTCCAATACTATATAAATGCGGGAATACGAGAGAAGACTTTAGGTCAATCCTTGCTAAAGAGTTGCCTCCATCAGCTCATTCAGGTTCAGTATCAATACTGGATTATGATCTTTATTTTTATGACTGCCAACTGCCGGCTCTGATAGGCTTTAAAAAAGACTTTATATCCAGCGCAAGACTCGACAACCTTTTGAGCTGTTTCGCCGGATTACAAGCATTGCTGAATTCTAACAAGCAAATAACTAGTGTATTGGCTTGCTATGACCACGAAGAGGTAGGAAGCACCTCTGCAATAGGCGCGAATGGTTCATTTCTTGAGTCCTTGCTGGATCGAATCTATAGCGAACCTGAGGAAAAGTCACGTGTAATGGCGCAATCAATCCTTATTTCCACAGATAACGCGCATGGCATACATCCAAATTTTCCTAGTAAGCATGATGAAAATCATGCTCCTGTTATAAATGAAGGTCTTGTAATTAAAGTTAACGCGAATCAACGCTATGCCACGAACAGCACAACCTCATCATTTTTAAAAAACTTATGCAAAGAGATTAGCGTGCCAACCCAGTATTTTGTTAGCCGAGCAGGCATACCTTGCGGTAGCACCATTGGGCCAATCACAGCAGCCAATATTGGCGTCAAAACTATCGATGTAGGAGTTCCTACATTTGCCATGCATTCAATTCGTGAGCTTGCAGGAGCAAATGATGCATACTATTTATTTCAGACATTGAGCGCTTTTCTTGATATAGAGAAACTTTAAGGAACTATTGGATCATCTGGCTCAAATAGAACCTATAAAGTGCCCCTTGGCCTATAAAACGCTATAATCCAAAAAAGTACATCAGCGGAATTTTCAATGAAAGCTACAACAAAAAATAAGCAAGAAAGAGTGCTGACAGGCATCACTACAACAGGAACACCACATCTTGGCAACTATGTCGGCGCCATAAGGCCGGCTATAGCCGCAAGCAAGCAAAACGATGTGAGCGCCTATTATTTTCTCGCTGATTTTCATGCTCTAATCAAATGTCAGGATCCGCAAGTTGTTCATAAATCTACCCAAGAAATTGCCGCAACATGGCTAGCGTTCGGCTTAGACCCCAATAATGTTGCATTTTATCGTCAATCTGATATCCCAGAAATTCCCCAGCTATGCTGGTACCTAAACTGTATTGCTCCAAAAGGGCTCATGAACAGGGCACACGCATACAAGGATGCAACTCAAAAGAATATAGACTCCGGAGAAGATAATGACTTTGGTGTAGCTATGGGGTTATTCTCATATCCAGTACTAATGGCCGCAGACATTCTAATGTTTAATGGAACGAAAGTTCCTGTAGGGAGGGACCAGATACAGCATATAGAAATGGCTCGCGATATTGCCCAGCGATTTAACTATCTTTATGGGAAACACTTTTCTTTACCAGAGGCTGTCGTCGATAGCGAAACAGCTGTACTTCAAGGATTGGATGGTCGGAAAATGAGCAAAAGTTACGGCAACACAATCCCGCTATTTTTGCCTGAAAATCAACTAAAAAAACATATCAACAAGATCAAAACAAACTTGTTGGAGCCAGGAGAACCCAAGGATCCTGAAACATCAGCTATTTTCCAGATCTGGAAAGCATTTGCGCCACAGAAGCAGACCGACTATATGCGCAAAGAGTTTGAAAACGGTATCGCTTGGGGTGAAGCAAAAAAACAACTATTTGAGCTTGTGAATGGAGAGATCGAGGGTCCCAGAGTCCGCTATAACGAGCTAATGGAGTCCCCAGATTACATAGAGTCGATCTTGTGTGAAGGAGCGAGGAAGGCTCGAACTTATAGCGTCCCTTTTTTAGAAAAGCTCAATAAGGCTGTAGGTTTATATTCACTAGAAAAGGGAAGTTCGTAGAATCACATTAATAGCCCAACAAAGACAAGGTTATTGAAAGACCTTGCGGATGACTCTAGAAATTCCACCAGTAAGTTTGTTTAGGTCTTTCGGGGAGATGTTGTAGGCCGGCATGATATAAATTCTGGTATCAAAAGGCCTGACCCATATGCCTTCCGCGACAAATTCTTTTTGAATTTCCCCAACATTAACCTGATGTAGCATTTCAACAACACCTACAGCCCCCAAGCACCTAACATCTTTTACAGCATTGCAAGAAACAACCTCAGACAACTCATCAGACAACTGAGCTTCAATCCTCGAAATATCAGACTCCCAATCACTGCCAAGCAACAACTCAATACTTGCATTTGCAACAGCGCATGCAAGAGGATTCCCCATGTATGTAGGGCCATGCATAAAAATTCCAGACCCTCCAGAACAAATTGTATCGCTTACCTTGCTAGTGCATAGCGTTGCAGCTAGGGTCATATAACCCCCTGTTAGCGCTTTCCCCAGACAAAGAATATCAGGAGTAATATTTGACCATTCGCATGCAAACAGCTTACCTGTACGCCCAAAACCAGTAGCTATCTCGTCAGCAATCAACAAAACATCGAACTCATCACATAGTTTACGCAATCCTGCTAGATAAGATGGAGAATAAAAATTAAGGCCGCCGGCAGCTTGCATGATTGGCTCTATAATAACCGCGGCAATAGTCTGACTGCACCTCTCAAGCTTCAGCCTAACATCAGACAAGAAGTGCTCCTCCCAGACACCGTCAAAACTGCAGCCTGGTGGTTCTGCAAAAAATTGCTTGGCAAGAGTGTCTCCAAATAAAGAGTGCATGCCACTGTGGGGGTCGCATACCGACATCGCGCCCAGGGTATCTCCATGGTAACCTTTCTTAAAGCTAAGAAACTGAGACTTATCATGGCGCCCTTGCGATGACCAGTACTGAAGGGCCATCTTAAGTGCAACTTCTACACTCACAGACCCAGAGTCACACAGAAAGACTTTATTTAAACCAATCGGAGTTATATCAACTAATTTTTTACACAACAAGGCTGCTGGCTCATGGGTTATGCCGCCAAACATGACATGAGCAACTTTTCTCATCTGGGTTACTATGGCTTCATTTAAAATAGGGTGGTTGTAGCCATGAATGGTTGACCACCAAGATGATGTGCCATCAATAAGCTCTATTCCATCCGACAAAGTCAAACGCACACCTGTGGCGCTGACCACATGATAGGCTGGAATTGGGTCTAACAAAGAAGAGTAGGGGTGCCAAATATGCTCTTTGTCAATAAAAGCGACTTGTTCGGGCGTAAGTGATTTAATCATAGTGGTTACTAGTTCTGGGAACGAAAAAATGGCTGATTATAGCTTTGTAAAATACAATAAATAACATTATAAAAATATTATAAGATAATGAAATTATTAAATAATTAAACTTCCTTTCCTCCGTTATTTAGGGACCATTCATCTGGGGAGTTTAAAAAATTCTCAATTTGAGAAATAGAGCTAATATCTATAAAGCTAGTCTCTTTGCAGACAGCCAAAACATCCCACCAGGTGACAAGGTGGTGGAGGTTAACGCCATTTTTTGCCAAATTCTCACGCGTCTCGGGGAAAATGTCATAAAAGAATATAACAAAAGTGTCCGATACCTGGGCACCTGCTTTACGAAGAGCGTCACAAAAAAGAATTTTGCTTTGGCCATCGGTAGTTAGATCCTCTACCAGCAAAACCTTCGACCCTTCAGTTATAAAGCCCTCTATTTGGGCGTCCCTTCCGAAACCTTTCGGTTTTTTTCTCACATACTGCATTGGCAAGGAAAGTCGCTCTGACAACCAAGCAGCAAAAGGTATTCCAGCAGTTTCGCCGCCCGCAACAGCATCAATAGACTCAAATCCAATATCCCTAAGTATGATGGAGGCACCAAAATCCATCAGGGCGGACCTAACTCTCGGAAAAGAGATAATCTTTCTGCAGTCAATGTACACAGGGCTAGTCTTGCCTGAAGTAAGTATAAATGGATCATTTGGTCTAAAATTAATTGCGCCTATTTCTAAAAGCATTTTAGCGCTTAAATTAGCTATAATTTTTTTATCAGGAAAGCTATTAAAAGACATCATTACCCCAGAAGACACGTTGAAATTTTAATATTCATAATATTGCCAGAATAGGCGGATTTAATCTATTTATTCATGCGTAGATCTTTATCCATTGAATCAAGGCTTGCATGTGTAAGTAATCATAGATTAAAACTATCAGATTGATAAAAAAAATACATGTATATGATATTATTATGTATTTTTTAAAAAGGTATATTTAATTGCTGAAACTTACAAAAAAATTATTGACTAATCTGCTTACGCACCTCATCTTTACTATGCGTAAACCCTTAAGCAAGCAGAGACTTGTACTATAAGGCTTTCGTGAAGTTTCAATAATGGACTTCATTTTGTGTGTTACGTAACTAAAACAACAATAGTAAAGGGAGAGAAACATGGAAACGACAGGTTTGAATCCTAGTGATTATACAGGAGTTAGTTTCTGGATTATTTCCGCAGCAATGGTTGCGGCAACTTATTTTTTCACTGTTGAGCGCGACCGCGCGGAAGGCAAGTGGAAAACATCATTAACTGTTGCCGCAATGGTAACTGGTATCGCAGCGATTCACTACTTCTACATGCGAGGAGTTTGGGTCGATACAGGTGCAAGCCCTACAGTTTTCCGCTACGTTGATTGGTTATTGACTGTGCCACTGCAGATTGTCGAGTTCTTCTTGATTCTTTCTGCTATAGCTGTAGTTCGTGCTGCTTTGTTCTGGAAGCTACTGGTTGCATCGGTTGTGATGCTAGTCGGTGGGTATCTTGGAGAAGTTGGAGCAATGAATATCTGGCTTGGATTCGCCATCGGTATGGCTGGTTGGATCTATATCATCTACGAGATATTCCTAGGTGAAGCTAGCGAAATCAGCGCGTCTCAAGGTACTGAAGCAAGTAAAACTGCCTTCAACGCACTACGCTTGATTGTGACTGTTGGGTGGTCAATCTATCCAATAGGCTACTTCTTAGGTGTTGGCGCAGATGGAACTATGTCTGTAGATGCAGCAAGTTCCCTAAACCTTGTTTACAACCTTGCTGACTTTGTTAACAAGATTGCATTCGGTGTTGTTATCTGGGTAGCAGCTACTTCTTCGTCTAAGGCTTAATAACCTGTAGTTCGAATACCAAGTAGCAAGTTTGGCGTTATGGGGCACTTCATTTAGCCCTATAGCGCTAATTTTTATAATACCTTCCATGGTTTTATCTGAATCAGGTTATAGAAGATATTATAAAAATTATATTTTCTTAAAGGGAAATAGAATGGAATTAGGCGGCTATAATCTTGTGTTTAACTCGCTGTCTTTTGCTATCGCAACATTCGGTGCAGCAACAGTGTTCATGTTTGCTCAGCGCTCTCAAGTTGCTCCAGCCTACAGAACAGCGCTTACTTTGTCAGGCTTAGTATGCTTAATCGCGTTCTATCATTACGTTAGAATGTTTGAAAGCTTCGAGCATGCATATTCTTTAAAAGAAGGCGTAGTAACCTCAACTGGTGCAGCATTCAATGACGCATATCGTTATGTTGATTGGCTATTAACCGTTCCTTTGCTTTTGCTAGAACTAATTTTAGTAATGAGGCTAAGTAAAGAAGATACTTACTCTAAAGGCACCAAGCTAGCAATCGCTTCAGCATTAATGATTATTCTGGGTTACCCAGGTGAAGTTGCCACTACAGGTGATGAACGTTGGATGTGGTGGATTGCTGCAATGATCCCCTTCCTTTATATTGTAAAAGAGTTGATTGGAGGTTTGAGCGCATCAATAGAAGCTCAGCCTGCTGATGTTAAAGGCTTAGTTGCTAATGCAAGAACTTTAACACTCCTATCTTGGTGCTTTTATCCATTAGTATTTATTCTACCAATGCTTGGTAATAGTAGCTTGGAGCTAGGGGTAATTAACCCAGCTGTACAAGTTGGATATACTATTGCTGATGTTATTGCTAAAGCAGGCTTCGGTGTTATGATTTATATGATTGCTCAACGCAAATCTGATGCTGGTGCTTAATTAGCAGGGAGCTTCAGAAAAAACGCGCCTAAGTGGCGCGTTTTTTTATACTATAATATATGAGAAAACCTATGAAATACCATATGCCTCCAGAGGCAGATGAATTTCTTCATGTTGTGAAGCAAGAGTTTGCTAAAAGTTTTGACGTAAAAGAGTCTTTTATATCTGACTGGTTAAAGCATCATAATGAATCCAAAGGAAAATGGATAAGAGCTAGGCTAGCATTGGCCTCTGGTGGACTCCTAGGGTTGTCTAGCCAAACCTACATTAAGTGGGCAGTAGTATGCGAGCTTATCCATAGCGCCTCGCTTCTACATGATGATATCTGCGATGAAGACTCAATGCGGCGAGGAAAGAAATCGTTGTGGAAAGAGTTTGGTATTCCTGCCGCCATATGCACTGGTGATTACTTAATTGCAGAATCATTTAGGAAGCTAACCGAGATTGAACAAGGTTGGCATCAAAATATATTATTAAAACTCCTGTCATGCTCAGTAAAAGAAATTATATTTGGGCAATCATTGGATGTAAGTTTGGACCACCGAACCCTCGATAAAGATCAGTGTCGAAAAATAGCTATCGAAAAAACAGCTCCGCTAATTGCATTGCCTATGATGGGTATGTTTCGATGTAGAGAATTATCTGAAGATGAATGCTTAGCTTTAAAAGAAATTTCTAACGAGTTTGGGCTCGCCTATCAGTATTTAAACGACATTGAAAACATTACGGGTTGCGAACAAGAAGCTTCTTCTGACTTTCTTAAAGGGCATCCAAATTTTATGATTATCAGGGTTTTAGACGGGCTATCAAGCTCAGAAAAAGAGATTGTATTCAGTCAACCAGAAAAACTTAATGATTTTATCTCTAAAAAACATTTTAAGGAATCACAAAATGAAGTAGCTCATATATTGAGTAATGCCATGAATAATGTACATCGATTACCTATAATTATTCAGCCCGTTATTGAGTCATTAAAAGATGAAATCGCCAAAAGGTTAGAGTTAATATGAAAAAAATTGCTGTTATTGGAGGAGGGTTTGGTGGAATTGCTGCTGCAATAAGACTAAGGGCAAAAGGCGACCAAGTAACCATCTATGAGAGGTTAAGCAAGCTGGGAGGAAGGGCTCAGGTATTTGAGAGGGGCGGCTACGTGCACGATGCTGGACCCACGGTAATTACAGCCCCTAATCTATTTTATGAGTTATTTAGCTTGTTTGGAGAGAATTTAGAAGACTTTTTGGAATTCAGACCTCTGGACCCCTGGTATCGATTCCACTTTCATGATCAAACTGAATTTGATTACGGCCCAGATCGAGAAAAAATGCTTGCTCAGATTAAAGAAATATCCCCTGAGGATGTTTCAGGTTATTTCAACATGCTCAAAGAGTCAGAAGCAATCTTTAAGCTTGGCTATGAAAAATTAGCAGGCCACCCCTTTGGTAAACTGACAACAATGCTTCGATATGCGCCAGCTATTATAAAAATGAAGGGTTATCGGTCTGTGTACAGCTTCGTATCTAAACACTTAAAGCACCCCAACTTACGTCAAGCATTTTCAATACAGCCATTACTAGTAGGGGGTAACCCTTTTACCACCTCTTCCATATACTCTCTAATTCATGCATTAGAACAAAAATGGGGAATTTTCTTCTGCATGGGTGGTACAGGCAAGCTGGTATCAGAGCTAGAAAAACTAATGATCCGCAACGGCATTGAAATAAATTATGACTCTGATGTCAGTCACTTTTCTACATCTGGGAAGCTAATAACCAGAGTTAACTTTACGAATGGTGAAAGCAAAGCGTTTGATTATGTTGTTAGTAATGCTGATCCAATCCAAGTATCAACAGAGTTACTAAAAAATGAAAAGATTTCTATGCATAATCGTCTAATAAAAAAATATGCAAAACATTCCATGGGGTTGTTTGTATTATTTTTTGGTTCGACTAAATGCTACGAAAATGTAGCTCATCATACAATTTGGATGGGGCCTAGGTACAAGGAACTCTTAGAGGATATATTTGAAAACCACCATTTGGCAGATGATTTTTCAATATATCTACATAGGCCTACATGCACCGATAAGTCTTTTGCGCCAACAGGCCATGATAGTTACTACGCTCTTGTGCCAGTGCCAAACCTAAAAGGAAATCAAAACTGGGGGGAGATTAAAGAATCCTTTTCTAGAAAAATATTAGAAGCACTTGACAAAACAATCATGCCTGGAATTACTACAAACGCGAGGGAAGTCTTTTCAATGACACCGGAGGACTTCAAAGAAAACTATAGAACACCTTTTGGTAGCGGGTTCTCAATTGCTCCAATCTTAACCCAATCAGCATGGTTTAGAACTCACAATCAAGATGATAGATACAAAAACTTATTTTATGTTGGGGCGGGGACTCATCCTGGAGCTGGGGTCCCTGGAGTGATCAATTCCGCTAAAGTAGTTGAAAAGATTATATACTCATGAGCAACTACTCAGGAGTAATGAGACAACACGGGAAGACTTTTTTTTGGGCGACATGGTTTCTTGAAAAAAAAACTGCTGGGCACTTATATGCGATTTATGCATTTTGTCGCCGCATAGATGACTTAATAGATAATGCTCCTGCTGGGGATGGCTTCTACGAAGACTTTTATTCCATTGCCAATGCATGGGAGAAGGATAAATTCTCTGGCGCTTTTGACGAATTTAAAGGAATGAAAAAAAGCATCTTACCCAGAGAGGCTATTATTAGAGAATTCCTAAAGGGCCAGGCAAGTGATATTGCATACAATCAGCCCAAAAATATTGATGAATTGCTTGTGTATTGCTATCAAGTTGCCGGTGCCGTAGGCTTGATGATTTGCGATGTTATCGGAATAAAAGATCATCAGTTAAAATATTTTGCTATTGATCTTGGGGTTGCCATGCAGCTTACCAATATATGTCGCGATATTAGAGAGGATGCCGAAATAGAGAGAATTTATTTACCAAAAAATATGATTAATCTACCACTTGAAAAATTTAAAAATCCATCCAACAGTGATGCAAGGAAGATTGACAGTACAAGAAATCTGCTTCTGAGCTATGCAGATGGTTATTATGAGAGCGGTAAAAAAGGGATTATGCATCTGCCCCCTAAAACTGCAAGAGCAGTAATGATTGCAGCTAAACTTTACCAGGCTATTGGTGGGAAAATTACTAGCAACAAAATACCGTATCAGAGTTCGCGCGTTTATCTAAATAAAGCTGAAAAAATTCTGATTACAATTAAGGTACTTCTTCAGTGGAAAAAGAAGAAAAGCATCGACAACCATAACAAAGATCTTCATCGGCCCCTAGCAGCTCTTCCTGATGCACACATAGAATGAAAAATATACACGATCTAATCGTTATTGGAGCAGGGCTCTCTAGCCTAATGTTTTTGAGTCAATACATAAAGAAATCTACTAATCAGTCTATTCTACTTTTAGAGCAAAAAAACAGCATCAAACAGGATCAAACCTTCTGTGTTTGGGAGGGGCCTGGCTTGCACAACATCACAGATCAATTCCATCTAAAGCCCAAAAAAATCTGGAGCAAGGTAGCACTCAATGAAGCCGGTACTGAAATCAAAAGACATATTAATCCGTATAAATATGTTTGCTTTGATGGCGGAGAGACCCTAAAAAAACTAACGGAGGCTTGCGCGCCAAAAGTTACAACTATCAGTAATGAAAAGGTTGACCGGATAATCCACAGAAATGGCACCCATGAGATAACAACAACCAATGGAACATATTACACAAAATGTATTATTGATAGTCGAAGCAACTTTAAGCCTCATGAAATCAAGTCATCATTTATCAAGCAAGCTTTTATTGGCCATGAAATAGAAACTGACCAGGCACAATTTAACCCTAATGAAGTAACGTTAATGTCATTCCGTCACAACAAAGATGAAGTTGAATTTAATTACCTGCTTCCATTTTCAGAAAAGAGGGCGCTTGTTGAAACCACAGTTTTCTCATCGTTACCAAATCTTAAGAAAATTGAAAGCAGCCACGCTAAACTTCTAAAAAAATATGGATCTTATAAAACTATAAGACAGGAAAAAGCAATCATCCCCATGGCAGTTATTGATCCTGACGAGGAACAAGGAATTTTAAGAATTGGCACCGGCGCCGGAATGATAAGAGCCTCATCGGGATACTCAATGAGGCGAATTGCTAACTGGGTGCTAACATTACAATTGCAGAATATTAACGAGAGAAATATATCTCAATTTAAATACAAGCCCAACTTTTTGCTGAATTGGCTTGATAAAATTTTTCTCAATGTTATCTATAGTCATCCCGAAAAAGGGCCTTATTTGTTTATGACACTTTTTGAAAGGGCATCTATGCCATCTCTTGTTAGGTTTCTGTCAGACGAGGCTTCAAGATCAGACCTAATCGGCATATTATTAAGTATGCCAAAAATGCTTATGCTTAAGGGGCTTTTTAAAGTAAAAGATGATGACCAAAATTAACAGACATCAAATATCCTTTATCTCTCTCTCTCTTGTTATTCTTTATATATGCCTAACATCGCAGTCTAGTTCTTTGGCAGACATCAACATATCACTCAATGGTATCGGTAATACTATTATTTTTCTCTCCCTGTGTCTTATTGGTACTCTTGGTGTTGGCCATGGGGCGCTTGATGGTAAGATAATCTGGGAGCACTCTGATAAAGTGGGCGCTAAAATCAAACTATATGCACTTTATATCCTGTTAGTCTCACTGGGGGCGATAGTTTGGATTTATTCACCTTTCTGCGGCTTGGTTTTGCTTTTATTGCTGTCGTCCATCCATTTTGGCTTA
>CAJIZZ010000017.1 GCA_905181945.1 uncultured Porticoccus sp. | reverse complement strand
CAACCAGAAGCTTTACCACCGAAAATCTCCCCTTCTGTTTCACCAGCAACTGTTGTATTGGTAAACCCGACTATCCAGATTAGCGCAGTTACTCTGATGATATTTTTCATCACCCCACCAAAACCCGCAAAAACTTCGCCTTGCATGCCTTTCACAAGGTAGCGCCAAATCTTTTCTACTTTTCCAAGTGCCACCATTTAAATTCATCCTTATGCCTGACAATCAGAACCTAATACATTATCTCAATCATTCAATATTTTTTAATTAAATCAATTTTAGTATTATTTGAAATCTTTCATGCACATATTTTCTAATATCTGACGTGTAACAACTGATTGGCCTCTAGATTCATATCCTTTTTCAAAAGCTTCCAACCTCTCGCTTAAAATTCTTTGGTCTTCTGCATACCTAAAAATATGCTTGAAGTTTCTGACTCTTAACCTCAAAGAGAGCGAGCGAGTTAAAAACTCCTTGAAATATATGTCAGCGATATCAATAATACCAATGTTATTTTCTGGGGTAAGAACCACATTAGAAAAATGAAGTGAGCGAAAATAGACGCCGTTATCGTGAAGATATCTGAGGAACTCACCAAATTTAAACATTAAATCCTCATCAAATTTACAAGATAAAGAACTCAGTATGCAACCCTCCAGAGCATCATAGTGCACAGCTGTTCGCTGCACTGAAGGGATACGATAAACATCGATAACTGTTACGGTGGGGATACCAAGTTTTTTTAGTTTTAATGCGTTTAGCGCAAACTGTTTCGCATATGGGAAAACTAACGAATACGAAATTAATCGCTTACGTCTAAATAACTTAAAGTAAGTTCCATCAGGAAGGTATAACACTTTGTCGCCAAAACCATCCGCTTCAACAACCTCTGCCCTGTGACGTTTTACCAAATATTCATTCTGAGAAAGTTTTTTCATAAAATAAATGCCAGCTAGCTAAATTTTGTTGCTGTTCTCAACATGCTTGGATCAAAGAAAGAGGCTATGCCGTAAAGCCTCTTCCGCTAGACACAACATCATCAATAGGTTTTGTGATCCCGTGCGGCGACGGAACACCATCCTCATCAACATGAACGAAAACTAATTCAGAAACCTGGGTGATAACCTTGGTAGTCTTTTTATTTCTAACAACACAGGATAGCGTTAACGAAGTCGTCCCGAGACTGATTAGCTCGGTACCTATTTCGACAATATCTCCAATTCTAGCTGTGGAAACAAATTCAACCCTAGAAATCAGCTTAGTGACTAATTTTTCAGAGCCAATTTGACAAGTCGCAAATATAAATGCTTCTTCATCAATCCATGCCAGAACTCGGCCGCCAAATAAAGTGCCGTTTGAATTTAAGTCCCTAGCGCTAATCATTTTTCTAGTTCGAAAAAGCATCATAACCCCAATAATTTATTATTTAATATGTTTGAATTATAGCCAAATTTAACGCTGCCATTAGTAAATCTTTTCTCTGTGCTTTAATAATTATTTTATTAAAAGCTTGGCCATACTATTATGAGCATATAAAACAACCTCGGTCACTTCTTAATATAAGAGGTATTGCATAATACATCTCCCCGTTACCGATAAAACAGCCTTTCGGTAGGGAGCCGAAAGACTTGCCCCTTAGGGCGCTAATCGAATAACTTAATAATATACTTAAAAGATAATTATGAAAAAATCGATTCGCTTTTCACTAATAATAAGCTCAGTAGTCGCGCTATGGATGCTTAGTGGATTATTCTCTGCTACTCAGGTGCCCGACTCATCAAATTTATCCGACCTAAAGCAAAAAATGATTGTAGAAGCTATAGAGATTACCTCACAAGAAATTTCAGATGAAATTGTTGTGCAAGGTGATATAAGGCCCTTGAGAAAAATAACAATCAGATCGCATACTGCGGCGCATGTGCTAAAAATTATAGGAGAAAAAGGCTCTTTTTTTGCAGATGGATCTCTTCTTTTTAGGTTAGCTACAGCAGATCGATCGGCTCAATTTTTTAGCGCTAAAGCAAAACTGACGGCGACTAAAGATAAAGAATCACAACTACGGGAACTAGCGCTCAGCAATCCCTCCATAAAGCCTAAGCTCGAGACAGCCAGCAATGAAGCTGCAATAGCTGAAAAGAACCTTAGAAAGATGGTGTCAGAACGAGGAAATATCTTAATTAAAATACCATTTAGCGGAGTACTGGAAGACCGTATGGTGGAAGTTGGAAGTCATGTCGAAAAAGGGGACGCTCTCGCTCTTATTTTAGATGAATCAACAGTCAAAGCGGTAGGTTATGTTTCACAACAAAGTGTCGGAAAACTACGTCTTGGGCAAGCGGTCAAGGTTCACCTGCTAGACGGACAGGAAGCTAAAGGCAAACTCAGTTATATTGCCAACGCTGGAGGCGAAAAAACCCATAGCTTCAAGGTGGAGGCAGAACTAATCAATCCTGCTAGAACGCTTAAGTCTGGGGCTAGTGCTAGAATGCATATCACCACAGGATATGTGACTGCTCACTTTATATCCGCAGCAAGTCTTTCCTTGGATGTCCAGGGTAATGTGGGAGTAAAATCTATAACTGAAAAAGGCCTAGTTAATTTCCATCCCGTTCAGCTCCTGCGTACAGAAGCAAAAGGAATTTGGATAACAGGCCTGCCTCATACGCTGCGAATTATCACTCAGGGTCACGGATTTGTTAACGAGGGTGAATCTGTGAAAGGGGTTCCCCCATCTTGAGGCTGTTATTCCGATGACGATCATTGATCTCGCATTTTCACGCAGTAGAACTGTTCTTCTTGGCTTACTATTTGTTTTAATTTTTGGCGCCACTGCCTATCAGAATATACCCAAAGAGGCTGAGCCAGACATTGCTATTCCGTTTATTTATGTCTCTATGAGACATGAAGGCATCTCACCAGAGGACGCCGAACGACTACTCGTTAAACCGATGGAAAAAGAATTACAATCCATAACAGGACTGAAGGAAATGAGGAGCACTTCTGGAGAGGGATACGCCTCAGTTCAACTTGAATTTAGTGCAGGATTTGATAGTAAAAAAGCTAAATCAGATGTGCGAGAAAAAGTCGATACAGCCAAAACGGAACTTCCAGACGATACAGATGAGCCAGATGTAATAGAGATAAATGTGGCTTTATTTCCTGTGCTGACTGTCTCCTTATCTGGCCCTGTGCCTGAAACCAGCTTAGTTGGGATCGCTCGATCCCTAAAGGATCGGATTGAATCATTACCCGGCGTCTTAGAGGCAAACATTGGCGGTGATCGAGAAGCAATTCTTGAGATAGTGGTAGATCCAGCTGTCATGGAGACGTACCAAGTAAAATATGAGGAGCTTTTCTCTTTTATCCGCAATAACAATCTTTTAGTGGCAGCTGGAGCATTAGACTCCGGAGCTGGTCGACTGGTGCTCAAAGTACCAGGTGTTATCGAAAATATGGAAGACGCGTTAAGTATGCCGGTCAAAGTCGAAGGCGATCGCGTGGTCACATTTGGCGAAGTTGCTAGCATCAAACGAAGCTATAAAGATCCGTCAAGTTTTGCACGAGTTGGAGGACAGGCTGCCGTAACGTTAGAAATCAAGAAGCGAGTTGGCGCTAACATTATTGAAACCATTAATGATGTCAGAGAACTTGTTGAAGCCGAACGAAAATTACTACCAGCTTCGCTAGAAGTGCGTTACATGCAAGACAAATCAAACAAAATTAGAGCCATGCTGAACGACCTACAAAACAACATTCTTTCAGCAATCATTCTTGTTGTTATTATCATGATTGCTGCCCTAGGATTTCGTTCTGCTTTGCTAGTTGGTCTTGCGATACCGAGCTCCTTTCTTGCAGCAATACTTGTATTAAATACTCTCGGTTACACTCTTAACATTGTAGTTCTATTTAGCCTTATCCTTGTGGTTGGTATGTTAGTTGATGGTGCAATCATTGTAGTTGAGCTAGCTGACAGGCGAATGAATGAAGGGATGCTGCCGCAAGAGGCCTACCTCTCTGCAGCGAAACGAATGGCTTGGCCAATAACCACCTCGACCATCACTACCCTCGCAGTCTTTATGCCGTTGCTTGTTTGGCCTGGCATGGTGGGAGAGTTTATGAAATTTTTGCCCATCACAGTAATCATTGCTTTAATTGCCTCTTTATCCATGGCGTTAATTTTTATTCCTGTGTTGGGCAAAGCTATTAACCAAAAAAACAAAATAGCGAGCAAGGCAGTTAGTGGGCCTATCACAGAAAAATATATCTGGTTTCTGGGAAAACTTTTGAAAATGCCGGTAAAAACCCTAGGAATAGCTCTTGCTGTAATGACAAGTGTTTTTATTTTATATGGATTCTTGAGTAAAGGCCTCGAGTTCTTCCCTGAAGTTGAGCCTGAATTTGGTTTAATTCAAATCCAAGCTAGAGGCGATCTTTCAATATACGAAAAAGATAAGATTGTCAGAAAAGTAGAGGATCAAATATCAGGCATGAAAGAGATACGCTCAGTATATGCTCGCTCATTCAACAAAGAGAATCGAAAAGATACTGCAGCGGATGTCATTGGAACTATTCAACTAGAATTTCTAAATTGGGATGAAAGGCGGCCCGCTGTACAGATTTTCAATGAAATGCGAGAACTGACTTCGGGTATTCCAGGCATTAAACTTGAATTTCGTAAATCCAAAGATGGTCCAGGAGCAGGCAAGCCAATACATCTTGAATTTAATGCTTATGATTTTTCTCGAGTACCACCTGCTGTGAAAAAAATTCGTCAACTTATGGAGGATCAGGGCGGCTATGTAGATATTGAAGATAATTTACCCCTGCCAGGAATTGAATGGCAGATTGAAGTTGATAGAGCTTTAGCTGCTCGTTATGGCGCAGACATAGCAACACTTGGTCAGTCAATAAGAATGGTTACCTCAGGCATAAAAGTGACGGATTACCGTCCAGATGACAACGATGATGAGGTGGATGTTATGGTTAGATTCCCCGCCAGCGATCGTCATTTAGGCCAATTGGATCAATTACGTATCTCCACAGCGGCCGGGATGATTCCCATCAGAAATTTTGTAACTATACAGCCGGCTCCAAAGAGTGGCTCCATCACCCGAGTTAACGCGCATCGAACTATCACATTAAAAGCCGATGTTGCTGAAGATGTGCTGCCAGATACGCAACTCAAAGCACTGGTGAAAATTTTAAAATCCACTAACCCGGATTCTCAGGTATACATCCATTTTAAAGGGGAAGATAAAGAAAAACGGGAAGCCATGCAATTTCTTCTTGGTGCTTTTTTGACGGCATTAATACTAATGGCTTTAGTTTTGGTTACCCAGTTCAACTCTATTTACCAAGCGCTTCTAGTGTTATCTGCTATCGTTTTTTCTACCACAGGAGTGCTTTTAGGACTCCTCATAACAGCGCAACCCTTCGGAATAGTCATGGTTGGACTAGGTATTATCGCATTGGCCGGTATTGTAGTTAACAACAACATAGTATTGATAGATACCTATAATCGCATGCGTAAAAATGGCTTCAATCCCATTGATGCTGCCCTCGAAACCGGCCGAAGAAGGCTCCGTCCTGTATTTTTAACGGCTTTTACTACCGTCCTTGGGTTAATGCCTATGGTGCTGGCCATGAATATAGACCTTTTTGACCGCAGTATTAGCTTTGGTGCTCCCTCTACACAATGGTGGACACAACTGGCTAGTGCGATTGCCGGAGGGTTGGCGTTTGCCACTCTGCTAACTCTTGCTCTAACCCCCTGCCTGTTGGTAATGGGAGAAGAACTGATGGGGAAGCTTTCTTCTATAAAAAATATAATCCCAACAACTCTAGACTTTATTAATCGTAAAAAAAAATAGTCCGCTTAAATATTAAGAAGTTACTAATTGTTTTAACTTAACCATAAATCAGACACATTAGCTCAGGAAGGCTCCATTGACTCTTTTTCACTCTCTTTCTCTACACAAACAACTCCTTAAAGCCTTGGACAAAATGGCTTTAACTGAGACTACGGATGTTCAAGAACAAGCAATTCCACTAATACTAGAAGGTAAAGACCTAATGGTGTCAGCGCAGACGGGTAGCGGAAAAACTGCGGCATTTTTACTACCTATATTGCAGCGCATCTTGATGCAGGACGCCCCTCAGTCTGGCACTCGTGCTCTTATTTTGCTTCCCACGCGAGAATTAGCATTGCAAACAAAAAACTATCTAGAGCAGCTAGCATCTTTCACTTACATTAAATGCGGTCTCATTATTGGAGGGGAAGCATTTAAATATCAGGTGGCAACTCTCAGAAAAAATCCAGAAATTCTCATAGCAACTCCAGGGAGGCTGGTGGAGCATATTGAAAGAGGGACGCCCGATCTTAATGATCTAGAGATTCTGGTATTGGACGAAGCAGATCGAATGCTTGATATGGGTTTTGCTATTGATATGCATACGATTGCAGCAAGCTGTAGCCAAGAGAGGCAAAATTTACTGTTTTCAGCAACACTTCACCACAAAGAGCTTGGGCGGATCAAAGCAACCTTTATGGATCCAAAATTTATAGAAGTTGATCCCTCTCGACAACTTCCTCCACAAATCATTCAACAAATTATTTTGTGTGATCACAAAAAACATAAAGAAGCGTTGGTTGAAGCGGTGATCAATGAGGAGAAAGCACAGAAAGTCTTTATTTTCTGTAAAACCCGAATACAGTGCCAACAACTCAGCAACTTGTTGAGCTTTAAAAAATATCGATCTGCTTGTATCCACGGCGAGATACCCCAAAGCGACCGAAAACAAATCATACATAAATTTCGTCAAGGCAGCATAGAGATACTTGTTGCTACCGATCTGGCAGCCCGCGGATTAGACATTAACAATGTAGAGTTAGTTATCAATTTCAACCTTGCGCTATCTGGAGATGAACATATACACCGTATTGGGCGAACCGGTCGTGCTGGAGAAAAAGGTAAGGCGATTACCTTAATTGAGGCCAACGACTGGAATCAAATGTCTAGCATCGAGCGCTACCTGAAAATCCGTTTTGAGCGAAGAATAGTTAAGGGGCTCACAGCCAGCTATAGCGGCCCAAAAAATCTTAAAAATTCTGGGAAAATAGCCGGCACAAAGAAAAAGAAGCTTGAGAAAAAGGGTGCTAAAAATTCTAAAAAAGGGAAGTCTAAAACTGCAGTCACGAAGCGATCAAAAGAAGCCCGGCCTCTTACTGGAAAAGGTGATGGCTTTGGAGTGTTATTAAAGACAAAATGAAAATTATTTAATAATTTTTTATTTACAGTAATCCTAAGAATATTTTACATATCTCTAGAATCGTAAGCCCAATGCAATAAAGCCTGCCTTTGTTTTTTTCTACAGCTCAAGTCATAAGGCTCGCAATATTTTTTTACTGCCCCTGCGTGTCGACTAAACGCCCTCCATCGCTTGATTTGCCGGAGGTCTTCATCGTGCGTTCTCCTGCCCATGTAATATCGACAATACCACTGAAACCAGCCTCGAGGATCTTGAGGATGTATCCACCCCTTTTTATTCCACTCGCTCAGTGGTTGAGATGCATCTACAGAAAAATAATTTAAGCCAATATTCTTCTCAGTCTGACTCAGCCTTGCTTCAGCAAACCAATCACTAGGAAATTCGACCCTACAATCATTCATGTATTTTCCACCAAATACTCCTAAAGCTAACATTTCTTTTGGAGTAAGTTGTGGCTCAAAAATAGCGCTAAATTTTTTACCCATAGGAGCAACTAGATCATATGAGTAATCAGTTTGCATCTTATCGTTTACAAGAATTGTCTTCATATCCAACCATGCGCCCAAGCATTCTGGTCTTTTAGATCCCTCCAGCACAGAGACATCATACGGTTTGATAAAACCGACTCTATAGAACAAACAGTAACGATTCCTTGCTCATCAAATTGGATTTTTGTAACTATGAAATGTTTTTCGTTATTTTCTGGCCTAATGGCTGTCCATTTACTGTTAAGCAGTTTTTGTGGATTAATCTGATTCACTAGCATTCTCGATATTTTAAGCTGCTACCAACATACCTTGTAGAGCCAATATGGACCAACATGCTCAAAAAATAAACAAGGCGCCCTGCTTCATTGAATTTTAAAAAACAAAGCGCTTTATTTTTTAGTATTAAACAGCTCTCAAGCCTCCAAGCAATTTGTCAACGCTATCTTTAGCATCGCCAAACAGCATGCGTGAGTTGTCTTTGAAAAAGAGAGGGTTATCAACACCGGCATAACCTGAAGCCATCCCACGCTTCAATATTACTACTTGAGCGGCCTTCCAGACTTCTAGAACAGGCATACCGGCGATAGGGCTATTCGGATCATCCATAGCAGAAGGGTTGACAGTGTCATTCGCACCAATCACTAGCACCACATCAGTGGTCGGAAAATCATCATTCAACTCATCCATCTCCAATACAATATCGTACGGCACCTTAGCTTCCGCCAACAACACATTCATGTGCCCCGGCAAACGCCCTGCTACAGGATGTATACCAAATCGCACCATTATCCCTCTATCACGAAGAAGTTTCGTGATTTCACCTACTGCGCTTTGCGCTTGAGCAACAGCCATGCCGTAGCCCGGTACGATAATCACAGATTGAGCAGAAGCCAGCTCTTCACATACCTCTTCTATAGAGGATTCTTGCACTGTCATATCAGTATCAACGACAGCAGCACCTGAACCTCCGGATGTCTGACCAAAACCACCCAAGATAACACTCATAAAAGAACGATTCATCGCACGACACATGATGTAGCTAAGAATAGCGCCACTACTGCCAACCAGCGCTCCAGTAACAATCAACAGGTCATTACCTAGCATAAATCCAATGGATGCGGCCGCCCAACCAGAGTAGCTATTCAGCATAGATACTACGACTGGCATATCAGCGCCGCCAATAGCTAAAATAAGATGGATGCCTAATACAGATGCCACACATGTCATAATAATCAGGGCTGACAGGCTCCCTGTCTCGAGAAACCATGCACCTAAAGCAACCACTAAACCCAAAGCCACAAGGTTCATTGCATGTCTTCCTGGAAGAGTTAAGGCGGAACTAGATACCAATCCTTCAAGCTTCCCACAAGCAATCAATGATCCTGTAAAGGTAATAGCACCAATAAATATACCCAAGAATATCTCCACCATCTTGATGGAATGCTCAGCGCCAGAAGTTGCAATTAGCGGCTCAAGATGTCCCGAAAATCCCACTAAAACTGCCGCCAAACCAACAAAACTATGCAGCAGAGCTACTAGTTGTGGCATCTGAGTCATTTCTACTTTATTAGCGAGAAACAACCCTGCAATAGAACCAATAACTAATGCTAAAACAATAGTCGAAATTCCGCCAATACCAATATTGACACCAGCGATAGTTGCACCAACAGCAATAACTATCCCTGCTATTCCAAAAAGATTACCCCGACGAGCCGACTCTTGATGACTTAGGCCGCCCAAGCTGAGAATAAATAACACACTGGCCAAAACATAGGCCACACTAACGAATCCTGTACCCATAAATATGCGCCTCCTATTTGCGGAACATTTTAAGCATGCGATGAGTCACTCTGAACCCACCAGCTATATTAATAGTTGCAATCAAAACTGCAGCAAAAGACATAACACCAACAGTACCATTCTCGGCGGCAATCAAATGAAGGATCGCTCCTATCACAATAATACCGCTTATAGCATTAGTTACGCTCATCAACGGCGTATGTAATGACGCTGTGACGTTCCAGACAACCTGGTAACCAATAAAGCAGGCTAGCACGAAGACAGTGAAGTGACTTAGAAAGCTTTCTGGAGCATAACCCCCAATACCTATCAACACAGCCAAAGTAAAAGCCAAAAGAGCACTTTTGCCAAGCCACTTATCTAAAAAAGTAGGCTCTTTTACCGCAGGAGCCTCAATTGCTTCTTTTGCTGCAGCAGAGGACGGTGCAGCCGAAACCTCAACCTTCGGTGGTGGCCAGGTGACTTTCTTACCATTAACAACTGTAACCCCGCGAATCACCACATCTTCCATATCTACATGAGGATTTCCATCTTTATCTGGAGTTAGATCAGACAGCAAGTGAACCAAGTTGCTTCCATATAAATCACTAGAAACTTTCGCCATACGACTAGGTAGATCGGTATAACCAATAAGGGTAACTCCATGTCGCTCTACTACATTTCCTGGCTCAGTGAGCTCACAGTTACCACCACGTTCCGAAGCCAAATCGACAATTACACTTCCTGGCTTCATAGACTGAACCATGGCTTCAGTGATAAGTTTAGGAGCCGGTCTTCCCGGAATAAGCGCTGTAGTAATAATAATATCAACTTCTTTTGCTTGTTCAGCAAACAATGCCATTTCAGCTGCGATAAATTCATCGCTCATCTGTTTGGCGTAACCTCCGCCACCCCCACCATCTTCATCCGAAAAATCTAGCTCTAGAAATTGAGCACCCATGCTTTCAACTTGCTCTTTCACTTCCAATCGAGTGTCGAATGCACGTACGATGGCTCCCATGCTGTTGGCTGTTCCCACTGCAGCCAATCCCGCTACACCGGCACCAATGACCATGATTTTTGCTGGAGGAACTTTACCAGCAGCTGTAACTTGGCCAGTAAAAAAACGTCCGAAATAGCTTGCAGCCTCAATGACTGCACGATAACCAGAAATGTTAGCCATCGCGCTCAAGGCATCCATTTTTTGTGCACGACTAATACGAGGGAGGCTATCAATAGCAAAAACCGTAGCCTCTTTTGAGGAAAATTGTTCTAGCAGTTCTGAATTTTCAGCAGGCCATATATAACTAGCGATATAGGCGCCCTGTTTCATCAGGTCCACTTCATGGACCCCTAGACCTGGATGAGTCATGGGTGCGCGTACTTTTAAAATAAAGTCAGATTGTCTCCAAAGCGTTTCGGTTTCAGTCAATACTGAGGCCCCTACATCAGTATAAGCTTGATCGTCATAGTGTGCCGCCATGCCAGCGCACGACTCTACAGCCACCTCATAACCAAGCTTAATTAATTTCAGGACAGAGGCCGGTGTTGCCGCTACTCTTTTTTCATCTGGAAATACTTCCTTAGGTACACCTAACTTCATCATCAATACTTCCCTCCTTAGCACTATGTATCCAACCAGGCATGGCAACCATTATTTACGAATAAAGACTTAACACGATACTATCGCATCAGGGAAATTACTGCTATAACCGAACGTTATTCTTCCTATACATAAATATTATTTTTTTGAAGACATTCCAAAATTATATGCTTCATCAAGAAATTCAATGGCTGGGGCAAAACCAGAACTCGCGGCTTTAGTGAACCAAGATTTCCCTAAATCTTGATCTTTTTTAACACCAAGGCCATTAAAATAAAGCCCCCCTAAGCCATACATTGCTGCTGCATAGCCTTTATTGGCGGCCATTTCATACCATTTAATCGCTTCAACATAATCTTGTTTAACTAAATATCCATTTTGATAAAACATCCCCAAATCAAACATTGCTCTTTGATGCCCCCGATCCGCGGCTTTCTGGTAAAAATCTATGGCTTGTTTACTATTTTTCTGTACACCCCAGCCGTCCTTATAAAGAAGAGCAATCCCATAGTAAGCCCTGGGATCATCTTTTTCTGCAAAGGGAAGAAGCATTTTATACCCGACCTCAGGATTGCCATTTCTAATAATATCGTATGCTTCTTCAATGGAGGCACTATAAGAGGCTGCCGCCCATAGAGCTAAAAAAATCAAACCAAAATAATGCAATACACTTTTCATTGAAATTCCCTGTTCTTGGCTAAGAGTCAATTAAATATGGCAATTTTTACACGTAGAAAGAATTATCTTAATATCGATCCAAGAATACTACATTTTTCTTGTTGCTCACTTTCTAAGATAAAAGCATATACCTGCTCTTGTATGTATAATAAATTTTCTGCAGGTTGCGCTCATAATAAAAATTCGATTTTTACAGTTGCAATCACCTAATTATTGCCATACCTTTTTTAAAGTATACGAGTACATGCTATGAGTTTTGCCAATTTTGGCCTATCCACAGAGATACTAAAAGCTTTAAAGGAAGAACAGCACTTTAGTCCAACCCCCATCCAAACCAAATCAATCCCACTAATTTTGCAAGGCAAAGACATTATAGCTGCCGCACAAACTGGGACTGGAAAAACAGCTGGTTTTGTACTTCCAATGCTTGAACTGCTAACGAGGGGAGTAAAAGCAAAATCCAATCAAGCTAGATCACTTATACTGGCGCCCACAAGAGAATTAGCTATTCAGCTGGGAGAAAATGCGTCTCAATATGGCAGATTCCTCTCTTTAAGAACAATCGTAGTTTATGGTGGGGTAAAAATAAACCCTCAGATGATGTCCCTTCGCAAAGGGGCTGATATTCTAATAGCAACTCCCGGAAGACTCATAGATCTATATAATAAAAATGCAGTCAAATTTCCACAGCTGGAAATACTAATTCTAGATGAAGCCGATCGCATGCTGGACCTCGGCTTTACAAAGGATATATGCAAGATTCTCTCTCTACTACCAAATCATCGCCAGAATTTAATGTTTTCAGCCACATTTTCTGCTGATATTCGAAACCTTGCCGCTCAATTGCTTGAAAATCCCATTGAAATATCAGTTTCTCCGGAAAATACAACGGCCACCAGTATCAAAGAATGGATTGTTCCAGTAGACAAGAAACTTAAGCCTGACCTGCTAGTAAAGCTGATCTCTCTTTATGGTTGGACTCAGGTTCTTGTTTTTACTAAAACAAAAAAAGGCGCGGATACACTTGCCTGTTTTCTCGATACTAAGGGGCTAAAAGCTGCTGCAATTCATGGGGACAAAAACCAAGCCTCTAGGATTAAAGCTCTATCCAACTTTAAGAGTGGTATCACAGCCATACTTATTGCTACAGATGTAGCCGCTCGAGGGCTGGACATTGAGAAACTTCAGCAAGTAGTTAATTTTGATCTACCTACTATTGCAGAAAACTACATCCATAGAATTGGTCGGACTGGAAGAGCGGGGCTGTCAGGGCAAGCTGTATCTTTGGTGAGTGCAGATGAATTCATAGAACTACATGAGATTGAAGTGCTCATTAAAAGAGTATTACCTCGAAAAATAATCGATGGTTTTGAGCCCAATCACAATATACCCGACTCGGGATTAATAATAAAACCGAAAAAACTTAGCTCTTCAAAGAAGATTTTAGGCCCCAAAAAAAATAAAGGGCTTGATCTCCAACCTAGAATACCGCAATCTTTTTCCAATAGACCCTAATTATTTTTCGCTAAACGGATGCTGCTAGCAGCTCTTCCAAGTGACGATCAATCTGCTCTATGTACAAAGGATCCATACCAAGTAATCCCAGGTGACCCCAGCTGGTCTCAATCACTCTAAGCTCACTATTTGCTACCATTTTTTGGTTATCTTCGCAGTCCTTGGGTGGAAAAAACATATCTGTATTAATGGGCATTACATACATTTTAGCAGTGATTCGGCCTAGCGCTTTTTCAAGATCTCCGCCTGTTATTCTGCTTACATCGCCTCGCTGCCATTTCCAAGCCAAGCACAACAAATTATTAGGGTCCATGGGTGCGAAATAAGCCTGAGTAAAACCCTCGCAGAATTCTTCAGGAGAAGAAAATCCAATATCACGCCATAATTCTTGTTTGAACATTTCAGTGCTATAACCCATCACAGACCATAAATCTGCATGTCGGCGCAACCCCTCGCATACTGCGTTAGACTTTTTATAGAAACCATTCTCCCAAGCTGGGTCTGAAGTAATTGCTTCATTTAATGTTTTTGTAAACAAAAAATCATGTGATGTATTTTTAGCCGTTCCAGCAATAGCGGCAGCACGCTTGACCATCTCAGGATAGCGTACAGCCCACTCCCAAGTTTGCTGGGCACCCATAGAACCACCCACAATAAGAGCCAAGGAGTCTAAGTCAAACATCTCTGTAATTAACTTATGTTGGGCGCGAACATCATCCCCTATTTGTACTTTTGGAAACAATGCCATTCCATTCGGAGTTGGGATATTATGGGGCGATGTAGATAGTCCATTGCCAATTTGGTTCACTACAATAATGAAGTATTTATCTGGATTAATAGCATGGTCCTTTCCCACATAAACTTGCTCGATAATCTTACTCGTGCCCGAGTACCAGGTGGTCATAAGAATTGCATTGCTTTTCTGAGGGTTTAATTTGCCAAAAGTAGTGAAGGCGAGTTGGCAATTTTTTATCATTCCGCCGTCTTCTAGCTTGAAATCACCGAGATTAAAAAGAGTGTATGGGCCATGATTTTCTTGCGAATAATAGTCATTTTCTAGCATTTAAAATCTCCTTCTTCCAATATACAAAAACATACTGTATCAGCATCTAGCATCCTATCAAAAGACTCAATATAAGAAATACTGAAAAAAAACAAAAAGATATATAGAGTTTAAGCAAAAAAAACGGGCTCAAGAAATTAACCAAGAGCCCGAATCAGTTGCCTCAAGAGACAGGAATTAATAATATTATTTCTTGGCAGACCGCCCAGCGAATCGCTTATTAAATCGATCAATACGTCCGCCTGTATCTGCAGTTTTTTGCTTGCCGGTATAAAAAGGGTGGCATAAAGAACACACATCAAGATGAATGGTAGTAGCCTTTGTTGAACCCACAGCTATAACATTGCCACAACTGCATGTTGCTGTCATATTGCCATAATTTGGATGAATATCTGTTTTCATGTTTTCATTGCCTCAATGTCTTGCATACCGCCACCCAATCATCATACTGTTAGGCACCATATGTCTCTTTTTAACCGAAAAGGCATACTACCAGAAACTACTGTGCATTCAAGGTTTTAAAGAAAATACTCGACAATGATAAACCCTAACAACAAACAGACAGTCTATCGCGTAGCTGTACCATCACCATTAAGGCGCTTGTTTGATTATCTTTCCCCGGTAGCGCAAAACGAAGTGTCGGATAGCAAAATTCTGCGCGCCGGAACAAGGGTTTTCGTTCCATTTGGGCATCGAAAAATCGTCGGTATTATCGTGATGATTGACAATACTAGCGACCTTCCTCTATCTCGACTTAAGCCTATTGCATCTATAATTGATAATGAACCTTTAATTCCTCAATATCTTTTTCGATTATACGTCTGGGCGGCTAACTATTATCAACACCCTATTGGAGATGCCCTTTTCCATTCCTTCCCAGCCCTGCTAAGAAAAGGAGAGGATCTGCCTATTCAGACAATAAAGCACTGGCGCATCACAGAACAGGGACAAAATTTTTCCCTCGAGCAACTCAGTAGAGCCCCGAGGCAGCAAGAAATTCTTGCTTTATTTCACCTTGAGGAAGTCATAAGCCAGAATGACCTTAGGCGGCGAAAAATTTCATTTCCTGCGTTAAAACAGCTAGCAGAGAAAGATTTAATCGCGCTGACCAATGTATCAGAAAAGGTCAGTACAGTGCATGGCAAGAATGATCTTCTCGCTGAGCAGCCCCTTGATCTTTATTTAGAGCAAAAAGCAGCCCTAAGTAGCATTGATGCAACCAGTTTTAACCCCTACCTGCTATTTGGAGAAACTGGTAGCGGAAAGACTGAGGTCTATCTTCAGGCTATTGAAAAAGTAGTTCGTTGCGGGAAACAAGCGTTAGTTCTGATCCCTGAAATTAACCTCACCCCACAAACTTTTGATCGTTTCAAACAACGCTTTAACTGCCGTATCGCTGTACTGCACTCTGGTCTAACCGACAGGGAGAAGGGTCTCGCATGGGATGCAGCACGCACAGGAAAAGCGTCTGTTGTTCTTGGTACACGATCAGCAATATTTACACCATTAAAATCACCTGGGCTATTAATTGTCGATGAAGAACATGACAGCTCATACAAGCAACAGGAAGGTTATCGTTATTCCGCTAGAGATTTAGCTGTTATTCGCGCGCAAAAAGAATCTATTCCCTTGATTTTAGGCTCCGCCACACCATCTCTTGAATCTTTATATAACTGTGAAAAAAACCGGTATACCAAGCTGGTATTATCCCGTCGTCCCGGCAAAGCTTCTGCTCCATGCTGGACCCCTGTCGATATTCGTAAGTCCAAATTAACTAACGGTTACTCACGAGAGTTGATTGAGGCTATAACTCAAGCACTGTCAGAAGGAGATCAGGTGTTGATTTTCTTAAATCGACGAGGATTTGCACCAACCCTAACCTGCCATGAGTGCGGATGGATTTCTAATTGCTCCAGCTGTGAAGCAAGGCTAACAGTGCATCGAACACCTAATCGCTTAGTATGTCATCACTGTGAGCGTATGAGCCCAATACCCTCAAAATGCCCCTTTTGCCACAGCTCACAGCTTGAGTGCATTGGCCAAGGCACTGAGCGCAGCGAAGACATACTGAAAGCCTTGTTTCCAAATACACTAATCTTAAGAGTGGATCGCGATACCACTCGCAGAAAACTTGCCATGAAAGAAGTGCTGGCTCAAATCAATAAAGGAAATCCTTGTATATTGATAGGAACACAGATGCTGGCCAAAGGGCATCATTTTCCTAACGTCACATTAGTCGGAATTTTAGATGCTGATGGCGGACTCTTCAGTCCTGATTTCCGCGCACCAGAAAGAATGGGTCAGCTTATCACTCAGGTTGCTGGTCGCTCAGGGCGAGGCGAAAAATCTGGGATTGTTATACTACAAAGCCTTTATTGCGATCACCCCTTTATTTCATCCCTGATATCAAATGACTACGAAGGTTTTAGTGAAGAGATCCGCAAAGAGCGAAAACTTGCTCGGCTTCCACCATACAGATACATGGCCATCATTAGGTCTGAGGCTACAAATAACGCGGCGGCAGTTGATTTTTTAAAATATTATAGGCAATGCGCAGAATCTCTACCCCCTAAAAATACAGAAGTTAACTACCTAGGGCCGTTGCCTGCAACAATGGAAAGGCGCAATGATCGCTTTCGACATATACTTAGTATCTATTGCGCAGACCGCGGGGAGCTCCAAGGGCTAATAAAAAGACTCTGCCTCAAGGTTGAAAATTCATCGCTGGCCAGGCGTGTTCGCTGGTCGGTAGACGTTGATCCCCAAGACATAAGCTAAAGCAACCAATTAAAGCCTGAGAGAACATCAATCATAACTAGCCGAAAAACTAGCTTAGCAATACAATACGTTTATCCTAGGAGCGCATAAAGATCATGACGAAAGATTATGCTGGGCAGCCACCAAAGGTTCGCTCCTCTTTAAGAGGGGCGAAAAAAAAATCAAACAATAAAGTTTGGTCACCTTGGCTTGTATTTCTTGCAGGGGTATTTCTTGGCGTTCTAATCATACCTTTATTTAAGCTATCAGAAATATCGAATGAGCGAAACCCAGCGCGCACTAATAACAACTTGACCGATCTTTCTGGTGATAAACAGAACAAGCCTCAATTTAACTTTTACACGTTATTAAAAGAAGCTGAGGTGATGGTTACGAAGACGCCAAAAATAACAACGTTTTCCAGCAAAGAAAACAATTCAAACGATATCTTTTTACTTCAAACAGGGTCTTTTAGAACTGAAGCAGAAGCAGACAATCTGCGTGCCCAACTTCTACTGCTCAACTTGAATACAGTAATAGAGAAAGTAATCTCTAACAAAAATGAAGCATGGCACCGCGTGATCGTTGGCCCATTCAGCAATCCATCAGCGCTGGCTGAAGCAAAAAAAATCTTAGCCGACCATAGAATTGAGTCGCTACTCCTTAAAAGGAAAAGTCAGCTTCCATCAAGATAGGCATGAGGGTATCCCGAAGAATATTCAAGCTAAATTCAGGGACAACAGATACCTAGTGCCTAAAATAAGATTTGGCGGGGTCATTTTTTATCCAACAATAAATATATAGCTCCTGTTCCTCCGTGCTGGGGCTGGGCACTATGGAAAGCCAGTACTGAATCTATTTGCCTTAGCCAATAATTGGTCCAGCCTTTTAGCAAAGCTGGCCTCTCCCTCCCTTCTCCACGGCCATGAACAACAATTGCGACACGAGCACCATCAAGCATGCACTCATGTATAAATCTTGAAATTTGAAGCTGAGCTTGCATAACAGTCATCTGATGAAGATCGATTTTTGAATCAATAGGGAGCTTGCCCTGACGTAAATTTTTAAAAATTTTGTCCTCCAGGCCTTCCTGCCTATAGCTTAGGATATCTCTTGGTCTTATCTGGCCTGTCAATTCTATTGACTCTAAAGTATGAGCTGAAAGAGTGTTTTGAGCAGCGTCCCTGCGATTAGCTATGCCAGGAATCTGGTCTTTTCTTTTATGCAAATAAACCCTATTCGCCTGCAAGGGTTTCACATCAGCCATCTGCTGCTGAAAAGATTCTGAATCGTCTTTTTTCATAAATGATGGTTCTCCCTTTGCTATAGCTGTGTAAATCAAAAATTTATCCCAACCATTAACACTGACAACCTACTAAAATTCCAATTTAATATTACTCATGTCGATCAAAAATATAATCCAAGATCTATACAAATCAATTGAATCCAATTGGCAACCAAGTGCCAAAAAATACAACAACTGATAACAAGATTGCTGACAAATCTTGGTCTTTAGGCGAATCAGCCAGCTATTGATACAATCTTAAGTCTATTTAGTCCGGGTTAATTTTTGGCTCATTTCTCTGGATGGTTCATTCTCATCTGGGGATCCAACAACTTTTGCCGGCACTCCTGCTATCGTTGTATGGGGAGGAACCGAATCTAGCACAAGGCTGCCTGCACCTACTTTTACTCCTTTCCCAATTTCAATATCTCCTAATATTGTTGCTCCTGCAGCAAGCATTACTCCAGTGCGAATTTTAGGATGTCGATCCCCGGCCCTTATACCGGTACCCCCCAGTGTCACAGAATGCAACATAGAAACATTATCATCTATTACGGCTGTCTCACCTACAACCAAACTTGTAGCGTGATCAATCATGACCCCACCACCAATTTTTGCGCCAGGATGAATATCTACAGAAAAAATTTCTGAAGCCTTATTCTGCAAGGACAATGCTAAATATTTTCTGTTTTTTCCCCACAACCAACTGCTAACACGATAGATTTGTAAAGCATGAAATCCTTTAAAGTAAAGCAAAGGAAAACAGTGTTGATGGCAAGCAGGGTCTCTCTCTACGTAGGCAGAAAGATCCATTCTGATGTATTTTCTTATAGAATCATCAGCCTTGAATGCCTCTCTAGCAAGCATCCTGATGCTATCCGCGGACATGGTTTCGCTCTTTAATTGTTCTGCTAAAACCCAAGAAAGTGCATCTTCCAAAGAGCTATGAGCAAGTATTGCATTTTGAAAAAAATTACACAGCAAAGGCTCTGCACGTGCATATTCATCAACCTCACTATAAATTAAAGCCCACAACGAATCCTCAATCGCAGCAGCCGAGCGACCTCCAATAGCAGACCTCTTATTACCTTTGTATTGACTCATATTTTAGCCATTTATTCTGTTTGGATTCTCAATAAACCTCAGAAATATTTCATCGAGATACTCAATTACAGCATCACCTAAAGCTAGCGCATTAACATCTATTGTTGAGCGTACATATGATAGATCTAATATTTCTTCGAATCTTTTAGCCAAAGGGGCGTAAGTTAAATGCCAAGGCTCCCTTGCTACCCCACCACGATCAACAGAATACGGCATTTCAAAACCAAAATCTTTTGAATACTGACGCAGCCAGCAGGATAAATCGTAGAACGGGGCCCCTGGATCGTATTCTGAGGCAATTAATTTAAGCTGGTAGTCTGCTGGGACTGCAGCAGCATCCCATATATCCATATCAGTACCCCAGTGATGTCGAGAACAACCAGGTAGCGCAGACCAACGCAAAATAGCAAAAATTCGCTGCTTGTCCGTCAGTGAGCTTACATCTAAAGGATGACTCAGATCATCTAGCAATATTCTCTTTCCTGAGGCTTTTTCATTCCAGATCAGTAATTGACGCTCATATGAACGGAATCCACTAATTATCTGCAGATCAAACCCGTGGATCGCTGCTGCTGCTTTTAATTCAGAAAAAGGAGTCACAACTTCTGCATGCAACAAACATGAGTTATTTACAGCAACCAAATGCGCCTGCTTTTTTCCACTCATAGTATCCGTTGTTATTTCCATGCATGTCTCTCTGAAATTAACACTTTATTTGATGTAAGCCATCAATATAGAACTAAAAATTCAAACTATAAACTAAAGGTTGTACGTGCTACCTAGGTTGATCTGACCAGACTTCGCCGAGGTCGATGCAAGTTTCCACCATGCAGAATGAATCTTGGTATTTAGCGCATATCTAATAGCACCATTCTTGCTTTTAATAGCAGATTCCAAAATCCTGAAAGCAGAAAAAATATTCATAGTTGCGTGAAATTCTATCTTGGTGGCACCAAAAGCAGGTATGGGTTTTAAGTTAGAAAATACACCCCTAACGGCTTCCAGTTCTTCTACCTTAAGGCTGTAAGAAAATTTTGATATACTTAATTCTTTCTTAGTATGGTTCTTGATGTTTAACTGAATCACGATCGTCTGCTCCATGCCTTTGCGAGATAACGGCTGAAAACTCACTAAACTTACTT
>CAJIZZ010000016.1 GCA_905181945.1 uncultured Porticoccus sp. | reverse complement strand
TTGGCACCTCGATGTCGGCTCATCACATCCTGGGGCTGAAGCCGGTCCCAAGGGTATGGCTGTTCGCCATTTAAAGTGGTACGCGAGCTGGGTTTAGAACGTCGTGAGACAGTTCGGTCCCTATCTGGTGTGGGCGTTGGAGATTTGAGGAGAGCTGCTTCTAGTACGAGAGGACCGAAGTGGACAGACCTCTGGTGTTCGGGTTGTCATGCCAATGGCATTGCCCGGTAGCTATGTTTGGACAGGATAACCGCTGAAAGCATCTAAGCGGGAAGCCCCCTCCAAGATTAGATCTCCCTGGGACTTTAAGTCCCCTGAAGGGCCGTTCAAGACTAGGACGTTGATAGGCTGGATGTGTAAGCACTGTGAAGTGTTGAGCTAACCAGTACTAATTGCCCGTGAGGCTTGACCATATAATAGAAATGACTGCATTAAGAACCTATATAAAATAAAAATTTGTTGTTTTAACATTTCTGCACCCTATTTGAGACTAGACCAATTAATATAATTAATTGATTTTGACTCATAACAGTTTTCCTGGCGACCATAGAGCTTTGGTACCACCTGATCCCATCCCGAACTCAGAAGTGAAACGATGTATCGCCGATGGTAGTGTGGGGTTTCCCCATGTGAGAGTAGGTCATCGCCAGGTTTTTAATTCAAACGCCCTGATTCAGACGAATCAGGGCGTTTTTTTTTATTTTTGAAATGGATGCGATCTCTGGATTTAACATATTCAAAAATCGGGCATAATACTTGCTCATTATTTTTTTCATGAGCAAAATATGGATATTTTTATTCTCTATCTTTGTCTTGGTGCTGCCGCAGGGATGGTTAGCGGATTATTTGGTCTTGGCGGAGGCGTGGTGATTGTGCCAATACTAATTTTCACTTTTTCTGCCCAAAATTTTTCTTCTGAAGTATTGACACATATGGCTATAGGCACTTCTTTAGCCACCATAGCGGTGACCTCTATTAGTTCTGTTGCTTCTCACCATAAGCACGGTTTGGTAGTCTGGCCTGTAGCCTTATGGTTATCGCCAGGCATACTTGTTGGAGCTGCTTTAGGTGCCAGCTTTGCTATCAGTATTACAGGGCTTTTTTTGCAACTCACCTTTGGTATTTTTCTTTGTTGCGTGGCCCTCGCTATGGCGATACCGAGTAAGTCTTCCCTGGTGGTGGCTATGCCAGGCTATATTGGGAAGTCGTTTATTGGTTCAGTTATTGGATTTTTCTCTAGCGTATTTGGTATTGGGGGCGGTTCATTATCGGTACCCTATTTTTCTTGGACTCAAATGCCAATGAAGAATGCTGTTGCAACATCAGCAGCTTGTGGCTTACCTATAGCCTTTAGTGGGGCCATTGTATACGCAGTTCAAGGATTGGGTAGTCAAGAATTACCAGAAAAAACTATTGGTTTTGTGTATGCCCCAGCTTTTTTTGGCATCATCATTGCAAGTATATTTTTTGCAAAAGTGGGGGCGAAGTTAGCATACCAGTTACCTTCTGAAATACTAAAAAGGTATTTTTCATTGCTGCTGTTATTGATTGGGATACACTTTATATGGAAGAACACCATGCTTTTCTTGTTGAATTCAAATGGATAGATTGTTAACTATTCTCAGTGATGGAAGATATCACTCTGGTGAGAATTTAGGCAAAGAGCTAGGGATTTCTAGGTCAGCTGTCTGGAAGCAAGCACAAAAAATTAGCTTATTGGGCATACTGCTTGAATCCAAAAAAGGTTGTGGATATCGAATATCTGGTGGTCTCGAGTTGCTAGACATAAACCTAATTCATCGCCAGTTGTCTGCAGCTGTCAAGCCCCTATTGTTAAAGATACAACTTTTATCGACAGTGTCTTCTACTAACATACTTGCTAGACAGCGTGCCGAGCAAGACAATGCGTCTGGCTGGGTAGTTTTAGCTGAAGAGCAAACAAGCGGTCGCGGTCGTCGTGGTAAATCTTGGGTCAGTCCTTATGGGTGCAACCTTTATCTTTCTTTAGTCTGGGGTTTTGACGGCGGCGTGAAGGAAATAGAAGGTTTAAGTCTTGCTGTGGCTGTTGTAGTGCTTCGCGGGCTTAGATTGCTGGGTGTCGAAGGCTTAAGCCTTAAGTGGCCAAATGACCTGTTATATCAGAATAAAAAAATTGGTGGAATTTTACTGGAAGTTGTTGGCGATCCTTCTGGGTACTGCCAGGTTGTGATTGGCGTAGGGGTTAACATAAATATGTCGGGACAGTTTTCTGGATCGATTGCTCAGGCATGGGCAAATGTTAGTGAGTTATCGGACTCCAGGGTGGGAAGAAACCAACTTGCCGGGATTATTATAGATCAACTTTTGTTGCTGTTAAGTAAATATAAAAAAACAGGCTTTGTGGGCTACAAAGAAGAATGGTTGCAGCATGATGCATTTATGAATAAAAAGGTAAAATTGCTTATGATGAATAATTCTGTCGAAGGCATTGTTCGCGGTATAGATAATAGTGGAGCCTTAATACTAGAAGTGGATGGAGCGGTAAAAATATTCAGCGGTGGAGAAATTAGCTTGCGAGGATTCGAATGATTCTCGAGGTCGATGCGGGTAATACCAGAATTAAGTGGCGAGTATTTTTGGACGACATTGTTCAATCTCGAGGCGTTGTTGCTAACGAAGATATTGAATCGTGGTTACGGAAATTAGATCAAACTCCCTTGCTAGACAAAATCAGGATGTCTTCTGTCAGTGACAGGAGCATTGTAAAAAGAATAGCCCTGTATTCATCCCAGAGAAAGTGTTTATTTTTCGAAGCTAAGTCTGAAAAAGAGACTGCCGGGGTTTTTTGTGGCTATGCCGACCCATCGACTATGGGGGTCGATCGCTGGATGGCCATTGTGGCCGCCTATAATAGATTTCGATTACCATGTGTCATTGTTGATGCTGGTAGCGCAATCACTTTGGATGTTGTAGATGGTAGTGGGCAGCATCTAGGGGGCTATATAATGCCTGGCCTTGAAATGGTGCAAAAAGCCTTATTGGCTGGTACCAAGAATGTAAGTATAAAATTGCTAGACATGAGACATTCAGCGTGTTTATTGCCCGGCCAGTCAACCCAGCAGTGTGTAATTAGAGGGCAACTGCTGATGTTAAAATCGATGGTTGAATCGATTGCTGAAAGCATGCAAGATCAAAAAATGGCAACCCAGATTATATTGACTGGTGGAAATGGAGAGCAGCTGGCGACTATATTCGATGATTTGGTATATTTTGAACCAGAACTAGTTTTAGATGGGTTAAAATTTTCCGTAACCTAGATTTATTGACTAGTAATTTGATTATTATTTGTTGCGATAGAGCAACTTATTCATAAAAAACATGAAAAATTCATTTTATGCCACATCAGCTGTTGATTATAGTGTCAACATTCACTAAAATCGCGCTCCCTATTTGTGTATAGGGTTTGGGCTGGCGTAGCTCAGTTGGTAGAGCAGCTGACTTGTAATCAGCCGGTCGGGGGTTCGACTCCTCTCGCCAGCTCCAATATTTAGCATGACCGGAGTCTTGGGGTAGTTGCAATAGGGAAGCCGTACTATGGATGTGGACGATGTGCAGCCTTTTACGCAGGGGTTCCCGAGCGGTCAAAGGGATCAGACTGTAACTCTGACGCGAAAGCTTCGGTGGTTCGAATCCACCCCCCTGCACCAAATTTTTAGATTTGGTACTAATTTGGTACTATGTACGTTATGCGACTAAGTGTTTTTTTGGCTTAGAGGCTAGAGATTGTGGCGTCATTGATTGGTTATTTTCGATGATGAGTATATGGGTAGGTTATTTTTGCAACAAAAAATAGATTTGGTCCCAGCAGAAAAGTTGTTCTGTTGAGTCGCGGTTATAGGCGGGTATGGTTCAATGGTAGAACCTCAGCCTTCCAAGCTGATGGTGCGGGTTCGATTCCCGCTACCCGCTCCAGATACTACCGACAGCGAAAGTTAATGCTCATATAGCTCAGTCGGTAGAGCACTTCCTTGGTAAGGAAGAGGTCACCGGTTCAAATCCGGTTATGAGCTCCAGTGTTTAATAAGATACGGTATACCGTTAATTTTAACTATAAATGTAGTGCAAGTATTGATTGAGGAGTTTTTGTCATGGCAAAAGAAAAATTTGAGCGTAATAAGACCCACGTCAATGTGGGCACAATTGGTCACGTAGACCATGGTAAAACCACACTAACCGCAGCGCTGACTCGCGTATGTGCAGAAGTATGGGGAGGAGCGGCAGTTGCGTTTGATGGTATTGATAATGCACCAGAAGAGCGTGCTCGCGGTATCACTATTGCTACGTCTCACGTAGAGTACGATACCCCTAATCGTCACTACGCCCATGTTGATTGCCCGGGTCACGCGGATTATGTAAAAAACATGATTACAGGTGCAGCCCAAATGGATGGTGCGATCTTAGTTTGTGGTGCCACTGACGGTCCTATGCCTCAGACGCGTGAGCATATCCTTCTTGCTCGTCAAGTTGGTGTTCCTTATGTTGTGGTTTTTTTGAACAAGGCTGACTTGCTTGCCGCGGATTGTGGTGGAGTTGGCTCCGATGAATACAACGAAATGATCGAATTGGTAGAAATGGAGCTTCGTGAACTGCTTGATACTTACGAGTTCCCTGGAGATGACACCCCAATTATTGCAGGTTCTGCATTAATGGCACTTAATGGAGAAGATGATAACGAGCTGGGCACTACAGCTGTAAAAACTCTTGTTGAGACGCTAGATTCTTTCATTCCAGACCCAGTTCGAGCAGTTGATCAGCCGTTCCTGATGCCCATTGAAGACGTATTTTCTATTGCCGGCCGTGGTACTGTTGTAACTGGCCGTATTGAACGTGGGGTTGTTAAAGTTGGCGAAGAGATCGAAATTATCGGCATTAACGATACTACGAAAACTACTTGTACGGGCGTAGAAATGTTCCGCAAGTTGCTTGATGAAGGTCGCGCTGGTGAGAATTGTGGTATTTTGTTGCGCGGCACTAAGCGTGAAGAAATAGAGCGTGGCCAAGTGCTAGCTAAACCAGGTTCTGTTAATCCGCACACTAAATTTGAAGCTGAAGTGTATGTTTTGTCAAAAGATGAAGGTGGCCGTCATACACCTTTCTTTAAAGGCTATCGTCCTCAATTTTATTTCCGAACTACAGATGTTACGGGTGCTTGTGAGTTGCCGGACGGTGTTGAGATGGTGATGCCTGGTGATAATATCAAGATGGTAGTTACACTAATTAATCCAATTGCTATGGAAGAAGGTCTACGTTTTGCGATCCGTGAAGGCGGACGCACGGTAGGGGCTGGTGTTGTAGCAAAGATTATTGAGTAACAAGTAGGCTACGTTGATGCAAAGTCGAGGCTTCTTTGAGGTCTCGACTTTATTGTTGTCGTGTTTTTTAGGTTTATACGATAGGCCAGTAGTTCAATTGGTAGAGCACCGGTCTCCAAAACCGGGTGTTGGGGGTTCGAGTCCCTCCTGGCCTGCCAATAACATGCTTGAAGCTGGCCTTTATTCATTAAACAAGACAAGTAGGGGCGCAATGCAATATGAATGCGACTACGGAAGAAAAGCAGTATAGGTTGGACAGCCTGAAATGGTCGATTGTTGTTTCGTTAACCGCCGGAGCAATTTATGGTAATCACTACTTCTCCGAGGAGTCGCTGCTTTATCGTGCGGTAGCTTGGATTTTCATTGCAGTTTGTGTTGCTTTTATTGGCTCAAAGACGAAAAAAGGCGACAGCTTGATAGCGTTAATGCACGGAGCATATAACGAAGCTTGCAGAGTTGTTTGGCCTACGCGACAAGAACGCAACCAGACAACGTTGATGGTAGTAGCTGTGGTGCTAATTATGTCTTTGATTTTGTGGGGTTTAGACACATTTTTTGGCTGGATTGCTTCCATGGTTATAGGTTAAGGGGTTCACATGCGCTGGTACGTTGTACATGCCTATTCGGGCTATGAAAAGAAAGTTGCTGCAGCGATTAAAGACCGCGTTATCCTTAATGGTATGGAGGACAGTTTTGGTGATATTCTTGTGCCTACAGAAGAGGTGGTGGAAATCAAAGGCGGCCAAAGACGCAAAAGCGAACGTAAGTTTTTTCCTGGCTATGTTCTTGTGCAGATGGAACTGAATGATGATTCTTGGCATATGGTCAAGGCAACCCCCAGGGTATTAGGGTTTATTGGAGGCAAGGCAGATATGCCTGCCCCAATTACAGACAAAGAAGCAGATGCGATTTTACAACGAGTGCAAGATTCTGAAGATAAGCCTAGGCCTAAGACTATTTTTGAGGCAGGCGAAGTGGTCCGCGTCATTGACGGGCCATTTAATGATTTTAATGGTGTAGTAGAAGAAGTTAACTATGAGAAAAGCAGAGTGCGAGTGTCCGTATCAATTTTTGGGCGCAATACACCTGTCGAGCTCGAATTTGTTCAAGTAGAGAAGATCTAAATTTTTTTATTGCTAATGTCTGTGTTGGGCTATAGCTGGGAAGCCTGAGATGAGCTGTTTTTATGGAAGCTTTGAGGCGTTACACCCACTTTTGGAGAAAATAAATGGCTAAGAAAGTAGATTCGTATATAAAGCTTCAAGTACCGGCAGGAAAGGCTAATCCAAGCCCCCCTGTGGGTCCTGCCTTAGGTCAAAAAGGCGTCAATATTATGGAATTTTGCAAGGCGTTTAATGCCCAGACGCAGGATTTAGAGTCTGGCTCTCCTGTACCTGTTGTGATTAGTGTCTATGCGGATAAAAGTTTTACATTTGCTATGAAAACCTCGCCTGCATCATACTTATTAAAGAAAGCTGCGGGAGTTGAAAAAGGAAGCGCTACTCCTAATACAAGTAAAGTTGGAGCAGTTACTCGAGCGCAATTAGAGGAAATTGTAAAAATCAAAAAAGCCGACCTGACTGCTTCTGACATTGATGCAGCTGTTAGAACTATCGCTGGTTCTGCTCGGTCTATTGGTCTTGATGTGGAGGGCGTATAAATGGCTAAGCTATCTAAGCGCATACGCGCTATTCGTGAAAAAATTCAAATTGGTAAGCAATACTCAATTAGCGAAGCGGTATCTTTGCTGAAGGAAGTTTCTACTGTCAAATTTTCTGAAGTGGTTGACGTTGCAGTGAATTTGGGTATTGATCCTCGTAAATCAGACCAAGCAGTACGTGGAGCTACAACACTCCCTCATGGTACCGGTAAAAATGTTAGAGTCGCAGTCTTTGCTCAAGGTGATGCTGCAGAGGCAGCCAAAGCGGCTGGGGCCGATCTAGTTGGAATGGAAGATCTAGCAGAAGATATCAAAGCTGGAAATATGAATTTTGATGTAGTTATTGCTGAACCTGCTGCTATGCGAGTAGTTGGTCTTTTGGGTCAAGTTCTTGGGCCTCGTGGCCTGATGCCAAACCCTAAAACTGGTACTGTAACTCCGGATGTAGTCACAGCTGTTAAAAATGCTAAGGCTGGACAGGTTCGTTACCGTATAGACAAGAACGGCATAATTCATGGCGCAATTGGCAGTCTTGATTTTGATGTTGTGTCGTTAAAAGAAAATCTTGAAGCGTTGATTGTAGATTTAAAGAAGGCTAAGCCAGCATCAGCAAAGGGCGTATTTCTTAAAAAAATAGTACTTTCAACGACAATGGGCCCTGGATTACTAATTGATCAGGCGTCTCTAGAAGCATAAGACGCAATGGCCTTTAAGTTGTGAGGCCAGGTTTAACTTTGGGGTCTGAGCATTTTTTCTGCTTAGGCTGTTAAAGACCGTAGGTGCCTTTTATAAGGTTTAATGAAATCTCCAGCTATTTTTCTGGCTGAAGAAACGCCTACGCAAATGGTGTAACCCGATTCAGTATTTGTATGACTGGATTTTTTCGCCGAAATTGCATCAATAGTATTTTATGTTGATGCCTAACCAATTGAGAAGCCTGCTTTGGGTGGACCAATTAAGTCGAGGAGATAGTCTTGTGGCATTAAATCTCGAAGGCAAGAAAGCGATTGTAGTTGAAGTTAGCGCGACCGCTTCCAATGCGTTGTCATTGGTAATTGCTGATGCTCGCGGTGTTAGTGTGACTGACATGACAACTTTTCGTGAAAAAGCACGCGAACAAAATATCGATATTCGTGTTATTCGCAATACACTTGCGAAACGCGCGTTTGAAGGTACAGAGTTTGAGTGTGTAAATGAAGTGTTGACGGGTCCGTCGCTCTTTGGTTTTTCTATGGAAGACCCAGGCGCTGCAGCTCGCTTATTTAAAGATTTTGCGAAGGCAAATGATAAATTTGAAGTAAAAGCTCTTTCTGTCAGTGGTCAGTTGTTGGGCAAAGAGCAGATCGACGTGCTAGCTAAGCTACCAACCTTAGAGCAAGCTCTAGGACAGTTGGCAAATGTAACGCTTGCGCCAGTTATTAAATTGGTTCGTACTCTTAATGAAGTGCCCACCAAAGTAACTCGTGTTGTAGGAGCTGTCAGTGATCAAAAGCAGAAAGCTGCATAAATCATAGAACAGTTTAATAAATTTATTTAATTAGGAGATAGGTCATGGCTCTGTCCAAAGATGACATTTTAGAAGCGATTGCTTCAATGAGCGTAATGGAAGTTGTGGAACTTGTAGCTGCAATGGAAGAAAAATTTGGAGTATCTGCGCAAGCTGCTGTTGCTGTTGCTGCTCCAGTAGCCGGTGGAGATTCTGGGGATGCCCCGGAAGTTAAAGATTCGTTTGATGTGATGCTCACTTCAATGGGTGAGAAGAAAGTAAACGTTATTAAAGCTGTTCGTGCTATCACTGGGTTAGGCTTAAAAGAAGCGAAAGATCTTGTAGATAGTGCCCCTTCGCTTATCAAAGAAGGCGCTTCTCCAGCGGATGCGGAAGAGGCCAAGAAGCAGCTCGAAGAAGCCGGCGCTACTTGCGAGCTTAAATAAGCTTGAGACGGCCGGTTGTCTTATGATTAGCTGGACTTGGGCTGGAGGGGTAAAACCTTCTGGCCCTTTAGCGCTTTTATGCTGAACAGGTAGTTGGCGTTAAGAAAAAATCCTTTTCTGCAAAAGGTTAGTAGCCTTACATAAGGTACTAAACAGCTCGTAAAGCCCAAAGGCTAAACGATCTTGATGGGGAATATGATGGCCTACTCGTATACTGAGAAAAAACGCATCCGTAAGGATTTTGGGAAGCTTCCGCAGGTTATGGACTTACCTTATTTGCTTGCAATTCAGATGGACTCCTATCGAAATTTTACGCAAATGGGTGTTCCAACCGAAGACAGAATGGAAGCCGGTTTGCATGCAGCATTTAAGTCTGTGTTTCCAATTGTAAGTTATTCGGGGAATGCGGGACTTGAATATGTAGATTATAGGTTGGGTAAGCCGGTCTTTGATGAAGAGGAGTGCAAGCTTCGAAGTGTCACTTTTGGATGCGCGCTTAGAGTTCGTGTCCGCCTAATGATTTACGATAAAGATTCTTCATATAAAACTATTAAAGATATCAAAGAACAAGAAGTTTACATGGGTGAAATCCCATTGATGACTAACAATGGAACTTTTATCATTAACGGCACTGAGAGAGTTGTTGTATCTCAATTGCATCGCTCTCCAGGGGTATTTTTCGATCACGATAAAGGGAAAACGCACTCTTCAGGTAAGCTGTTGTACTCTGCCCGAATAATTCCTTATCGTGGCTCATGGCTTGATTTTGAATTTGACCCAAAAGACTTAGTTTTTGTGCGTATTGACCGTCGACGTAAGTTACCAGCGACAATGCTATTGCGCGCACTTGGCTTTAGTGCCGAAGAAATGTTGGCTGAGTTTTTTGAAACTAGTACTTTTAATCTGTGCAAGGATGACACTTATACCCTAGATCTCGTACCCTCAAGATTGCGTGGGGATATCGCAAATTTTGACATTACAGACAAAAAAGGTAACGTGATTGTTCCAGATGGACGTCGCATAACAGCGCGCCATGTGAGGGATCTGGAAAAACAAAAAATTACCAAATTGGCTGTTCCAGCAGAGTATCTCTATGGACGTCCGCTAGCTAAAGATGTGATTAATCCAGAGACTGGTGAGGTTTTACTGGATTGTAATACAGAGATTACTGAGGAAATATTAGCGCAATTACGCGCTGCAGGACTTTCTTCGATTGAGTCTATCTATACAAATGATCTTGATCGTGGCTCATTTATTGCGGATACATTAAGATCAGATAGTACGCGCACGCAGCTAGAAGCATTGGTGGAAATCTATCGCATGATGCGCCCAGGTGAACCCCCTACAAAAGAATCTGCCGAGAATCTATTTAATAACTTATTCTTCAGTTTAGATCGGTATGACCTGTCAACTGTTGGTCGAATGAAGTTTAATCGTCGTCTTGGCCGCAAAGAAGAAAGTGGCGAAGGAATTTTAAGCAAAGAAGACATTGTTGGTGTTCTAAGGGTACTGATTGGTATCCGCGATGGAAAAGGGATCGTCGATGATATTGACCATCTTGGTAACCGACGCATACGATCTGTGGGTGAAATGGCTGAAAATCAGTTCCGCATTGGTCTTGTTCGAGTTGAACGTGCCGTCAAAGAACGCCTTTCTGTTGCTGAGGCCGATGGTTTAATGCCCCAAGATTTGGTGAATGCCAAGCCTGTTGCTGCTGCTATGAAAGAATTTTTTGGATCAAGTCAGCTGTCTCAGTTTATGGATCAGAACAATCCGCTGTCAGAAGTCACGCATAAGCGTCGCATTTCAGCCCTTGGGCCAGGCGGGTTGACTCGCGAGCGTGCAGGTTTTGAGGTGCGTGATGTTCATCCGACCCACTATGGTAGAGTCTGCCCCATTGAGACCCCAGAGGGTCCAAATATTGGACTGATTAACTCATTGTCGGCCTATGCCAGAACTAATGATTATGGATTTTTAGAAACTCCTTATCGCAAGGTTGTTGGCGGCAAAGTCACTGATGACATAGAGTACATGTCAGCCATCAATGAAGCTGAATATGTTATTGCCCAAGCATCTGCATCCGTAAATAAGAAAGGGCTCTTATCGGAAGAACTTGTGAGTGTTCGCTATCAGGGAGAATTTAACCTTAAGTCGCCTGATGAAGTTCATTATATGGATGTTTCTCCACAGCAAGTTGTTTCTGTAGCTGCAGCATTGATACCATTTCTAGAGCATGATGATGCAAACCGTGCGCTGATGGGTTCAAACATGCAACGACAGGCGGTGCCTACATTGAAGGCTCAAAAGCCACTAGTGGGTACAGGATTTGAGCGCTTTGTGGCCTCTGACTCCGGGGTCTGTGTGGTTGCACGTCGAGGCGGCGAGATTGAAAGTGTAGACGCTAGCAGGATTGTCGTTCGAGTCAATGATTCAGAGGTTGAGACTGGCGATGCCGGTGTTGATATCTATAATTTGACCAAATATACACGATCAAATCAAAATACATGCATTAATCAGCGCCCCATAGTTTGTCTGGGGGATGCTATAGCTAAGGGTGATATTCTTGGGGATGGGCCATCTATTGATATGGGTGAGTTAGCCTTAGGTCAAAATATGCGTATTGCCTTTATGCCATGGAATGGCTACAACTTTGAAGACTCTATCCTCATTTCCGAGCGTGTTGTCGAAGAGGATCGTTTTACAACAATTCACATTCAAGAACTTACCGCCACAGCGCGTGACACTAAGCTGGGCTCTGAGGAAATTACTGCTGACATTCCTAATGTTGGAGAGGCTGCTCTTTCTCGATTAGATGAGTCTGGCATTGTTTATATTGGTGCCGAGGTAGTTGCTGGCGATATCCTCGTAGGTAAGGTAACACCAAAAGGTGAAACGCAGCTGACTCCGGAAGAAAAACTTTTACGCGCCATTTTTGGTGAGAAGGCTTCTGATGTAAAAGATACTTCTTTGCGCGTACCGTCTGGAACTAAAGGCACGGTTATTGACGTGCAAGTATTTACACGTGAAGGCCTAGAAAAAGATCAGCGGTCATTAGAGATTGAAACTACTGCGCTTACTCAATTTAGGCTTGATCTTAATGATGAATTTCGCATCATGGAAAATGCTACATTTGAACGTTTAACGACTGCTTTTTCTGGAAGCGAGATAATCAAGGCCCCTGGACTCAAAAAAGGAGACAAATTAACAACTGAGGTTGCGGCTGCATTTGCTAGCTCAGAATGGTTTGGTGTTCGTATGTCTGATGAAGCTCTTAATGAGCAATTAAGTCGCGCCGACGAAATGCTTAAAGAACGTCGCTCTATCTTAGATGAGCGATATGAAGATAAGAAGAATAAACTTCAAAGTGGCGATGATCTTGCCCCTGGTGTTTTGAAAACAGTTAAGGTGTACCTTGCTGTTAAGCGTCGAGTGCAGCCAGGAGACAAGATGGCTGGCCGTCACGGCAACAAAGGGGTAATTTCAGTAATCATGCCAGTTGAGGATATGCCGCATGACGAGCATGGCGTACCTGTTGATATTGTATTAAACCCTTTGGGTGTACCTTCTCGAATGAATGTAGGGCAGGTGCTTGAAACACATATGGGGCTTGCAGCAAAAACTCTAGGTGAGAAGATAGACAAGATGCTCCAAGAGCAAATAAAGACTGCTGAAATTCGTAAATTTTTGCAAGAAGTGTATGACGTTGGTATAGGGACCCAAAAAGTTGATCTTGACAAGCTGTCAAGCCAGGAATTTGATGAACTTGCGCAAAATCTTCGGGCCGGTGTACCCATGGCAACCCCTGTTTTTGATGGTGCAGATGAGGTTGAAATAAAGCAATTGCTGAAGCTGGCAGATCTCCCTGAAAGTGGTCAAATGCAGCTATATGACGGCCGAACAGGTGATATGTTTGAGCGTCCGGTTACTGTTGGCTATATGTATATGTTGAAATTAAATCACCTAGTAGATGACAAAATGCATGCTCGATCTACAGGATCTTATAGTCTGGTTACCCAGCAACCCTTGGGGGGTAAAGCTCAGTTTGGCGGCCAACGCTTTGGTGAGATGGAGGTGTGGGCTCTAGAGGCCTACGGCGCCTCTTATACTCTACAAGAGATGCTGACAGTTAAATCTGATGACGTGAGTGGCCGCACTAAAATGTATAAAAACATTGTTGATGGCGATCATCGTATGGATCCAGGTATGCCGGAATCCTTTAATGTGTTGGTTAAGGAAATACGCTCGCTGGCTATAAACATCGAGCTAGAAGTAGACAAATAACCACAGCTAAAAGTCGAAGAAAAATATAAATTGGGGCGGATCATTTGCCCGCTATTAAAATATAGTACCCATCTTGGAGAAAGGCGTTGAAAGACTTACTAAATCTGCTCAAATCACAAGATCAAACAGACGAATTTGATGCAATTCGTATTGGCCTAGCATCACCGGATATGATTCGGTCATGGTCTTATGGTGAAGTTAAGAAGCCGGAAACCATTAATTATCGGACCTTTAAGCCAGAGCGAGAAGGTTTGTTTTGTGCTAAAATTTTTGGTCCAGTAAAGGATTATGAGTGCCTTTGTGGGAAATACAAACGCATGAAGCATCGCGGCATTGTCTGCGAAAAGTGTGGTGTAGAGGTGACTCTTGCCAAGGTACGTCGGGACAGAATGGCTCATATTGAGCTAGCGTGCCCAGTTGCCCATATATGGTTCCTTAAATCTTTACCATCTCGTATTGGTCTGATTTTAGACATGACTCTTCGTGAAATAGAAAGAGTGCTGTATTTTGAGTCATTCATTGTGACTGATCCTGGCATGACTACACTTGATCGCGGTCAATTGCTGACAGACGATGAATACTTTCAAGCTATGGAAGAATTTGGTGATGAGTTTGAGGCAACAATGGGTGCAGAAGGTATTCAGAGCCTAATGAAAGATCTTGACATGAATCAAGAAATTGCAATCATCCGCGAGGAGATACCAAATACTCGCTCAGAAACAAAAATAAAAAAATTATCTAAACGACTCAAATTACTAGAGGCCTTCCTTGGTTCTGGCAACAAGCCTGAATGGATGATCCTTGAGGCATTGCCAGTATTACCGCCAGATTTAAGACCATTGGTCCCTCTTGATGGAGGCCGTTTTGCTACATCTGATTTGAATGACTTATACCGTCGAGTAATTAATCGCAATAATCGTCTAAAACGCTTATTAGAGCTAAATGCGCCAGATATAATTGTAAGAAACGAAAAACGCATGCTCCAAGAATCAGTCGATGCTCTTTTAGATAATGGACGTCGCGGTCGAGCTATCACTGGGTCTAATAAGCGACCTTTGAAATCGCTTGCAGACATGATTAAAGGTAAACAGGGTCGTTTCCGTCAGAATTTATTGGGTAAGCGTGTAGATTACTCTGGGCGTTCTGTAATTGTAGTTGGTCCAACTCTACGGTTACATCAGTGTGGACTACCTAAACGTATGGCATTAGAGCTATTTAAGCCATTTATTTTTTCAAAACTTGAGCTTCGAGGGCTGGCTACCACAATAAAAGCTGCTAAAAAAATGGTTGAACGTGAAGAGCTTATAGTTTGGGATATTCTTGACGAGGTGATTCGCGAGCACCCAGTGTTGCTCAATCGCGCCCCAACACTTCACAGGCTAGGCATTCAGGCTTTTGAGCCAGTTCTTATTGAAGGGAAAGCAATTCAATTACACCCACTAGTTTGTGCAGCATATAACGCAGACTTCGATGGCGACCAGATGGCGGTTCATGTGCCGTTAACTTTGGAGGCCCAGCTCGAGTCCCGCGCCTTGATGATGTCAACCAACAATATCTTGTCTCCTGCAAGCGGGGAGCCAATTATTGTTCCTTCTCAGGATGTTGTTCTAGGGTTGTATTGGATGACCCGGGAAAGAGTTAATGCATTGGGTGAAGGTCGTATTTTTGGCGACCTGAAAGAAGTATCCGGGGCTTACTATGGAAAGCAGGTTCATCTTCAGGCTCGAGTAAAAGTACGCATTAATCAGGTCCTTTTTGACGAACAAGGTGATGCTCAATCCAAAAGATATATTGTAGAGACAACAGTGGGTCGTGCTCTACTCTGGGACATTGTTCCGGATGGTTTAAGCTACGACATGGTTAACCAGCCTATGACTAAAAAAGCAATCTCAAAAATTATTAATCGTTGCTATCGTGATGTTGGATTGAAGGCAACGGTAATTTTTGCAGATCAGCTTATGTATACCGGGTTTGATTTCTCTACTAAGTCTGGCGCCTCTATTGGAGTAAATGATTTTACCATTCCTTTATCCAAGGGAGATATCATTGCTCAGGCTGAGAACGAAGTGAAAGAGATAGAAAGTCAGTTTGCCTCAGGCCTTGTAACGCAGGGGGAAAAGTATAATAAAGTAGTTGATATCTGGTCTCGCGCTAATGATCTGGTTGCCAAGGCAATGATGGAAGTGATTAGCACGGAAGAGGTTGTCAACAAAGCTGGTGATATAGAGTTACAAGCCTCTTTTAATTCAGTATTTATTATGGCAGATTCTGGAGCCAGAGGCTCTCCTGCACAGATTCGACAGCTAGCAGGTATGCGTGGATTGATGGCTCGTCCCGATGGATCTATTATTGAAACACCAATTACCGCTAATTTCCGTGAAGGTTTGAACGTGCTGCAATATTTTATATCAACGCATGGAGCTCGAAAAGGTTTGGCGGATACTGCTCTAAAGACAGCCAATTCTGGTTATTTGACTCGCCGACTAGTTGATGTATCGCAAGACTTAGTAGTTGTTGAGGAAGATTGCGGAACATCAGAGGGGCTACTAATGACTCCAGTTATTGAAGGTGGAGATATCATTGAATCTCTGGGTGACCGGATTCTGGGGCGTGTAGTTGCAGTCGATGTAGTTAAGCCTGGCTCGAAGAAAGTTATACTGCAAGCTGGCTATATGATTGATGAGAAATGCGTAGAAAGTATCGAGCTACTAGGTATAGACGAGCTTAAAGTCCGCTCCCCAATTACCTGTGAGACTCGTCATGGCATATGTTCGCAATGTTATGGACGAGACCTAGCCCGAGGCCACAGGATTAATTCTGGTGAAGCAGTTGGAGTTGTTGCCGCCCAATCTATTGGAGAGCCTGGCACACAACTTACTATGCGTACATTCCACATTGGTGGCGCAGCGTCTCGTGCCTCTGCTGCTGATAGCGTTCAGGTGAAAACAGGCGGAAAAGTCCGCTTAATTAACATTAAGGTAGTAGAGCGTGAAAATGGAGAGCTTGTAGCTGTATCGCGATCTGGTGGCTTGGCTCTAGCTGATGAAAATGGTAGAGAGCGTGAACGCTATAGGTTGCCTTATGGGGCTGTGATTAGAGTGAAAGAAGGCTCTATTGTTGCTGCTGGCGATGTGGTAGCTAGTTGGGATCCGCACACACACCCAATTATTACTGAGGTTGCTGGACAGGTGACTTTTTCTGGTATGGAGGAGGGGCTTAGCATACGAACTCAAACTGATGAGATGACGGGCCTTTCAAATATTGCAGTAATTGATCCTAATGAGCGCCCATCTGCTGGTAAAGACATTAAACCGATGGTTACCTTGCTTGATGACAAAGGAAAAGAATTAACCTTTGTCAACTCTACTGTGCCCGCACACTATATGTTGCCGCCCAATGCCATTCTTAGTATTCGCGACAATAATCATGTAGGGGTTGGTGATATTATTGCTCGTATCCCACAAGAGGGGTCTAAAACTCGGGACATTACTGGCGGATTACCCCGTGTAGCTGATTTGTTTGAAGCTCGCAGGCCAAAAGATCCAGCTATATTAGCTGAAATTTCTGGTACCGTAACTTTTGGTAAAGAGACCAAAGGTAAGCGAAGATTAGTTATTACACCCCCCAATGGAAAATTACTTCCTGACGGAAGTGACCATTATGAGTTATTGATACCTAAGTGGCACCAATTGGGTGTGTTCGAAGGCGAGAATGTCACTAAGGGCGAAATGATTGCTGATGGCCCTGAGAACTCTCATGATATTCTGCGCTTACAGGGTGTAGACTCCCTGGCGGAGTACATTGTCAATGAGATTCAAGAAGTTTATCGATTGCAAGGTGTTAAAATAAACGATAAGCATATCGAAGTTATATGCCGCCAGATGTTGCGCAAGGCTGAGGTCACCGCCATGGGTGATTCGTCTTTTGTGAAAGGAGAACAGGTTGAGTTCACCAGAATACTTGAAGAAAATGAAAAACTAGCACTTGAAGGAAAAGTTCCTGCCAAGTATGAGCGACTTCTTCTTGGTATTACTAAAGCCTCTCTTGCAACAGAAAGCTTTATTTCTGCTGCTTCTTTTCAAGAGACCACTCGAGTTCTTACCGAGGCTTCGGTCACAGGAAAAGCGGATCGTCTTCGTGGATTAAAAGAAAATGTAGTAGTTGGTCGCTTGATTCCTGCTGGTACAGGATTAACTTACCATCGGAAACGTCGTGAGGCTAGAGAGAAAGAAGCGGAGACGAAAGTTAGCGCAAGTGATATCGAAGCAGCATTAAGCGAGGCTTTAAGCACGGGTGAGAGCCTGGAACAGAGTTAAGTAAAAAATGACCTTAATTGGTCACCTCTCTTGACTAGAAGCGCGCGTATCTTTAAAATGCCGCCTCCCTAAATAGGAGCCTGTTGTTCGGGTTTAATTTAAAAATACAGCTTTCAAAGGAAGGCTTTTATCTGGAGTTAATTGAATGGCAACGATCAACCAGTTGGTTCGTAAGCCGAGGAAAAGCAAAGTAGTTAAGTCTGGCGTGCCCGCACTGCAGGCTTGCCCTCAGCGTAGAGGTGTTTGCACTAGGGTATATACGACTACACCTAAAAAGCCTAACTCTGCTTTACGTAAGGTATGTCGTGTTCGACTAACAAATGGTTTCGAGGTAAGTTCATACATAGGTGGCGAAGGCCATAACTTACAAGAACATAGTGTTGTATTGATTCGTGGTGGTCGTGTTAAGGATTTACCAGGTGTACGCTACCATACTATTAGGGGCGCTCTTGACACGTCAGGTGTAGCTAAACGAACGCAAAGTCGATCAAAATATGGAACCAAGCGTCCTAAAAAATAAAGACGTCTTTGTTTTAGATTAAAAAAGTTAAGTAAGGCCGGATAAGTAATATTTTTTAATTCCGGAAAACCCTGAAAAAAGAGTAAAATTGTATGCCTAGAAGAAGAGTTGTTGCCAAACGTGAAATATTGCCAGACCCAAAATTTGGAAATATAATATTGGCTAAGTTTATGAACCATGTAATGGTCAGCGGCAAAAAGGCTGTTGCTGAAAGTATTATTTATGGCGCATTGGATATTGTGCAAGATCGCCTTAAAGAAGATCCTCTTGTCGCTTTTGAAGCAGCGCTGGAAAAAATTGCTCCTTCTGTAGAGGTTAAAGCACGTCGTGTTGGTGGGGCCACATATCAAGTGCCTGTCGAGGTCCGCCCTTCCCGTCGTATGGCCTTGGCAATGCGTTGGATGGTAGATTTTGCCCGAAAGCGCGGAGAGAAATCAATGGCTCAACGCTTAGCTGGAGAGATTATTGATGCTCAGCAAAGCAAAGGCGGGGCAGTCAAGAAGCGTGAAGATGTTCATCGTATGGCTGATGCCAACAAAGCGTTTTCTCATTTCCGCTTCTGATAATGATGTCCAAAGTTGTGTCTTATATCAAAAGGTAGCTGGTTTCAGCTGCCTTTTGTGGTTTTTATAAGATGAATAAATTTCAACTTCCTGTTTTAGCTTCATTGTGTTGAGGAAATTATAGTGTCTCGTAAAACTCCTATCGTGTGTTACCGCAATATTGGTATTTGCGCTCATGTAGATGCAGGCAAAACCACTACTACCGAGCGAGTTCTTTTTTACACCGGGAGATCACATAAGATCGGCGAAGTACATGATGGCGCCTCAGTTATGGACTGGATGGAGCAAGAACAAGAGCGTGGGATTACTATCACTTCTGCAGCAACGACATGTTTTTGGATGGGAATGGAGCAACAACTAGAACAGCATCGTATAAATATTATCGATACCCCGGGACATGTTGATTTTACGATAGAGGTAGAACGTTGCTTAAGGGTGCTAGACGGTGCTGTCGTTGTTCTTTGCGGCTCTTCTGGCGTGCAACCGCAAACGGAAACTGTTTGGCGACAGGCGAATAAATATCAAGTTCCTCGTTTAATATTTATTAACAAGATGGATCGTTCTGGTGCTGATTTTAGAATGGTGATCAGTCAGATCGAAGCTCGCTTAGGGGCTACGGCAGTTCCAATGCAGATGACTATTGGCGCTGAGGGTGAATTCACTGGTGTTGTTGACTTGATTAAAATGAAGGCAGTTCTTTGGAATGAAGACGATCAGGGTTTAACATTTGACTATCAAGAAATACCAAGCGACCTTCGCGAAGAATGTGAGCTCATGCGTGAATACATTATAGAAGCGGCAGTCGAAGCAAGTGATGACTTGATGGAAAAATACATTGAAGGAATAGAGCTGTCGGAGTGTGAGATAAAATCTGCGATTCGGCAGCGAACACTGGCAAACGAAATTTTCCCTGTTTTTGGGGGATCTGCATTTAAGAATAAGGGTGTTCAGGCAGTTTTGGATGCAGTGATTGAATATTTGCCCTCCCCGCTTGATGCCAAGCCTATTGAGAGTGTTCCTGGAGATGAAGATGCTGTGGGTGCTTTTGAGGTAGATGATAGCGCCCCTTTTTCCGCTCTAGCTTTTAAGGTTGCCACTGACCCTTTTGTAGGCACTTTAACTTTTTTCCGAGTATATTCTGGAAAGCTTAAAAGTGGTGACGCTGTGTACAACTCTGTAAAGATGAAAAGAGAGCGTGTAGGTAGAATGGTTCAAATGCATGCTAATAGTCGAGAGGATATACGTGAAGTCCGCGCGGGAGATATAGCCGCTGCTATTGGTTTGAAAGATGTCACTACAGGCGACACTCTTTGTGAAGAGAAGTTTAAAATTATTCTGGAACGCATGGATTTTCCAGAGCCAGTAATTTCTGTGGCTGTTGAACCAAGGTCTCAGCCAGATCAGGAAAAAATGGGAATTGCATTAGGTAAGCTTGCCCAGGAAGACCCTTCTTTTCGTATAAGTGTTGATGCGGAGACAGGACAAACAATTATATCTGGTATGGGCGAACTACATTTAGATATTCTAGTGGAGCGTATGCGCCGTGAGTTTAGTGTTCAGGCTAATATAGGGAAACCACAGGTCGCTTACCGTGAAGCAATTCGGAATACTGTAAATACAGAAGGTAAGTTTATTCGTCAATCTGGTGGTCGCGGCCAATACGGGCATGTTTGTATTAAATTTGAGCCAGCAGATGATCCTGCTGCAGAAGGGTTAGATTTTGTTAATGAAATAGTTGGTGGAACAGTACCGAAAGAATACATCCCTGCTATTGAAAAAGGCATAACCGAGCAAATGCAAAACGGAGTACTGGCGGGTTACCCTCTCCTTGGATTAAAAGCAACCTTGTTTGATGGCTCCTATCATGATGTAGACTCGAATGAGCTGGCTTTTAAGATAGCGGGGTCTATGGCGACCAAAAAACTTGCCGAGGATGCCGGAGCAGTTTTGCTTGAGCCGACAATGACAGTTGAGGTGATCACCCCGGAAGCCAATATGGGAGATGTTGTTGGTGATCTTAATAGACGTCGAGGTGTCATTCACGGCATGGATGACGGAGCTATGGGTAAGGTTATAAGCGCTGAAGTCCCTCTTGGGGAGATGTTTGGTTATGCTACCCACCTTCGCTCTGCTACACAGGGGCGTGCGACGTTTACAATGGAATTTGATAAATATTCCGAGGCACCCCAAAATATCGTTGATCATGTGACGGCTAAAAATCAATTTTAGTCATTTTCTTTAAGTATAAAAAACCGCCCCAACTGAAGGCGGCTTTTAGATTTTTTTAAGACAATTGTTACTTTTTAGCTTTATCCTCTTTTTCTTTCCTTTCTTTCGTTTCCAGAATGACTTTCTCAGAAACACTATTGGGGCAAGGTAAATAATGCGCAAATTCCATTGAGAACTGACCTCGTCCTGATGTCATTGTACGAAGAGTCCCTATGTACCCAAACATTTCGGCTAACGGAACATCTGCCTTGATCCGGACACCTGTAACCCCTTTTTCTTGATCTTTTATCATTCCTCGACGGCGGTTAAGATCACCAATTACGTCACCCACGTGATCGTCTGGGCTGAAGACATCGACTTTCATGATAGGTTCTAGTAGCTGCGGTTTTGCTTTTGGCATAGATTGGCGAAATGCCCCTTTTGCAGCAATTTCAAATGCAATTGCTGAAGAGTCGACCGCATGGAATCCGCCGTCATAAAGCTCAATTTCGACATCCAAGACAGGAAACCCTGCTAACGGTCCCTGCTCCATCATACCCCTGAAACCCTTTTCAATAGCAGGAAAGAATTCTTTTGGAACATTGCCGCCTACTACGGAGGATGTGAATGTGAAGCCAGAAGCTACTTCCCCAGGCTTAATTCGGTAGTCAATTTTTCCGAATTGACCTGAACCACCAGATTGTTTTTTATGAGTATAGCTATCTTCTATTGGCTGCGTAATTGTTTCTCGGTATGCAACTTGTGGCTGGCCTACCTCAAGTTCAACTGCATAGGTGCGCTTGAGTATGTCTACCTTAATGTCTAAATGTAGTTCACCCATACCCTTAAGGATTGTTTCTCCCGAGTCTTCATCTGTTTCAACACAAAAAGTAGGGTCTTCTGCAACCATTTTTCCGATAGCAATACCCATTTTTTCGGAGCCGCCCTTATCTTTAGGTTTAACAGATATAGAAATTACAGGCTCTGGAAATATCATTGGTTCAAGCGTGCATGGATGTTTGGGGTCGCATAAAGTTTGCCCAGTCTTAACATTTTTTAACCCTACGAGAGCAATAATATCACCTGCTTGTGCAACTTCCAGCTCCTTGCGGTCATCTGCATGCATTTCAACCATACGGCCAATACGTTCAGATTTTCCTGTAAAAGAATTCAGAATAGATGAGCCTTTTCGGAGAACACCTGAATAAATGCGTATGAATGTTAAAGCACCGAAACGATCATCCATAATTTTGAAGGCTAGTGCTCGGAAAGGCTCTTCGGTAGAAACAATCGCCAGCTCTCCGTTTGGCTCGCCCAGCTCATCTGTAAGCGGCTGAGGAATGACATCAGTAGGACATGGCAAATAGTCAATTACTGCATCTAAAACCAACTGAACACCTTTATTCTTAAATGCTGAACCACATAGGGTGGGAAAGAAATCCAATGCTATAGTTCCTTTGCGGATACAGCGCTTTAAGTCTGTGATTGAAATTTCTTCGCCTTCAAGATACTTTTCCATTAAATCATCATCTTGCTCGACAGCTGTTTCAATTAACTGCTCGCGGTATTCGGCAACAAGATCTAACATATCGCTAGGTACATCTTCTATTTTAAAGTTTTCTGGCAGTCCGGAGTCGTCCCATATGTAAGATTTTTGAGTCAGGATATCAACAACGCCTTTAAAGCCATCCTCTCGACCAATAGGGAGAGTCATAACTAAAGGATTTGCCCCTAGGACTTTTTTGATTTGTCCCACGACGCGAAGAAAGTCTGCGCCTGTTCGGTCTAATTTATTAATGAATATGATCCTGGCAACTTTAGAATCGTTAGCGTAGCGCCAATTTGTTTCAGATTGCGGCTCTACCCCACCTGAACCGCAAAACACACCAACGCCACCATCTAACACTTTTAGTGAACGATAGACTTCAACTGTAAAGTCAACGTGACCAGGCGTATCAATAATATTAAGGCGATGATCTCTCCAGAAGCAGGTAGTAGCGGCAGACTGAATAGTAATTCCTCGCTCCTGTTCTTGTGTCATAAAATCTGTAGTTGCTGCTCCGTCATGCACCTCGCCAGTTTTATGAATCTTTCCGGTAAGCTTTAGGATGCGTTCAGTCGTAGTTGTTTTCCCCGCATCAACGTGGGCGAAAATACCAATGTTTCTGTAGTTTGATAGGTCAGTCATTATGATACTCGATAAGTTACAAGGGCTAAAAAATGCGCGTAATTATACAAGAATTTTTCTAGTTTATTGATAAATATTTAGCAATAAACTGTAATTTAAGTAATAAAAAGGGCAATACTGTCCGAATTAGCTAAGATTTAGCTATTTTTCGAACAAATTAAAGCAGAATTTTATTTTTTGCAAAATCTATAATAAATATGGATTTAATTTTTTTCGAGTATAGACTGCGCATCTATGATAATTAAGTGTAAATGCTTGTGAGTTGCAGAATCATTTTGCTTAATATCAAGAAAATAAAATAAAGGCAGCCAATGTGCTTGACAGGCATTGCGCTCAGCCTTAAGATCTCGCCTCCTTTTTTCAGGGTTCTGATGAACATGCAGAATCTGTAGGCTCTTTTTTTAGATAGATAGTTGGAGTTTGGTTCCATGAAGGATCAACGTATACGTATTCGTCTCAAGGCATTTGATCACAAGCTGATTGATGCTTCGACACAAGAAATTGTTGAAACGGCCAAGCGTACTGGTGCGCAAATTCGTGGACCGATTCCTTTGCCTACCCGCAAAGAACGCTTCACTATTTTGACTTCCCCGCATGTGAACAAAGATGCGCGTGATCAGTATGAAATTCGTACTCATAAAAGATTGCTAGATATTGTAGAGCCGACCGAGAAAACAGTAGATGCTCTGATGAAGCTAGATTTAGCAGCAGGAGTTGAAGTTCAAATTAGTCTAGGTTGAGTTAGACAATAAGATATAAATTATTTTTCAATAAATAAGCCCATGCTCAGCCAACGCTGAGTGGGTGTAACGCTCTGAAATGGGCGGCCATAGCGGGTAAAAGCCCCGTACACTATGAGGTTATACAGATGGTTATTGGTATTGTCGGCCGCAAAAGTGGTATGACTCGTGTTTTCAATGATAGCGGTGCTTCAATCCCTGTTACAGTGGTTGAAGTCGAACCTAATCGTATCACTCAAATTAAAACCGATGAGATAGACGGCTATTCTGCTGTTCAGGTAACTGTTGGTGCTCGTCGCTCTTCGCGTGTCAGTAAATCAGAGGCCGGACATTTTTCTAAAGCCGGTGTCGAGGCTGGACGTGGTATTTGGGAGCTGAGAACTGATAAATCTGTTGAAGTTCAAGTCGGTGAAAGTATTGCTGTTGACCAGTTTGCAGTGGGCCAGAAGGTAGATGTTACAGGCACATCAAAAGGAAAGGGCTACGCTGGTGTTATTAAGCGTTGGAACTTTGCTATGCAGGATGCCACTCATGGTAACTCACTATCTCATCGTGCTCATGGCTCGATTGGTCAATGTCAAACTCCTGGGAGAGTATGGAAAGGTAAGAAGATGTCGGGTCATATGGGTAGCGAGAAAGTTACCACTCAAAACCTAGAAATTGTACGTATTGATATCGAGCGCAACCTGCTTCTTATTAAAGGGGCGGTGCCGGGTGCGCCGGGTAGCGATGTGATCGTTCGTGCGGCTGAGAAGAGCTGAGGGGATCGTTGATGGAACTAAATATTTCAAAAACTAAAGGTAAGACTGAAACTATTGAAGTTTCTGACTTAGCTTTTGGTAAAGAATTTAATGAAGATCTAGTGCATCAGACAGTTACTGCTTACTTGGCAGGTGCTCGTCAAGGCACTCGTGCTCAAAAAAATCGAGCCGCTGTATCTGGTGGAGGCCGCAAACCTTGGAAACAGAAAGGCTCTGGTCGAGCTAGAGCTGGAACTATCAGAAGCCCTATATGGCGTTCTGGGGGCGTAACATTCGCTGCTCAACCGCAAGATCATTCGCAAAAATTAAATCGTAAGATGTACCGTTCTGCAATGCGTTCTATTTTGTCAGAACTAGCTCGCCAAGAACGTCTAGTTATAGTGAAAGAATTTGATCTCGAGGCCCCAAAAACTAAATCCCTAATTCAAAAATTAGGCGACTACAATTTAGACAGAGATGTACTAATCGTAACTGAAGAAGTTAGCGAGAACCTTTATCTATCTTCAAGAAATTTGCACAAAGTAGATGTTAGCGATGCTATAGGTATTGATCCTGTTAGTTTGATTCGTTTTGAAAAAGTAGTAGTGACTGTTCCTGCACTTAAAAGAATTGAGGAGATGCTAGGATGAACCAAGGACGCATTTTCAAAGTCTTGTTAGGGCCGCATTTTACAGAAAAAGCTACTTCTGCTGTTGGATCTGCTAATCAAGTGGTATTTAAAGTCGTTAAAGATGCGACAAAGCCTGAGATAAAGTCAGCAGTTGAGCAACTTTTTGATGTTAAGGTTTTAGGTGTTTCTGTTGCCGTGATGAAAGGAAAGACAAAGCAAACTAAGTACGGGTTGGGTAGACGCTCTACTTGGAAAAAAGCATACATCCGTTTAGAGCAGGGTCAAGAAATTGACTTTGCGTCTGCAGAGTAAAAGGGAGTTGTTGACATGCCAGTTATAAAGAGAAAACCAACATCCCCAGGCCGTCGCCATGTGGTTAGTGTTGTAAACCCTGACCTACATAAAGGCGCCCCGCATGCTCCTTTGCTTGAGAGTCAATCAAAGTCGGGCGGCCGCAACAATAATGGCAGAATCACTACTCGTCATATTGGTGGTGGACATAAGCAGCACTACCGATTAATTGATTTTAAGCGAAACAAGGATGGCATTCCGGCTAAAGTTGAGCGCTTAGAATATGATCCAAACAGAACCCCCTATATAGCGCTTGTATGTTATAGAGATGGAGAGCGTCGTTATATAATCGCTCCCAAGGGTTTAGCTGTTGGAGATGTAATTGAATCAGGTGCTGGTTCGGCAATTAAGGCGGGCAATACGCTCCCTCTTGCCAACATACCGGTAGGTGGCATTGTTCATTGTGTTGAGATGAAACCAGGCAAAGGTGCTCAAATTGCTCGTAGTGCTGGAACCTCAGCACAATTAATTGCGAGAGAAGGGCAGTATGCAACTCTTCGACTTCGTAGTGGGGAGATGAGAAAAATTCCTGTAGCTTGTCGTGCAACTATAGGTGAAGTATCAAACAGTGAGCATAGCTTGCGCTCTCTAGGTAAAGCTGGAGCTTCGCGTTGGCGAGGTGTTAGGCCCACTGTTCGTGGTGTTGTTATGAATCCGGTTGATCATCCACATGGTGGCGGTGAGGGTCGCACATCAGGTGGTCGTCATCCAGTGTCTCCTTGGGGTATGCCTACCAAAGGTTACAAAACACGCAAAAACAAGCGCACGGACAATATGATTGTTCGTCGGCGTACTAAAAAATAATTAGTAGAGAATGAGGAAACAATAGTGTCACGCTCTCTCAAAAAAGGTCCATTCCTTGATTTACATTTAGTAAAGAAAGTTGATGAGGCAAAGGAAAAAAATGATAGGCGTCCAATTAAAACTTGGTCTCGTCGCTCAATGGTCAGCCCCGATATGGTGGGCTTAACTATTGCAGTTCATAACGGTAGACAGCATGTGCCCGTCATGATTAATGAAGAGATGGTTGGACATAAACTCGGTGAATTCGCTCCAACACGTACCTTTCGTGGGCACGTTGCGGACAAAAAAGCTAAGCGATAGAAAGCTTGAGAGGTAAATGACTGTGGAAGTAGCAGCTATATTGCGTGGTACTAAATTATCGCCCCAAAAGGCTAGACTTGTTGCCGACCAGGTACGAGGAATGCCTGTAGAGGCGGCTTTAGATGTCCTAACTTTTAGCGAAAAGAAAGGTGCCGACATAATTAAAAAAATACTGCTCTCTGCAATCGCTAATGCTGAGCACAATGAAGGCGCAGATGTAGATGAACTTTCTGTATCAACAATTTATGTTGATGCGGGTAAGACATTAAAACGTGTTAGCCCTCGTGCAAAAGGTAGAGCTGATCGTATATTAAAACGCCACTGTCACATTACTGTGAAAGTTGCTGATGGGGAGACCGTTTAATGGGTCAGAAAGTACATCCAAATGGTATGCGTCTGGGGATTGTTAAAACACACACCTCGGTTTGGTATGCAGGTCAAAAAGACTATGCAGATAAATTAAATTCAGATCTTTCTGTGCGAGAATTCCTCAGAAAAGAGCTGTCTAGCGCTTCTGTTAGCCGGATTGATATAGAGCGTCCCGCACAGAGTGCTCGTATCACTATCCATACAGCCCGTCCAGGTATTGTGATAGGGAAAAAAGGAGAAGGTGTCGAACGTTTACGTAATCAGTTGTCTGTGATAGTCGGTGTACCGGTGCACGTTAACATTGAAGAAGTGCGTAAACCTGATCTCGATGCATTGCTGGTAGCACAAAGTGTTGCTCAGCAACTAGAGCGACGTGTGATGTTTCGTCGTGCTACAAAAAGAGCTGTTCAGAATGCTATGCGTCAAGGAGCAAAAGGTATAAAGATTCAGGTGGGTGGTCGTCTTGGTGGTGCAGAAATTGCTCGATCAGAATGGATCCGCGAAGGTCGTGTACCTCTGCATACGTTTAGAGCAGACATTGATTACAATACCGCTGAAGCAGCAACCACTTACGGTATTATTGGTGTTAAGGTTTGGATTTTCAAGGGTGAAGTGTTTGGGGTTGAAGAGGCTGCGCAAGTGCCTACTAAAAATCAACCACTAAAATAAGAATTAAGATGGCGAGTTAAGGGTAAAGCGAGATGCTGCAACCAAAACGTACAAAATTCCGCAAGCAACATACCGGTCGTAACCGTGGTCTTGCATTGCGTGGTAGTAAAATAAGCTTTGGCGAGTTTGGATTAAAGGCTGTTGGCCGGGGTCGTCTGACCGCGCGTCAAATTGAAGCAGCGCGTCGTGCAATGACTCGCCATATTAAGCGAGGCGGTAAAATTTGGATTAGAGTTTTTCCTGATAAGCCAATTACCAATAAGCCTCTTGAGGTTAGGATGGGTAAAGGTAAGGGCAACGTAGAATACTGGGTCGCCCAGATTCAGCCTGGTAGAGTGCTCTATGAAATGGATGGTGTTTCTGAGGCATTAGCTAGAGAAGCATTTGCCTTGGCGGCGGCTAAATTGCCGATTCAAACAACCTTTGTTATAAGATCGGTGATGTGATGAAAGCTAGCGAATTAAGAGAAAAGTCTGTTGATGAGTTGAACGCAGAGTTAGGAGTCCAATTGGAGCGTCAATTTAAATTGCGCATGCAGCTGGCAACTTCGCAACTAGGTCAGACCCATCAAATTAAAGATGCACGCAAAGATATTGCGCGTATTGAAACAATATTAAATGAGAAAGTGGGTAATTCAAATGACTGAGGCAGCTTCTAGATCTAGTACTTTGTCAGGTCGTGTGGTCAGCGACAAAATGGATAAAACAGTGACGGTTGTAGTTGAACGTCGCGTGAAACATCCGTTGTATGGGAAGATTCTAAATAAGTCTTCTAAAATTCATGCCCATGATGAAAAGAATGAATGCCGTATTGGTGATGTTATAACAATTATAGAAACGAGACCTATGTCCAAGACCAAATCTTGGGCTCTGGTTAAAATCGACGAGCGTGGTGCTGAGATTTAGTTGATAACCAGCAATAACTGGTTAGGAGACATAGGATGATTCAAACAGAAAGTTATCTGGACGTAGCAGACAACAGCGGTGCACGCCGCGTGATGTGCATTAAAGTTTTAGGTGGCTCTCACAGACGTTATGCGCGCATCGGCGATATTATTAAAATTACCGTTAAAGAAGCAATCCCTCGTGGTAAGGTTAAAAAAGGCCAGGTGATGAGCGCGGTAGTTGTGAGAACTAGAAAGGGTACTCGTCGGTCAGATGGCAGCGTGATTAAGTTTGACGATAACGCAGCAGTTTTGCTGAATGCCCAATTGGCACCTATAGGAACAAGAATTTTTGGTCCTGTGACTAGAGAATTAAGAACTGAGCGTTTTATGAAAATTATTTCCCTTGCGCCTGAAGTGCTTTAGCCGGGGAAGAGGAAAGGATTATGTCTAAAATTAAGCGTGATGATGAGATAATCGTCACTGCCGGAAAAGATAAAGGCAAGCGTGGAAAGGTGCTAAAAGTTAAAACTGATGGCCGCCTTATAGTTTCTGGTATTAATATTGTAAAAAAACACCAAAAACCTAATCCGCAAAAAAATGTTACTGGCGGCATTATAGAAAAGGAAGCAGCTATTCAAGCTTCTAATGTAGCTATTTTCAATCCGACCTCAGAGAAAGCTGATCGGGTAGGCTTTAAAATTCTTGAAGACAATAAAAAAATTCGTGTCTTCAAATCTAGCGGCGAAGCCGTTGGTGTTTAAATTAGATCGGAAAATGACATGGCAAGGCTGAACGAAGTATATAAAAATGAAATTGCTGGCAAGCTAAAAGAAGATCTTGGCTTAACCAACACAATGGAAGTTCCCAAGATCACCAAGATCACGCTTAATATGGGTGTAGGTGAAGCATTAGGCGATAAGAAGGTGCTAGAAAACGCGGTAGCTGAAATGACTTTAATCGCAGGGCAAAAGCCTGTAGTTTGTTTAGCTCGAAAATCCATTGCTGGGTTTAAAGTTCGTGAAGGTTGGCCGATAGGCTGCAAAGTAACTCTTCGCAGTGAGCGCATGTATGAATTTTTGGAGCGTTTGATTTCTATTGCTATTCCCCGCATAAGGGATTTTCGTGGATTTAGCCCCAAATCTTTTGATGGGCATGGAAATTTTTCTATGGGTGTTACCGAGCAAATTATTTTCCCTGAGATAGATTTTGATAAAGTAGACGCAATGCGCGGCATGGACATTACTATAACTACCAGTGCTCGCAATAATGATGAAGGACGGGCTCTTTTGCGCGCTTTCAACTTTCCACTGAAGGATTGAGGTTAAAATGGCTAAAATATCAATGATTGAGCGTGAAAAGAAGCGTGCAAAAATTGTAAAAAAGTTTGCCGAGAAACGAAAAGCATTAAAGATCGCTATCGTTAATCTGCAGCTTTCTGATGAGGAGCGCTGGGAAGCACAAGTTAGCTTGCAGAAACTTCCTCGCAATGCTAGCCCTAGCCGTCAGAGAAACCGTTGTCGCCAAACAGGTCGACCTCATGGTGTTTATAGTAAATTTGGTTTGTGTCGCATGAAGCTACGTGAAGCTGCGATGCGTGGTGATGTGCCTGGCCTAGTTAAGGCTAGCTGGTAAAACGTCTCGAATTGAGGAATTGAACTGATGAGCATGCAAGACCCAATAGCAGATATGCTGACCCGCATACGTAATGCACAGATGGCAGAAAAGAAAATTGTTTCTATGCCTTCTTCTGCACTTAAGTCGGCAGTTGCAGAAGTGTTGAAAAATGAAGGGTACATTAAAGGTTTTGGCGTTGAAGAAGCCATCAAGCCTCAACTTTCGATAGAGTTAAAATATTTTGAAGGCAAGCCTGTTATAGAGGAGATTGATCGCTACAGTCGGCCCGGCCTACGGAAGTACTGCGGTGCTTCTGAGCTACCCTCTATTCGTGGTGGTTTGGGAGTGGCTATCGTATCTACAAGTAAAGGGGTGATGACCGATCGTGCTGCTCGTGCTGCTGGTATCGGTGGTGAAGTCCTTTGTACAGTATTCTAAGAGATAATAGAAATGTCTAGAATTGCAAGTAATCCTGTAAACATACCATCTGGTGTTGAAGTGCAAATCAATGCCGATGAAATTTTTGTAAAAGGATCGAAAACCGCGTTATCTATGCCTATTCATGCCGCTGTTGAAATTAAACAGGCGGATAGCATCCTAACATTCGCTCCCAAAGACGAGAGCAAAGGTGCTGATGCTATGGCTGGAACAACACGTTCTTTGGTGAGCAATATGGTTGTCGGTGTCAGTCAAGGTTTTCAGAAAAAATTACAATTAGTTGGAGTTGGTTATCGTGCTCAACTTCAAAATAACAAGCTTAACCTGTCGTTAGGTTTTTCTCATCCCGTTGAGTTTGCTTTACCTGACGGTGTTACAGCTGAAATTCCAAGCCAAACAGAAATTGTCCTTACGTCAGCAAATAAGCAATTGCTTGGTTTGGTGGCGGCAAAGATTCGCGCCTTTAGGCCCCCAGAGCCCTATAAGGGTAAAGGTGTACGCTATGCTGATGAGCAAGTGCATCGTAAAGAAGCTAAGAAAAAGTAGGTTAGAAGTATGAGCAATAAAAAAGAATCACGCATGCGTCGAGCGAGACGTACTCGTAGCAAGATTAGTGATCTAGGAGCCAACAGACTGTGCGTCAATAGGACGCCCAAGCATATTTATGCCCAGGTTATTTCGCCAGATGGTGGGCATGTGCTGGCTTCAGCCTCTACTTTAGATGCTGCTTTGCGTAGCGGAAGTACTGGAAATGTTGATGCAGCTAAGGGCGTAGGGCTTTTGGTGGCGGAGCGTGCAAAAGAAGCGGGTATCTCTGTGGTAGCGTTTGATCGCAGTGGATATAAATACCATGGTCGTGTTAAAGCTCTTGCCGATGCTGCACGTGAAGCTGGTCTTAAATTCTAAAGGTTTTAGCGATATGTCAAGAAATCAAAAAGGAAGCGAAGCGTCTGACGAAGGCTTACAAGAAAAGCTTGTTCAGGTAAATCGAGTTGCCAAGACTGTTAAAGGTGGTCGTATTTTCGGTTTTACAGCACTTACTGTTGTAGGTGACGGTAATGGAAAAGTAGGATTTGGCCGAGGAAAAGCTCGTGAAGTTCCTATGGCGATTCAGAAAGCCATGGAAGCGGCTCGACGCAATATGATTAATATTGATTTAAATGGCACAACTATACAGTATGCAATAAAAGCAAATCATGGAGCTTCAAAAGTTTATATGCAACCTGCTTCAGATGGTACTGGAGTAATTGCTGGGGGTGCCATGCGTGCAGTTCTTGAGATTGCTGGGGTGCATAATGTTTTAGCTAAATGTTACGGTTCCACCAATCCAGTTAATGTTGTTCGCGCTACTTTTAAAGCGCTGCAGTGTATGAATTCTCCTGTGACAGTTGCAGCTAAGCGTGACAAGACTGTCGAAGAAATTCTGAATTAAGGTTAATTATCACCATGACGAAGATTAAAAAAATTAAAGTTACCCAGGTGCGCAGCACTAATGGTCGGTCGGCATCGCATAAAGCGTCTATTGCTGGATTGGGTTTACGCCGTATTAGACATACCGTTGAGGTGGAAGATACACCTTCAGTGCGCGGCATGATTAACAAGGTCCACTATCTAGTTAAGGTTGAGGGGGAATAGTATGCGTCTTAATACGCTAAGTCCGGCACCAGGGAGAACCAAAGAAGCTAAGCGTGTCGGTCGAGGCATAGGCAGCGGCTTAGGAAAAACTGCTGGACGGGGGCATAAAGGCCAAAAATCTCGTTCAGGCGGAAGTGTTCGTCCGGGTTTCGAGGGTGGTCAAATGCCTTTGCAAAAACGCCTACCTAAATACGGCTTTACATCTCGCATATCGCGCGTGACGTCTGAAATTCGTTTGAGCGAACTAAACCAAATAGATGGTGATATTGTTGATATTCAATCTCTGCGTGCCGCAGGATTGATTAATAGTCACATTACTCGAGCAAAAGTGTTTCTTTCTGGTGAGCTTTCCAAAGCTGTTGTTCTTAAAGGTCTTCGTGTGACAAAGGGAGCTAAGATTGCAATTGAAGCTGTCGGCGGCAAGGTAGAAGAGTAGAATTTAATGACGAAAGCCGGCATACAAAAACAAGGTGATTCAAAAGGTTTAGGTGAGCTTTGGACTCGCTTGCGTTTTTTGTTTATAGCTCTTGTTATTTATCGCATTGGCACCCACATACCAGTGCCTGGTATTGATCCTGACCGTTTATCTGAATTGTTTGGACAAAATCAGGGGACAATTGTTGGAATGTTCAACATGTTTTCTGGTGGCGCGCTGGAGCGTATGAGTATTTTAGCCTTAGGAATCATGCCATATATATCTGCCTCTATTATCATGCAGCTAATGTCAGCAGTGATTCCTTCGCTCGAGCAGCTTAAGAAAGAAGGTGATTCTGGACGTCGCACGATAAACCAGTATACTCGCTACGGAACAGTTCTATTGGCTACACTTCAGGCAATCGGTATGTCTGTAGGATTGGCGGGCCAAGGTTTGGCTTATGCGGTAGATTTTAGTTTCCATTTTATCGCAGTCATTTCGCTGGTTACTGGTGCTGTGTTTTTAATGTGGTTAGGAGAGCAGATTACCGAAAGAGGAATTGGCAACGGCATATCAATGCTTATTTTTGCAGGTATTGTTGCAGGCATTCCTTCGGCTATTGGGCAAGCATTGGAATCATCACGTCAAGGCGAACTGCATATCCTAGCTTTATTGCTAGTTGGAATTCTGGCGGTTGCAGTCGTTTATTTTGTTGTATTTATTGAGCGCGGCCAGCGGCGAATAACAGTTAATTATGCTCAACGTCAACCAGGTCGAGGGCCAGCCCAGGCAAGCCATCTTCCACTGAAAGTAAACATGGCCGGCGTTATTCCAGCAATTTTTGCCAGTAGCCTGCTATTATTTCCTGCATCTATTGCCCAGTGGTTTGGACAGGGCGCCGGCTCAGCAGACTGGCTTCAAGAGGTAGCACTTTTTATCGGTCCAGGACAGCCCTTGCACATCCTAATGTTTGCTGGATTGATTATTTTCTTCTGCTTCTTCTATTCAGCATTAATGTTTAATCCTCGTGAGATGTCAGACAATTTAAAACGAGGCAATGCTTTTTTGCCAGGGATAAGACCCGGAGAGCAAACTGCAAAATACATAGACGGTGTGATGACAAGATTAACCTTAGTCGGAGGCCTTTACATGACTGCAGTATGCCTTTTGCCGCAATTTTTAAATGTGTACTTAAATGTTCCTTTTTATCTCGGTGGTACTTCGCTGCTTATTGCGGTGGTGGTAACAATGGATTTTATGTCTCAAGTGCAGTCACATTTGATGTCGCATCAATATTCTTCTTTGATGAAGAAGTCTAACCTTAAAGGATATAGCGGTCGAAGCCGTTAATTAGAATAGAGGATTTATTATGAAAGTACGCGCATCTGTAAAAAAAATGTGTCGTAACTGTAAGATAATTAAGCGAAAAAGTGTCTTGCGTGTTATCTGCAGTACTGAACCCCGTCACAAACAACGTCAGGGTTAATTGAATAGAGTTATTGATTTTTACTACAAGCAAAGCTATTCTCTTGCGCCTTTTTGGGTTACTCCTGTTGCGGGAGTTATTTTAGATAGTAGGATTGCAAATAAATATTAAAGTGGAGTGAACAGATGGCCCGTATTGCCGGTGTCAACATACCTGATAACAAGCATGCAGTGATTTCTCTCACGTATGTTTTTGGAGTAGGCCGTAGTACTGCTAAGGCAATTTGTGCTCGCGCGGGTATTGCTGAAAATATAAAAATATCTAATTTAAGCGAAGTGCAAATTGATGCCATTCGGGGTGCTGTTACTGAGCAGACCGTTGAGGGCGACCTGCGTCGTGAAGTTAGCATGAACATTAAAAGACTGATGGATCTTGGTTGTTATCGCGGTCTTCGTCATCGTCGAGGCTTGCCTTTACGCGGGCAACGCACCAAAACTAATGCGCGAACTCGAAAAGGGCCACGCAAGCCCATTAAGCGATAGAAAAGGATACGTATGGCAAAGCCTGACAAAAAAATCACGCGAAAGAAAGTAAAAAAGACCGTAATTGACGGCGTGGCACATATTCACGCCTCTTTTAATAATACTATTGTGACTATTACAGATCGCCAAGGTAACACTCTAAGTTGGGCCACCTCTGGTGGTTCTGGATTTAGAGGATCTCGGAAAAGCACTCCGTTTGCTGCGCAGGTTGCAGCTGAACGTGCTAGCGAGGCTGCCCAAGAGTTTGGGTTAAAAAACCTTGATGTAGAGGTTAAGGGTCCAGGCCCAGGTCGCGAGTCCGCTGTACGTGCTCTTAACAATGCAGGGTACAAAATTACTAATATTACTGACGTCACGCCTATTCCACACAACGGATGTCGTCCGCCGAAAAAACGTCGCGTATAAAGAGGGTAGTAAGCAAATGGCAAGATATCTAGGACCGACATGTAAACTTTCTCGCCGCGAAGGTACAGATCTATTTCTGAAAAGTGGAATCCGACCCTTGGAGTCTAAATGCCATGCAGATAGTGTTCCTGGGCAACATGGTGCTCGCCGCGGACGCCTTTCTGATTACGGGGTTCAGTTGCGTGAGAAACAAAAAGTGAAACGTACGTATGGGGTTCTTGAAAAGCAATTCCGTAACTACTACAAAGAAGCAGCTGTCATTAAAGGGGCAACAGGTGAGACCTTGTTGAGGCTTCTTGAGCAGCGCTTAGATAACGTTGTATATCGCATGGGGTTTGGTTCAACGCGCTCTGAATCACGACAACTGGTTGCTCATAATGCAATTCTAGTGAACGGCATAAAGGTTAATATTGCTTCCTATCGAGTTAGCGAGAATGATGTTGTAAGTATTCGTGAAAAATCAAAAAAACAATTACGCATACAGGCAGCACTACAAATTTCTGGACAACGAAGCGCTGTTGATTGGATTGAAGTGGATTCAAGTAAGATGATTGGGACATTTAAGCGTTATCCAGATCGTGCTGAGCTTCCGTCCGAAATCAATGAGAACCTTATTGTAGAGCTTTACTCTAAATAAAATTTTTAAGATTTAAAAGCCAATTAATCGATAAGAGGCAGTTAGGAATATGCATACATCAGCAAATGAGTTTTTGACACCACGTACTATTGATGTAACCGAATTAAGTTCCACCCGATCCAGGGTCGTTCTTGAGCCTCTTGAGCGTGGTTTTGGGCACACCTTAGGGAATGCTTTGCGCCGAATTTTATTATCCTCAATGGCTGGATCAGCTATAGTCGAGGTAGAGATGGATGGCGTGTTACATGAGTATAGTAGCTTGCAGGGTGTCCAAGAAGACGTAATTGAAATTTTACTTAATCTTAAGGGCGTAGCTATTATTCTGCATGAAAAAGATGAAGTAACCTTGACGCTTACCAAGAAAGGTAAAGGCGCTGTTACTGCCGGGGATATAACTGTTGACAGCACATGTGAAATTACCAATCCTGAGCATGTGATTGCAAATATTACAGCAGCCAGCGCAAAGCTTAATATAAAACTTCATGTGGTAAAAGGAAGAGGTTATCAGCCTTCTAATCTTCGCATAGATGCCTCTGATGAGGATCGTACTATAGGTCGACTGCAGCTGGACGCTACCTTTACACCTGTTAGGCGTGTTTCTTATGTGGTCGAGAGTGCTCGTGTTGAACAACGCACTGATTTAGATAAATTAGTGTTAGACATAGAAACCGATGGGACAATCGATCCAGAAGAGTCTATTCGCCGCGCTGCAACTATCCTGCAGCAACAGCTGGCTGTTTTCGTAGATCTTCAGAGTGAAAGTGCTGCGTTGCCCGAAGAAGAAGAAGATCTGGTTGATCCTGTTCTCTTGCGTCCGGTTGATGATCTGGAGTTAACGGTGCGCTCTGCAAATTGTCTCAAGGCTGAAAATATTTACTATATTGGTGATTTGGTTCAGCGTGCGGAAGTTGACTTGCTGAAAACCCCAAATTTGGGAAAAAAATCTCTAACCGAAATTAAAGATGTGTTAGCTTCTAGAGGTTTATCTTTAGGTCTTCGTCTTGAGAATTGGCCGCCAGCAAGTATACGCACAGAAACTGAAGCTGAAGTAGTTTAGTTTTTTATCATTTCCAGCTTAAGCAAGCCAGGAATTCAAAATTTTATTGCTGAGATAGCAAAATTTTTTAAGGAAATAGAACCATGCGTCATCGTAAGAGTGGTCGAAAATTAGGCCGCACAGGTGCACATCGTAGAATCATGTTTCGTAATATGGCTACGTCTTTAGTTGAGCACGAGCTAATAAAAACTACCTTACCGAAAGCAAAAGAGCTGCGTAAGATCGCCGAGCCTTTAATTACTTTAGCTAAAGTAGACAGTGTAGCTAATCGGAGGTTGGCATATAGTCGACTTCAAGATAAGGCTGCTGTAGGAAAATTATTTTCTGAATTGGGCCTTAGATACCAAGATCGTCCTGGGGGCTATATTAGCATTTTAAAATGTGGCTTCCGATCAGGCGACGCAGCACCAATGGCTTATGTTGGACTAATGGATCGGCCAGAGGTTGAAGCTGTAGAAATTGATGCGGAAACAGAAGATAGTTAATTTTTTTATAAATCTTCTTGACCATTAAACAGCCGGATATTATTCCGGCTTTTTAATGGTTGCTGATTTTTTCTTGAGCCCAACCTTATTTGATGGAATTTTGAGGAGCTCGCTATGATAGCGGGAGTTGTATATGGAAGGTGGTCCCCACATCTAAATCAGAAGTGATTGCCAGCTGACCTTTGTGTTGTTCTGTAATAATAAAATATGAAAAAGATAGGCGTTTTGCTGAGTCATAGTTACAGCTTACTGATTGGTTGGTAAAAAAAGGCTCAAAAATAAATTGCTGTTCTTCTTTGCTAACACCTAAGCCGTTATGTTGTATCTTGACCCATAGTGCTTCATAGCACTCCATAACTTTAATCTTTATTAGGGGTTTTGATTTTTCAGGTGTGACTTCACTGATTGCATAACAAGCATGACGAAATAGGCTTAATAATACTTGTTTCATTTCTGAGGAAAAAAAAGGTATTTGGGGAAGATTTTCTTCAAAGTCAATTTCAACCTTAATATCACTAAATTTTAGACCAGAGGGAGAGGTGATTACCTTGCAAGCTAGTTCAAGAGTGTCACTAACGAGAGAAGGAATGGCGCCGAGTTGTTTTTTGCCTCCCCTGCTAACAGAAAAATCTACAAGATTGTCAATAATAGCTAGAACTTGTTGGCCTCGTTGGCTGGCATCTAACAGTGGCAATTTTAGCCTTTCTCCATCTTTATTTTTTAAGGAGTCTAGTTTTTCTATGTTGGACAGTCCTTGGTTTAAATTTTTCAATATACACTGTAGAGGGAAATTGATATCGTGCGCCATAGTTGAGGCTAGTTCTCCCATAGAAGACATCTTGTCTCTTTGTATAAGCATGTTTGCAGTAAGAATGGTCTCTGTTACGTCATCTATCAAAACAACTACGCCGGTTGCTTTTTGGTCTCTAAGTGGGTAAATAGTTATGTCGAAGTGATACTGACCTCGCTGGCTATGCTTAATTGTTGTGGCTTGACTCTGAGTTTGAGCATAGCTAATTTGTGCTGGGGTAATAGTTATGGCTGGATAAGTTTGCCAAAGATCCTTACCTAAGGCCTGTGCAGAGCTGATCCCTGTAATAGACTCAGTTTTTTGATTCCATCGAGTTATTTTCCCATGCTGATCTAAACTTATTAGCATGAGGGGCATGGAGCTTAAAATACCAGCTATATATGACTCCGACGAACGAAGTCGCTCTGTTGTTGTTTTATGTTGTGTTATTTCGCCCTCTAAAAGTCTATTTGAGTCTTTTAGTAGTTGGTTGTATTGATCCAAAGTAGCAGTTCTTTCTAATACGCGCTGCTCAAGTTGATTTCGTATTTCCTCGAGGGCTCTGTTCGATTGATGAGCTTGCCTTCGACTAAAAAAAAGCATTATGGCGGTGGTTGATAAAAGGATAATGAAGATCCCGCCGGACCAATTGGCCAGATGTTGCCAGTTGGTATGACCGTCTTCATTGTTTAGGAAGGTTATCATGCCTGCATTTACAGGGAAAATCGGGGTTAATATACACAAATAATACAAATATTTTTTCATATCTGAACGCCACTCTCACAAAAGGTTATTCTAAAATAAGAATATCATGCCTAGCGCAAACACGAATCCTGACCAGATTAGCGTCACTGTGCAATAGCCCATTATATCCCTGATTTTGAGTCTTGCGATACCTAGCAATGGAAGAGCCCATAACGGTTGAATCATGTTGGTCCATGCATCGCCAAAGGCAACAGCCATAGCAGCTTGATGTAGCGGAACACCTAATGATTGCGCTGCAGGAATTACAATGGGAGCCTGGATGGCCCACTGCCCTCCACCTGAAGGCACAAAAATATTCACTAGGCCAGCACTAAGGAAGGTCAGTAGTGTAAAATTGTCAGCATTTGAGATGCTGACAAACCATCCCGACATAGATGCGGCTAATCCAGAACCTACCATCATGCCCATAATCCCAGCATATAAAGGGAACTGAAGCACAACCCCGCAGAGCCCTTTTACTGCCTCGCTAAGCGCAGCCAGATAGGATGCTGGCGACTGATGAAGCAAAAGCCCTGCTACCAGAAAAATAAAGTTAATGGTATTTAGACCAATAGCGCCATCATACGTAATATAGTCTACTAAATAGTATGCGCCGAGCAATCCTAGCAAAAAAGTGGGCAATCGGTGATTTTCGACGTAATTAGCAGGGGTGCTGATCTTTATATCGGGGTTTGTGTTAATATTTATTTTGTAGGGCTCTACTTCAATAGTTTCTGCCGGTGGAGGTAGCATCAGCCTATTAACCAGGGGCAGCGTGACAAAAAGAATGAGACATATAGTTAGAGATTCCCAGCTGAAAATTGTTTCAGACAAGGGAATGGTGTTTCCCTCTAGCAGGGCGCTTAATTCATCACCATCGGTTGCGGCAATCTTTAATGGTATAGAGGCTGATAGCCCTGCATGCCAGACAAGCATGCCAGAGTAAGCCGAGGCAACTAGGAGGGGATAGTGCACCCCTTTTACTTGGAGAGCGATCTGACGCGCCATTAATGCGCTGGCAATCAACCCGAAGCCCCAGCTAATCCAGCAACAAATTAAGGCAATCATAGTCATTAATACAATTGCCTGTTCTGGAGTTTTGGCTATGGAGGCGATTTTTTTCAAACCCCCTCTTACCGCTTCTGTTTGCGCCAGAACACTTCCGGTGAACAGGGTAATGGTTACCTGCATGGAGAACACTAAAAGATCCCACACCCCATCACCCCATAATCGAACCATATGCGTAGGTGAATAGTCTTGTGTAATTACACCGGTAATTAAAACTATAAAAGTTATTATGATGGCGATAACGAACGCATCAGGTAGCCACCGCTCCATGATGTGAGCAAAAAACTTGGAGGTGCGTCTGATCATTATGGGAGCGTATCCTTATGCTTGGTCCATGAAAGTAAGACTACTTCTGCTCAAAGGGGGCTAAAGATTAACTGATGTATGGTTGCGATGGAAAAATTCTTTTGTGTCGATGTCCATTAATCGCATGCGCCCACCCCAAACATATCCGGTATCTAAAGGAAAAATGTTTTCTTTTTCGATACGCCCTTCCAGTGCAGCCCAGTGTCCAAAGATAATCTTAGCATTTTTTGATAACCTTTTTTCATGCCTAAACCAAGGCAAAAATCCATCTGGCGGAATTGCAGAGGTATTATTAGATGTAAAATCGAGTTGTCCCAATAGAGTGCAAAAACGCATTCGTGTAAGGTAGTTAGCGATAACCCTCCATCGTTTTACTCCAGTCAGACTATCATCCCAAATATCTGGTTGGTCTCCATACATGGCGTTAAAAAATTCACCTGATTGGGTGCCACAACGTAAAACAGTATTCAATTCTTCCGCTAACTGCATAGCTTTTGCTAAGGACCATTGAGGAGGGATTCCCGCATGAACTAAAATGTAACCTTTTTCATTAATCATCATTGGTTGCTGTTGAAGCCAATGTAGGAGCTTTTCTCTATCGGGAGCATCAAGTATTGCTTGAAATGTATCGCTAGAGCTAATTTTTCTTGACCCATAAGCCGTAGCCAGTAAGTGCAGGTCGTGATTGCCTAGAACCATCCTAAAACTGTTGCCTAGTTTGTAGCAAAATCGAAGTGTTTCAAGGGAGGAGGGGCCTCTGTTCACTATGTCGCCAACAGACCACAAAAAGTCTTTATCCGGATCAAATGATACTTCTTCTAGTAAAGATATCAGTGGTTCAAGGCAACCCTGAATATCGCCTACGGCATAGGTGCTCAATGCACTGCTCCTGGCACAGACAATAAAAATACTGGGATAGAGACATCGAATGCTGTTTCCGAGTTACAAGACATTTGATAGTATCCCTCCATGGTGCCAACTTGAGTGTTAAGCGTGACACTGCTTGTGTATTGGTATGCTTCCCCTGGCGCAATAGTTGGCTGCTCTCCTACAACGCCAAGACCTTTAACTTCTTTGGCTTGCGCATCTCCATCAGTGATAATCCAATGCCGGCTAATCAGTTGTACCGAGCGGCCTCCATTATTTTTAATGCTAACATGATAAATAAAAGAAAATTTCTTATTCATTGGATCTGAATATTCCGAAGAATAGTGGGGGGTCACGCCCACAATGATATCATTCATAACAGGGAGCTCATTTGGTTGCTAAGCTGCACAAACTGCTCAACGCTGAGATTTTCTGGGCGAAGAGTTAAATCAACATCAAGTTGTTTGAGGCGCCTATCAGGAAGAATTAATTTTAACGAATTTCGTATAGTTTTTCGACGTTGCTGAAAGCATGTTCTTACTAGTTCAGACAGGAGGGCTAGATCAGTTGCCTTGTATGGTGGACTTGAATATGGCTGCAACAATACCATGGCTGAATCGACTTTAGGTATTGGATTAAAAGCAGAAGGTGGCACTAAGAATAAGGGATGCACTTTACAATAATATTGAATCATTACGCTCAGCCTGCCATAACTTTTTTGTCCAGGCAATGAGCCAAGTCGATCCACCACTTCTTTCTGAAGCATAAAATACATATCAGAAATACATTCATTGAAGCCTAGCAAATGAAATAAGAGCGGCGTGGTAATATTGTATGGCAGGTTACCGACAATTCGTAGTGGGCGCCCATCAGTGCAAAATTTTCGAAAATTTATTTTTAGCGCGTCTCCTTGGTGGATCTCAAGATTAGCATATTGCTGGAACTTGTCCTTAAGAACTGGAATCAAATCCCGATCTAACTCAATGATGCTAAGCCTCGGGCATTTTGTTAATAGCGGGCCTGTTATTGCACCTTGCCCGGCTCCGATTTCAATCAAGTTGTCATTTTTTTCTGGCTTGATGGCCTCAACTATTAGTTCGATAACACCCCGATCAACTAAGAAGTTCTGACCGAAACGCTTACGTGCCTGATGCTCGTTTTTTTTATGGGAATATTTCATTGGTTTAGCATGACCATTCTTCTGGCATATTCAATGGCGGCAACCAAGCTTCCTTTGTTTCCTTTGCCAGTTCCAGCCAAATCAAGAGCTGTGCCGTGGTCAACAGATGTTCGTATAATCGGCAACCCTAGTGTGACGTTAACTGCGCTTCCAAATCCTTTGTATTTGAGCACTGGTAACCCTTGGTCATGGTACATTGCTAATACTACGTCACAATTTTTTAAATATTTTGGCGTAAACAGTGTATCGGCAGACAGGGGCCCCTCAAGACGAAATCCTTGATTTCGCAGCTGATCCAAACAAGGCGTAATAATATTTATTTCTTCCATTCCCAGATAGCCGTCTTCTCCTGCATGAGGGTTGAGACCGCAAACCAATATTTTGGGGCATTCAATCCCAAATTTTTGTTTTAATTCGCTATTAAGAATGCAAATAGTCTTTTTTAATAGATCCTGTGTAATGGTTTTTGACACATCAGAGAGAGGTATATGTGTTGTTACAAGAGCTACCTTGAGGCCCTCGGTAGCAAGCATCATGACTACTTTTTTAGTGGAAGTTTTTTCTGCTAAAAATTCTGTATGGCCGGTGAAACTAAACCCCGCAGCGTTAATCACACCCTTATGAATAGGCCCGGTAACCATTGCATGACAATAGTTATTTTGGCATGCAATCAATGCTTGGGAGAGTGCATCTAGCACATATTTCGAGTTATCTGGATTAAGGACTCCTGGTACTACTTTGCAGCCTAAAGAGATGGGCTGTATTGCAATCTCTCCACCCTTGAGTGCTTTAGGGCGCCCTGGAGCTGCCGCACGAAGTTTAATAGGTAAATTTAGTTGCTTGGCTCGCAATTCCAATAGATTTGGATCCGCATAAGCTATCAGCTCAAAATCAAGCGGTTGCTGGATGAGTTGAATAAGTAAATCTGGTCCTATGCCAGAAGGTTCACCTGGGGTTACAGCTATTCTTATCACAATTTGATGTCTACAAAAGCCTCATCTCTAATCTCTTTAAGCCAGACCTCTAACTCTTCTCGGTATCTTTTTTGTTTTAGAGTATTTTTGGCCTGAGAGCGCTTTATTGTATCAGTGAAATCTTGATCGCGGCGTTCTGTGACCTGTAAAATATGCCATCCAAATTGAGTTTTAATAACTTCGCTGATTTCGTTTATATTAAGTGCATTCATTGTTTTTTCAAATTCAGCCGCAAATTTACCAGGAACCGACCAACCCAGGCTCCCGCCAGACATTGCTGTACCGATATCTTCGGAGTGGGTTCTAGCAACGTCATCAAAATTCTTGCCATTTAATATTTTATTGCGAATTTTATTGGCTATCTCTAGAGTTTTTTCGTCATCTCGGATTTCATTTGGCACTAGCAGTATATGTCTGATATTGTGCTGCTGTACAAGATTTGATGAGGCTATACCTCTTCGATTGTATAGCTTTAACAGGTGAAATCCAGCAGCACTACGTATGGGTTCGCTAATTTGTCCTGGAGATAGATTTTCAATTGTCGCACTGAATATTTCAGGCAACTGAGAGGCTTTTTTCCAGCCTAGGTCGCCACCCTGAGAAGCTTTATTTCCTTTAGATTTGACAATAGCAAGACTCTTAAAGTCTTCTCCATTTTTGATTTGAAAATAAATGTTCAAGATTTCTTCTTGAATTTTAGCTACTTTTTCATCGGAGGATTCGGAAGCTACAGGTAGTAAAATGTGTCCAATTTGGAAATCAGGGGTCGCCCATGAACGCCCCTCTTCGGTATTGAGAAAGTTGTCGATCGCTTGTTCGCTAATAGATATGCGCTTATTAAGGTTGCCTTCCTGAACTCGACCTATGAGCATCTGCTCTCTTACTTTTTGACGAAAAGTTGCAGCCGTTACGCCTGATTGCTGTCCTTCATCGAGCAGGTCCTGCATAGTTTTATTTTGCCGTTGAGCTGCTTGTTCTATAGCTTGATTTACTTCCGTATCACTAAATCTGACCCCGGCTTGCTTCGCCTTAAGTAGCTGGATACGCTCAATAATCAAGCGCTCTAAAACTTCGGCTATAACTTCATCTTGGGGTGGACCTGCTCGATCACTTTCTCTTATTCGATCAAGAACTTCAAGCGTCCTATCTTCTAGCTCGCTGCTCATGATCACTTCATCATTTATTGATGCGACAACTTCATCCAAAAGGACTTCTTTTGCGGGTACCAATGAAGCAAATGAGACTGCTAGTATTGCGCCACATAAGTGCTGAAAAAAGATATTTTTTGATATCATTGCTGTGTCTTCATGAATTAGTTATTTGGTGCTTCGTAGCCATACACACCATCTGTTAATATGGACTCCATTTTGGACCCAAAGCCTGCAATGCCTTTGATCTGGAGCGAAAGGAATACACCTTTGTCTTCCGCTAAGTCGTCCATTGGTAATACAATATTGTCGTCTCTATCAATCCACTTTCGGGCAAGCAGACTTAGGCGTACACAGCAGCTCTCATATTGAACTCCAAAAAATGTTTCTAGGGTTCTGCTGTTAGTAACATCATAGTTATAGCGACCCACAATGTTCAAGCTTCTTGTTATCGGCACTGCAGTAGAGAAATCACTTTGTTCAATATCGTTGTTATATTTTTTTCCATTAAGTGTGACCGGGGTCTGATTATTGAAACGATAGCTGATGTTAAGAAGCCTATTATCGTCTCCATTATAGCGCAAACTAGTGCTTGCCCGATCTAGCTCGTTGTCATCTGAATCGTATTGGGCGCTAGCAAGGGCTTGCCAGTTGTCCCCAAGTCTCATTTCAAATTCTGCAGCATAAGGAGATTCGTCCCTTCGCATTTCCTTGTTTATAGATGAATCTAGAGATACAGTTCGATCATCTAGATAAAATATTTGACCAGCGCTCGCACGCATTTTTTCAATGCCAGAACTATCATCAATTAGTCGTGTAGTAAATCCAACAGAAACTTGCTTCGAATCAGTCACACGATCTCCACCGCTAAAGTGCTCATCTCTAAATAGTGAGCTGTATCCAAAAGTTGATAATGCTGTGTCAAACAATGGAAGATCGTCTTGATTTTCTTTTTTGGCATAGACTATGTAGAGTCTCGGCTCAAATGTATGCGTGTACCCATTGAGCCAAGTGGTTTTTCTTTCTAAGTATATTCCAGTATCTATAATTCCTATAGGCACCGTGACTGACGGACTATCATCATTTTGTCCAGAAACTGGAGAATCAAGGTCATATGCCATATGTTTCACCTTAACAGTAGGACGAAAGTATCCCCAGTCCCACCATTTATTCCAGCTTGCCGCATAAGCTAAGTTAAGCCTGCGTCCAGTAGTTTTGGTGCTATCGTTATGATCATAGTCGCTATACTGGTTCTCTAAATCAAAATCAAAATCACCAACGCTAAAGCTTTTGTTGGCTTGAACTCTTGGCAATAACTTGTATTGGTCAGCCCCGTCTTTAATAAGTGTTTGATACCCAGAACCTTCAATTGAGACACCCCAGTTTTTTATAGAAAAACCCAGATGACCGTGCTGGCGAAGGTACGATTGGCTATTGACCTGCAGTGTTGTTGTATCAAGATTTTGAAAATAATCTTCATCGCTTGCCCTTGTATAATTGAGAGTAGATCTGAGATGGCCGAAGTCTCCTCTATGCTGTATATCTGCTAGCCATCGATCCTCTCCTTCATTCTCTCTTTTTCCTGTAACCGCATTGATTGTTTCATCATCGTCATCTCCGCCGTCATCACTTGCTAAAAATGCACCACTAAAAATAGTTTCAGATAATTCAGACAGATGCCTCATTTCGAGTTCGGCCATAGCCCCTCGTTCCTGCACATAACGTGGGGTAAAGGTAGCATCATAATTGGGAGCCAAGTTAAGGTATATTGGCTGCGAGAAGTCTAACCCGTTTTCTTCGCTACTTTCCCAGCTAGGAAATAAAAGACCACTGGTTCTCCTCTCATCTATCGAAAATCGAACCCATGGAAGATATATGACGGGAAGATCTTTTATCTCTAAACGCACATGCTTAGCTGTAGCAATTCCTGTTCCAGGGTTAATTCGAAGCTTGGAACTGACTAGTCGCCAAGCGTTATTGCCTGGCTCGCATGTGGTGTAAGTGCCATTATCAATATAAAAAATATCTCCACCTGGGCGCCTGAGCATGCTAGCTGACCCACGAGCTCCAGATTCATGGAGTAGGTAGGAGGCATTATTTATTTCTACATCTAGTGAGTTCATGTTCACATGCGCGGCATCACCTCTGAGCAGGAGGCCTGGCTCTCGAAGTTCTATGTGACCATCCATGTCGACCGTACGATCATCTTGATTGAGTGTAGCAGCATCACTACGCGCTTGACGGTATCCTTGTGTTAGATGCACATCACCTTTGAGGTAGGCAACATTATCCTGGATTAACTCTGTGGACGAGGAGGCAACTCTTAATGATGCATCTTCAGGGTTGAGCTCTGAGTCTGGATAGCTACGCTCTGGTTCTATATAGGCACCACAGCAACCAGAAGATCTTTTCGTTAGCTGATCTATAGAGAGATCTTCTTCATCTATCCAGTCGAGATTCTTGGCTAGTTTTACTTTTGGTACTAATTCAGTTTGATTTTCTTCGTCCTGAGGGACATCAAGAACTTCATCTTTGATTGGTCTTGGGTAGGATTTTCCTGCTATCGACTGCTGCCCACACACCCATCCGCCATTTTTCCCTGTATCGCACTCCCACTGCAGGTAAGTATTACTTGTTTCTGCTAACGAGAGACCGCATACCAGTATCATGCTAAAGAAGACCAGCATTGTCTGCGAATACAATGAACATAGCGTTCTATTGATTTTTACGCAGATGTAACTTGCACTTTTTAGTATCATGATTACCCGTAATCTATAAATAAAAATTGTCATCAGTATGCCGATCCTACATTTTACTCATTCTGAAGCATCATGCGAGGGTTTGAGGTAGAATCTGTAGTCTTTTTTTTAATTGAATGACAAATATGACAAATTTATTTTATTTACGAGATTGGGTTGAGAAGTATTTGCCTCGAGGTGTTGTTTTGAGTGAGCCAATATTTCTTGACCCACTTAATGGCGATGCGGGTTTTAGGCAATATTTTAGGGTTAATTCTAATCCATCCCTAATAGCTGTATTGGCCCCACCATTGCTTGAAAATAACTTTAATTTTGTAAACATATCCTCTTGTTTTCGAGAAGGCGCTCTCCATGCGCCATTAGTTCATGCAGTAGATTATCAGTCAGGATTTTTACTACTTGAAGATCTTGGCGATCATTTGTTGTTGCCTCTTCTAGCCGGAAAGAATCAAAGTCAGCTCTATGATTTTGCTGAAATAGAGCTCATAAAAATCCAAAAAATTTCCAAAAATAAGACAATATTTCCAGAGTATAGCCGACAGGAACTGCTCAAAGAAATGACTATTTTTATTGAATGGTTTGTCAGAAAATTGCTTAATATCGAGCTGAGCCCTGCTGATTTGAGACTGCTTGATGATGCTTTCTCAATTATTGCAGAGAGCGCATTGGAGCAGCCGCAAGTGGTAGTGCATCGCGATTTCCATTCGCGTAATTTGATGCAGTTACCTGATGGCTCTATCGGTGTCATTGATTTTCAGGATGCAGTCATAGGACCTATTACCTATGACATGGTTTCCTTATTCAGAGATTGTTATATACGGCTGCCTAAAGAGTATGTTGTACAGCGAGCATTAAATTGCTATCAACAGGCCGTAGATGCTGGTATTGCTCCAAAAATTTCTGATAATCAGGTGATTAGATGGTTTGATTTGATGGGCTTGCAGCGACATATTAAGGTGCTTGGCATTTTTTCTAGACTTCACTTAAGAGACGACAAGCACGATTATCTTGATGACTTGTCGCTTGTAATTCGCTATATCTTGGAGCAGTTGAGGCCATACCCAGAGCTAAAAAATTTCACACTTTGGTTTGAACAATATGTGCTTCCAGAAGTATCTCGACAACCCTGGTTTCAGTCTTTGGAGGCAGCTGGAGAGATTTCAGCAACAAGCAGCTCAGGAGATTAAATATGAAAGCAATGATTCTTGCTGCAGGGCGTGGAGAAAGATTACGTCCCCTTACCGACACGACTCCTAAGGCATTAGTGCAGGCGGGAGAAAAGCCCTTAATTCAGTATCACATTGAGAATCTAGCATCAGCTGGAGTAAAAGATGTGGTGATAAATATATCTTGGTTGGGTGATAAGGTAGAATCATTTATTGGCAATGGATCTGCTTTCGGGATTAATGTTCAATGGTCAAGAGAGCATAGACCGCTTGAAACAGGAGGGGGCATTCGTAGAGCTCTTCCGTTGCTAGGGAGCGAACCATTCTTGCTTGTTAATGCTGATGTCTGGACTGACTTTCCATTGAAAAATTTAGTCGAAAAACTTTTACCATCGGAAATTGATGCCCATCTAATTTTGGTCCCAAATGCATCTCATCATATGGATGGAGATTTCATATTAACGCCTGAGAGCATAGTCAGCACACCAAATGCTAGAAATAACACCTACACGTACAGCGGGATATCTATCTTAAGGCCAAAAATATTTAACGTACATGCCTCGACTACCGAAAAGTTCCCCTTGCGTGATGTATTGTGCGAAAGTATCTCCTCTGGCCGCATAGAAGGCGAAATATATACTGGGGTATGGCGAGATATTGGAACACTGATGCGTCTCCATGAGCTAGATGAATACCTAATGAAAAGATGATGTGGTGGAAGTTAAAAAATGGGGTTTTCGGCGTAATTATTTTTTTCGGGAAAAAGATTCCACTTATTGAATAGCCAGCCTCAGACTTCTAGAGTTAAATGATTGAATACCACAAAGAACAAGTATCAGTGTAGTAAGGTCATCCCATGGAGACCCTTGCCTCGTGCCCTTGATTCCACGATCAATGGCTCCTGACAACTTTAACATTTGTCGTAATCTCTCAATAGGGATTCGGCTAATAGTTTTCTTTACAAGGGGCCTACGACTTTCCCAAACCCCTAGCTTTTGAAGCACTGAGTCAATACCCTCGCCTGACTGAACGGCCTCGCTTCCCTTGATTAGAATTCGTAGATCTCGAGTGATTGCCCAAAGAATAATAGTGGCATCAGTACCTTCGCTGCGAAGGCCTTGAAGAACGTGACAGGCCTTTTTCGCTTCACTCTCCATAATTTTGCCTAACAGTACAAACACATTAAATCGTGAGCTATCAACGACAATATCAGACATAGCTTGTCCAGTTAGCTCTCTCTCTGGTGCCAGCAGTTTAAGTTTTTCTATTTCTTGGATAGCTGAAAGCAAGTTACCTTCAACTCTGTCAGCAAGCACCCTTATTGCCTCTTGGTTAGCCTTAATACCAGATTGATTGAGCCTCCGATTTAGCCATTGCGGTAATTGGGGTGTGGAGACTGGCCATATTTGTATAGAAATACCCTGATTTTCTATAGCAGTAAACCATTTGCCCCTAGTTGACGAGCTGTCTAGTTTTGGTGTGATAATAAGTGTTAGAGTTTCTGTGTTAATTTTTGATAAATATTCTTGAAGTGTCTTGGATCCCTTGTCTCCAGGCTTGCCTGAAATGATACGAATTTCTAGAAATTTCTTTTCCGAAAAAAGTGAAATGTGGCTAGCTTCGATTAGAACGCTATTCCAATCAAATTTGCTGTCTGCATAAAATAATCTTCGTTCGTTATAACCATGTAATTTTGCTGCTGTGCGAATAATATCAGCAGATTCTTGAACCAAGAGTGGCTCATCTCCGCTAATGATATATACAGAAGCGAGGCCTTTCGAGGCTAAGTGCGCACTAAGTTGCTCAGCTTTCAGTCGCATACTGGCTTGTCTTTGTAAGCATTGAATTTAAAATATTTATTATTTTACGAGCTAGATCATTCATCATTTCACGCTTCAATATTTTTTGTTCTTCAGCATTTGTTGATACATTACCTTCGTTGTAATTAAAGAATTTTTCTCTACTGAGAGTTGTTTTTGGCAGCAATACCTTGCCGTCAGCAGTTACAATTTCGACATCAACTAGCTCGGTTATGTGTAGTTCAGATACTCTTGCAGAGGAATTAACGCTTGCCGAACGACTAATGGACCTTTGATTTATTAACCTGATCGTAATTTCAGCTTCTTTGGGGTTCTCTGTAATAGCGATATTGCTAGATTTGAGAGATCTGGAAACAAAACGATAAAGCTGATTTTTTTGATCTCCATCTATATGAATTTGATTGATAGCAGCTAAAGCTGCAGTATGACCGCTGCTCCTTAGGTGCCAGCCACAGCTAGTAATCATAAGGGATACAAGAAATCCTGAGATAATAACGGGGATTAATTTTTTCATTGTAGTTCCTTTCTTCTTGAAAAGAGTTTTGGTTAGGGGCCCTAACTATAAGTATGTTTTTTCATCAGCGTACTACATTTAAATGGCAACAATGTTAACTAATTTATTAGGGATCACTATTATTTTTTGGATAGCTAGCCCCTCAGTGAAGCGTCGAACATTTTCATGCTGTTTGGCCATGTTTTTTATAGCTTCAACAGTTGTTTCAGATGGCACATCAATTTGAGCTCGTAATTTACCGTTTACTTGCACAGCAATCTGAAGAATATTTTTTGTTAATGCTGATTTGTCTGCAACTGGCCATTTCATATCGAGCAAGCTATCTCTATGGCCTAGTTCATTCCAAAGCTGAGCACATATATGGGGTGCAATTGGCGATAAAACTAGCACAATCGTTTCAAGCGCCTCCCGTTCAACAGCCAAACCAACTGCAGTATCTCTGGCAGTCATTTTTCCTATATCATTTAATAACTCCATCACGGCCGCAATAGCGGTGTTAAACGTTTGCCGGCCTCCAAAGTCATTACTTACTTTGATGATGGTGGTATGAGTTTTCCGTCTTAAGTCCTGCTGCTTCTGATCTAGACTAGAGAGAATAGATGCGGCCCCGTCTCCCGCAGCAAGATGAGTGTGCACTGTTTTCCATAGTTTCCGAAGAAAACGGTGCGCGCCTTCAACAGCGCTATCATTCCATTCTAGCGATTGCTCAGGAGGTGCGGCAAACATTGTGAATAATCTTACTGTATCAGCACCATACTGCTCTATTAGATTTTGAGGATCTACTGTATTGCCTTTTGATTTCGACATCTTCACCCCATCTTTCAATACCATCCCTTGGCAGAGAAGCTTAATAAAAGGCTCATCAGAGATTAGTAACCCCTCATCACGCATTAGTTTGTGGAAAAAACGTGCATATAGCAGATGTAAAATGGCGTGCTCAATGCCCCCTACGTATTGATCCACTGGCAACCAATAATTTGCGGCGACACTGTCAATCATTCCTTCTGAATAATTAGGGCAGGTGTATCTTGCGTAATACCAGCTTGACTCCATAAATGTATCAAAAGTGTCAGTCTCATGCTCAACTGGGTGACCGTTTAGTGTAGTTTTTTTCCAGTCAAGGTTAGCCTTAATGGGTGATCTGATTCCATCCATTTCTACTTCTTCTGGCAGCAGTACCGGAAGGCGATCGATAGGGACGGGAATTTCTCCACCATCAGGAAGATTGAACATGGGGATTGGAGACCCCCAGTATCGTTGACGAGACACGCCCCAGTCGCGAAGCCTGTAATGGGTTTTTATCTTTCCGCACCGAAGCTGTTCTAGTTTCTTTGCTATAGCATTAAAAGCTTCTTCGGGACCTAGGCTATCAAATTCTCCGGAATTTATAGATACAACTTCATCTGGTGATTTAGATGCATACCATTTTTCCCAGCGACTTTTACTAAAGTAGTAGGCAGCGCATTTGTCAGCATCAGCTGCATTTTTTCGGCGCAATTTTTCTGTGGACACGGCGACATGTTGAAAGACCTGCTTAATTGGCAGATGATAGTTGTTAGCAAATTCAAAATCGCGTTCATCATGAGCTGGAACTGCCATTATTGCACCAGTTCCGTACCCCATTAGTACGTAGTTTGCCACCCACACTGGTATTTTTTCTCCGGTAAGGGGGTGGATAGCCTCAAGCTCTGAGGATACCCCGATTTTTTTCATTGTTGCCATGCTTGCTTCAGAAACAGACTGCTCTTTGCAGTCTTGAATAAATTTTAATAACTTTGGATTATTTTTTGAGAGAGCTATAGCAATAGGATGCTCTGCTGCAATACAGACATAGGTAGCTCCCATCAATGTATCAGGGCGGGTGGTGTACACAGAGAGGTTGTCAATGCCATTGATAGCTTGATTTAACTTAAAAGTTAATTCAACGCCACGGCTTTTTCCAATCCAGTTTTTCTGCATTGTGCGAACTTGCTCGGGCCAGTCGCTAAGTGTATCCAGGCTGTCTAGCAATTCTTCGGCATATGCCGTAATTTTAATAAACCATTGCGGTATATCTTTTCGCTCTACTACTGAATCGCAGCGCCAACAGCAACCGTCAATTACTTGTTCGTTAGCCAGCACCGTCTGGTCTTCAGGGCACCAATTAACAGCTGCAGTTTTTTTGTATACTAATCCTTTTTTATAAAGTCGCGTGAAGAACCATTGTTCCCACTTGTAGTAACTGGAATCGCAAGTAGTCATTTCTCTGGACCAATCGTATCCGAAACCAAGCTTCTTGAGCTGGTTTTTCATATACTGAATGTTTTCATAGGTCCATTTTGCTGGAGCTGTGCGGTGCTTGATGGCTGCATTTTCTGCAGGTAAACCAAAGGCATCCCAGCCCATGGGCTGCAGGACATTCTTACCTAGCATTCTTTGGTAGCGAGATATGACATCTGCGATAGTATAGTTTCGTACATGCCCCATATGAAGCTTTCCGCTGGGGTAGGGGAACATTGCAAGACAGTAGTATTTTTCTCTATCAAGATCCTCTTTTACTTCGAAAGCGCAAGTCTCTGCCCAGAGCTTTTGAACAGCAGTTTCGATCTCCTTGGGATGATATTGTTCTTGCATTAGCTTTCTTGGCCAGGTTGAGGCTTATAGTTGATTTTGTCTGTGATACATCAGGTTTTAATTATAGGCTAAAGCTTTCTATAGACCCAGACAGATTTCCTTGTTGATGAGAATAATTTATTTCTTGATATTACCTATAGTGGGCTTTAGGTTGATAATTTTTAGTTAGAGGTTTTTTAAGCAGCCCTAATAGAACCAATAAGAGAGATAGAAAAATTATTGGATTGGAGCCAAGCCGTCCAAAGGGGGTAAGACCAATCCTTGGTTCCAGTGTGCCTTCGAGAGTGTCTCGATAAAATGATGGAATAACCGCAGCTGTTTTCCCATCAGCATTAACCAACGCACTTATTCCGTTGTTTGTTGCTCGAATCAACGGCTTTCTGTTTTCTATAGCTCGCATTCGAGCGATCTGAAAATGCTGTTTTGGTCCTATCGTATTTCCAAACCAACTGTCGTTACTTATGGTGAGAAGTAGGCTGGCATTTTCTGCAGATTCTCTGACTAGTTCGGAATAGGCAATTTCATAACAAATAGATGTGCTGATAACTACATCATTACCTACAATAATATTTTGTTGGTTTGCCCCCCCCGAGCTAAATACCGACATAGGTAAATTAAAAAATTTAATGATCCCGCGCAACCATTTTTCGAAAGGGACATATTCACCAAAAGGCACTAAATTTTGCTTATGATAGATCCCGGCACCTTGCCCGACAGCTAGTGCTGAATTGTAATAATAAGTTTCATGTAGATTACTTGGATTATCCTTAGGATCGGACATTGTGGGAATGCCGATAATTAGAGCAGTATTCGTATTAGCCGCTTCTTTTGCAATAGAGTTTAAGTAATCTGGCACCTCGTGTCGGAATCTTGGGATTGCAGCTTCCGGCCACACCACCAGGTCGTTATCCAGAAGACTTGCAGTATCTTCACGGTATTGAAAAAGAATTTTATCTAGCTGACTGGAGTCCCAAGAGCTCCACAAAGAAATGGCTGGTTGCATTAAGCCTATGGAAATAACTTTATTTGATGGCTCAGTCCATTTGACTGACTGCAGATAAAGGCCTCCAAGCCAAAAAGAAAAAGTTAGTATTAGTGCGCCAGTTAGCGATATAAATACACTTTGGATTTGAGTACTTTTAGCTATAAGTTGCAGTCTTAGCTTAAAGAAAAGTCCTAGCAGTCCGCCGCAGAAAGCAGTTATCCAGCTTAATCCTAACACCCCAGTAATTGGCGCCCATCCAGATATCCATGAATCAGTATGAGCATAGCCTAGATAAAGCCATGGAAACCCAGTAAATACCCAGCCTCGAAACCATTCACCCAGCGTCCAAAGACTGGGAAATATTAGCAGCATAGTAGTGGCTAGGGCATAAGATGTGTTGCAGGAAGAACTAGATATGTGTAACGCTTTTCTGCCCTGAGCAAACGGAATCGCAACCAATAGAGACAGTAAAATTATAAAGGGGATTATGAGCAACAAAGACAGCCCGATATTAGCTTGACCGTAATCACGTATACTTACAAAAATCCAAGATGCCCCGACAGAATAAAGTCCTAGACCGTAGCTAAGACTTCGCAGAAAAATTAATTTGAAAGAAGCCACTTTCTCCGAGTGCCCGCAGACAAATACTGAGAAGCCAGCTATGGATAAAATTCCTGCTGGCCAGACATCAAAAGGAGCCATAGAAAAGGGCAAAAGAGCCCCAAATAGGATCAATATGAGGCAGACTTTGGTATCATATTTACTTGAAAAAGAGCTCAAGATTGATATTTCCTTGGTTTAGCAAGTATTCCTGCGGATTTAGACTTAGCTGATAACGGAGCTTTCAGGAAGTAATCTTATTGGGCATGACCTGCATTTCCAATAACTTTACTTGTCGATCGTTTCCTTCGGAGATTCTAAATTTAAAGATATCTATGTCTATATTTTCGCCTACTTTCGGCATTCGACCGAATGCTTGAACAATGACACCTCCAACAGTGTCCAATTCATCAGCATTCATATTGACATTAAAGTATTCGTTAAAGTCTTCAATGGGTGTTAATGCGTGAATAAAATAGCCCATTTCGTCTCGAGGGATTATCATTTCTTTTTCGGCATCATCCGTTTCATCTTGGATTTCACCTACAATTTCTTCTAGGATGTCCTCAATAGTGATTAGCCCAGCAATACCGCCATATTCATCTACCACAATTGCCATATGGTAGCGCTGCTCTCGGAACTCCTTTAGAAGCACATTTAGGCGTTTGCTTTCTGGAACAATGGCAGCAGGTCGGATTATGTTCTTTATATTGAAGCCATCTTGGTTCTCAAGCAGAAGCGGTAACAATTCTTTTGCCAGCAGAATACCGACTATGTGGTCGGCTGTTTCATCCAGTACAGGATACCGTGAGTGCCTGCTTTCTATCACAAGCTTAAGGGTGTCGTTTAATTCAAGATGCCGAGGTATTACTGCCATTTGTGAGCGAGGTATCATGATTTCACGAACCTGTTTGTCGCAAACATTCAGGGCTCCTTCGATAATTTCCAGAGCATCATGATCAATGATGTTATTTTCGCGAGCCGAATTTAATAAGTCTGTGAAATCTTTCTTAGATTTGGGGGCCGAAGAGAATACGTTAGCCAGCCTTTCCAACCAAGATCTATTTTGTGGGCCACTCGGTTCATCATCCATCATGGGTTGTCAATATCTCCAAATTTTTATTCATAAGGTGGCGGAAAATTCAGGCTGGCAAGTATTTTTGTTTCCAGAAGTTCCATTTTTTCAGCCTCCGCATCGTCTTCATGGTCAAAACCAATAAGGTGTAAGCTACCATGTATTACAATGTGTGCCCAGTGCGCATAGAGAGGCTTATTTTGCTCGATCGCTTCACGCTCAATAACTTGTGCACAAATTGCCAAGTCCCCAAGTAGAGGTAACATTAGAGATTCTGGTAAATTTGCTGGAAATGATAATACATTGGTTGGATTATTTTTTTTTCGATATTGATGATTTAATGTGGCACTCTCATCTTCATCAATGATGCGAATGTTTAGCTCCATCGGCTTTTTGTGCCCAGATAACGTCGCCGTCACCCACTGATGAATCGCACTTTCATCTGGAATATGCTCACAGCCGGAGACATTTTCCATGCGTACATCAATTATCATGATGCTGTCCGTCCACCCTGATGCTCTGGGTGCCTAATGGTTTCATGGCCTTTCTTTTTCATGTGCCTCATATGCGTCAACAATCCTAGCTACTAAAGGATGTCGAATTGTATCCTTAGACCCAAAAATAGAGAAGCTTATACCCTCGACATTTTTGAGTACATCACAAGCATGAAGAAGCCCTGATTGGTTTCCTTTGGGTAGATCAACCTGAGACGCATCACCAGTGATGATAGCAGTAGCGTTAAAACCTATGCGAGTTAGAAACATTTTCATTTGTTCGCGGGTGGTATTTTGACTTTCATCTAAAATAATGTATGAATTTTTAAGAGTTCGCCCACGCATAAAAGCAAGGGGGGCAACCTCAATAACATTACGATCAATTAACTTAGCTACTGTCTCCACCCCAAGCATTTCATATAAAGCATCGTATAGTGGCCGCAAATAAGGGTCTACCTTTTGGCTAATGTCTCCAGGTAGAAAACCTAATTTTTCTCCAGCTTCGACCGCTGGACGAACCAATACGATTCTTTCCGCCTCATTTTTTAGTAATGATTCGACCGCGCACGCTACAGCAAGATAAGTTTTTCCTGTACCAGCAGGACCTATACCGAAATTAATAGTATGCGTTTTTATTGCCTGAACATATTGCTGCTGATTGATGCCGCGTGGCTTTATTGTGCCTGTTTTCGTGCGTATTGCTGGAAAATTTTCTATATCATCTATAGCTGAATTTAGCATGGTATTAGTTGACGTACCCATAAAAGACTCGAAACTGAATTGCTGTATAGCCAGATGAATTTGGTCTGGCGTTAAGATGCTATTCTGGTAGAGCATCATGAGAATTTTACTTGCAGTATCTGTGGCCTGACTATCTCCGTAAAGCGTAAAAATATTACCACGATTATGAATTTTGATTCTTAATCGTTGTTCAATTTGTCGGAGATGTTCGTTAAATTGGCCGCAAAGAGAGGCTAATCGTTTGGTATCGTTTGGCTCAACACTGATAGAGCGAACAACAGGTTGTGTCTCTACATTTCCCAATAGACGACCCCTATTCTGCTATAACCAACAGCATATTATTTGTGTAACTCACCACAGACATCTAAACATGGTTTGTATGTATAAATTATAACAGATAGTAGTTATTTTATAGTGGATTCACTTTTACACTTCTCTTCAAGAGTGTTTTCTGTGACCACTTTTCCGAGGAGCGAGTTACGGAAAGCCTTAGTTATTTCTACTTCTATAAAATTACCGATAAGGTTCTGATTATTATAGGTGAAATTTACCACACGATTATTTTCTGTGCGACCCTGCAATTGTCCGGGATCTTTCTTTGATATTCCGGTAACTAAGATAGTCACTATTTTGCCAACCATGCTTTCACTTATAGCCATAACATTCTGGTTGATTCTATCCTGTAAAATTGCCAGTCTTTGTTTTTTTATTTTTTCTGGGGTCTCGTCAGGAAGTTCTGCAGCAGGTGTACCGGGTCGCCGGCTATATGTAAAGCTGAAACTCTGATCAAAGCCTATTTCATGGATAAGACGCATTGTTTGCTCGAAGTCAGCCTCTGTCTCACCTGGAAAACCCACAATAAAATCAGACGAAATGCTAATGTCAGGACGTAATTTTCGTAATTTTCGTATTTTAGACTTATATTCAAGTGCCGTATGGCCTCGCTTCATAGCGGAAAGGATTCGGTCGGAACCACTTTGAACAGGAAGATGCAGGTGGCTTACCAATTCAGGCACTTCTGCATAAACTGCAATTAAATTTTCAGAGAACTCTACGGGATGTGAAGTTGTGTAACGAATACGATCGATGCCATCAATTTTTGCAACATAAGCAATGAGTTCAGCAAGATCGCATAAGTTATTATCTGGCGTCTCGCCCCTATAGGCATTAACATTTTGCCCTAACAAATTAATTTCTCTTACTTTTTGGCTGGCTAAGTGAGCTATTTCTGCCAATACATCAGACACAGGGCGACTTATTTCTTCCCCTCTAGTATAAGGTACCACGCAAAATGTACAGTATTTCGAGCAACCCTCCATGATTGATACAAAAGCAGAAACTCCTTCGGCATCTGGTTGTGGCAAGCGATCAAATTTTTCAATTTCAGGAAAGCTGATGTCTACGATAGTAGGTACAGCACGCCTTTTTTTTTCATCCATCATTTCTGGTAAACGATGCAGCGTTTGAGGCCCAAAAATGAGATCCACAAAAGGAGCTCGTTGTGCAATTGCTTCACCTTCTTGGCTGGCAACGCAACCGCCTACACCAATTATTAGATTGGGGTTTTTTTCTTTTAATTTTCTCCAGCGTCCAAGTTGATGATATACCTTATCTTGTGCTTTTTCTCTAATAGAGCAAGTATTCAGTAGCAAGACGTCAGCCTCGTCTGGATTTTCGGTTGCTACCATTTGATGACTGTCACCCAACAGGTCACGCATTCTGGCCGAATCGTACTCATTCATTTGACATCCGTGTGTGACGATATGAATTTTTTTGGTGTTATTTCTTGTCATATGCTGGTTCGATCTGAGACGTATAATTTTAGTTTATTGGCTACACATTATAGTCCCAGTCCCAGAGAAAACCTATTCTCCGAGAGCCCAAGTTGATAAATATCTGGTAGTTTGTGGTATAATAGTTTGGTTTATTTAAACCAATTATTAACTTAGCTCTAGGCCAAAAATATGTCTCTAAATGCAGTCTATAAAGTGATTTTTTTAAATCAGGGTGAAGTATATGAGATGTATGCAAAACAAGTGTATCAAAGTGATCTTTGGGGTTTTCTGGAGGTCGAAGAATTTGTTTTTGGCGAGCGCAGCCAAATGATTGTTGATCCAGCAGAAGAAAAACTTAAAAGTGAATTTTCTGCAATCAAGCGTAGCTTTATTCCCATGCACTCAGTTATACGTATTGATGAGGTTGAGAAAGAGGGGGCTTGCAAGATCACTGATGCCAAAACGGGTAGCAATATTGCACAATTTCCATACCCAGGAGCTGCGCCAAAACCAAAATCCTGATAGTCGTGCTGCCTCCTATTTCCTTGGCCCCTGTAAAATACAAAATTCTTCTACACGCCTATTTTTTGTTTTATCGAAGCTAATTTTACTGAGTTACAAAAGACTCTCATAGCCCTATCTATGTCATCCAGGGATGGAAAAGACGGGGCTAGTCGAATATTTTTGTTGTCCGGGTCCAGCCCATAAGGAAATGTAGCCCCTGCAGGGGTTAATTTTACACCTGCCTCTGCGGCAAGCTCTATCACTGAGTCAGCGAGACCAGGACGAGTATCAAAAGAAATAAAATACCCTCCTTTTGGCGTGGTCCATTGCGCTAGATCGGAGCCCTCAAAGTTATTTTTTAGATGTTCTAGGACAGAAGAAAATTTTGGCTGCAGTAGTTTCGCGTGCTTTTTCATGTGGAGCTTAAGGCCACTACGATCTTGTATGAAGTTCAAATGCCTTAACTGGTTAACTTTGTCTGGGCCAATACAAAAAACACCTAAGTGTTGCTGGATAACGTTCAAATTTTCTTCTGACGCTGCCAAAAAAGAAACACCTGAGCCTGCAAAAGTTATCTTTGATGTAGAGGTAAACTGCAATACATTATTCTGGGTGTTGTGCTCCCTGCAATAGTCCATTATTTTTGGTAAATCTATCCCATCTTCTGATAAGTCGTGAACAGCATAGGCATTATCGTAAAATATTCTGAAATCGGGCGAGCTAATTTTTCCTAATTTTGCCAGTCTCTCGATGGTGTTTTGGCTATAAATACAACCGGTAGGATTGGAATATTTAGGGACACACCATATACCTTTAATACTTTTGTCATTTGCGATGAAAGCTTCTACTTGATCCATATTAGGACCATCTTCATCCATAGAAACCCTGATCATTTCTATACCGAATTCTTCACAAATAGAGAAATGTCGATCATATCCAGGAACAGGACATAGAAACTTAACCTTGCCTTGATCGCGCCAACTAGAACCTTTGCCGCTAACACCAAACTGCCATGCAAAAAGCATTGCAAGATACATCATGCTAAGACTACTGCTACCTCCCACAATGACTTCATTTTTTGCGACACCAAGTAGCTCTGCCCCTAGTGAACGCATTTCTGGCAGTCCAGCCAAATGCCCATAATTTCGAGAGTCTATGCCTTCACTTGTAATATAGCTGCCTTTTGTAGCTCCATCTAAAATATTAGACAAATCAAGCTGCCTGGTAGAAGGTTTCCCTCTAGTTAAGTCTAGATTTAACGAGCTTGCTCTAAATGCTTTATGTTTTTCACAAAATATTTGATGCCAATGCTCTAGCTCTTCACGGCCCATTTGATCAATGTACAACTTACACTCCCGTTATCTTTTTAATTTTCGATAAACCACTTTACAGTTTCTTTCAGGCCCTCTTGAGCATTATGGCTAGGATTGTAGCCAAGATATTTCTTAGCTTTGGAGATATCTGCTAAAGAATGCAAGACGTCTCCGGTACGGAAATCCTGATAAGTGGGATTTTTTTCTACCACATTGATATCTTTTTCGATAATAGCTTTGACAAGAAAAGCAAACAACTCATTAAGTGAGGTACTGTCGCCGTAGGCTATGTTATAAATTTGATTGATGGCATTCTTATGTGTAGAGGTGGCAGCTAAGATATTTGCTTGGATTATATTTTCAATATAACAAAAATCACGTGAGGTGCTGCCGTCTCCGTTTATGGAGCAGGATGCACCTGACAATAGGGAATTTGTCCATTTGGGTACTACAGCAGCATAAGCTCCACTAGGAGATTGCCTGGGGCCAAAAACATTAAAGTATCTTAATCCTATGGTCTCCATTCCATAGGTCTTACCAAATACTTCTGCATAAAGTTCATTGACATACTTTGTGATAGCGTAAGGAGAGAGCGGTCTGCCTATTATGTCTTCAACCTTCGGAAGACCAGGATGATCACCATAGGTAGAAGATGAGGCAGCATAAACAAAACGCTTGATCTTAGAATCTTTTGATGCAACGAGCATATTCAAAAAACCATTGATATTAGAATCATTGGTCAGAATAGGATTTGCGATAGACCTAGGAATACTACCTAAAGCAGCCTGATGCAACACATAGTCTACATTTTTGCAGCCTTCCAAGCAGTCGTCTAGATTACGGATATCAGCTTCACGGAAGGTAAAGTTCGACCAATATTTTCCTGCAGCATTTCTCACGGCCGTTAAGTTTTGTGCGCGACCATTTGAGAAGTTGTCGATTCCGATAACGGTTTGACCAAGTTCTAGCAAAGCTTCCAGCAAACTAGAGCCAATAAAACCTGCAACACCAGTGATCAACCAGATCTTGGGATTTTTTGTAAGTTCTTCTTTTGTTCGGTCGTATGAAGACAAGATTCCCTACCTTTATTCAAAGCCTGATTGATCATTCCTATTAGAGCGATCATGGCTCTAGAGCCGATTGTCGTGCTAGCCTATATAATACGTTATAAAGGGAGCTCATTAAACCACAAAACAAAAGCCAGAAATTCTAAGAAATTTATCCATCAAAGTATGCGATATTTTTTGACATACAGCCGGCTCGATGGAAACGTCTTGGCAAAATATTTTTGATAGGAGTCTTGTTGTTGCAAGGTGGTGGCTACGGGTGGACTTGAACCACCGACCCCAGCATTATGAATGCTGTGCTCTAACCAGCTGAGCTACGTAGCCATATAATCCGCATTATTTGCGATATCTCCTTAGCAAAAAAGGGGCGCGAATTTTGTCGATTTCACATAGGCTTGTCAAGATATTTTCTGATTTTTAGCCTCCATGCGCTAGTTCTTAGTCTGCCCAAACGAGTCAAAAAACAAAAAATATTCTTTATACATTAAATCTAAAGTGTACAACATCACCATCTTGAACGATGTAGTCTTTACCCTCCAGCCGCCACTTGCCTGCCTCTTTAGCGCCTTGCTCGCCTTTCCCTGCAATAAAATCTTCGTATGCAGTTACCTCTGCACGTATAAAACCTTTCTCAAAGTCTGTATGAATTTTTCCCGCAGATTGCGGTGCTGTAGCTCCAACGGGAATAGTCCAAGCTCTGACCTCTTTGGGGCCAGCTGTAAAAAAAGTGTGAAGCCCTAAAAGCTGATATCCGGCAAGAATGACACGATTAAGGCCGGGTTCTTCCATACCCATTTCTTGAAGAAATTCTAGCTTTTCATCCTCGTCTAATTCTGCAATTTCAGATTCAAGTTTATTGCATATAGGAACCACGATAGCATTTTCTGATGCAGCAATAACCTTAACTGTCTCTAGGTAAGGGTTATCTTCGAAACCGTCTTCGCCTACATTGGCAATGTACATAGTTGGTTTAAGGGTTAAGAGGGATAATGACTTAATAGCTTTTCGTTCATCTGGATCAAGATTGAGTGAGCGCAAGGGTTTTGCTTGATCAAGATGAGGTTGAATTTTTTCAAGCACTACCTTGAGAATTACAGCTTCTTTGTCTTGACCACCTTTAATGGCCCTTGTTGCTCGCTGCAACGATTTTTCTACAGTTTCTAAATCGGCAAGAGCTAATTCTGTATTGATGACCTCGATATCGGCACTCGGATTAATCTTCCCGTCAACATGAATAATATTTTCATCGTCAAAACACCTCACGACATGTGCAATAGCCTCTGTTTCGCGGATATTAGTAAGAAATTTATTACCTAGACCTTCACCTTTCGATGCGCCTGCAACAAGCCCTGCAATATCGACAAATTCCATGGCAGCTGGAAGAATTCGTTCGGGCTTAACAATAGATGCTAAATTTTCTTGGCGAACATCAGGAACGGGAACAATCCCTGTGTTTGGCTCAATGGTGCAGAATGGAAAATTTTCTGCATCTATGCCGGCTTTAGTTAATGCATTAAAAAGGGTAGATTTGCCGACATTAGGTAGGCCTACGATTCCACAGTTAAAACCCATTAGATGTACTCTCAAATATAGATGATTTTTATATAAGACTAAAAAATTAGCTGTCTTGTTGCGTATGCAGTTCCTTCATTGCTTTGCCCCAGTCTCCCGAAACAGCCAAGGGAATTACCCGTACGGCATCAACGATTGCCTCATTGATTAACTGTTGTTCAGATTGAGGGGCCTTTTTCAGAACAAAATTTACAACCTCGCTTGCATGCCCTGGATGTCCAATACCTATTCGAAGACGCGAAAAATTAGCGTTGTTGCCTAGCGCCTTAATAGTATCCTTTAATCCATTATGCCCTCCATGGCCGCCGCCTATTTTAAATCTAGAGATCCCTGGGTTTAGGTCAAGATCGTCATGAATCACCAAAATTTTTTCTGGATTAATTTGATAAAATCTAGCCATGGTTACTATAGATTTTCCGCTTAGATTCATATATGTATTGGGTATTAGCAGGCGTATGTCCTGCTCTTCTATTGTGATGCGGGCAGTGGAGCCAAAGAATTTACTTTCAGTCTGTAATGTAGCTTGGTAATGCTCTGAGAGAGCCAAAACAAAATTGGCCCCAGCATTATGACGGGTTTGTTCGTATTCAGAACCTGGATTTCCCAGCCCTACAATTAACTGAACAGATGTACCCAATACTGAAGCCTCGTTGTTTGTGTCAAGATGATAAAAGAAGCTTAGTCGCTTTTATCATCAGCTGAATCAGCCTCTTGGGCTTCTCCTCCAGACTGCTGCTCAGTAGCCTCATCAGCTATAACTTCTTCTTCAACTTCTTCTTTGGGTTTGTTGATAGTGAAAATAGGCGAGTCGCGCTCTTCTCCATAATTTAAGGCAATACTTTCCACCCCTTTGGGCAGCTTAACATCAGAAATATGTAGGATTTGCCCGATTTCTACTTCAGCTACATCCACCTCAATGTATTCAGGGAGATCACCAGGTAGGCATGAAATATCAATTTCTGTCATGCTATGCGTTATATTTCCTCCACCCAACTTAACACCTGCACAAATATCTTCATTGATAAAATGAAGTGGAACTTTCGTATTAAACTTCTGTGTTTTACTAACACGCAAAAAGTCAGCATGAAGGATAACTGGTTTTGCAGGGTGACGTTGAAGATCCTTCAGAATTACCTCTTCAGCCTTTCCCTCTACATTCAAGGTGATGATGTGCGAATAGAATGCTTCATTTTGAAGCGAACGATCTAGCTCTTTATGAGATAGAGATATGCTTTGTGATGGAGTTTTTCCGCCATAAACGATGGCAGGTATTTCGTTAGATAAACGACGCAGGCGGCGGCTCGCACCTTTCCCCATGTCGTTTCGTACAGTTGCATCTAGCTGAAAGTCATTTGACATTATGTTGTCTCCTAATTTAATCCCCAGTAATCCGCGACCAGAATTGAAGAGGGATATTCCTGATAGCCCTAAATTGGGCGGTAATTTATCAGTTGCTGTGTTCGATTGTTATCTGAAAAGCCAGGTGTTAATCAAACATAGCACTGATGGATTCTTCGTTGCTTACACGACGCATGGCTTCTGCCAGCATTTTTCCTATAGTTAAAACTCTGATGCGATCACTTTTTAATGCAGCAGGACTTGTCGGAATGCTATTTGTAACAACCATGGTGTCCAGCGCTGATTTTTCGATATTTGCAAGAGCCTTCCCAGACAAAACAGCATGAGTACAGTAAGCCACTACTTTGCTTGCTCCGCGTTCTTTTAAGGCTTCAGCGGCTTTGCATAAAGTACCGGCTGTATCGACAATGTCATCAATTAATATGCAGGTACGGCCCGTTACCTCTCCGATAATATTCATCACTTCTATTTGGTTTGCTTCTGGCCGACGTTTATCGATTATAGCTAGTTCTGTGTTTAGTATTTTTGCCATCGCTCGAGCTCGAACTACACCCCCAATATCAGGCGAAACAACAGTCGGTTTTTGGTAATTTTGGCGCTCTACATCTTCTGTCATCAGTGGTAAACCGTAAACATTTTCCACTGCACAGTTGAAGAAACCCTGTATTTGTTCGGCATGCAGATCAACTGTCATTACACGATCTACACCAACGTTAGCAATCATATCAGCAACAACCTTGGCACTAATTGGCACGCGAATAGAACGAACTCGTCGGTCTTGACGTCCATAGCCAAAGTAGGGAATTACCGCAGTGATACGTGCAGCAGAGGCTCGACGCAGCGCGTCTACCATTAAAATTAATTCCATTAGATATTTATGGGTTGGCGGACATGTCGGTTGCACAATAAAAACATCCCGTCCGCGAACATTTTCGCAAATTTCGATGTTAATTTCACCGTCAGAAAACTGTGAAACAACAGCATCACTTAAAGGAATTCCGAGAAATCGTGTGATTTCTTTTGCTAGCTCTGGATTTGCATTTCCAGAAAATACCATTAAGTTTGCCACAAAATCTTCCCTGGTAGTTGTAGTTTGCGCTCCCTAGCTATAATTTTAGAGAGATATGGCTGGGGTGGGAGGGATCGAACCTCCGCATGGGGGCATCAAAAGCCCCTGCCTTACCGCTTGGCGACACCCCAATAATTTTTATCTAGGAGGTAGAAATTTTAACAAAGGAGACTTATTGACCCCTTTAGCAACAAAACCCTGCCATGGCGCTGGTATTTGTTTAAGCACTAATTTTGCTTCAGCTTCTGAGGCAAAAGATGAAAATAAACATGCACCTGTTCCCGTTAACCTAGCATAAGCGAACTGATCTAGCCATTGGCGCGCTTTTTTCACCTCAGGATACAGTGCTTCAACTACTGATTGACAGTCGTTTTTTCCACTCTTCTCAACAAAGTCGGCTATTTTGATCGGATGCGTGTTTCTTGTCAAACCCTGATGAGCAAATATTTCTGCTGTAGAGATGTGTGTATTTGGCATTAAAACTAAAAACCATTCAGTTGGTCTTTCTGTAAGGGTAAGCTTTCCTCCAATCCCTTCAGCCCAAGCAGTATAACCGAAAACGAAAACTGGGATGTCTGCACCCATATTAGCGCCTATCTTTAAAAGCTCATCATTCGATAAATTTAGCTTCCAGGCGGCATTCAATCCTAGTAATGTTGTCGCAGCATTACTGCTCCCGCCACCCAATCCGCCTCCAATAGGTAGCCGCTTGTCTAGAGATATTTTTGCCCCTAAGGCGCATCTTGTGTATTTTTGGATAGCCTGAGCAGCAAGTAAAATAAGATTGTCCTTATCGGAAATATCTTTCATAGGCGACGATAGTTGAATTTCGCCACTCTGATTAGATTCAATGTCGAGACGATCACCATAATCAAGTAACTGGAATAATGTTTGTAAGTTATGATAACCGTTCTCTTGGCGTCCAGTTATATGGAGAAATAAGTTAATTTTTGCTGGAGAAGGAAGTGATAGTCTCATTGAAATCCTTAGTTTGGTAGCCACGTTTTTATTTTTAAATTAAATTGGTAGGTACCTTTCTTGCCCTGTATATTTCCTGGAAGCCTCCAGCCTTTTATGTTTTGATAGTCAGAAAATTGCAATGCCCAGCCCGATTGCTTCAGTGAGCTCAAGGTTCCGTCACTGTTATAAATAGACATCATCTTTGATGAGGACGGGGCGGCGATGCCTCTAATCCAAAATCTAAGTTGTTTTACTGGCCACTGCCACCCAAACAGCAGCTCAGTAAGATCTTCAGCTGAGCTTGCAGTATCAGGTTGCCTGGCCCCGCGCTGTAATTGAGCATGATATTGATTGCCTGTTATCCTAGTTGTGCCGATCCCAAGAGGACCGTTTAATTTTACATCAAAGACATCCCCTCGTTGATCCCATGATATCCAGGCAGCACCGCCTTCTTTTGAGTCCCTATAGCCTATTTTCCCCTGAAGAATCCAGTGATCTAACTGTGTTATTTTGTTGAGGTGTTGCTCCCAGCCAATGGTATTTAAAGGCGAATAATTTTTATTGATAGCGCACGAGCTGACTAGAATCGTAAATAGTAAAAAAATAATTCTTTGCATAAGCTCATTCTACCTCAAGACGCTCGAGGGTTTCCTGGATAATAGCGTTACTTGGGTCGTTCTGTAAAATTTGACCCCACACCAGCCTAGCCTCTTTTTTTTGCCCTGTAATCCAAAGCACTTCACCTAGGTGAGCCACAATTTCCGGCTCAGGTATCAATAAACTTGATAGTGCCCGAGTTAGATGTTTAATAGCCTCCGCGTGGTCCCCCAGTCGATAACAGACCCACCCTAAGCTATCTAGGGCTTCTGGCGACTTAGGATTTAATTTAAGAGACCTGAGTATTAATTCGCGTGCTTCACTATAGCGATCACTATTCAGTGTCATGGAATATCCTAGAGCATTAAGTGCCTCAGCATGATTCGGATTTATTGCTAGAATAGACCTTAGATCTTTCTCAGATTGCAGAATATTTTTTTGAAGACCACTGACCGTGGATCGCATATAAAGAAAGTCTTGGTTTTCTGGATACTCAAGCAGAGCAGTACTAAGAAGATCGTACCCCTCATCTAGAAGTTTCTGCTCACGCAACATTTCAGCTTCAATAAAGTATGTTATGGGGGCGAACGTAGGTCTCTTGGTGCGAAGATCATGCAGTATGAGTCGCAGTTTGGCTACCCCTCCCTGTGTTGCCATGACTTCTTTCAGAGCAGATATCGCATCTATGAGCCTATAAGCGTTTTCCTTTCCGTCTATAAAGCCTGTGTTGGCGCCTTCTATAAATTTTGTAAGATGAGTAGAAGATGCTACAGAATTATCCTTCTTGTACAGGACGCCTAGCTCGTAATGAGCATGGTAATAATGCCACTTATTAGCTGGGGCTTGGATTACTCTGGTGAAAAGCTTGATTGATTCTTCTTGAAGGCCAAGCAATCTAGCGGCACAAGCTAATGAATAAGTGATATTTTTATCATTAGGGTATTGTTTGAGCAGTGCAGTCAATTTTTGATGCCCGTTTTCGGGGCTTTTTTCTAGTGCTTCTTCCGCAAATTCGAGCTCCAAATCTCGCTTTAGACTGGTGTCAGACAATTGGTTTATAGCAGTATACGCTTCCTTTTCTTTTCCTTGCATGAAAAGTATTTCAGCTTTGAGCTCGAAAGCTGTATCCATAAATCTTTTGTTGGCGGTTACTAGTAGTAATCGATCAATAATTTCTAGTGGTTCTGTACTGAGACCTTGTTCATATAAAATTCTTGCCTTAGTAATTTTTAGAACAAAATTGTTAGGGACCTGCGCTTCTATTTTTTTATAAAATCCGAGCAGCTCTGCTCTTTTTATCTTGCGTGCAGAGACAAGTAAGTCTAGAAGTGGCCCCGTATCATCACGCTCAAGAGAAAATATTATATAGGGAATTGCCTCATCGATTCGGCCGTATTTTAAAAGAGCTTTGGCATATATACTGCTTGCCTCAATTCTATCGGGTTCTACTTCCATCCATAATTTAGCCATTTCCAGCAATAGAGATGAATTATTGTAATAGAGCGCAATTCTCGCAATTCTCGCAACTATTTCTGGATCATGAGTTAATCTTGCTTGAGTGATATATTTTTCTTGAAAAATAGCTGTCTTACCTCTCAGGCCTGCGAGCTCTGCTATTATTAAGTCATATAGGGTATCTTCAGTGAATGGGCGAACCTCATATTTACGTTCACGTAATATTTTTCTTTGCTCAGAAAGTGTTTGGATATTTTTAATGGGCACTGGGGCTAACTTGGTATGAGGTGTTTGATATGGCTGAGCACTGATACTTTTGTTGGTAATTTGGCTAGTGCAGCCGTTCAGTATAAAGCCACATAGCGCTATTATTAGGATGGAAAGGTTGTAGCTGCTCATATATTTGCGTATAAAATTTTTGATTGTTTGTGCATTGAAGTTAGATACTTTAACAACAACAAAAGCTTTAACGCTAGTTAAATATTGACCGAATATCACTTGTCTTTAAAGGCTTAGAGCCGGACAATTGCAGATTAGCCTTATCAAGCATTGAATTAATGACTATTTTCACATTTGGAATCAATTACCGCACTGCCGCTCTCGATCTTCGAGAGAAGGTAGCTTTTGCTCCAGAGAATATGATTAGGGCCTTACGCAATGCGATCGAAGTTACCGGCATTGGCGAGGTGGCCATCCTGTCTACCTGTAATCGCACAGAGATATATTTTGTTGACCCTAATGATTCTCATGGAAGTGCTGAGAAGATCTTGGACTGGCTAGCAGATTACCATCAGTTGTCAGCAAGCGAATTATCTACCTGTTGCTATACTTACAGAAATGAAGATGCTGTTAAACATATGATGAAAGTCGCTAGTGGCTTAGATTCAATGATACTGGGTGAGCCGCAAATATTAGGTCAGCTCAAGTCAGCTTATGCTGTAGCGCAGGAAGCAGAAACAGTTTCTACAAAACTTAATCAGTTATTTCAGCAAGCATTTTCTATCGCAAAACGAGTTCGCACCGAAACAGCTATTGGTCAAAATCCTGTCTCTGTTGCATATGCTGCTGTGAGCCTTTCGCAGCAAATTTTCTCAAATCTGAAAGATGCTCACGTACTTTTGATTGGCGCTGGAGAAACTATTGAATTGGTAGCAAAACATTTAATAGAGAAACAGGTGGGCAGCATTACGGTTTCTAACCGAACACTGCGTAGAGCCGAAGAGTTGGCTCAAGAATTTGGCGCCCATGCAATATTATTTTCAGATATTCCTGAATTCCTTCAAAAAGCAGACATCTTGATCTCATCAACAGGTAGTCAGTTGCCCATACTTGGAAAAGGTGCTGTAGAGTCAGCAATTAAAAAACGTAAACATAAACCTATGTTTATGTTGGATTTAGCGGTACCTAGAGATATTGAACCAGAAGTTGCAGGCTTGGATGATATTTATCTTTTTACCGTAGATGATCTTCAAGAGGTTATTCTTGAGAATATGCGTTCGCGTGAAAATGCTGCAAATAAAGCTGAGAAAATCATAGAAGAGGGTGTGAGTGAATGGAAAAGTCAGCTTCAGGGTCTTGATGTGGTAGATATGATTCGAGCCTTTCGTAAAAATTTAGAAGAAACTCGTGATATTGAGGCTGAAAAAGCTTTGCTTGCCTTGCGAGCAGGTCAAGATCCTGAGGATATAGTAAGAAGTTTGGCGCGAAATTTAACTAATAAGCTTTTGCACGCTCCATCAAGAAAACTCAAGCAAGTTGGAGAGCGGGGGCGCAAAGATCATATTCGCTTGGCTGGTGATTTATTTGGATTACAGAAATCAGATAAAAATGAGTCAAATCATTAAACAAGTAAGCTTACTGTTGGCTAATTAAATAATAAAGTGCGCTAATGAAAGAATCTATTTTAGAAAAGCTACAATTGATGACTGATCGCCATGAAGAAGTGCGAGCGCTTTTGGGCGATCCTAGTGTAATAGGTAATCAAAATTATTTTCGTGCGCTTTCTAAGGAGTATGCCGAACAGGAGCCAATTGTCGAAGCTCATAAAGACTATATCTTGGTCGAAGAAAAAATATCTGAAGCAAGGCTGCTACTTCGGGATTCTGATCTAGATATTAGAGGCATGGCTGAAGAAGAGATAACCCTAGAAACAGAAAAACTTTCTAGTATTGTGATTGCAATACAGAAACTTTTATTACCCAAAGATACCAATGATGAGAAAAATGTATTTCTGGAGATTCGTGCAGGCACTGGTGGCGATGAAGCAGCTATTTTTTCTGGTGATCTGTTTCGTATGTACTGTAAATATGCTGAGAGCAAAAAATGGAAGGTGGAGATTATCAGTGAGAATTTAGGCGATCATGGTGGCTATAAGGAGATTATTAGCTTGATCATAGGACAGGGTGTTTACTCTAAATTGAAATTTGAATCCGGTGCTCATCGCGTACAAAGAGTCCCGGATACTGAATCTCAAGGCCGTGTACATACGTCTGCCTGTACTGTGGCAGTTATGCCAGAAGTAGATGCACTAGATGATATTGATATTAAAAAAGGAGATCTTCGTGTTGACACTTTTCGCGCTTCAGGCGCCGGCGGCCAACATGTCAATAAGACAGATTCGGCTATCCGTATAACCCATCTTCCAACAGGACTGGTTGTTGAGTGTCAAGACGAGCGCTCCCAACATAAAAACAAGGCGAGGGCTATGGCCCTGTTGTCATCCCGCTTAAAAAACGCTCAAGAAGTTGTTGCTGCGGAAAATTTGGCAGAAGAGCGCCGTTCATTGGTTGGTAGCGGGGATCGCTCAGAACGCATCCGCACTTATAATTACTCTCAGGGTCGTATCACAGATCACCGAATCAACCTGACGCTATACAAGCTAGGAGAGGTAATGGAAGGGCAGTTAGATGAGGTCATTCAACCTTTAGTGAATGAACATCAGGCGGATCTACTGGCTACAATTTCCTCTTAAAAGGTAGATGCACGTTTCATGTCTAAAAAAGTTCACTCTTTGAACAGAAGAATTTTATCGCTAGGATTAGCGGATGCCTACTGATGCTTCTATGAATTGCATGGCTATTTCAAATTTGCTGAAACTCAGTGTTGAGCTAGCTGATGTAAGTGACAGTCCAAGGCTAGATGTAGAGATAATACTTAGTTATGTTCTGGGAAAAGATCGCGCCCATTTATATACATGGCCTAATCAAATCCTGAGCAGCTTAGAACAGACACGCTTTAATGAACTTTTGAGATGCCGAGTTAACGGAGAACCTGTCGCTTATATCATAAAAAGACGTGAATTCTGGTCGTTGCCGCTTAAAGTTTCTCCTGTCACTATCATACCTAGGCCAGAGACAGAACTGCTTATAGAAAAAGCCCTTTCTCTACCTTTGGATCAACAGATTTCAGTATTAGATTTAGGAACAGGAACCGGGGCTATTGCACTAGCTCTTGCGAGCGAAAAACCATTCTGGGAAATTATAGCTGTTGATTTAGAATTCGGTGCCGTTGCCCTTGCCGAGGAGAATCGACAGCAATTTGGTTTTGATAATGTAAAGATTTGTCAAAGTAACTGGTTTTCTAACTTAAAAGAAATACAATTTGACCTTATTGTAAGTAATCCGCCATATTTGTGCCTTAAAGATAAACACCTCCAAGAAGGTGACGTTAGATTTGAGCCGTTATCAGCCCTTGTGGCCAACGATTCTGGCTTGGCTGATATCCATACAGTTGTTTTTGACTCTTATTTACATCTTAAGCCTGGGGGCTGGTTGTTACTGGAGCACGGACACAGTCAAGGAAAAGAGGTTCGTCAAAAAATGATCCAGGCTGGTTTTAGTGGTACAGAAACTTTCATTGACCTGTCTGGCCTTGATCGAGTCAGTGTATGTTTTAAGGCTGAATTATAGGTACCATATTTTTATTTTAATTTTTGATATTTCCCGCCATGAAAAATTAATGGCGATATGTTGTTGTTAGAAAAATCTAGTACTCGACCTACTATGATAATGTGATCTCCCCCAGAGTAAAGGTGCTCTGTAGCGCATGTAAACTGAGATGCGCAGCCATCTAGCAGTGGCAAGCCATGCGCACCAGAATGCCAAGATGCTTGTGAAAATTTATCGTTATGTGAGCTAGCAAATAATTCAGAAGTTGATTTTTGGTTACCACTTAGAATATTTACTGCGAAATGACCGGCTTGTTGGAATAAGTCAAATAGTCTTGATTCTTGACCTACACACCAAGAAACAAGAGGAGGCTCTAATGATACGGTTGAAAAACTATTGGCCGTCATTCCTTGGGGGGTCTTTTCTCCATCTAGAGCAGTGATTACAGTAATACCTGTTGCAAAACTACCAAAGGCATTGCGTAATTCGTGGTTTTCTTGAGCTGTCATGCTATTAATCCTAAAGTAAATGTAGTTATCTTGGTGTGTGCGTCAGGGTAACCCAATAAGACGCGGATTTAAAAGCATCAAATAACGATTTGTGTTGCATCATTTAAATATTTGAAACAAATTCGTCAAATAAGCTTAGTGTGGGGATCTCATGCTACAATCCGGAACGTTTTCACTCCCTTCGGTTTTTTAGAGATACGCGAAGGTGAAAGATTTATTTAAATTGGCAATATTATGACAAACAGGGATAGTTCAGTTTTTGAGAAAAATCAGCAAACAGGCGTTCCAAGTCAACCGAAAAATAGTGAACTTCAGCGCAAAAACAAAGCGAGTAATAATCTTTTGACGGACTGGGATTTATCTAAGTTTAAAGTGGGCCAAGAAGCCGGTAAGACACGTTTTCATGATCTCGATCTACCCCTTTCTCTGATGCATGCAATAGCAGATCTAGGATTCAAGTATTGTTCCCCGATCCAGGCAAGAACGCTGCCTTATACGTTACGTGGCCATGATATTGTGGGCAAAGCCCAAACTGGCACTGGAAAAACTGCCGCTTTTTTAACTACAATTATTACTGAACTCCTTGGTAATCCCGTTGAGGACGATTACTTTGCAGGCGAGGCTAGGTCACTGATTATTGCTCCCACTCGAGAGCTCGTGATGCAGATAGCAGGGGATGCTCAAGATCTTTGTAAGTACACTGACTTAAAGGTCCATAGCTTGGTTGGAGGTATGGATTACGACAAACAGAAGCGCCGCCTGCATGAGAGTTTATGTGATATCTTGGTGGCCACACCGGGGCGTTTATTGGATTTTGCAGGAAGCAATGATGTCTATCTTGATAGAACTGAGATCTTGGTACTTGATGAAGCAGACAGAATGCTTGATATGGGATTCATCCCTCAAGTAAGACGTATTATCCGCTTAGCCCCTCATCAAGAAAGTCGACAAACAATGTTTTTTTCTGCAACCTTTACTTCTGAGGTGATGAATCTCGCCGAACAATGGACGGTTAATCCAACCACTGTTGAAATTGAACCCGAGAGTGTTGCCACAGATACTGTGACTCAAAAGGTTTACATAACCTCGACGCTTGAAAAATTTGAACTGCTGAGCAACATCATTGATCAGGATGAAGTCGAAAGCGTGATTGTTTTTGCTAATCGACGCGATCAATGTCGCAGGCTTCAGGAAAAATTAAAAAGCAAGGGATTTAGTGTCGGGCTTCTTTCTGGTGAGGTGCCTCAAGGCAAGCGAGTAAAGACTCTAGCAGATTTTAAGTCTGGAAAATTGAAAATTTTGGTCGCTACAGATGTTGCTGGTCGAGGTATTCATATAGACGGTATTAGTCATGTAGTAAACTATACATTACCTGAAGAGCCTGAAGATTACGTACACCGCATTGGTCGTACCGGAAGAGCTGGCAAGACCGGTACGTCTATAAGTTTTGCCTGCGAAGACGATGCATTTTTATTGGAGCCAATAGAAAAGCTATTAGGAACAAAGCTCCTGTCTCAGCTGCCGGATAAGCTGTTGATGCCAATATAAAAAAATATTTATATATTTGGCACAAGATTTAACTAGTAACAGATAGACTCGTTAGGCGGCACTTGCTATAGTCGCGCATCTCGGTGTCTTTCGGTCAGTACCTTATTCTCTAAGCAGTGATCTTAGCGTTTTTTTTAAATATTTCCAGACACCTTATAAATGGTTTTCAGCGCAAGACCGATCTTTTGATAATATCATAGATATGCTGATACCGGAGTCCCCTTTAACATGCTATTTAATGAACTCGGCCTATCGGCTGATATACTTCGTGCTGTCTCTGAACGCGGATATAACAAACCAACACCCATCCAAATTAAAGCTATTCCTTTGGTGCTCCAAGGGCTTGATATATTGGCTGGCGCCCAAACAGGAACTGGCAAAACAGCTGGCTTCACATTACCTATGCTGCAGATATTAAGCGCAAATAGTATAAAAAAATCCTCCCGGCCTATTAGGGCTTTAGTGTTAACCCCTACCCGAGAGCTAGCTGCACAAGTTGCAGAGAGCGTTAAAACCTATAGTAAGTACTTATCAGTTCGCTCTACGGTAATTTTTGGGGGCGTCAAAATAAATCCTCAAATAGCTATATTGCGATCAGGTGTTGATATTCTTGTAGCTACACCGGGGCGTCTTCTTGATCATGCTCATCAAAAAACATTAGATTTGTCTCAAGTAGAAATCCTAGTGCTAGATGAAGCAGATCGGATGCTGGACATGGGATTTCTTCCCGATATCCGTAAGTTACTAGCGTTGCTGCCCAAGAAACGCCAAAATCTTTTATTTTCGGCAACCTTCTCTGACGATATTAAAAGACTTGCTGATGGCTTATTGAATTCACCGACATTAATAGAGGTAGCTCAAAGAAATACTGCATCTGAAAGAATTGAACAAACGATTCATTTTGTGGATAAGGGTCGAAAGCGCGAATTACTTTCATTTCTGATTGGCTCTGAAAATTGGAGGCAAGTATTGGTTTTTACTCGCACAAAGCATGGTGCAAACAGACTGGCTAAGCAGTTAGAAGAAGATGGACTGACTGCTGCTGCTATTCATGGTAACAAAAGTCAGGGTGCCCGAACAAAAGCATTGGCTGATTTTAAGCAAGGCAAGATACGCGTACTAGTAGCGACAGATATTGCAGCCCGCGGCCTTGACATTGATCAGCTGCCTCACGTTGTAAATTTCGAACTACCTAACGTGTCGGAAGATTACGTTCATCGTATTGGCCGTACTGGTCGTGCAGGTAAAGAAGGCGAGGCTATATCATTAGTATGCGTGGATGAACATAAATTATTGCGCGACATAGAGCGCCTTCTAAAATTAAATCTGCCTAAAAAAGTTATTGATGGATTTTCTCCAGACCCTTCAATCAAGGCTGAACCTATAGAGAATGGTAGACAGAACAGAGGGAGGGGAAAGCCAAGACACGCAGGTAATGCTCGAGGGCCAGACAAGAATGTTTGGGGAGCCCGTGGCAACAAAAATAGGTGATCTCATTCGGATGAGTATTGAATAAAAAAGGCGAGAATTTTATCTCGCCTTTTTTATTTTACTAAATACAGCTTAGATTTTCGCATCGCTCTTAACTGATTACAGTAATATTCTCAGCTTGAGGTCCTTTTTGACCTTCAGTAACTGTGAATTCAACTTTTTGGCCTTCAAGTAAAGTTTTGAACCCTTCAGCAGCAATAGCGCTGAAATGGGCAAAAACATCTGGGCCAGACTCTTGTTCGATGAAACCAAAACCTTTTGCTTCATTAAACCATTTAACAGTACCAGTAGTAGTAGACATAATCTTATCCTTTCAATTCAATAGTAATTTTTTAGCCTTAAAAAAGAAGACAATTTTTGCTGAAAATGTGTTGCTATTACTTATGAAGAACCGGACGAGCTACTAAAGGTGAGGCATCGAGATGGTGTGCATAAATATAAAACGTACTTTCAAGCTAAATTGATTATATACCAGTTTTTTCTACAGTCAAAGGATTGACATAGTGGCTAAAAAATTTCTTTTAACTTAGTTACCAAAGACTTGCAATAAAATTTTCCCTTAGCCCTCTGGGAAAATCACCAGAAGTACGCAGCCAGTTTTTGACTGGGGCACATGAGCTGAACCTACCGGGTGATGCAAAAAGGTGCCCGCCTTATGATCGCTCCTGCCATCACTGAATACTCCTGAGATTACATATACTTGTTCAGGGCCTGTCTCATGGATGTCAAGGGCGCCATAAACAGCACCAGGTTCAAATTCATATACGTCTATACGTTTATTGTTTTCTCCCCGCCAAAGATTTCGGACTGTAATTCCTGGAGCCCCTTCTACGGGCTCAATATCCTGCCAGTTACAGACAGCAACACCATCAAAATTCATTTTATCAATCATGAGTGATCTCCAATTTGTTTCTTATTTATACCATAACAACAACATGATGATGTAGGATTTTTCATTGTTTATGCCAAGATTTAGTCAGCATATCTAAGCTCGAACGAACATCACCTTAAATATGCATGGCTTCCCATCAACAGGGTCGATCATTACAGGCGTTGTGTAGGTCAGTCGATTTTTTTTAAGGGATATGAGGCGTGTCTGCACTGTATTTGTCCAAATATCATTCCAGCTCGCATCTAACTTATGTAAAACTCGATCTTCTTGAACTGTATAGGTGCCAGCATAAGCAAGCATGGAATCAAAAAGCTTAATTTTTTCTTCCTCTGAAGGAGGACTTTGAGACGGGCTAGGCCTATCACCATGTAGGGCGAGGACTAAGATACGACCATCTTGATCGTAATTTAAGTAACCTGTGGGGTTGGAGCCAAATACATCAGATTCACCATTGGAATTTGATGACGCTTTCTTCCATCCGGTTAGTCGCCAAGTCCCTACTAGACTGGCTCTTAGTGCAGCTATTTTAGCTTCTTTTTTATCCATATTATTCCGTATTTGGGGTGTGCTAGATTCCGCCATATTTTTTCAATACAACAGCGTACACTTTCCCATGCCCATGCTCTTGGATTATACTTAGCAAAGTTTTACCTTCAGGGTTTTTTGCATTTATATTGTGACCGCTATCAAGAAAAAAATTCACAAAGGTATCAAAATTTCCTATATTCATGCCCCGGTAGGATTTTTCTAGTAGATGGAAACTTGGGTTTACATTTTGAGGGGCTTTAAAATGTAAAAATGTTTTTATTCTTTCGTCATCAAATGTTTCACCGAGAATTTTTTGCTTGTCTTTTACGAATGTCATGAGCTTTAGCTACTATTTTTAAGTCTATGTTTAAGGCAGGTTTTTTTATATCAAGGTAGCCCATTAAGTTTTTGCAATAAAATATCGTTCACTTGTTTTGGATTAGCCTGGCCTTTCGAAGCTTTCATTATCTGCCCGACAAAATACCCTAACATTTTTGATCGTTTTGTTTCCTCGGCTTTGCAAAATTCAGATACCTGCGTAGGATTTCCTGCTAATACCTCATTTACTAGTACTTCAATCGCCTTGTCATCTGAAACCTGTTTTAAGCCACGAGCTTTGATAATAGTATCCGCATCGCCGTCACCACTCCACATAGCATCAAATACTTGCTTTGCCATTTTTCCTGAAATGGTGCCATCATGGATACGGAAAATCATCCCAGCGAGCTGTTCGGCTTTTACCGGAGAAAGATTGATGAGTAGATTGGCGTCATTAAGACGCGCTGAAAGCCCACCTAATATCCAATTTACAGTTAGCTTAATATCTCCACTAGTTTTGACAGCTGTTTCAAAATACTGCCCTATCGCGCGATCACTACTTAAAATGCTTGCGTCATAGGCTGATAATTCGTATTGCTGTATAAAGCGGTGATATCGAGCATCTGGTAGTTCGGGTAGAGATTTGCGGATTTTTTCAATGTAGTCATCTTCTATGACTACAGGAAGTAGATCGGGGCAAGGAAAATAGCGATAATCATTAGCCTCTTCTTTGCTGCGAAGAGATCGAGACTCTTTGGTATCTCCATTGTATAATCTGGTTTCTTGAATTATTTTTTCGCCATCCTCTATAAGGTAAATTTGCCGCTCAACCTCCATGCTTATGGCGTCCTCCATAAATTTGAAAGAATTCAAGTTTTTGGTTTCTGTTCTAGTGCCTAAATCTTCCCCAGGTCTTCTAATTGAAATATTAACGTCAAAACGCATTGAGCCTTGCGACATCTCTCCATCACAAATACCTAGGGACGTGACAATGCTGTGAAGTTTTTTAGCGAATGCTATCGCCTCTTCTGCGTTACTGATATCTGGTTCTGAGACAATTTCTATTAATGGAGTGCCTGCGCGATTAAGGTCCACTCCAGTCATATCTTCAAAGTCCTCATGGAGCGACTTACCAGCATCTTCTTCTAAATGGGCGTGATGTATTCGGATCGTTTTCTTGGCGCCACTGGATAGCTCAATTTCTATTTTTCCTGAGCCTACTATTGGTTTTTCCAGTTGAGTAGTCTGGTAGCCCTTAGGAAGGTCTGGATAAAAATAGTTCTTGCGCTCAAATACCGAAGTTTTTGCAATCTTGGCGCCAATGGCCAAACCAAACATGATTGCATAGCGGAATGCCTCTTCATTGGGCGTGGGCAATGTTCCTGGCATTGCTAAATCTAGAGCAGATGCTTGAATATTAGGCTCTGCACCAAAAGTAGTACTTGATCCAGAAAAAATTTTGGATTTGGTGGCAAGTTGAGCATGAACTTCTAGCCCTATAACAGTCTCCCATTCCATTAGTTGACACCTTCCTCATTTTCACTAGAAAGCTTTACACCCTCTGGGATTTGTTGGTGCCAGCCAGTGACGCATTGAAATTGATGAGCCACATTTAGCATGCGCGCCTCTTCAAAATAGTTGCCTATAATCTGAAGACCGACAGGTTTCTTGTCTACAAAACCACAAGGAACAGACATACCTGGAAGCCCTGCTAAATTAGTTGCAATGGTAAAAATATCCTCTAGATACATAGCTATTGGATCATTGCTTTTTGAGCCAAACTCAAAGGCCGGAGTGGGCGAAGTCGGACCCATGATGACATCAACACTTTCAAATGCAGATACAAAATCTTGTTTAATAAGCCGCCTAACTTGTTGTGCTTTTCGGTAGTATGCGTCGTAGTAGCCAGCAGAAAGACAGTAGGTCCCAACTAAAATTCGACGTTTGACTTCATCACCAAACCCTTCAGCACGACTACGCATGTACATATCACGAAGGTCGATGGGATTTTCACACCTATGTCCATAGCGCACCCCGTCAAATCGTGAGAGGTTAGCTGATGCTTCTGCTGGCGCAATTACATAATAGGCAGGAACTGCAAGATTGGTGTGCGGAAGATCGATGCTGACCAACGATGCACCCTGTTTTTCTAACTGACTTAGCGCTTCCAGTATAGCTTTTTCAGTCTCAGGATTTAGTCCTTTTTGGAAATATTCTTTTGGAACTCCTATTTTTAAGCCCTCTACTGTGTGTGAAAGATCTAGCGTATAGTCTGGAACAGATTTGTTTATTGACGTTGAATCTTTAGGGTCAAATCCAGCCATTACATTAAGCATTAATGCGCAGTCCTCCGCTGTCCGCGCCATCGGTCCAGCCTGATCTAGACTTGAGGCAAAGGCAATCATGCCCCAGCGAGATACTCGTCCATATGTCGGCTTTAGGCCAGTAATTCCACAAAGAGCAGCAGGCTGCCGAATTGATCCGCCGGTATCAGTTCCGGTCGCTCCTGGCGTAAGATGACTCGCAATAGCCGCTGCCGAACCCCCAGATGAACCTCCAGGGACCGTGTTGGTATCCCAAGGATTTTTTACAGATCCATAAAAGCTAGTTTCATTGGATGAGCCCATTGCAAATTCATCCATATTGGTTTTTCCTAAAACTACAGCTCCAGAGTGATAGAATTTTTCTACTACTGTTGCATCGTAAGGGGGGATGAAGTTGTCTAGCATTTTCGAACCGCAGCTGGTACGTACGCCTTTAGTGCAAAAAATGTCTTTATGTGCAATAGGGACACCACAAAACAGGGGAAAATTCCCTGAGGCGCGTTGCTTGTCTGAGGCTTTTGCTTGCGCTAGCGCGAATTCTTCGTTGACGGTTATATAGCAGTTATATATGCCGTCTAGCTGTTGTATGCGATTCAGGTAATACTGGGTAACTTCTACGCTGGAAAACTCGCGTGAATTTAAGCCAGAAATGATACTAGCAATAGTTTTTATATGAATGGTATGATCGTTTGTCAACTGCGTTAGTTCCTTAATCAATCACTTTAGGGACAAGATATAGCCCGTTTTTTGTACATGGCGCAATAACCTGAAAGGCTTCTCGCTGGTTGACCTCGGTTACGTTGTCAGAACGTAAGCACTGAATTGCATCTGTTGGATGAGCCATAGGATCAACATTCTTAGTATCTATAGCATTTAGTCGATCAACTAGGGAGAGCACATCTGCAATACTTTGCGTAGTTTCGGCAATGGTCGCATCATTGAGCTGTATGCGCGCCAATTCGGCGAGTTTTTCAATATCTGTATAATTAATAGCCATGATATAGTTTCTGCGCGTTGTGCAGCTGACATTTAGATCTAACCAAATGACAGCCTTCGATGATTTTTGTTTGGGTTGAAAGCAGGCGCTAAGGTACCACATTCCTCGCTTTAACGGTACTCTATGGAAGGGCAGAGACCATGAGGACCATCGATGTTTTTATGCTTTATGCTACTGTATGAAATTATTCTTGAAAAAACAACTATAGAACTTGCTCTAGATCTGAGTGATTGTTAGAGTTAAGGGCGACTCTAAGAAGCGCCAAAACAACCTTATATACTGAACCAGCAAGCCAAGGAAGATGTGGATGTTAAAGAGATTGCGTGGAATGTTTTCGAATGACCTTTCTATTGATTTGGGAACAGCAAATACACTTATTTATGTCAAAGAAAAAGGTATAGTTCTTAACGAGCCCTCTGTGGTCGCTATTCGACATCAAAATGGCCAGAAAGTTGTTGATGCTGTCGGTGTGGAAGCGAAGAGAATGCTGGGTCGTACCCCCGGAAATATTACTGCTATTAGACCCCTAAAAGATGGTGTTATAGCGGATTTTCAAGTTACCGAAAAAATGCTTCAGTACTTCATTAAAAAAGTACATGCACATAGCTTCATTCCACCGAGCCCTAGAGTGCTTATTTGTGTGCCCTGCGCAGCCACAGAAGTTGAGAAAAGAGCTATTCGCGAGTCAGCCTATAGTGCTGGAGCTAGAGAGGTATTCCTAATAGAAGAGCCTATGGCTGCTGCTTTGGGGGCTGGTATGCCTGTAGGTGAGGCTTGTGGGTCTATGGTGGTCGATATTGGAGGAGGTACGACAGAAATTGCTATTTTGTCTCTCAATGGAGTTGTTTTCTCTGATTCGGCACGTATTGGCGGCGATCGCTTTGATGAGGCTATTAGCAGTTACGTGCGACGTAAATACGGTTGCGTGATCGGCGAAACAACAGCTGAGCGTATCAAATTTGAAATTGGAAGCGCCTATCCGGCAAAAGAGATTCGAGAGATTGAAATAAGGGGTCGAAACTTAGCTGAGGGGGTCCCAAAGAGCATAACATTAAATAGCGATGAGGTATTAGAGTCTCTACAAGAACCATTGTCGGGGATAGTGCAAGCAGTAAAACGAGTGTTGGAGCAATCTCCACCTGAATTAGCCTCTGATATAGCAGAAACTGGAATTGTTTTAACTGGAGGTGGCGCCTTATTGCGTGATCTAAACCGCCTGCTTACTCATGAGACTGGCTTGCCAGTTATTATAGCTGAAGATCCTTTGACTTGTGTTGCTAGAGGTGGGGGAAAAGCCCTAGAAACCATGGATCAACGACATATGGATGTGATGACGTATTAGTAAATAGTTATTATTGGTCCAATAAGTTTCTTTGGCTTAAGGTTTGACTGTTGTGGAGAGCAAGGCGGTATGAGAAACCTTTTTTCTAGTAGCCCCTCATATGCTCGCCGAATGTTATTTCTGTCTGTTATCGCTGGAGTTCTTCTGCTAGTTGATACCACCACACAGTGGTTAAAGCCTGCACGCTCGTGGATTGCTGAACTCACTATACCTATTTTTTCGGTAGCATTGCTTCCAAGATGGGTAAATGAAACCGTAAACGAGTTTGCAGACGCCGCAAATCTCAAAGAGAAGAGCAAGCTTCAAGAAGTAGAATTATTGATTCTCAAGGGCCGCTTGCAACGGATGGCAGATCTTAGCGCTGAAAATTCCCGACTACGAACTTTGCTGAATGCCACAGAAATACTACAACACAGCGTTTTAGTCGCAGAGCTGACAGGTGTTTCTCCTGATCCCTTGAGTCATACTATTATAATCAATCGCGGGAAAGATTATAAAGTGTTTGAGGGTCAGGCTGTGCTTGATGCTGATGGGTTAATGGGGCAAGTTATAGAAGTATACAGTACTAGCAGTAAGGTGCTGTTGATTAGTGATAGTTCTCATGCGTTGCCCGTGCAAGTTTTGAGAAATGGGATGCGCTCTATTGCAGAGGGGTATGGTGATTTTAGGCATTTAGCTCTGCGTTATGTTTCTACTATTGCAGACATAAAAGTAGGTGACCAGTTGGTTAGTTCTGGTCTTGGTGGGCGATACCCCGCTGGATATCCTGTTGGGATAGTTGCTTCTGTTGATACAATAAGCGGTAATCCGTATCTTGCTGTAGATATTAAACCCTCAGCTCAAATAGATCAAAGTCGTTATTTATTGCTCGTGTCCCAAACTGTAGAAAAATTTGGAGCAAGCAAGAATGCCCGATAAGAATTACTCTTTATATTTTTACAGTACTATTTCATTATTCATGGCATTATTATTGCAAATTACCCCTGTATTTGGCTCCACGGTATATTGGAGACCTCAGTTTTTATTATTGGTTGTATCTTACTGGCTACTTAAAAAGCAACGCCAATATGGTATTGCTTTTGCATGGCTCGCTGGTATGCTCCTTGACATATTTTCAGGGCAAATGCTTGGTCGCTATGCGATAACTTTTTCATTTTGCGCTTATATTTTAATCCTTCTAAACAAGCGGTTTTATCACTTTGGGTTGTTGCCTCAAGCTTTTTTAGTCTTTCTTCTAGTGCTACTCAATCAGCTATTGTTAGCCAGCATTTCTCTGCTTTATCGAACTGACTGGAGTATTGTTATGCTAATTGCCCCAGCAATAACATCTGCTCTGATTTGGCCGCCTTTATCTTTGCTGATGAATAGGTTACCCAAGGGTGGCAGGTTGAATCAAGATAATTTATTTGAAAATCAGGGATAGTTGCCAATGACAGGCTATTATTCGGGCCAATTTGTTACAACAGGTGATCAGGAAAAGCTAAGCTCAAGATTCAGTGACTAAGTTTATACTGATGTTGCTGAGTATAAATTGTTTGGAGTAAAATTCACTAGAGAGATATCAGCTTTTTAGTTTAAGTCGCAATATCCAGATTGGGAGTGTTCTTTGGATCGAGCTGTTGTATTAAAGAAAATTGCCTGCGGTATTTTGCTACTGGTATCAGTATTTATAATCGTGAGTGCTCTATACCTGTATGTGAATAAAGATTTCATTCGGGATGTTGACACTTATCGGCTCAAAATTAATACCTATGTGTCCAGAACGCTGGGGATGAAACTAGAGAGCGATAAACTAGAAGGGGGGTGGCATCAGTTTGCACCTCAATTTTCTGTTACAAATGTATCAGTTTATGCCGGCCAAGGAGATCAACCCGCTGTTACGATCAACAAAGTACGTTTTAAAATTAATCTAATACAAACTATCTTGTCTCAACAGCTGATATTACGAGAGTTAAATGTTGATCATATAGATATTTCCATGGAAGAGTCTTCTTTAGGTTCATGGACCATTGCTGGAAAAAGTCTTGGTGGTAACGAGTCTGGTCTTTTGGGCGGCTTGCTCGATAGCCGTTATTTAGAGATTGAATCGATTAGCCTTAGGTTGAAGTTTCTGTCTGGGGCTGAATCAATAGTAAAAGCACACAATCTTCGCCTAGAAAATCAGGATGATTTTCATCGACTGTTGAGTACAGTAAGTCTGCCTGGAGTCGAGCATCCTGTAGACGTCATCGTCGAGGCCAGAGGTCAAGACGTAAGAGATTTAGATTTTTCAGCTTACTTGAAGCTTGATAATTTTAATTTTAACAATAATATCAATAATTTAGTAAAAAATACTTTTCCTGATATATCTGAACATACTATTGATTTGAATGCCAATATTGATGCAGTCTTTTGGATTCAGGCCAAAAAAGATAAAACAATTACATTGTCTGGCAACCTTTATTCTGATGGCATCTACCACAGTCTATTTAAAGGTGCTGGGCCCATTACCAAGCTTAATACAGGTGTGAATGGCTGGTACAACCTTGATCAAGGTTGGGGTATAAATCTTCATGATTTAAGTTGGGATTGGGATGATTTACAGGCTAAGTCTTTGGTGGTCAATATTGCCCAAAATACTCCTGACGGATTAGAGTCTGTCGTTTTATCTATGGACCAAATTGATTTGACATTGCTGAGTGAGATACTGAAGAAAATTCCTACAACATTTAAAGATTTTTCTGATACGCTTCAAAGATTTCAACCTGCGGGCAACATCCGCAACTTGCATTTAGTTGTGGATGGAAAAAGTACAAATTCTGATATTCGGCTAAAAGCTAATCTTGATAATGTCTCTTTAAAGTCATGGGGTGGAAATCCAGGAGTTAGGAAAGTTAATGGCTATTTAGAGGTAAGTAACGAAAGCGGATTTTTAGAGCTAGATAGCCCCAATGGCTTTGCTCTGTATCTGCCCGGCACTTTTGATGATTTCCTTCAGCGTAGCTCTATCAGGGGGCAGGTATCTTGGCGCCATGACCCCATAAGCGAAGCTATAAGGGTCTTTAGCGGCCCTCTTGACATGCATGGAGACGAGGGCGAGTCACGCGCTTACTTCTATCTAGACATCCCTGTAGGAGAAGAAGGCCTGAGTCCAGAAATGTATTTTATTATGGGGACAAAAGATCTTGATTCTCGATACAAGGAATTTTATATCCCCGATAACCTCAATAAAAATTTAAGTAAGTGGCTGAATCAAGCAATGGTTGATATAAAGATTCATGAGGCTGGATTTGTATGGCAGGGACCTGTAGGTACGAAAAAAAATAATAAAGTAAAAATTAACCGAAAGGCGTCCACACAGGTTTATTTGAAAATAATCGATGGCGAGCTAAAGTTCCATAAAAATTGGCCATCTTTGGTCAACCTCAACTCAATCATCACAGCGGATGCATCCAAAATTGATGCTGAAATTTTTAGTGCTCGCATAGGGAAAGCAGAGATTAGTAAGGCAAATTTGAGTATTAACCCCGAGAAAGACAAAGGGCTGCCTTATGTGCACATCCTTGCTTCTATTAAGTCAGATCTGGGTGAAGCTGTGGATGTGTTGGCGCGATCCCCTTTAAAGTCAAGAGTGATAGGTCTGGCTGATTGGGATATATCCGGAGAAACCACTATTTCTTTGGACGCAAAGACACCGCTTACGGAACACAATTCATCTAGCTACTACAGTGTAGATACGATAATCGATCAAGGGCTAATGTCCCTGCCTGATACGAAAGTGTCACTGAAAAACTTGCAGGGAGTTTTAAGTTATCGCGACGAGAGAGGCTTATTTTCGCCATCCCTTAAGGGTGATATTTTTGGCGCCCCCTTCGCAGCCAGCTTGGAAACACTAGAGAAGGACTTTTCAATTGAGATGTATGGCGGTTTGGATATGTCGTCATTGGTAAAACTGCTTGAGCTGCCATCAGACAAGGCCCTTAAGGGCAATACAGATTTTATGGCCACTCTGCTTATTCCGCTTGAAGACCCGTCACTCCCAATTCGGCTGAATGTTAAGACCGATATGAAGGGTGCTGCAATTAATTTGCCTGAACCGTTTGGCAAGAAGGCTAATGTTAAAGAAAATGTAGAAGTAAATATTATTTTTGCCGATGCAATGGACTTACGAGTTGACATGGGTGAGCTGATCAGGTCGCACTTAGAATTAAAAAAAGGCTCTGTAGTTCGGGGAGTATTAGCTATTGAGAGTGATCGCTTGGAGTTGCCTGGAAAAGGCCAGATCTTGACAGTTGGGCACTTGAAATCGTTTTCTTTGTCGCAATGGAATGAAGCATATCCAAAAATATTAAATTTGAGCGGTGAAAGAAAAAGTAGCTTGACTCCACTTTTTGAAATCTCAATTGATCAGCTTAATGCTGCCGGACTGAATGTTGAGCAGGTAGAAGTTAATGGAGGTTATCAGGCTGGCGACTGGATGCTAGGGATTAAAAGTAATCTTATGGATGGTCATCTTTGGGTTCCTCAAGACACCTCTGTCCCCATGTTGATCGATCTAGAGAAACTTTTTCTGCCAGCACTCTCTAAATCTGGCGGGGTAGCAGATATAGTAAATCCAGCAAACTTGCCCCATCTTCAGCTGTCAGTTAGAAATTTCAGCGTGGGAGATAAGCAATTTGGTAAGGTGAAGTTATTGATGGAGCCTCAGAGCATGGGAATAAAGATTACCGATATAGATGCGAATTTTTTGGGGTTAAGGGTTGGGGGGCAGGAGAATGACACTAGTATCGAATGGACAGAAAATAACGGACAACATCATACAAAATTTCAGGGCTCACTGGGCGTAAATGATATTGGTGAAACGCTTAAATCTTGGGGTTTCCCTGTAATAATGGATAGTAAGAAGGCTCAATTTCTATCCCAGCTAAGCTGGTATGGAAGGCCTTGGGAAGCATCACCGGTCTCTATGAAGGGCTCAGTCTCCATGCATCTTGAAGATGGACATTTTTATCAAGAGTCTTCTGGCGCTACTAACGCTTTAATTCGCTTGGTGAGCTTATTTAATTTTGATAATTGGATTCGTCGGCTACAGTTGGATTTTTCAGACCTTTATGAAAAGGGCATGAGTTACAATAAAATGGATGGAGGCTTGTTGCTTGATGAGGGCGAGGTGACTTTTGATCCCGTCATGGTTGTCAATCTCACTTCTGGAGACATCGAATTGGAAGGGAAAGCAAGTTTGATTTCCGAGAAAATTGATGCCCGGCTGCTAACAAAACTGCCCGTGAGCAACAATCTTCCTTGGGTGGCCGCGGCAGTTGGAGGCTTGCCGGTTGCTGCAGGTGTCTTTGTCACTAGCAAGTTATTCGAGAAACAAGTAGAAAGCTTGTCTAGTATCAGCTACAGCATTAAAGGATCGTTGAGTGATCCAAAGATAAAGATGGAGAAAATTTTTAATATAGATACTTCTGGCAAAACAGCACCTAAAAGTGAGGAAATTGAGCCTATTAGCACTTTAGAGAGTGATAGATAGTGAGTAATACAGCTTTATTGCGAAAAGTGGCCTCTATTCAAATGACTAGCGGTGCAGATCTTGGTGCCAATTTAGATCAGGCTGAGTTATTAATTCAATCAGCAGTTAGCAGAGGAGCGGAATTGTTAGTACTTCCTGAAAATTTCGCTTATCTTGGCTGTAAAGAAATTCAAAATATTGCCGAAATAGAAAAATCTATAGGCCCTGCACGAAAATTTTTAGCAGAGCAGGCAAGTAAGTATAAAGTTTGGATTGTGGGCGGCACAATTCCAGTAAAAGAGCCCTCTCTCTCAGACCTTAATGACAGTAGCCTCACATCCGCGAGCTGCTTTGTAGTTGACAGCAAGGGGATTGAGGTATCTTGCTATCGGAAGATGCATCTTTTTGATGCGCAGATCGATGATGCTAAAGGTAATTATTGTGAATCTTCCGAATATAGCCCGGGAAGCTCACCAGTTGTAGTGGATACCCCAATCGGCAGGGTGGGAATAGCTGTTTGTTATGACTTACGCTTCCCAGAATTGTTTCGTTATATTGTGGGGCAAGGCGCTGAAATAATCGTTATACCGTCTGCATTCACTACAAAAACTGGCAAAGCTCACTGGAGTCTGCTGTTAAGAGCACGGGCAGTTGAAAACCTTGCGTATGTTGTCGGTGCCAACATGGGCGACAGAGACCACCCTAAACAGCCAACTTGGGGGGGATCAGCAATTATTGACCCATGGGGTACAATAGTTAGCCAGCTGGAAGGCGGCCCTGGAGTGGTTGTGGCTGATATTGATTTAAGCTACCTAAGTGATCTTCGTAATAAAATGCCTGTACATAAACATAGACAATTTAGTGTCGCAAAGCCGCTGTCCAGTGCAGAGTAAAGTTAGAAAAACTTTTATGGTTTACTTATAGGGCTAGCACACACTATTGAATAGATATAAAATTCAGTTCCATTATTACGCCATAATTAAAACTAATAGCTGCAGATTCTTTCAAGTCAACAATTGATGATTTGATGTGAACTTTAAGTGGACAAAAGGTAATTAATATAATGACAAAGTTTAAATGCACTTCTTTTGATGATCTTATTTTCGTAGTAGATGATATAGAGTTTAAATATTCAGAATGCAAGGTTATGTCAGAAAAAGAACATCCAAAATACGCTCATGTAGAGTTAGTTCTTAAATCCCTCTGCGGCCATTATGCCGAAGTATTAGTCACCTCTGATGGCGATAAATCAGGAAAAAGTAATATTGTTTCTGGAGAATATGACGGCATGCTTATTGATCAGTCCGTAGCCACTGCTCTAACAAAACTTAATCATGCATTCCAGGAAGAAGAGTTAAATCGAAAAGAGAAACGCGAGCTTGATTTTAAACTTAAGAAGCAGGCACAACCGACTTAATATAAATATTTTCACTAACGATGATAGGGGTGTCCGGCATTAATGGTTGCTGCACGATAGAATTGTTCGACTAGCAAGATACGCACTAACGGGTGAGGAAGGGTGAGCGGCGAAAGCGACCATTGGCTGTTTGCTCGCTTGATGCAATCTTGTGCCAGCCCGTCTGGACCGCCAACCAACAGGCTGAAATTGTCACCTGAGAGCTGCCATTGATCTAGATTTATTGCAAGCTGCTCAGTGCTCCAGTATTTTCCGTGTATGTCTAAAGCGATAACTTGATCGCTCACTCCTATTGCCTTCAGCATGACCTCTCCTTCTCGCGCAATAGCACGCTGGACGTCAGCACCTTTTCCACGGTGACCCATGGGTAGTTCAATAATTTCAAGATTTAGCTCAGAGGGCATACGCTTTAAGTACTCATTGCAGCCAGCTTCAATCCAGTCGGACATCTTGGCACCTATGGCTATGATTTTTATACGCATATTATTGTGTTTCTAAGGTTATTCACTTGCAAGGATAGGATCGTTTGGACGGATTGACCATAATTTTTCTAATTCATAAAACTCTCTTGTGGTCGGATGCATGAGATGCACAACTATATCACCTAGGTCGACCAGAACCCACTCACCACTTTCCATACCTTCTACGCCCATTGGTTGAAATCCTGCTTTTTTGGCATCTTCGATGACAGTATTTGCGAGCGCTTTCACCTGACGATTTGAACTACCGCTGGCGACAATCATGGTATCCATAACGTCTGTTAAACGGGTAACATCAAGTGTGATGATATCTTTACCTTTCACCTCTTCAAGAGCATCAAGTACGATATTGATTAGTTTTTTTTTCATAGAATATCCCGTGTTTTCTGATAAAGTTCATTTTCTTTTATGTAGTTAGCTACTGTATCTGGCAGCAGACAGGAAGTAGGTTCTTTTTTCAGAAGTGCGCTGCGAATTTCTGTTGATGAGATACGCAATGGAGTCGTCTTCATAATAAAAATCTTTCCTGCCGGAGCTTCATGAAATTGCTTTATGCTAGCAGCCCTCCACTTTTTCATGAATTCTAATACTTCTTGATTTTTTGG
>CAJIZZ010000015.1 GCA_905181945.1 uncultured Porticoccus sp. | reverse complement strand
CAGCCTGGACGTTTGGCCACTACGATATGTGCAATATCAAGAAGGCTACGCCATTTATCCCAGGTATTTATATCTGCAAAAGAGTCTATCCCCAAACAAAGGCAGATCGACGCCTCTATTCCAACCCGTGCGCGAATTTCTGAAAGAGTATCTAAAGTATAAGAAGGTCCACTCCTACCAAGCTCTATATCATCAGCAATCAACCCTTGCTCCACTTGCTCACTTAAAGCAAGTTGAAGCATTTTGAGTCGGTGGTTTACGCTACCAAAAGGAGTCAGTCTATGAGGGGGCCAAGCGCTAGGTATCATGCGCATTTCTTCAAGGTTGAATGCTTGCTTCAACTCCAGGGCAGTCCTTAAATGCCCTACATGAATAGGGTCAAAAGTCCCACCAAATAGACCTATACCATGGGGTCTTAAGGGCATATATTGTTTGCTCGAATAGCAAGTTTATTGACGAATTTCACCATGACCAAATACAACCCACTTTTGTGAAGTTAAGCCTTCTAGTCCTACTGGGCCTCTGACGTGAATTTTGTCAGTAGAAATACCAATTTCTGCACCAAGACCGTATTCAAAACCATCGGCAAATCGAGTTGAGGTATTGTGCATCACAGAGCTTGAATCCACTGCTTTGATAAAATGAAGTGCTCTTGAGTCATCTTCTGTGACAATAGAGTCAGTGTGTTGTGAGCCATAATGGGTGATATGGGCGATGGCTACCTCGATATTTTTCACTACTTTGATGGAGAGGATCGGCGCTAAAAACTCTGTACTCCAGTCCTCTTCCCTTGCTGCGCTGCATCTAATTAGCTGCTGAGTAATTTCACACCCTCTTAGCTCAACATTTTTTTCTTCGTAGGCGCTAGCCAATCGGGGGAGAATATCTGCAGCAATATTTTCTGCAACTAGCAAGGTCTCCATGGCATTGCAGACACCGTAACGATGAGTTTTGGAGTTTAATGCAATATTAAAAGCCATATCCAGGTTGGCTTTATCGTCGATATATACATGGCAAATACCATCTAGATGCTTGATGACGGGAATTTTTGCATCTTGGCTGATGCGCTTAATCAGCCCTTTTCCTCCGCGAGGAACAATGACATCAACATAGTCTGACATTGTGATGAGTTCGCCTACCGCTTCTCTGTCAGCAGTTTCAATTATCTGCACAATAGATTCTGGGAGTCCTACGGCAGATAGACCTTGCTTGATACAGGTTGCAATTGCTTGATTCGATTTGATGGCTTCACTGCCACCACGTAAAATAGTGGCATTCCCTGATTTCAGGCATAGGCTAGCAGCATCAACAGTTACATTGGGGCGCGATTCATAAATAATTCCAATTACACCGAGAGGCACCCGCATTTTTCCTAACTTGATACCGCTAGGTCTGCTGGTTAAATCTGTGATTTCTCCAATTGGGTCTGGCAGTTCGGACACTTGATTAATACCTTCAATCATACTGCCTATTCTTGCGTCGTTAAGTTCTAATCGATCCATTAAAGCCGAATCTAGACCATTAGCTTGGGCCTTATCTAAATCGACAGCATTCGCGACTAAGATATTTTGACGATTCTCATTAAGAGCTTCTGCAATAGATAATAGCGCCAATTTTTTTGTATCTGCACTAGCGGAAGAGATTACTTTTGAAGCAACCCGAGCCTGTCTGCCTAGCTGTCTTATGTAAGATTTGATATCCATAAAATCCTATATGTTGATATTTTCAGTACCGCTTATTATAGCCCTGCCTGCATCATAAATCTTTCGCAGCTTAGTAATGATTTATAGGCAGAATCAATGCAGCAACACCAGGACTTCAAACAAGCTCTGGTGTTGCTAGTTGGTATTACTTGCCTAGTGGCTTGAATGTCAAAATCAACTTAGGTAGCAACGTCATTGAGCCTAGCAATGCTGCTAACATTGCTAGGGCTGTCAGTAGTCCAAAATATACAGATGGAATAAAGTTAGATAAGGCTAGGATGGAGAAGCCCATAATAATAGTGATCGCTGTATAGAACAGTGCACGACCAATGCTGGCATGAGCCCTATGCATCGATGCAACATAGTCACCATCGACCTCAAATTCTCGCTTAAACCGAGTTATATAGTGAATTGCATGATCAACCCCGATACCTACCGTGATGGCTGCTATTGTGATTGTCATCATATCAAGAGGGATGCCAGCAATTCCCATGCCTCCAAGAACTACACCTGCAGCTAAAAAATTGGGGACAATAGCAATAAAGGATATAGAGATCGAGCGAAACAAGATCAGAAACATTGTCATTATGCCAATGAACACTGTGCCCATGGTCATAATTTGAGAGTGGAATAGGCTCTGTAGCATATTATTATAAAGAACCAATATACCAGTGAAGTGAACCTGCTCTTCTTTAAAACCAGCTTCAGAAACAGCAAATAAACGAATTTTATTTAATAGTTGCTGTCGATTTAAATCCCCTTGTGTTTCGTTAACGCGCATAGTGATGCGTGCCTGATTATTTTTCTCATCTATGTAAGGATTAAGAAGAAGCTCAGCGTTTTCTTTTGATAGCATTAAGGACATAAAAGCAAGCTCAAGATCGTTAAGCTTATGGCCAGATAGGTCAGAAGCAACATCTGTAACCGTTACTAGCGAGCTAACTTTACCAATTTCTGGCAGGGATTCTAGATAAAGATGTATCTTCCGGATATCCTCTATTCCTGCACTTGTCAGCCAGTAGCTATCCTCAACAACATCGACTTCTGCTGGTGTTTCGTCTTCATACATCCCAGCAAAAGGATCATCAGCTGATTCTGCTGGTGCTTCATCTTCATACATCCCAGCAAAAGGATCATATGCCTCGGCAACGTTAGATGTAACATCTTCAGCGCTATTTTCATAGGCTCCAGCAAATGGATCACCATATGGGTCATCAGTGGGAGCAGTTTTGCTTTCTCCACTTGAGGCCATTATTTCATCAAAACTCAGAGAGCCGTCATCTATCGGCGGTGGTGCATCTAAAATAATTTCTAGAGGGGTGGTACCACCTAACTTGGCGTCAATTACAGACAATCCTTGGTGTATTTCTGTATGGGCACGAAAATAATCTATGAAACGATTTTCCACTTGCAATTGAGACATACCCCAAGCACTTATTAAGCCTGCAGTTAATGCAAGCCCTAGCACTAAGTTGCCATGTTTTTCTGTAAAGCGTGAGAAATAGAGCGTAAAGGTCGCAGAATTGTCACCCGAATCCGTGTTTTTTCCCTTACCCAGTATTATCATTCCTGCTGGGATTATTATGAATGCAAGAATAAGAGCTAAAACAATCCCCATTGTCATCATCCAACCGAAATCAATAACTGGTCGAATATCACTGACCACCAAGGAAATAAAAGCTACTGCCGTAGTCAATACAGTATAGACGCATGGGAGAATCATATGCGTAACTGTGTCGCGCACGAGGTCAATTTGATCGCGATTTGGTCCATCTTTTAGTAATTCTCTGTAGCGTACAATCAAATGGATAGTGATCGCCAAGGTTATGATTAATAGTAGTGCTACAAAGTTTGAAGAGATAACAGTAAGGCGCCAATCAATCCAGCTTAGGTAGCCGAGTATTATCTCTACAGATAGAACACAAGTTATGAGCGGAAGCACAACCCAGCGAATTTGTCGAAAAATAATAGCTAAAGTTGCGATGATAAATAATAGAATACCGGTACCAAAAATATTTAAATCGCTCCTGATGAAGTCAACCATATCGGCTGTTATCATGCTGGGACCGCCTAAAAATACTTGGGCTTTTCCTTTAAATCTAGACATTTTTTCACGTATCTCTGCAACTCTTTTATGTTCTTCTGTGGCACGAAGAGTTCGGTAATCGAGAAATTCTTTACTGACATTGTCTAGCTCGATTACCTCTTCAGGATTCAATCCTTCAGTGTCGCGTTTAATTCTCAGGGTGTCTCGAGCACCAACCAGCGATAGGTATTTTTCATCTAGTTTCATCGTGGCAAGTATTGCGGTAGTTTGACCATCTTGGCTTAGAATCATCTCTTTATAGATGGGGCTTTCTAGAAACTCTTTACGAACCATAGTTTTATCAATATCTGGCAGCAACAGCGTGCGTGGCGGGTCTTTCAGTTGTGATACGGTGATTTTAGGGCTATACAATAATGGCACGTTCATCATCGATATGACGTTAGCGACACCATCAATTTTTTCTAGTTCTTTGTGCATTTCGTACAGGGTGTCGAGTGAGTCGTCATCAAACAAATCACCTTCATAGGGAGTGTATGTTACTACTAGAAAATCGCTACTGCCGTAGCGCTGTAGGGCTTCTCGATAATAAGCAAGAGAAGTATCATTTTCCAGAGTCAGAGAATCTGCCGAAGCATCTAGTTTGAAATTTGGTAGACCAAAAGCCATTCCTATAGCGACCAATATGACAAATATTATCGAGGCCACAGGGCGACGTAAAATTAAACTTTCATAGACTGCCAGCAACCGTTTAGACATCTGGTTATCCCTCAGGTATTTATTATTAGATTGTGCATTATGACAGAAGAGGTGATGACAGCACCATACTGATAATTGGGATATGTTTTAAATTGCACAAATACTCATAACCGTTAGAAAAAAGTCAGTTTTTAGGGTGATGTGCAAGCCGTTTAATAGATCTAAACCTTGAAGTCACCCCCAATTTTTTTCTTCACGGGTATGTTTGCTAGCTTTGTATACTGAGGTACTCCATTTTTGTAGGGCGGGTAATCTTCCCCTTGAATAAGCGGAGAAAGATAGTCCTTTCCTTCTTGTGTGACACCATACCCATCTTTGGTAATATAATTTTTTGGCATCTTTTTTTCTTGATTGGCTATATTTACTAAAGGTGCCTCACCTAAGCTCCATGAATAATCAGCACTTTTATTGCGTTCAATGGTCACCATAACCGAATTTTTTCCTGCTAGAGCGTACTCCACTGCAGCCCGACCTACGGCATAAGCCTGCTCTACGTCAGTAGCAGAAGCAATATGACGAGCAGATCTTTGAAGATAATCAGCTAAAGCCCAGTGGTACTTATAATTCAGAGAGCTTTTAATCATGCTAGCAAGTGTAGGCGCTACACCGCCAAGTTGATGATGTCCAAATGCATCTTGGTTTGAGGATCCTGAAATTAATGAGCCATCTGAGTATTTGGCCCCTTCTGACGCAACGACCACACAGTAGCCATGTTGTGATACAGCTTCTTCTACTCGGCCGAGAAAATCTTTTCGGGAAAAAGGAATTTCTGGAAATAAAATTATATGTGGCGGATCGCCAGCTTCTACTGCTGCGAGCGCACTTGCAGCAGCAATCCAACCTGCATGCCGCCCCATGACCTCAAGAATAAACACTTTAGTAGAGGATTCACACATAGAGGCAACATCTAAACTAGCTTCTTTGGTAGATATGGCAACGTATTTAGCGACAGACCCAAAACCTGGACAGCAATCCGTAAAAGGTAGGTCATTGTCCACCGTTTTTGGTATGTGGATGGCTTGAATTGGGTAATTCATTTGCTTTGCTATTTGAGATATTTTAAGGCAAGTATCAGCAGAGTCTCCTCCACCATTGTAAAAAAAGTAGCCAATATTATGTGCTTTAAAGACTTCGATGAGTCTCTCATATTCGGCTTTGTTCTCTTCAAAATCCTTAAGTTTATAGCGACAAGAGCCAAATGCTCCAGAAGGCGTGTAACGAAGACCTGCGATTGCATCTGGTGTTTCTTTGTTGGTATCGATTAAATCTTCGCGTAGAGCACCAATAATTCCATTGCGACCCGCATATACATGACCAATCTTATCCGAGTGCTTTCGAGCCGCTTCAATTAATCCGCAGGCACTGGCGTTAATAACGGCAGTTACTCCTCCAGATTGCGCATAAAAAGCATTTTTCTTTTGTTTATTGTCGCTGGACATAGCTTTGCTCATCAAAGGAGTCATTTTTAGGGGCGAGCAATCATACTGCAAAGTTGAAGCTTATTATATTTTTATATGTGTTTAGTTTTCAATTGTAAGGATCTTTCGCGATATAGCGATAATTTTTTGACTACGGAGGCTTGCATGATGTTCAAATTCAGTTATGTTGAGCCATGGGGTTTTTTAGGTTATTTTTGGTGGCCTAGAGATTTCCTAGGTTTTCTAAATTATCTAACAGGCAGTCGTTGGCGAATGCATATTCATATTCTGGGGATCTGCGGCACTTTTATGGGCTCTTTGGCTCAACTAGCCAAAGCATCAGGACATCAAGTCTCGGGTAGTGATACGAATGTCTATCCTCCCATGAGTACGCAGTTAGAAAAGGCAGGCATAGAATTAACCGAGGGGTATGATACCTCGCAGTTTATTTCTTCCCCTGATCTTGTGGTTATAGGAAATGCCTTGTCTCGAGGTAACCCTGCTGTGGAATACATTCTAAATAATAAGCTTGATTATACTTCTGGCCCCCAGTGGTTATGCGAGCACCTCCTTAAAGATAAATGGGTTCTTGCGGTGGCTGGAACTCATGGTAAAACGACCACCTCAAGTATGTTAGCTTGGATTTTAGAGTATGCCGATATGGGGCCTGGATTTCTCATTGGAGGAGTGCCGGCTAATTTTAACGTATCAGCTCGCTTGGGCGACTCTCAATTTTTTGTTGTAGAAGCAGATGAATACGACACAGCTTTTTTTGATAAGCGTTCCAAGTTTCTTCATTATCGACCTCGCACTGCTATTCTTAATAATCTAGAGTTTGATCATGCAGATATTTTTGATGATATTGGTGCCATTCAAGCCCAGTTCCATCATTTTGTCAGAACAGTACCCAGCGAGGGCTTGATTATTACACCATCAGATGATGCCAATATACAGGTGACAATCGATCATGGATGCTGGTCTGAAGTGCAATCTTTAGGTGAGGGCGGCGACTGGAATATATTGCTGGCAGAGAAAGATAGCTCTGCTTTTTCGGTTATCTTCAAGGGGGACATTCAGGGCACTGTTCGTTGGGGACAAGTTGGCATCCATAATGCGAAAAATGGATTAGCTGCAATCGCAGCTGCGAATCATGCGGGAGTGAAGCCTCACGTAGCTTGTGAGGCATTATGCCAGTTTTTGGGCGTAAAACGTCGAATGGAGAAGATCGCTACAGTGTCTGGCGTAACCGTATATGACGACTTCGCTCATCATCCAACGGCTATTTTTACTACACTGGAAGGCATTCGGAATAAAGTTGGCCACGAAAAAATTGTTGCTGTTATAGAGCCACGCTCAAACACTATGAAGCTGGGTGTTCATAAGGACAGACTCGCAGAAGCTACTAGATTGGCAGACCAAGTTTTATGGTATCAGCCCGAGAGTGCAGATTGGTCGTTAACCGAAGTGGCTCACAAGAGCTCTAACTCAGTCGATATTATTGATAATATCGACGAACTTATACAGCAAACATTGAATAGTGCGGATGGATTAACTCATATTGTTATAATGAGCAATGGCGGTTTTTCCGGATTCCATAGTCAATTAGTGAATGCCCTAAAAGAAAAAACTGACAATAAGCAGGAGTAATTGATGGGAGAACTCAATGTCTATATTTAAACGGTCTGTCACACTGGCTATGACTGGTGCATCTGGTGCCCAGTATGGTTTCAGGCTACTTGAGTGTTTAGTTCAAGCGGAATGCCGAGTTCAGTTCCTGATGTCTGATGCAGCACGCGTGGTTGTTGAAACAGAAACTGACTTAGATTTGCCTGCAGACATTAATCTGGAGGAATTCCTTGCCTTAAATTTTGATGCAGAGCCTGGGCAAATTATAGTAAACACTGCCAAAGATTGGTTTTCATCTGTCGCTTCCGGCTCTTCTGCGCCAGAATCGATGGTTATCTGCCCTGCTAGTGGTGGTACTCTATCTGCTATTGCTTCTGGCGCCAGCAATAATCTAATTGAGCGAGCCGCAGATGTTGTGATTAAAGAAAAATGCCAATTAATCGTTGTGCCAAGAGAAACACCTTTATCGGAAATTCATTTAGAAAATATGCTGAAATTAGCGCGGTTAGGGGTAACTATATTGCCTGCTATGCCTGGTTTCTATCAGAACCCAAAAACCATTAACGACTTAATAGATTTTGTTGTTGCTAGAATCCTTGATCATTTGGATATAAAGCAAGATATTATTCCCCGCTGGGGCGATTAACAGTACCTATTAAGGCTTGCACCCACTTCGATATAGCTATTATTTCTTCCATACATAGGCTGTGCTCCATCATAAAGGTTTGATAGCCCGGCTTGAGGCCTAAAGCCGATAGGGTCTTAATACTTTTTTGGCCGTGAGTTTCTGGAACAATAGCATCATAAACACCGTGAAATAACTGAATAGGCAGATCTTGGTTGGCTGGAGCTATATCGATGGAATTGGCAGTAGGAAAGTAGGTAGACATTCCTAGAAGACCAGCTAAACTTCGGGTATAAGTGAGCGCAGCATCTAGCGCGACAGCTCCACCTTGAGAAAATCCCGCAATAATGATTCTTTGACTATTAATGCCTCTCTGTATCTCTCTGTCTATTATCGCATGCACCGCTTTGACTGATTTTTTTAATTGTTTTTTATCTATTTTTCGATCAAAGGTCATCTCTAAAATATCGTACCAAGCAGGCATCATATGGCCGCTGTTAATGGTTACTGGTATTGTTGGTGCGTGAGGAAAGATGAACCTTATTCGGTTGTGAGTAGGAAGTTCTAGCTCTGGAATAATAGCTTTAAAGTCGTGCCCATTAGAACCTAAGCCATGCAGCCAGATAATAGTGGAGTCAGCTTTTTTTTCAGGATTAATTTCAATATGAGGAAGAATATTCATTATGTTATTTTATAATATTTTGTATGTAAAAAAGTATAATCAGTTAGAGGTTATTATAAGTTAATTTTTTAGTGAGTTTATGTTGCCATGTTGCCTATATTGTATTCTTTTCGTCGTTGTCCTTATGCAATCCGAGCCAGAATGGCGCTATTTTATGCAGGTATTGAAGTAGAGCTAAGGGAGGTTCTGCTACGAGACAAGCCCATGGATATGCTGAGAGTATCGCAGAAAGGTACTGTTCCTGTATTAGTTCTTCCAGATGGCAATGTGTTAGACGAAAGCTGTGTAATTATGCATTGGGCGTTAGATCAAAGTGATCCAGATCAGTGGTATTTTTCAGCCAAGTCTGCTGAATTAGATGAGATTATTCAAAACAATGATAGTTTATTTAAAGAATCTTTAGACCGTTATAAGTATTCAGATCGGTATCCCGAACATACTATAGAATACTATCGAGCACAGGCAGAGATTTTTCTGACCTCTTTGGAGCAAAAATTGACGGCAACACAATATTTGTTGGGGCCCAGAATTAGCCTAGCTGATGTAGCAATCTTTCCTTTTGTCAGGCAGTTTTCTCTTGTAGATAAAGTATGGTTTGATGCCAGTCCATACCCGAAATTACGTCGCTGGCTAGCCTATTTTTTAAGTGTAGAATTTTTTCTTGCAGTGATGCAAAAACACCCGGTTTGGCCTCATAAAAAGTGATTATATTCAATATTTTTAATTCAGGATAATAGTAAATTTATGGAACTTTTAATGGAAAATAAATCTGCTCAAAAAAACCATAACACAGAAAGAGTAGTTATGAGAAAGTATGTTCTGGGCCAGGAAATCTACCTGATCTAACATCTTCCGCGTATGATTTTAGAGCAGCCTCTATGTTATCAGTATCTTCTAAGAAATTTTTACAAAATGTGGGTATGCTTGGAGACAGCCCAAGCATATCATAGACAACTAGAACCTGTGCATCAGTGTCAGCTCCCGCACCTATTCCAATAATCGGTATATTCAGTGCCGCGGTTAGCTTACTGCCTAGCGTAGAAGGCACACACTCAAGAACCAATAAGTCTACCCCTGCTTCTTCTAGGCGCAAGGCATCCTGTATAATTTTTTCTGTAGCCTCTTCCCCTCGTCCCTGCACTTTGTTGCCGCTGAGCTTGTGTACTGATTGTGGTGTCAGCCCCAAGTGTCCACAAATAGGTATTCCTCGTTCACTAAGCATCTGTACTGTGTTGCAAAGCCAGGCCCCACCTTCTAGTTTTACCATATTGGCGCCAGCCTGTATGAGTAATGCTGAATGATCTAGTGTTTGCGCTTCGCTAGAAAAGGCCATAAACGGGAGGTCAGCAATAACAAACGATTTTGCACTTCCACGACGTACAGCTTCAGTGTGATAAATCATATTACCCATAGTTACAGGAATAGTACTATCGTGACCTTGCACTACATTTCCTAGTGAATCCCCCACCAAAATAACATCAATGCCTGCATTATGAGCTAGCCTAGAAAACGATGCATCGTAAGCCGTAATAACAGGAAATTTTTTATCATGCTTTTTTAGCTCATGTAGAGCATTTATGGTAACTGCAACCATGGTTTTATCCTATTTTTGGCTTAATAGTAGCCGTTATAAAAAGGGTCGAGAATTATAATAATGACGTCCAGATCGAATATTGAGCATATAATCAAGCAAGCCTTGATAGTCTTGCTTGCTATTAGCGAGATCTATTTCGGCAGCGTTTACAATTAATAAGGGCGCATTATCGTAGTAATAGAAAAAGTGTGTGTAAGCCTCGTTCAATCGACGCAAATAATCCCTATTAATAGGCTTTTCATACTGAATGCCACGATGCTGGATGCGACTTAGTAGTGTATCTGTTGGGGCTTGCAGGTAGATAACCAAATCAGGTGTAGGTGCGTCAATAGTTAGTTGCTTGTAAACGGTCTGGTAAAGTTTTAGCTCTTCGCTGTCGAGGGTTATCTGGGCAAATAGTTGATCTTTTTCCATTAGGAAGTCTGCCACTTGGACCTGCTGAAACATATCGCTTTGACGTATTTCTTGAATTTTTCGTACACGCTGAAATAGAAAGTATAACTGAGCAGGCAAAGCCCCTGTCTTTTGGTCCTGATAAAAGCGTTCCAAAAAAGGATTTTCTTCAGGCTGCTCTAAAAGAGTTTTGCAGTTAAAACTATTAGCTAATCTTCTAGCTAGAGTTGTTTTCCCTACCCCAATGGCCCCCTCTACAGCTATAAAGCGAGGTGATTGATCTTTTTCAGTAACTGATGAAGCTGGGTTATTGTCCAATTGTGTCACTAATATCTCCTGATGCAAGAGGAACGATACCTTCTGGCGAGCAAACTTCCAATAGTGAATCTAAACTGATTCCATCTGGTAGAACTAACTTCGGTGCAATATCTGCTAGTGGTATTAATACAAAATTTCTTGTTTTCAGGCCATGGTGAGGTATCTTTAGGTGTTCTTTGTCGATGACTTGACATCCATAGAGCAAGATGTCCAAATCGAGTGTGCGCGGCCCCCAGCGCTGACTTCTAACTCTTCCATGCGTATCTTCAATTTTCTGTAGTGCGGTTAAAAGTTGTCCTGGATTTAACTGAGTGAAAATTTTCGCAACGCCATTGATATAGTTTGGTTGATCTTTTGGCCCCATAGGTAGACTAAGATACCAGGGGGATGAGACAACTACTCGAGTGGCCTCAATTAATCCCAGCTTAGCCAGCCCCGCTAAAACTTGTTGATGCGGGTTGCCCAGATTACTGCCAATAGAAATATATGCAGTTTGACTCATAGCTTAGGTTTTCTGATGGGAGGAAGGCTTTTTGTGGATTGATTTTTTGGAAGGCTTATTTTTCAGTGACTGGACTGCACCAACCATTTCTTTCTGATCGGCTTCCTCTGCATCTTGAAAAACTGTCCACCAGTGGCCTAACTCAGGTTGAATTTCCCCGGCGTCTTCTCGTAGCAACAGGAAGTCGTAGCCTGCGCGAAAACGCTTATTGGTCAATAACTTGAAAGCCTGGTTACCTGCACGACGTGGCAGTCGAAGCTGGAGCTCCCAAATTTCCTTCATGGGTAGAGTAAATCGACGAGGTATTGCTAATCGCTGGCATTGTTCAGTGATGATATTCCCTGCAGCTGAATGCAAAGAGAAAATATTAACTTTTTCTGTTTGATGATCTTTCCCCTCTCGCTCTTTTAGTGCAGGCCAGAGTAATGCTGCAAATAAAAATGCAGGAGTAACCCGTTGGTTTGTTCGAATGCGTTTATCGGTATTGATTAAAGCTTGCTCAATAAATTTCAAGTAATAGTTTGATTCACCCTCCAAGGCAGCTTCTGTCGCAGGAAATAAAATGCCAAATATTTTATATTCTCGCAATAAATGAAAGCCTGCTAAGGCATACCCATGCATAAACAGCTTAAGAACTTCATCAAACTGCCTTGCAGGAGGTATGTCGGCCAACAATAGGCGTAACTTGTGTATGGCTGCAGAAGAGCCTTCCTCAATTGAAAAGCCAAGTTTGGCCGAAAAACGGAGCGCTCTAAGCATTCTGACTGGATCCTCTCTATATCGTTCAGAGGCATTTCCAATGATGCGTATAAGTCGATTATTGATATCTGACAGCCCGTCAGTGTAGTCAAATATGTTATTATTTTGAGGGCAATAGTAGAGAGCGTTCATTGTAAAGTCTCGCCGAATAGCATCTTCTCCAACAGAGCCGAAGATATTGTCTCGAAGCAGCATTCCTTTGGAGGAGTGTTGGGATTTTCCTGGCTGATTTTTTGTGCCTGTATGCTGAGCACGAAATGTCGTCACCTCTATGATTTCAGAGCCTGCTCGTACATGCACAATTTGAAATCGACGGCCTATGATACGGGAGCGATGAAATAACTGCTTGGCTTGCTCTGGTGTTGCATTAGTCGCTACATCAAAATCTTTCGGCTTGATGTCCATCATTAGGTCGCGAATGCAACCGCCAACTAGATAGGCCTCATAGCCACTTAATTGGAGTTGCTCCACAACTTTTACAGCACCAGAGTTTATTTTTTTAGAAGAAAGATTATGCTGCCCTGATTTCAACATATGAGGCTTAGTCTTGACTCGTGAAGGGTTGGATCTGAAAATATTTGAAAGTTTTTTTAGCATTTCATATGAGTCATGTTTGAAGTTTTTTGTGTTCGGGTATTTCAGGCCTCAGCAACTTTAAGTTGACTAGAAAATCACACTATATCAAGGCGCCACAATAGAATATCGCCTAATACAATCTAATACAATCTGGACTGCAGGTTTATGTTGGTCTATATGATTTTGAATCTGATTGTTACTTCAGGTTATCAGGATTTTGGCTCTGTTGCATCCGAGGAACTTTGTCGTGATTCCAGTGGGCTGTTGCCCACGCTAATAATTCGTCACAATGGTTAGTTTTAGACAATTTATCAGGTAAAGATAAACCAAGCCAGCTAATAGCGTTGGTTAGATTTTTTGTGGCTGCCTGACAGCCTAAAGAAGGCGCTAAATTTTGTTTGCTGAGCTTCCTGCCTTCTTTATCGACAGCTATCGGAACATGACCATAGGTCGGTGTTGGGAATTTTAGTAGATTTTGTAGATAAATTTGCCTTGGTGTTGACTCCAGCAGGTCACTGCCACGAATAACATGAGTTATCTTCTGGAAGCAATCATCAATCACTACAGCAAGCTGGTACGCATATAATCCATCTTTGCGACAAAGCACCATGTCGCCGACCTCTTCTTTTATGGATTGTCTTTGTTGGCCTTGAAATATGTCATCAAATATAATTATTTTATTATCTTCTGCAAGCAGCCGCAGAGAAGACAGCGTAGAAGAACTAGTAGGGGGGCAAGGGTAGCTGTGAGTAGCAGCGTACTCTTTTAGTTGTTGCCTGCTGCAATGACAAGAAAATATTAAACCAGACCGCTTCAGTGTCTTGAGTGCGGATAGATATGCTTCTGTGCGATGACTTTGATACAAAACTTCTCTGTCCCATTGCAGTCCATGTTCTTGAAGTTGTCGTAAAATTTTGTCAGATGATCCACTGGATTCTCTTGGGGGATCTATATCTTCGATTCTGACAAGCCACTCACCTTTATTTGCTTTTGCATCCAAGTAGCTGGCCACTGCGCTCACTAGTGATCCAAAATGAAGCGGGCCAGTGGGGGAGGGAGCAAACCTTCCTACGTAATGACAAGCGGAACTACCTGGTTTTATAGCCACAGGCATAAAATTAAATTGAGTGCTAGCCAATAGTTAGCCACCAGTAAGCTGCCTTTCTTTGATCTCATCTAGTGTTTTGCAGTCGACGCACAGGTCTGCAGTGGGTCTCGCCTCTAGCCTGCGAACACCGATCTCTACTCCGCATTGGCCGCAGAATCCATAATCTCGACACTTGATACGCTCAATTGTTGTATCAATCTTTCTGATGAGCTTTCTTTCGCGATCTCGCGTTCTTAGCTCTAAACTAAATTCCTCTTCTTGGGTGGCTCTATCAGCAGGGTCTGGAAAATTAGCAGCCTCGTCTTTCATATGACTGACGGTGCGATCAACTTCTTCCATTAACTCCTGCTTCCAGGCGCGCAGAATATTTTTAAAATGTAGCTCTTGTTTTTCATTCATATATTCCTCAACTTCGGCTTCAGCATAAGGCATAAAACCATGAAGTGAGCTAGCTGGGGTTATTTCTGCTTTCTTTGGCATGAGTTCAAGCGCTCGTTAAATTTTAAGACCGTGGTTTATAGTGCTAGATGGTATTTTTTTCAAGTAAAAAAAGAAATTTTTTTACTTGAAATCAAAAAAAATCTTATCATCAAAGCAATAAAATATCAGAAAAGTGTTTAAAATCATAAATATAAGGTAATAATCTGATGAATGGGAGTTCTGGTAAGTATTATAAAAATATAAAATTTTTGACAGGTCAACTATCTTTTTCAATACGTCATCGTAATTTCCGCATCAAGCTGTGGTCTTCCGAAAAAAGACTTCTCTGTGCTCTCGGACATTTTTTGAGCTGGCTTGGTCAGCTTTTTCATTGAAATAATCAAATATTTCAAATTCACCATTATAGGTATCAGACTAATTAAGTCCTGTTTGTTATCTGCCGTCCGTCAATAATATCGCTAGCTAAATATAGGTGATCACATGTGCTCTCTATGAGAAACTCTAGGAGAGGGGGAGGATGCTTTGCATCTACGTATGCCTAGTTGAGTATTAGAAATTAAAATGGAGCAGTATTTATTTCGAGAAATAGAGCTGCTAGTTGCATTGAGCATCCCTTTCCCCCACTTTATATTTTCATTACGATGAAGGAGTATTTGGAATTTAGTTAAAAGATATTTGGCGCATAAAAATGCTAACTTTTATTAAAAAAGATGCTTACGAAACATTTAATAGAAAAAAGGCTCTGTAGGTGAAAATTTATCCTTATTTCGAGCAGGCTTTTATATTAAAGCGCTATAAGAGATTTATGGTTGATATAAGGCTGGCTAATGGAGAAGAGATGACAGTTCATTGCCCTAATACTGGATCCATGAGGAATTGCTGGGCTGAGGGTGGGCTATGTTGGTTTTCTCGAACCGATAAACCGCATCGAAAGCTGCTCGGTACTTTGGAGCTAACAGTTACTCCAGAGGGGTTTTTGTGCGGGGTTAACACGCAGCGCTCTAATTATTTAGTAAGAGAAGGCATCGAATGCGGAATAATTAAGGAACTGCAGGGCTATGAAGACATTTGTGCGGAAGTAAAGTACGGAAGTGAAAAAAGTCGTATTGATTTTCTTCTCAGTAAAGCGGGCCAAGAGTGCTATGTGGAGGTCAAAAATGTGACGTTTAGTATTGGGGGCGGACGCATCCTATTTCCTGATGCTGTCACTAAAAGAGGCGTCAAGCATCTGCGAGAGTTAATCAAGATGGTAGATCAAGGTCATCGCTCGATACTGGTGTTTTGTGTTCAGCATACTGGCGCTAAAACCGTAGGGTTAGCTGATGAGATAGATCCTTATTACGCTCAGGTAATGCAACAGGCTCTTTCTGCAGGTGTAGAGGTGATTGCTTATAGTTGTAGGCTGTCGCCAGAGGAAATTGCAGTAGAAAAACGCTTACCTTTTATACTGTAGCTCAGCCTTAATAAATTCTATTTATACTTGATGTCTAGGCGTGATTCTATTTCTGCGAGCTGCACTTCTATGTTTTCGAGCTGCTCCCGAGTGCGATGCAGTACCGCTCGCTGCGCATCAAATTCATCCCGTGTCACTAGGTCCAGTTTATCAAAAGTGGCTTGCGCAGTTGCGCGCATTTTTTGTTGGACTTCTTTGCTTAATGTTTCAGCACCTGGCGCTAAAACATTATTAAATTGATGTAAAAACTGATCGAGCAATTCATTTGGCTTCATATCTATTCCCCTAGATGGTAATGCGTTGCACTAGTTTAATCTTAAATTTACTTTATGTGCAAAAACTATGCTGATGAGGTGCCGTATAGGAAAATCTGTGTTTCGGTGCAATTTTCTTATTAGGCTACCTAATAGCGCCCTAATTTAGTGCAATTGACTGGCGAGCTCCTTGATTTTTACTTATTTTTCCTATGTTTTAAAAAGTTGGCACGTTATATGCATTATTCATTATGTACCATTCAGTAAATTACTAACAAAAACTTTAATTGGGGAAATAAAGCATGAAACTATTCAAAAAAACACTTACTTTAACCGCGTTAGCGTTAGCTGTGCCAATGGCAGCACAAGCTTATGAGACATCGGCAAATGTCACACTAGCTACTGACTATAAATTTCGCGGTATTTCACAAAATGACACAGGACCAGCATTACAGGGCGGATTTGACCTTGCTTTTGATAATGGCCTTTATTTAGGTACCTGGGCTTCAACAGTTAATTTTGAGCTAGCTGGAAATGCAGATCCTGAGATGGAACTAGACTACTACGGTGGTTATGGCGGCAATCTCACAGAAGAAATTTCTTATGACGTGGGTGTCATCTACTATGATTATCCAGGCTCTAGTCCTACAAATTTTTCTTCTGGCACCTATAACAAAGATCGTGACCTTGATTATGTAGAAATATACGGAAGTCTTGGATATAAAGATTTTACCTTAGGCTACGCTTACTCTGACGACTACTGGCAAGAAACAGGTGAGTTTAATTATGTCTATGTTGATTATAGCTATAGCCTTCCGTCAGATTTCAGCTTAGATCTTCACGTGGGATTCAATGACTTCGAAACTGCTAGTGATGACTCTGACCTTTCTGATTCAATGGAAGCATTTTTGGGTGACGGGGAAGATAGCTATACAGACTTTTCTGTCACAATCGGTAAATCTATGTTTGGTCTAGACTTCGCGCTTAGCTTCGTTGATACAGATATTGGCTCCAAGGAATGTTGGGGTAGTGATTGGTGTGATAGCTCAGCAATCTTTTCAGTGAGCAAAAGCATGTAATTAAACGAATGGCGTTTTCTGTGGTTACAGAAAACGCCATCTTTCTTAATGAAGGAGAAATATGATGAAGATGATTACAGCAATTGTTAAACCCTTCAAGCTAGACGATGTGCGAGAGGCGCTGTCTGCCCTAGGCGCACAAGGGGTTACAGTATCTGAAGTGAAGGGCTTTGGTCGTCAAAAAGGCCATACAGAGCTTTATCGCGGTGCTGAATATGTTGTTGATTTTTTGCCGAAGGTGAAAATCGAAGTGGCTGTTTCTGATGAGATGGTGGATGGGGCAGTGGAAGCTATTACTACTGCATCTCATACCGGAAAAATTGGCGATGGAAAAATATTTATTACCAGTATAGAACAGGCAATACGTATCCGTACTGGTGAAACTGGTGCGGAAGCACTTTAACTAACAGGAGAGATAAAATGAGTCCTGAATTAATTGAAGTAAAATATGCGCTGGATACATTCTACTTCCTAATATGCGGTGCGTTAGTTATGTGGATGGCTGCGGGCTTTACTATGCTAGAAGCTGGTTTGGTTCGTGCTAAAAGCACTACTGAAATCTTAACCAAAAACATAGCGCTGTATTCTATTTCATGTGTTATGTATTTAGTGATGGGCTATGCAATCATGTATGGCGGAAGTGCAGGCGGATATCTTCCGGATGTCTGGTTTGGAAATATCATTTCAAACTCTACAGCTGAAGAAGTATTAGCTAGCAATGGTGACATTTACTATTCTGGTGCGTCAGACTTCTTCTTCCAGGTGGTTTTTGTTGCAACTGCAATGTCGATCGTCTCGGGTGCTGTTGCTGAGCGCATGAAGCTTTGGTCATTTTTGTTGTTCGCTGTAGTGTTGACTGGGTTTATTTATCCAATGCAAGGTATGTGGAAATGGGGTGGCGGATTTCTTGATGCAGCCGGTTTTCAAGATTTTGCAGGTTCCGGAGTAGTGCATCTTTGTGGCGCAACAGCTGCTATTGCTGGCGTCATGCTGCTTGGGGCACGTAAAGGAAAATACACGTCAGATGGTAAAGTAAACGCTATCCCCGGATCTAATTTACCCTTAGCTGCTATTGGTATGTTTATCTTATGGATGGGCTGGTTTGGTTTCAACGGTGGATCGGAGCTAAAAGTTTCTGATATCGGTGAAGCTAATGCTGTAGCTGATATCTTTGTAAACACTAATGCTGCTGCTGCTGGTGGATTAATAGCTGCTCTGATTGCCTCCCAATTATTGTTTGGTAAGGCAGATCTAACGATGGCTATTAACGGTGCTTTAGCTGGTCTGGTTTCGATCACAGCAGAACCACTCGCTTGGACTGCTGGTTATGCAACACTTATTGGTGCTATCGGTGGAATCATCGTTGTGTTCTCAGTGCTATTCATGGATAAAATCAAAATTGACGATCCTGTCGGAGCCATCTCTGTCCATGGTGTGGTGGGTATCTGGGGTCTTTTAGCAGTCTGTTTGTCCGCCAATGATAGCGCTACGCTAATGGGTCAGTTGACCGGCATAGTTGTCATTTTTGCTTGGACTTTTGTTACAAGCTTTATCGTTTGGGCCATTATCAAGGCAGTAATCGGTATACGTGTAACTGAACAGGAAGAAGTTGATGGTATAGATGCAAGTGAGTGTGGCTTAGCAGCTTACCCAGAATTTGTGAAGTAAATTTTTAGCTACGCACTTTAAGTAGTTAAAAACAGAAAGGGGGAGATGTTATGCATCTTCTCTTTTTTTATTTGCAATAAACTAGGGTTATATGACAGTATTTAGTTAGTTTAGATCGTTTAAAAAATTACGTGAATCGAGAGTGCAACGTTTTAATGAAAAAAGTATCTTTTTATTATGTACGTAAAAACCACACCAAGATTACTAGGATGGCCATATGAAGCTTATTACCGCAGTTGTTAAACCTTTTAAATTAGATGATGTGCGTCAAGCGCTTGCTGATCTTGGGGTACAGGGTATAACGGTCTCTGAAGTTAAGGGATTCGGTCGCCAGAAGGGCCATACAGAACTTTATCGAGGCGCAGAGTATATAGTTGATTTCTTGCCCAAGATGAAACTAGAAATTGCCGTAGATGATGATCAAGTAGACTCTGTCATCGAATCTATTTCTAAGTCAGCTCATACAGGAAAAATAGGTGATGGGAAAATATTTGTTACTTCGCTTGAGCAGGTGATCCGTATTCGGACAGGTGAAACTGGTAGCGAGGCGATATAAAAGAAGAGTTTTATTTTTAAAGATTTAGCTACTCTTCTTTCTTCCAGCCCTCGGATGGGCTTTATCATAGACCTTTGCAAGATGCTGGAAGTCTAGATGAGTATAGACCTGAGTTGTCGATATATTTTGGTGGCCCAATAGTTCTTGCACTGCGCGCAAGTCACCACTTGACTCAAGCAAGTGACTGGCAAACGAGTGACGCAGCATATGCGGATGAACTTTTCCTTGCATTCCTTGCCGCACACTAATTTTTTTCAGCCTATCTTGAATGCTTCTTGGGGAAAGACGTCTCCCCTGTAAACTGAGAAACATCGCCTGCAGGCCGGTTGATTTTAACTCTTGACGGTGTTTTAGCCAGTATTTTACTGCTTTCAAGGCTTGACTGCCAACAGGTAGTTGCCGAGTTTTTCTTCCTTTGCCGGTTACGGTAATAGTTGCTTCCTTTAAGTCGATATCTGTGAGGTTCAGGTCCGCCAGCTCGGCGAGCCTTAATCCTGAAGAGTATAGCAATTCAATTATGGCGTGATCTCTATAGTCGATCCAGCTGGTCGCACTAAGCGATAAAAATTGATTTACCTGGTCTACATCTAAAGTTTTTGGTAATTTTTTTGGCGACTTCGGCGCAACAATCCCATCTGCAGGATTAAATGAAATCCATTGATTTTTTAGCCCATAGTTAAAAAACGTACGAAGTGAGGATAACCATCTTTGAATGCTTCGACCACCCAGACCCTCTCTGTGTAAAGTCATTAGGCATTCTCTTATATTTTGGCTATCTAGCTGTTCGGGCTCTATCAGAGATTTCTTGGAGCACCAAAAGGTAAGTTTTTTGAGGTCGCGTGAGTAATTACTGGTGGTATGAGGCGATAAGCGGCGCTCTGTTCGGAGATGTTGTTCGAATTCTTTGATTCGCTGGTTCAGAGAGAGATTCATTGTTTGGGATGATTAAGGTTTGTTTAACATAACAGGAATGAGCTGACTCAGAACTTCAGCTATTTGGCTAAAAAATAAGGTATCTATAGCGTTATTGTAATAGTTTGGGTCAGAGTTCCCGATCGCAAGGATTCCAAACACTGGTCCATTGGAGAGGATTACTGTGGCTGTAGATTGTATTTCTTTGCTTCTGCCCTCAAAAATAAAATGAAGCTCCTTATTGGTTAATATCCCAGAAAGAGGCGCTTTTCTCTCTATCAAAGAGCCTATCTGAAGTTTTGCCGCTTTCATGGCAATAATTCTTGCATGAGGGGTTGGCGTTAAGCTGTACTCGCCAAATAAGACAAGTTGATGAAATTCAACTTGAAAATCAGTGCTAAGACTTTTAGATAGAGCATCAATAACCGCAGTTAAGTTAGTAGCAACAATAAGTGAGACTATTAATCGCGAGGTTTTTTTAAATAACTGTTCATTATCTTGAGCTCTGCCCAACAAACCAGAAATATGGTTTGATAGCTCAAGGTCGCGCTTTCTTAATAGAGAAATCTGGCGTTCAATGAGTGAAATTGCTCCTCCATTTTTGTGTGGGAGAGAGATAAGCTCTAATATATCTGGGTTATCATCAAAGAAAGTTGGATTAGCTTGGAGATAATCTTTGATTATCGCAGGACTTAGAATTCTATTATTTTTCGGTTTATCGGAAGATTTGGTCATACGTTTATCTGCCCTTGGTACACCGAGCTTGCTGGACCAGTCATAATGACTGGATGGCCATCACCCAGCCATTCAATAGTCAGGCTGCCACCGGTTAGGTTTACTGTGACAGGAGATTCCAACAGGCCTTGTAGCTGACCTGCTACAACTGCTGCACATGCTCCAGACCCGCAAGCCAAAGTTTCTCCCACTCCTCGCTCATAAACTCTCAAGTTAATTTCATGAGAATTGACTACCTGCATGAATCCTACATTCGCTTGCTTTGGGAATAGACTATGGTTGCCAATAGTATGACCCAAGGATTGCACTGAGGCCGAGCAGACATCATCGACCCTTAACACAGCATGGGGGTTGCCTATGGAGACAGCACTGATTAATAACTTTAAGTTTTCAGTAGAAATCTCATAAAGGATTTTGTGCTGCTCAGCTATGAAAGGGATATCCTTGGGGTCAAGTAAAGGTAAGCCCATGTTCACCTCTACCGTCTGGTCGCTTTGTAGTTTTAGCTCGATGACACCACTTGCGGTTTCAACCAGAATGTTATTTTTCCCTGTGAGTTTTCGCCCGTGAACAAATTTGGCAAAGCAGCGTGCGCCATTACCACACTGCCCTACTTCTGTGCCATCATTATTGAAGATGCGATAACGAAAATCTATATTTGGTTGGCTTGGAGGCTCTACCACCAGAATTTGGTCACAACCTACACCAAAATGCCTGTCACCTAATTTTTTAGCTATTTCTGGTGTGATGGTTATGTGTTGAGATATAGCATCAATTACCACAAAATCATTACCAAGGCCGTGCATTTTTGTAAATTTAAGCAACATATTTAGTCCGGCATTATGTTTGTTCCACTTCACATCTTTTCATTTTTATCGGTTTGCATCAGGCTTATTCTTTATGATCGGATATTAATGATTCCCCACGCATTAGGTCCTTAAAATTCTCTCTCTGTCTAATTTCATGGATGTTGTCACCATCGACCATTATTTCTGCTGCCTTGCCTCTACTATTGTAATTTGAGCTCATAGAAAAGCCATAGGCTCCTGCAGATTTAATGCAGAGTAAATCTCCTTGCGCTATTGTCAGTGTTCTATCCTTGCCTATAAAATCACCAGTCTCGCAGATGGGACCTACGACGTCCCATTTTCTTGCAATCCCCACTCTAGGGGTTACAGGATCAATGGCTAGCCAGGCTTGGTAAAGGGCTGGTCGAATCATATCGTTCATTGCTGCATCAACAATGGCGAAATTCTTTTCTTGCCCTGGCTTTAGGTATTCAACAGTAGTTAGTAGTATGCCTGCATTTGCAGTAATAGATCTACCTGGTTCTAATATTAGGGTTAGGTCTCTTTTATCCAAATGGAGGAGTATTTCTTTGATATAATCATCAGTGCGAGGGGGAATTTCATCTTTATAGCAAACGCCAAGTCCGCCTCCTAGGTCTAAATGCTTTAGATTGACCCCATGATCTTGCAGCCTGTCTACTAGTGTTAGTACTCGACTTAGAGCATCTATGAAAGGTTCTGTTTCTGTCAATTGTGAGCCTATATGGCAGTCCACACCAATAATGTTCAGAGATTCCATTTGTGCTGCTTTTAAATAGACCTCTAATGCTTCATGTATATCTATACCAAATTTATTTTCACGCAGCCCGGTCGAAATATATGGATGAGTGTTAGCATCCACATCTGGATTTACTCGCAAAGAAATCGGAGCTATTTTTCCGCATGCTCTTGCAACAGCATTAAGTACATCGAGCTCAGCTTCAGATTCGACATTAAAACAATGTATATCTATGGCTAGCGCCTTTTCCATTTCACTAGGCTTCTTGCCAACCCCAGAAAAAATTATTTTTTTGGGGTCACCGCCTGCAGCTATAACACGTTCCAGCTCACCCCCTGAGACAATATCGAAGCCTGCTCCGAGTTGTGCCAGGACGTTAAGAACTGCGATATTGGAGTTGGCTTTTACAGCATAGCAAATTAGATGGGACCGGTTAGCCAGAGCTACTTGATAAGCTAAAAAATGTTCTGTTAAAGCCGAACGACTGTAAACGTAGGTTGGAGTACCGTAGTTCTCAGCAATTGTTTCCAAGGCTACATTTTCAGCAAACATTTCGCCATGATTGTAATAGAAATGTGCCATAGATTAGTTGCCGTTTTTTTCAGTGTCTTCCAACCCTTTGGTCCTTGCCTTTTCTGCAGGGTCCTCTGAATTAGATATGATTACTTGGATGGGTTCCGAGGGAAGGTATAATGGACCTTTAATGCCACAACCAGTCAGACACATAGTGGCCACTAATGTTAATAATATCGATACAAAATAGCGCTGCATATAGAGAAACCTGTATTTTTTTTATTAAGTTATTCTTGAGTATACCGGCTGATGCCTACTACACTCAATCGGATATACCGCTGACAATTGATAAATATATTAAAAATGGCCTATAAACATGAATGAAATGGAATTTAACAATCATTGCGACGAGATAATGCTAGCCATTGAGGAGGCTGTTGACAGCAGTCCTGAGGATATAGATTACGAAACTTCAGCTGGAGTTTTAACTCTCACTATTGAAACCAATGGGTCTAAAGTGATTGTTTCTAGACAGCCTACTCAGGCTCAAATTTGGATAGCTGCAAAGTCGGGTGGTTATTACTGCAACCATGTTAGTGGCTCTTGGATTTGCACGACAACTAGCGAAACTTTGGGTCTATTGCTGCATCGTGTTTGTTTTGAACAGCATGGTGGAGAAATAGTGTTTGATATTTAGTGATGTCCAGTATTTATTTTAATCAGAGGTATTTTAGATTGCACCCATTTTCTTTCTTGCTGCTTTTGTTGCCAGTCTCACTTGTTTTGGCGCTGTGCCACCAATATGATTTCTGGCAGCAACAGAGCCTTCGAGTGTAAGCACGTTAAACACATCGGCTTCAATTACAGTAGAGAACTGTTGAAGCTCACTTAGGGACATTTCTGATAGATCCTTGTTTATTGAAAGCCCATATGCAACAGCTTTTCCAACTATTTCATGAGAATCTCGAAAAGCTATATTTTTTCTTACTAAGTAGTCGGCCAGATCTGTGGCTGTGGCAAATCCGCGTCGAGCAGACTCAGTCATAGATTTTTGGTTGGACTTAATGGCAGGCACCATGTTAGCAAGTGCTCGCAAACAATCTTTGACCGTCGCGACGGTATCAAACAATGGCTCTTTATCTTCTTGATTATCTTTATTGTAAGCCAATGGTTGTGATTTCATGAGAGTCAACAAAGCTATCAGGTTGCCATTCACTCTCCCAGTTTTTCCTCTCACTAGTTCCGGAACATCAGGGTTTTTTTTCTGCGGCATAATAGATGAGCCAGTGCAAAAGCGGTCCGGAAGATCTATGAAGTTAAATTGTGCAGAATTCCACAGTATCAATTCTTCTGACACGCGAGAAAGGTGAGTCATTAATATGCTAGCAAATGAGCAGAATTCAATAGCAAAATCACGATCACTTACAGCATCTAGTGAGTTATTCATTGGTTCATCAAAGCCTAACAATGTAGCCGTCATTTTACGATTTATAGGATATGTTGTTCCTGCTAAAGCTGCCGCCCCTAATGGAGAATGATTGGTTCGTCTTCGGCAATCTATGAGGCGACCATGGTCTCTGTCAAGCATTTCAAACCATGCCATGAGGTGATGCCCAAAAGTAATAGGTTGTGCGGTTTGAAGATGTGTAAATCCAGGCATAATAGTTGCCGATTCTTTTTCAGCTAGATCTACTAGGGCGCGCTGGAGGCGACTTAGTTCTTTGCTGATAAGGTCTATTTCATCACGCAGCCAAAGCCGAAGATCAGTGGCAACCTGATCATTTCTTGACCTGCCGGTATGTAATTTTTTCCCAATACCACCAATTTTTTCTGTAAGAGCAGCCTCTAGATTCATATGGACATCTTCTAAGGCCAGATGCCATTCGAATGTTCCTGCTTCGATTTCCATTCGTATGTCACTGAAACCTTTCTTGATGGCTGCTAACTCCTCTGGCGACAAGAGATCTATACTGGTTAGCATTTCCGCATGAGCGAGGGACCCTTGTATATCATGAAGGGCAAGTTTTTGGTCAAATTCAACGGACGCAGTAAATTTGGCTACAAAGTCGTCCGTTGCTTCGTTGAAACGACCACCCCAGGCCTGATTTGTATCTTTTTTATTGCTCATGGATAAACGGGCTCTTCTGTGATTGCTGACGGTTATTTTTATATACTCTTTTTTTGATTATAGCAAAGCAAGAGTTTCTGTGTGCAAACAAAGCTATTATATTTAGCTTTATGGACCCAAATTGATTGGCCGTTATAAGAAAATCTTATGGCCGAGATGCTTTTTTTTGGCTAAGTTTTGGATAGACATGTCTGCTATTAGGTCAATCTGATATAATTTTCTATTTATAGTTTTGGTTGCCATATCTCATGATTTCATCACTACCTGATACTGCCATGGTTCGTATTGCAACTCGACAAAGCCCCTTGGCGCTTTGGCAGTCCAATCACATCAAATCTCAACTACAGTGCATTCATCCTAATCTTTCGGTTGAGTTGGTTGGCATTACCACTCGTGGCGACAAAATTCTTGACACAACCCTATCAAAAATTGGAGGGAAAGGTTTATTTGTGAAGGAGCTTGAGGTTGCGCTTCTTGAGGGGCTTGCTGATATTGCAGTGCATTCTATGAAGGATGTTCCAATGGAGTTTCCTTTAGGCCTTGGACTGCAAACTATCTGTGAGCGCGAAGACCCAACAGATGCTTTTGTGTCCAATCATTATGTGTCTTTAGAAGATTTGCCAAAAGGAAGCCGCGTTGGAACATCCAGCTTGCGCAGAAAGACTCAGCTCTTGGAGCGCCTCCCAGGGCTTAATATTCAAGAACTGAGAGGAAATGTTAATACCCGCCTGAGCAAGCTTGATAACGGAGAGTACGACGCGATTATTCTCGCTACAGCAGGATTGGTGAGATTAGGTTTATCAGAACGCATCAGTCAGCGTATAGCGCCAGAAAAATCTTTACCAGCAGGAGGGCAAGGCACCATTGCTATTGAGTCTAGGCTCGATGATGAGAGGATAGGGGCGCTACTGTGCCAATTGCACCATTTACCTTCAGCCCAATGCATCATGGCTGAAAGGGCAATGAATCGCCATCTTCGTGGCGGATGCCAAACCCCTATTGCTGCATATGCAGTCCTGACAGGCTTGGATTCTGACCAGATTTGGCTGCGAGGATTAGTGGGGTCCCCCGATGGAAGCCAGGTTGTTCGCAATGATGTTAGAGGTGTAGCTAAAGACGCAGAGGCACTAGGTTTAGATTTAGCCAAAAAATTGCTGGCCCAAGGGGCTGAAGATATTTTGAAAAAAGTTTATGGAGATAACTGGTAGGTGGAACATTTAAAGGGATTGCAGGCATTGCTTGTAAGGCCTATTCAGCCTGATGGGCATGGCGACGAGATACTTTCAGCCAAGTTAATCGCAGAGGGTGCCTTGCTCCATCATTTTCCTGTTATGAAGATAACCCCCCTAGAAAGCTCTTTGAATCAAGACCTCATCAGTCATTACATACTTAATCTTTTTTTGTATGATCGAGCAATTTTTGTGAGTCGCGCCGCTACATTTTTCGTTGTTGATTGGTTGAAACGTAATAGCGATTTGATGCCTCAGGTTTTACCTGTTGGCCCCCGATACTATGCCGTTGGCAAAACTACTGCAACTGAACTGAAAAAGTATAATGTTGATGCAGAGCTTCCAGAGTGCGAATTTAGCAGCGAGGGGTTGCTAGGACTGACTTCACTGCAAAGACTGGCTGGTGAAAAAATATTAATTTTTTCTGGTGTTGGCGGACGCCAATTGTTGCCTGATCAGCTGCGTTCTCGTGGTGCTGTTGTTAGCCAATGTGAGCTATATCATCGAAAGATATCAACAGACTATACTCGAAATATCAATGATCTGCTCTACTCTAATAAATTGGGTGTCGTCATTATTCATAGCGGTGAATTATTAGCTCATCTTGTATCTCAAATTCCAGGAGAAGGGCTGAATAAGCTAAAAAAGCTGCCTTTATTGGTCCCAAGTGAAAGAGTTTCTTTGCTAGCAAAAAATATGGGGTTCCAGTATATAATTTGCGCTCCTTCCGCCCTTGCTGAAGACATAATTTCGGTTTTAAGTGGATGGTGCAGCAATCAGCGTTAAGGATTAAGATGGTGCATGTAGTTGTTATTTTACTGTCACGCCTAACTTCTGGCGCAAGTGAATCGAGCAGCCATATCAAATATGTGGGGACTAGTTAATTGGATAATAAAGATAATACACCAAGTAATACACAGACCTCTTCTGGTCAATCTGAAGTGGCTGATAAGTCGACTATTAAACCTCAGCCGAAAAATTTCCCTTCAGGTAAAAGAGTTTCGATCCGAAAGTGGCGCCTGTGGATATTTTTTATAGCGTGTCTCCTTTTATTTCTTTCAGTTCTTAGTGTAGGAGGGTGGTTCATCTATCAGCTCCAACAGCAGCAGGCAGAAATTCAGACCACCTTAAAAAATAATCAAATCTATATTAAAGGTCTGAGAGGCGAAATTAAAGATGAGCAGCGCAAGTATCAAGAAAAAAGTATCAGGTTTACCAGTGCTCTTGAAGATATAGAGTCACAGGTCGCTGCCTACGCTCGCCGCTTGAATGAGACGTCTTTCGCGCCAAGATACATGGGATTATTAACAGAAGCTGAGTATTTAACCCGACTTGCCAGACATCGCTTGGACACTGAAAAAAATTCGAAAAATGCAGTTGAATTGCTAGTTTCAGCAGATCTTGTCTTAAGGGATTTGGAAAGCTTGGGTCTGACAGAAGTTCGAGAAGCTATCGCTAAAAGCATTGCCAAACTACGTTCATTTCCGACAATAGATAGAGAGGGCTTATATACCCAGTTAGGTGCGCTATCAGACCAACTGGTTGAGTTACCTATGATTAATTACCCTATAGAAGTAACGCAAGCCAGTACCATAAATATTAGTACTACATCAGCACCTGAAGGATGGCAAGAGATGCTTATTTATAGCTTTGATTCAGCACTTGCTAGCCTGGCAGGCTTAGTGCGTATTCAAGAATTGGATGTTCCTCTCTCTCCAATGCCGTCGGCAGACGAAAGTCGTTACCTCAGGTACAGTTTGGCTATTTTGTTGGAGCACGCCCAGGTAGCCTTATTGCGTGAGGAGGAAACGATTTATAGGGAAAGTTTGCAAAAAGCGAGCAAGCAGCTCAGCCAGTACGCTAAGTTGAATCAATTGGCTTTGCCATATCTAGAACAACTGTCTCGACTTGAGGGGGAAAATATAATCCAAAAATTTCCTGACATCTCCCCAGAATTAAAAATATTAAAGGATTATATAGATGGCCAGTTATTTTCTGGGCAACCAAAATCAGCCGCTGTGGAGTCTCAATAGTGAGAAAGGCGCTCTTGATAGTTATTATTGTTACTCTACTTGGCGGTATGCTCGCATGGCAAATGACGCAGAATAGAGGCTATATTTTGATTGCCTATGGAAATTACTCCATTGATATGACGCTTTGGGCTTTTTTTCTAATCATAGGCATATTGTCGGTATTTTTTGTGGTGTTAAAAAATTTGATTAGATTAATTATGGAGCCTGGCCAGAAATATTTTAAAGAGCGCGCTGCTTTAAAGATAAGAAGCAACCAGCTATTAGTTAATCAGGGCCTGCTTCAGTATTTCGAAGGTCGCTGGGGTAGTGCTAGAAAAATTCTAGAGAAATCTGCGAAAAACTCTACCTTGCCTTTATTGAGTTACTTGGTTGCAGCAATTGCAGCGTATGAGGATGGAGATCAGAAGGGGGCTAATAAATTACTGAGTTATGTCGAAAAGTCAATCCCTGGCAATAACTTAATTACTGGCTTAGCTAGAGCAAAAATGTGTGTGCGGGAGCAACTTTACGCAGAAGCATTAGCTATTCTTCAGCCCTTCTATGTTAAATTTCCATCTCATCCCATTGTCCTGCGTTTGCTTTATTTGGCCTATAGAGGCTTGAAAGATTGGGAGAGTTTAAGAAGATTATTAGCAGAACTTAGCCGCTATAAAGTATTTAGTAAAATTGAGCTTCAGGAGATCGAAGGAGATGTGTATGCCTATTCGCTAACTGCTATTTCTACACAGAAAGCTAGTATGAGCGAAGATCTGATTAATTTTTGGCATAAAATTCCCAAAAATTTAAGAAAAGAAAAAAGAGTCTTGCTAGAATATGCTGCTGGCTTGCATGAGCTCGACGAGAGCTCTCATGCTGAAGTATTGCTTCGTGCTTTTTTGAAGACGTGCTGGGATGATCGTTTGGTTAAACTCTATGGGGTTGTTGAGGGGGAGGATGCTCGGAAGCAATTGATCTTTGCTGAGTCTTGGCTTTTCAGTAACCCAGATAGCGCTGAACTAATGCTCACTCTCGGCCGTCTTAGCTGGAGATGTCAGTTATGGGGAAAGGCTCGGGATTATCTGGAGAGCTCAATAGCCATTAAGCCGCAATCTCAAGCTTATGTAGATCTGGCAAGAATTATGGAGCATTTTTGCAAGCATGAAGAAAGTTTAAAGTGCTACCAAAAAGGGTTATCCCTAGGTGCTCGAAACGAATAAAAGAGCGACCTGCATGGACACTCTTTTATATCACCAAGAACACTCTAAAAATTTAATAATTTATATCTGCGGACCCGCTTTAATAATTTTTCGAGATACGTTGTATTTTTGAATATTGTCAATAAATAGCTTGGCTAATTTAAGTGCCTGCGCATCGTAGGCCTCTTTGTTGACCCAGGTGTCTCGAGGATTAAGAAGATTACTGCTAACCCCCGGAACACTCGTTGGTATTTCTAAATTTAGTACTGGTAATTTGACGGTATCAGAACTTTCTAAAGCACCACTTTGTATTGCGGCGACAATGCTTCGGGTCACTGGAATCGGAAAGCGCGATCCAGCACCATCAGATGCTCCAGAGCCCCCAGTCCAGCCAGTGTTCACTAGGTATACCTTGCTCCCAAAGTTCTCTATCTGCTTCATTAGCAATTCTGCATAAACCTTAGCAGGCCTAGGCATAAATGGTGCACCAAAGCAGGTCGAGAAAGTAAGCTGAATCCCTTTTTCTCCACCCATTTCAGTCGAACCTACACGTGCAGTATATCCGCTAAGAAAGTGATAAGCAGCAGCTTCTTTTGATAGTATTGATACCGGAGGTAATACACCTGAGACATCACACGTTAAAAAGATAACATTCTTGGGTTCGCCGGCTCTGTTGTCCTTGCTGCGTAAATCTACGTGCTCTAGCGGGTAGCTGCAGCGACCATTTTCAGAGATTGACGTGTCATCATAGTCGGCAGTCCGATGCTTGGTTACTGCAATATTTTCTACTATGGCGCCAAAGCGAATAGCATCCCAAATGACAGGCTCATTTTTTTTGCTAAGATTAATTGTTTTGGCGTAACAGCCACCTTCCATATTGAATACAGCACCCTTGCTCCAACCATGCTCATCATCGCCAATTAGGTATCGCTCAGGATCTGCAGAAAGAGTTGTTTTCCCTGTACCAGAGAGGCCAAAAAATAGACATACGTCATCAGCTTGTCCGACATTTGCAGCGCAATGCATTGGCATAACATCTTTTTCAGGTAGTAAGAAATTTTGCACTGAAAACATAGCTTTTTTCATTTCACCTGCATACCTAAGCCCAGCAATTAAAACTTTTCGTTGGCCGAAGTTGATAATCCCCACTGCTTCACTATTAGTCCCGTCGCGAACTGGATCACACGTGAAGTTAGCAGAATGTAAGATTTTCCAAGGCTCTTTATTTGAAGGGTTGTATTTTTCTGGACGAATAAACATGTTACGAGCAAATAAATTATGCCAAGCGGTCTCAGTAGTCACCTCAACAGGCAGGTAGTGGCTAACATCTTGCCCTACATGCAGACGAGAAATATAGCGGTTTTTTTGAGCTATATAATCCTCTACACGGCTCCATAATTCATTGAATTTTTCTTGGCTAAAGGGACGATTGACCGGCCCCCATCCAATGGCATTTTTGCTGGAAGGTTCTTCTACGATAAAGCGGTCGGCTGGCGATCGCCCAGTTCTATTGCCAGTGATCGATAGAAATGCTCCAGTATCTGTAAGGTGCCCCTCTCCATTTTTAAGAGCTAACTCTATTAGCTCAGCAGAGCACAAATCTTTAAATATGGTAACAGAAGAATTTTCTATTGATGTCATTAGTGTTGGTCCTGTTGAGGAATTCTAGTCGCACGCTTTGACTGTATTTAACACCATGCATCTTTTCAACCGATCGCAAAGTGAAGCAAAGCAAAAAAAAGTATGGGAATTATGCCAGAAAAATACTCACTAGTGGAGCATTGGTGGTGAATTTGAAAAAAAAATGGTTTTATGCATTAAAGCCACTCATATTAAGCTCATAAAGCTTACTTCTTTTGCTTAATTTCCTACATCATGCTGATTATTTGCATTAAACCTATGTATCTGCCGACGTTGTTTTTTGTTTGGTCGCTTAGCATCAAACAAAATGCCGTTATTAGACGCTTTTCTTTCAGCGCTATTTTTGATCCTCAATAAGATGCTTTCTTGTGTTTCACAATACATTGCTAGCGTTTTAGTTGCACTACTTCTCTGTGCAGAAAGACTTTTCACTACCACTATTTTTTCATCAACCCCTTGTTTGATACTAAGAGTTATTCCCAGCGTCAGATCTTTGCTAGCTTTTGCACGCTTCCCATCAATATGGATCTTTCCCCCTAGAATAGCTGCTTTTGCAAAACCTCGCGTCTTAAAAAAACGTGCAGCCCATAGCCATTTATCCAGGCGAACTTTTTTTCCTACTTTATTTTCTTTAAGCAAGTGGAAGGATCTCATTAAAGCTGGCGATAGATGCAAAACCCTCTATCTCGACAGAATTTTGGCTGCTGTCAGGTTTTTTTATTCCCAATAGTTCCTTGATCCCATAATGGCTTGCTGCCTGTAAAATATTTACAGAGTCATCAATGAATAATGTTTTTTCAGGGTCAAATTTTTCCTGACAGGCAAGCGCATACCAGAATTTTTGACTTTCTTTCGGATGGTGAAATTGATGAGACGTATAGATGTTATCTAGGAGACTATTGATTTGGGTAACAGAAATTTTCAACTCCAGGCTTTGAGGATGGGCATTCGTAACAAGCACACGTTTTTTCTTGTGCAGGCCTAGTTGCTCAAGAAATTCTTGCGCAAAAGGCCGCATTTTTATTAGGCCGCTTATTTCTTTTTTTAACCGATAGATGTCCACAGAAAGCTCTTTCGACCAGTATGTTGTAGAGTACCAATTCAGTGTACCCGTAGTCTTGATAGATAGGTTATGTATTTGATCGTTAGCTGTCTTAAAAGGAATATTATGGATCTCTGCATAACGTTTAGGTAGATAGTTAAGCCAAAAAAAATTATCAAAATGCAGGTCTAGCAGGGTTCCATCCATATCAAGCAAGACTGTATCAATATTATTCCAGTTAATTCGCATATTCTTTAGCTAACATTATATTGTGAGTGAACAATAGTCTATTTTTCTGGAGAACAGAAAACTCAACGGAGTTGCTAAAATAGATCTTCTGGATTCATGGAGCTTTTATACTTTATTACAGTATTGGTCTCTGTGCTTTTCTCAGCCAGTGACGGAATATTTTTCTTTTTAAAAACTTCAAATAGCGCATTTTTTTGTTCTGGCCCAACCCTAAGTCCTGTGTCTGGGTCAATTCTGACAGTGATTAACCCTTTTGGTTGCCGCCTTCTATTGTCAACCTTCTCGGCTAATGCATCCCGCATAAAATCTATCCAAATAGGCAAAGCGGCTGACCCGCCATATTCATTCCTTCCAAGCAATAAGTTATCATCAAATCCCAGCCATGCGGTAGCAACAATATCTGGATTGTAGCCAGAAAACCACGCATCTTTTGGGCCATTGGTTGTACCAGTTTTTCCTGCAATATCAGAACGATTAAGCACTTTTGCGCGCCGTCCTGTGCCTATTTTAATAACATCTCTGAGTATAGAGTCAATAATATATACTGTCTGAGGGTCAATCACTCTTGGTGCTGAAGTTAATTTAGGCTCTAGGGTTAAATCTAGCAAAGCGTAAGGACTGATTTTTTCATGAACATATGCTTGCTTTTGCGATGACCCCTGAGAAATTTCATTACAGTCATTACATGCAGTCAAAGGGTTTGCTTGATAAAGTAAATTGCCACTAGCATCCTCAATGCGATTTATTAGATGGGGCTCAACCTGATATCCTTCGTTGGCTAACATGGCATAACCTGTTGCAATTTTTAGTGGCGTTGTAGCGTGACTACCAAGAGCCAGCGAGAGATTTCTGGGCAATTTGGAGCTATCAAAACCAAATCGGCCTAAACCTGAGATCGCAGTTTTTATGCCAATACTTTGCAGGATCCGAATGGATACTAAATTTCTTGAAAGATACAAAGCCTTCCGTAAACGAGTTGGCCCATAAAATGTTCCGCCGTCATTTTCTGGCCGCCAGGAGTTTTTAAGGCGCTTGTCTTCAAAAACTAATGGCGCGTCATTTACAATGCTGGCAGCAGTGAAACCATTCTCTAAGGCAATCGCATAGATAAAAGGTTTAAAGCTTGAACCCGATTGCCGCGTTGCTTGGGTGGCTCTATTGAAGTTATTTTGTCGAAAATCAAATCCACCGACCAGTGCCTTGATTCCTCCATTTTTAGGATTTAGAGCTACTATTGCTGCCTGAACTTTTGGCAGCTGAGCAAGCTCCCAGCGACCATTATGTTGGCTAACCCTTACTAAATCGCCAGTTGAAAATAGTTCGCTTGCTGTCTTAATTGAACGTGACCGGCTGTCAGGGGTATTGTATTTACGCAGGTTTTTTAGCCCACGCTCCCAGGAAATGAAGATTTCATGCTTGTCTGCAAGCAACACACTGAGATGCTGGTCATGAACTTCTTTTACTATAGCTGGGACTAAACCGCCGTAAGTGAGCGTTGACTGCAGGATGTTATTCCATAGCTCTGGATTAGGAGTGTTGAATTCAGGGCCTCTATACCCATGCCTCTTGTCATAGGCAATCAGCCCTTTCCGAATAGATTTTTGTGCACTTTGCTGCAAATGACTATTAATGGTTGTGTAAACACGCAACCCGTCTGTGTAGGCAGATTTTCCGACCATAGCAAACACTTTTTTTCGCACCATTTCAGATACATAAGGAGAATCTATCGAGACTTTGTACCCATGATAGATTGCGTTAGTAGGCTCCCTTTTTGCCAAGATGAGGGTTTTTAAATCAATATAACCCAAGTCATGCATACGATGTAGAATCCAGTTGCGCCTTATTAGGGCTCGCTTAGGGTTAACTATAGGATTATAGGCCGAAGGAGCTTTTGGGAGCCCGGCAAGCATAGCTAGCTGAGAGAGAGTCAGCTTCTGAATAGGCTGCCCATAGTAAACATGGGATGCCGCACTTACACCATAAGCCCTGTTTCCTTGGTAAATTTTATTAGCATAAAGAGTTAATATCTCATCCTTAGATAACTCCCCTTCAATCCTGAACGCCAGCAAGATTTCATTAAACTTTCGGGTAAATGTTCGCTCTCTGGTTAGAAGGTAATTTCGGGCAACTTGCATAGTGATGGTGCTGCCACCAGTCCTGATGCCGCCAGAAGAGACGAGCTCTACTGCTGCGCGCAATAAAGCTCCAATATCGACTCCAGAATGACTATAAAACTGGTCATCTTCTGCAGATATTAATGCCTGTATGTAAAAAAGTGGTATATCTTGAAAGTCTATTGGATTACGGTGTTTTTCGCCGAATTCACCGATTAACTGCAAATCCTCTGAGTAAATCCTTAAGGGCGTCTGGAGATTTATTTGACGAAGGTTTTCAACGGAAGGCAATTTTGGACTTAGATACAGGTATAAACTACTAACTATGATAAGCATGCAACCAAACATTGCAAACAAACACCAACATCCCTTGCTAATAATTTTGTAATGGGTTTTATTCATCATAAGACCAGCTTTATAATACAAGGGTAGTATAAAGCCAAAAAATTACGACATAGCCATTTTGCTGTATTATTTAATAAAAATAGCTCATTGATCCTTCAATTTAAAATTATTTGAGAAGCGCCATTAAGTTGATAAATACACATAGCAATATTTTTCTTGTCGGCCCCATGGGTTCTGGGAAGAGCACCATTGGCCGTATTTTGGCAGAAATTTTGGATCTTAAATTTATCGATCTTGACTGTGAAATTGAAGAGAGATGTGGTGCGAACATATCATGGATTTTCGACATGGAAGGCGAAGATGGGTTTCGAAAGCGTGAATCTCGTATGCTTACTGAGCTGGCCTCCGGGACTGGTATGGTTCTTGCTACAGGAGGCGGAGCTGTTATCTTTGAAGAGAATCGTAATGTCTTAAAAAATAGTGGCTATGTTGTGTATCTTAGCGCCCCTGTTGGGCAATTATTAGAGAGAACTTCGCATGATCGCAGCAGGCCTTTATTAAATGTTAGTAATCCGCGCGAAGTATTAAAGCAGTTAGTATTGGATCGAGAGCTACTATACCAAGAAATAGCCGACCTAGTTTTTGTTACCAGCAAGCGCAAACCTTGGTTAGTTGCGAATGAAATTGCCAATGAAGTTCGTCAATTTTTAGGCTGATGTGGTACATTTCCAACTCAACATAATTATATAAAGAATGATTTATTGTGGAAAAATTTAGCAAGCTTTGTGTGGAACTTGGCGATAGGAGTTACCCTATTTTTATTGGTGACGGATTACTGCAGTCGTCGGAGTTGCTCGCATCACATATTCATGGAAAGCAAGTGTTGGTGGTCACTAACGAGACTATTGCTCCACTCTATTTGAGCTCCCTTGTGGATGGATTGTCCGCATATAGCATAGAAACATTGATCTTGCCGGATGGAGAAATACACAAAAATATAGAAGTGCTTAATACAATTTTTGATACATTGCTCGCTAAAAAATATAACCGAGCAGCCACTCTAATCGCTCTTGGCGGCGGTGTTATTGGCGATATGACAGGATTTGCTGCCGCTTGTTATCAGAGAGGTATAAATTTTTGCCAAATTCCAACAACATTGCTTGCCCAAGTAGACTCATCTGTAGGCGGAAAAACTGCAGTTAATCACAGGCTAGGCAAAAACATGATAGGAGCGTTCTATCAGCCTCAGTGCGTCATAATTGATACCTCCTTATTAGGTACTTTACCAGATAGGGAATTTCGAGCGGGCTTGGCGGAGGTAATTAAATATGGGCTGATTGCAGATGTAGAATTTTTTCACTGGATAGAAAAAAATATATCTAAGCTTTTAGCGCGCGATCCCGATGCCCTATGTTTTGCAATAGAGAAATCATGCGCCAATAAAGCCAAGATTGTTGAAAAAGACGAGCACGAAAATGGTGTTCGTGCGATTTTAAATTTAGGACATACATTTGGCCATGCTATTGAGACCTTTCAGTCCTATAAGGGCTGGTTGCATGGCGAGGCAGTAGCGATTGGAATAATTATGGCCGCAGAGCTGTCGAGTTTACTGGGCTGGATAAATCAAGCTGATGTTTGCCGGATAAGAAAAATTCTGGCTTTCTGTGATTTGCCTGCAGTAGCACCAAAAGACATGAGCTCCAAAATTTTTTTGGAGCTCATGTCAGTCGATAAAAAAGCTCTAGATGGCAGTCTTCGTTTTGTACTTCTTCGATCTATTGGAGTTGCAACAGTAACTTCTGAAATTAAACCAGATCTTCTAATGAAGGTTATTTAGAAGACAAGACAACCTATAAATTATATCACCTAAAGTTATAGGCCTTATTCACATCGCGGTAATTGTTACATAGGTCGCGGACGTGTAAAATAGTTATTTTCTTGTTCCAGCAGTATTAGTTTTTTTCTATGAGTCGGCTGGTCTTTCAACATATTTTACCTAGAGCACCGTTTATTATGCCGACAGGCCTCTATAGCTTAGATGAATTCAAAGATAATTGTGGATTTGGACTGATTGCCCACACGAAAGGTAAGGTGAGCCACCGTGTCCTAGAAACCGCTATTGAAGCGTTAGCTTGCATGACCCATCGTGGCGGTATTGCTTCTGATGGCAAAACTGGTGATGGCTGCGGGTTATTGCTTCAAAAGCCGGATGCTTTTATGCGAGATGCGGCTAAAAAGCTGTTTGACGTCGAATTACCTGAATTGTATGCGGTTGGTTCAGTAATGCTCAGCCAAGACAGCGATCAGCGCAACCATGCTAAAAATGCTATGTCGGAGGCCTTGTTGGATCAGGGGTTAGAAGTGATCGGCTGGCGCAAAGTTCCTACAAGTAAAGATTGTTTGGGCCGCATCGCATTAGAAACCCTGCCAGAAATTGAGCAAATATTTATTGCTGCAGGCGGTCTAGACAAACAAAAATTCAATGCTCGATTGTTTATTTCTAAGCGAAAAATTGAGATTGCTCTAGCATCAGACAACTCTTTTTATATTGCCAGCCTTGCAGAAAATGTTATTAGCTACAAAGGGCTAATGATGCCAGTTGATTTGCCGATATTTTACCCAGATTTGGCAAATCCGCTCCTAAAAACTGCCATCTGTATTTTTCACCAACGTTTTTCTACCAATACTAGCCCTCAGTGGCCACTGGCTCAACCATTTAGAATGCTGGCTCATAATGGAGAAATCAACACGCTCCATGGGAATAGAAACTGGTCTGTAGCCAGAACTCCTAAGCTTGTTACCCCCCTCTTGCCCGATTTGCAGGATGTAAAGCCTCTTGTCAACCGAACAGGATCAGATTCTTCTAGTCTGGACAATATGCTTGAAGTAATGGTTGCAGGGGGCATAGATCTCCATAAAGCCGTGCGAATGTTGGTACCACCAGCCTGGGATAACAACCAAGACTATGGGTTGAACGAAAGAGCTTACTTTGAATATATAGCTATGCATATGGAGCCATGGGATGGCCCTGCTGGGCTAGTTATTACTGATGGGCGTTATGCCGTTTGTACGCTGGATAGAAATGGTTTAAGGCCATCTCGTTGGGTGTTAACGGATGACGATATTATTGCTGTTGCATCAGAAGTTGGTGTTTATAAATATAGCTCTAGTAGCGTTGTTGCTAAAGGACGCTTAGGCCCAGGAGATATACTTTCGATTGATACGCATACAGGCTCTATCATGAACGCTGGTCAGATTGACAAAGAAATGGCCTCCGCCAATCCGTATCAGACGTGGTTAAATAGCAGCACTATCAAAATTATGTCTTCTATGGATGATGAAAGCATAGAAGTTGAGGGCGCCTTAAGCAGGGAAAAAATTCGTAGTTTTATGAAGATGTTCTTAGTTTCCATGGAAGAACGAGAGCAAATTTTGCGACCACTAGCAGAAGGAGGCCAAGAAGCAGTCGGTTCCATGGGGGATGATACGCCAATGGCTGTACTTTCAGTTAAAGATCGCAGCTTCTATGATTATTTTAGGCAACAATTTGCGCAGGTGACCAACCCTCCCATTGATCCGTTACGTGAAACACTTGTTATGTCCCTAAAGACACAACTCGGTCGCGAAGGTAACATTTTCCTTGAGTCCCCCGAACATGCAAAGCGCATTAATTTGTCGAGCCCAGTTTTATCGCCACGCAAATATTACGCGTTAAAAAATAACACACAGGACGACTACCGGGTTAAAAAATTTAGTGTTAATTATGACCCAAAGACATCCAATTTAGAGCAGGCCGTCCAAAGTCTATGTGAGAAAGTTTCTGATGCCGTCAGAGATGGCATTAGGTGCTGCATTCTGTCTGATTCTGACATTCTTCCAAATAATTTGCCTATTCAGATGTTGATGGCCGTAGGTGCAGTTCATCATCATTTAATTAAATTAGGTCTTCGTTGTGATGCTAATATTATTGCATCCACCGCGTCTGCTCGTGATTCTCATCAAATTGCAACATTAATAGGTTGTGGTGCTTCTGCGGTTTACCCTTTTTTAAGCTACCACATCCTTTCTGATATGGTGACAGCAGGAGAAATACTGTGTGATATAGATGCAGCATTTAAAAACTACCGCCAAGGCATGAATAAAGGGTTGTTAAAAATCCTATCTAAAATGGGTATTTCTACGGTTGCTTCGTATCGAGGTGCTCAGTTGTACGAGATTATTGGACTCTCTCCTGAGATAGTTAACATGTGCTTTTTAGGAACACCGAGTCGTATTAAGGGTGCAGATTTTAACGATCTGCAGCAGGACCAACAAAGACTCGCCGATCAGGCCTGGAGTGAACGAAAATCGATCAATCCAGGTGGGCTACTAAAGTATGTCCACGGCCAAGAGTACCATGCATTTAATCCAGACGTCGTAACAACTCTTCATCGTGCAGTACAAGAGGGTGACTATACCGCATGGCATGATTATGCTGACTTAGTGAATAAACGCTCTGCATCAACCCTCAGAGATCTCCTGAAGATTAAAGCTGACATTAAGCCGATCCTTTTGTCTGACGTGGAGCCGATTGAAAAAATATTGAAACGATTTGATTCGGCAGGTATGTCCTTAGGAGCGCTATCGCCAGAGGCTCATGAAGGTTTGGCTCAGGCTATGAACATCCTAGGGGGTCGATCTAACTCAGGAGAAGGGGGTGAAGATCCTGCTCGTTATGGCACAATTAAGGCATCGAAAATTAAGCAAGTGGCTTCTGGTCGTTTTGGGGTAACGCCACACTATCTGTCAAGTGCTGAGGTGATTCAGATTAAAGTAGCTCAGGGTGCAAAGCCTGGTGAAGGCGGACAGTTACCAGGAGGCAAGGTGAATGAGTTAATTGCCAGACTCCGATATTCAGTTCCCGGCGTAACTTTGATTTCTCCTCCTCCTCATCACGATATTTATTCAATTGAAGATTTAGCTCAACTTATTTTTGACCTGAAGCAGGTCAATCCAGAAGCGTTAGTTTCAGTGAAGTTGGTTTCCCGCCCAGGTGTTGGAACTATTGCTGCGGGAGTAGCAAAAGCCTACGCAGATTTGATTACAATATCTGGCTATGATGGCGGCACAGCAGCAAGTCCACTAACATCGATTCGTTACGCGGGCTCTCCTTGGGAGCTGGGTTTAGCTGAAACTCATCAAATGCTTAAAGCGAACGATTTGCGCCATAAGGTCCGTGTTCAAACAGATGGGGGGCTAAAAACTGGCCTTGATGTTGTAAAAGCGGCTATTTTAGGCGCAGAAAGCTTTGGTTTTGGTACCGGCCCAATGGTTGCTCTTGGATGTAAGTATCTGAGAATTTGTCATTTGAATAACTGTGCGACTGGGGTTGCCACACAGGATAAAGAACTCAGGGAGAACTACTATAAAGGTACTGTGGAAACAGCAAAGAACTTCTTTCTCTTTATGGCGGAAGAAACTCGAGAGTGGATGGCCCGTCTCGGGGTAAGAACCATGGAAGAGCTGGTTGGCAGGGTTGACTTGCTGGAAATTTTTGAGGGTAACACAGAAAAACAAAAGAAATTAGATTTGTCCCCAATACTTTATACTGATGCATTGCTGGATAGCAAACCACAAACATGCCAGGTGATTAAAAATGCACCCTTTGACAAAGGGCGCTTAGCTGAAGAAATGGTGGCTGATATATTGCCTGCTGTTGAGTCAAAAAAAGGTGGTGAGTTTAGCTATAACATAAGCAATTGTGACCGCTCTATTGGTGCCCGTCTTTCTGGCGAAATAGCTAAACGTTACGGTAATCAAGGTATGGCTGATGTTCCGATAAAATTAATGCTACATGGTGTGGCTGGGCAGTCGCTTGGTGTTTGGAATGCGGGCGGTTTAAATATACATCTTTGTGGTGATGCTAATGACTATGTTGGCAAAGGAATGGCTGGCGGTAAAATTGTCATAGCGCCGCCAAAAGATAGCAATTTTTCTTCTAATGTCACTCCTGTTATGGGTAACACCTGTCTATATGGCGCAACATCAGGCAAGTTGTTTGCCGCTGGTCTTGCAGGAGAGCGCTTTGCGGTCCGCAATTCAGGTGCTCAGGCTGTAATTGAGGGTGCTGGACATCATTGCTGTGAATACATGACAGGGGGGGTAATTGTTGTGCTAGGCTCCGTAGGTTCTAATTTTGGGGCTGGCATGACGGGCGGTTTCGCCTATGTTCTGGATGAAAATAAAAGTTTTGTAGACAGCTATAATATGGAGTTAGTTGAAATTCAACGCATTACAACTGAATCAACAGAAGGGTATCGCGTTCATTTGGAAGCCATGATTGCTGAATTTGTTGCAGAGACAGCTAGCGCTTGGGGTCAGGAGATTCTGGATAATTTTGAGGGATTTATTAGAAAATTTTGGCTAGTGAAGCCAAAGGCGGCTAGCCTAGAAAAGCTGTTGGCGCATACACGTGCTGAATCCCAATAATGTGAAACAATACAGAAGCCCAAAACTGCTGTTGATATTAAAGAGTTTATAATTATGAGCGATAGATTAAACAATGATTTCCAGTTTATTCGGGTAGGAAGACATGATCCTGAAACCAAGGATATGCATAGCCGCACCAAAGAATTTGTTGAAATATATCAACCTACTGAAACAAAGGATGCATGCAATCAAGCGCATCGCTGCTTAGATTGCGGTAACCCTTACTGCGAATGGAAGTGCCCTGTACATAACTACATACCAAATTGGCTAAAACTCCTATCTGATGGAAATATCGTTGAGGCTGTAGAGTTGTGCCATGCTACCAATACACTACCGGAAGTATGCGGGCGTGTTTGCCCACAAGATCGCTTATGCGAGGGGGCTTGCACGCTTAATGATGAGTTTGGTGCAGTAACAATCGGTAATGCTGAAAAATATATTACTGATACTGCGTTTGCTATGGGCTGGCGTCCAGATATGTCAAAAGTTTCCTGGACTGACAAAAGGGTTGCCATTATTGGTGCCGGACCAGCAGGACTCGGATGTGCTGATATTCTGGTGCGTAGTGGAGTTAAACCAGTGGTTTTTGATCGTTATCCTGAAATTGGTGGCCTACTGACTTTCGGTATTCCAGAATTTAAATTGGAAAAATCTATCATGCAGCAGCGCCGGGAAATTTTTGAGGATATGGGAATAGAGTTCAAGCTAAACACACAGATTGGTGTGGATGTTGAAATTGATGACTTGGTAAGTGAGTTTGATGCTATTTTTCTAGGTATGGGCACCTATAAATACATGAAAGGTGATTTTCCTGGTGAAGATTTACCGGGTGTTTATGATGCATTGCCATTTCTTGTGTCTAGCGTAAATAGAAATATGGGCTGGGAAAAAGATCCCAGTGATTTTATCACTGTCAAGGATCAACGAGTGGTAGTTCTCGGGGGCGGAGATACCGCTATGGACTGCAATCGCACATCTATCAGACAGGGTGCGACTAATGTTTCTTGTGCATATCGTCGTGATCAAGAAAACATGCCTGGTTCACGAAGAGAGGTCAAAAATGCCAAAGAAGAAGGGGTTAAGTTTTTATTTAACAGGCAACCTGTGGAGATTATTGGCAGCAGCAAAGTTGAGGGAGTTAAGGTTATAACTACTGAACTGGGCGACCCTGACGAAAATGGCCGTCGCCGCCCCATTCCAGTGCCTGGTAGTGAAGAGATATTGCCGGCAGATGTGGTATTAATTGCATTTGGTTTTAAGCCTGACCCAGCCCCATGGATGGGGAATCTCGGCGTAGAACTAAATGACTGGGAAGGTGTTATTGCAGCAGAAGAGCAACAATTTAAATTTCAAACTAGTAACCCCAAAGTATTTGCTGGTGGCGATATGGTGCGTGGCTCTGATTTGGTTGTGACCGCTATCTGGGAGGGTCGTCAAGCCGGCGAAGGCATTCTTGATTACCTGAAAATCTAAGGACCTTTTCTTATGATAGAGCTTAAAAACGATCGTTTTCTGCGAGCATTGATGCGAGAAAAGGTAGACGTAACTCCCGTTTGGATGATGCGGCAAGCTGGCCGCTATCTTCCAGAATACAGGGAAGTGAGAGCTCAAGCGGGTGATTTTATGTCGCTTTGCACAAATCCTGATAGAGCTTGCGAAGTAACCTTGCAGCCTTTGGATCGCTATAATCTAGATGCCGCCATATTATTCTCTGATATTTTAACGATACCCGATGCTATGGGTTTAGGGGTATTTTTTGAGTCTGGCGAAGGCCCTCGTTTTCATAAGCCAGTTCGAACCGAAAGTGATATCAATAAATTATCCGTTATCGATCCTTATAAGGATCTACCTTATGTTGTTGAAGCGGTCGCTACCATACGACGAGAACTTAATGGCCGCGTGCCGTTAATAGGATTTTCTGGCAGTCCATGGACATTGGCTACATATATGATAGAGGGCCGAGCCAGCCGTGATTTTCCGCTATCTAAGACCATGGTTTACAATCAGCCAGAGCTAATGCATCAATTGCTTGATGTCCTTGCTGCATCAGTAATCGCTTATCTGAACGCTCAAATTAAGGCTGGCGCTCAAGCAGTGCAAATTTTTGACACTTGGGGTGGAGCCCTCTCTTATGACGCCTATCGAGAATTTTCTTTACAGTACATGAAGAAAATTATTCGTGGTTTAATTCAAGAGAATGAAGGTAGAAAGGTGCCCGTAATTTTATTTACTAAGGGGGGAGGTCAGTGGTTAGAGGATATCGCTGATACTGGATGCCATGCTGTGGGCCTTGATTGGACTACCCATATTGGGATTGCGCGGAAAAAAGTGGGTGATCGTGTTGCTTTGCAAGGCAACATGGATCCCGCAATTCTTCGTGCAACTCCACAGCGCATTAGAGAAGAGGTCCAGTCTATTTTACTGCAATTTGGTAGTGGTAATGGGCATGTGTTCAATCTTGGTCATGGAATAACCCCTGACATCAAGCCTGAAAATGTAAAAATATTTATTGATGCTGTACATGAGTTGTCATTATCTCGCCAAAATGGGTAGTTGATCCAGGCATGTATTTTTCTGACCATGCTGTTTTGTTGGGCTCAAACATTACGATTACTGTAGAGCCAAATTTAAAGCGCCCCATTTCTTCACCTTTCTTTAGCCTAACATTCTGTGAGTCGAATTGATTAATAACTAAAGTGTTAGGATGATAGTGCCCATGCCACACTGATTCTATTCCGGCTACCATCATTGCTCCAACCAAGACCACAGCACAAAGTCCAGCTGGAGTTTTAAATATACAGACTAACCGCTCATTTTTTGCAAACAAACCATCTATATGTTTAGTGGTTGTGAGATTAACAGAGAAAAGTTTGCCAGGAATATAGCGCGTGTAGAGCAGCTCTCCATCGATTGGCATATGAACCCGATGGTAGTCTTTTGGTGATAGGTAGATTGTAATAAAATCGCCGTTAAGGAAGCGCCTACTGTCCTCATCATCAGCGCCAAGCAATGAGGAGGAAGAGAAGTATTTTCCTTTGGCTTGGAAAATATTCCCTTCTCGAATAGCCCCCATTTGGCTAACCATCCCATCAACTGGACAGACGATAACAGCATCATTACTGTTAACTGGTCTAGCATCTTCCTTTAGAGCTCGAGTAAAAAAATCATTAAAATTTTGATACTCATTCGGTGAGGCTGACTTTGCTTCATCTAGGTTGATATCATAGACTCTGATGAATAGATTAATTAATAAATTTTTCAGCCAAGGGTTTTTGGCTTCAGCCAAAAATGAACCAATCCGAGATAATGTATGCTGTGGAAGTATCCGCTGAAGTGCAGCAAACCATTCTGAACGTAAATTATTCATATGTTTATATTTCTACAGGAGTGTGTGGGTGGTTTCCCCATTCAGCCCAAGATCCGTCGTAAGCACGGATACTCTCAAACCCTAAGATTCTTCCAAGCATATATGTGAACCCAGAGCGATGATGCGATTGACAATGAGTAATTGTTGGCTTCTTTTGAGAAATACCTAAATCTTCAAGCCTTGTTAGCGCATCATTACGAATACGTTGATTCCGTTGAAAATCCATCATGTTGGTCCACTCACAATGGATTGCACCTGGGATATGACCACCTTTTTCGGCGTATAGAGTGATTCCAGTATACTCCCCTTCACTTCTAGCATCCCAAATCTGTAGTTGAGCGCCCTCTAGAGACCGCATAATTTCTTCAGCATCTACAATAGGTGAGCGATCAATCACAAGATCGCGATGAGTTGTTTTGATGACAGGAACGTCAGCTGTCGTTGGGTGGCCTTCGTTATGCCATGCAATAAGGCCGCCATTTAGATATGACCAATTTTTGTGTCCTATTACATCAAGAGTCCACAGAAATCTCCCAGCCCAGCCTCCACCTTCATCATCATAGGCGATTACATGCTTTTCTTCAGTGAGACCAATGCTGTTAATTATAGCTGAAATTTGCTCTATTGATGGGAGCATGTTGGGTGTAGGAAAAGATCCAGCCATAAGTGTTTTTGGTGAAACATGGACGGCCCCAGGTATATGCTTTCGACTATAAAGAGCATCATTGCATAAATCTACAATTAAGAGATTGGGCTCATTGAGCCGCTCACTTAAAGATTCTGACTCTATTAAGTTATATGTCTTTGGCATACTAGCCCTCTGCTATGTCGCGTGAATCTTGTAAAGCATAATTATATCACCCTACAAGATCTATTCCATCTCAGGAATTCTTATAATTGAAAATTTTTTTAGGACCCAGCTACCCATCTTTAAGGCTGCTAACCATATGCAAATAGCTCTCAAATCTTGCTCGCTGTATTTTTCCAGCACTAATTGCTTCAATTAGCGCACAATCTGGCTCATGTTGGTGACGGCAGTTACGAAATCTGCATTTTCCAAGATAGGCTAAAAATTCTATAAATCCTTCTGCAATTGCATCGGGCTTTAGGTGCCACAATCCAAATTCACGTATTCCTGGAGAGTCAATAACATCACCTCCGCTAGGGAGATGAAAAAGCCTGGAAGTGGTTGTTGTATGTGTGCCCTTTTCTTTTGATTTGGATAAGCCGCCTACAGCGACATTGATTTCAGGAGACAGTCTATTAAGCAAAGAAGATTTTCCTACTCCAGATTGACCTACAAACACACTGGTGAGCCCCCTCAGGTAGGCTTCAAATTCCTTCATGCCAACCCCATCTTTAGCAGAAACTAAGAAATAGTCATACCCTATTTTTTCATAATTTTTAGCCAGAGAAATCAGTGATTCTAAATTTTCTTGCTCTATTTGATCAGCTTTATTTAGGATGATTAGGGGCTGTATGGCTTGATGTTCAGCTGCGACTAGGTATCTATCAATAAGATTTGTATGTGGTTCCGGATAAGGAGCTATAACAATAGCTATCCTATCAATATTGGCCGCTACAGGGCGAAGATTTCCTCGATTATCAGGCCGGCAAAGTTCAGATTTTCTAGGGTACTGAGCAATAACAACGCCATGGGTACCACTATCTTTCCAGGTGACTTTGTCGCCAGAAACAATTGTGGGTAGATTGGCCCTTAGGTGGCATCGTCGAACGATTTTTTTTGAAATATCTATAGCTTCAACATCAACCTGAGCTCCGTAGCTGGCAATGACGACACCATATCGTTCTAGATCAGCATCATCAGCCTTCCCTCCGGTAGCCTCCTGCTGGGTATTGATTTCAGTGCCTGCATTCGCTTGATTCTGTTCAATTCGCCGGCGTTGCTGCTTGGTTAGTTGGCGTTTTGTCAATATTCTTCCTTCCGACCCATGACTTATTAATAGCCAACAATAATATGATCATTGCTGGCTTGCTAGGCGCTAAGGATATAGCATATAGGCGTAGAGTGACAGAAACGGAATATTGCAGATCAGGATTCTTGAAGGATGAATTATTTTAAAAATGTGGCAAAAATCTAACGAATGGCGTAGATAATAATGAATAGTATCAATAAAACAAAAAAAGATTCAATGAACCTCATATGGATAGACCTTGAAATGACAGGGCTGGATACCATCAATGATGTCATTATTGAAATTGCCACCATTGTTACCGATAAAGATCTTAATATTCTCGGCGAAGGCCCCATTTTTGCCATAAATCAGACAAATGAAGCACTTGAAGGTATGGATGAATGGAACACTCGGCAGCATCATCGGTCGGGATTAACGGAACGAGTGCGTAGCAGCAAGGTATCTCTTGAAGAGGCGGAGCGTGATACGATTATATTTTTAGAGCAATTCGTAAATTCTGGGGTTTCCCCGATGTGTGGTAATTCAATTTGTCAGGACCGTCGTTTTTTGTCACGACAAATGCCGACGCTAGAAGCTTTTTTTCATTATCGTAATCTGGACGTAAGTAGTATTAACGAGATTGCTAAGCGTTGGCGACCAGAGATACTGGAGGGGTTCAAAAAGCAAAGCTCTCATTTAGCTATGGACGACATAAAAGATTCTATTGCGGAGTTAAGGCACTATCGGCACCTATTTTTTAATGTGCCAGAAAAAGCTTAAGGTTAAAAAACACGAGAGATTATTGAATCTAAGCGTCCAAAGTATCAAAATATGCCTAAGGTTTAATAGGCGAGCTAGATATTTTTCGCTGACGTCTTTTCCTTTTTCCTCCCCTCTCTTTGTGTTGATCTAAGGCCCATAAAACATGCTCTTGAACCAAGCTTGAAGGAAAATCCTGTCTTGCCTCCAAGGAGTTAATAGTTTTTTCTGAGGTTGGCGCATTGCCCAACCCAATTGCTAAATTTCTCAGCCATCGCTCGTAACCAATGCGCCTGATTGGAGAACCTTCGGTATACTGCAAAAATTCCTTTTCTGTCCAAAGAAACAATTCGGCAAGTTCGCGATTATCTAGATTGTGACGTGGTGAGAAATCTCTTTCATTTGTAGGCTTGGCTTCTTTATTCCAAGGGCAAACTGCTTGGCAATCATCACACCCGAACACCCGATTGCCCATAGGCTGACGGAATTCTTCGGGGATACTGCCCTTGTGTTCAATAGTTAAATAAGAGATACATCGTTTTGCATTAAGTACATACGGTTCGGGAAACGCGTCTGTAGGGCACACTTTGATGCATGCCTTGCACTCACCACATTGATCTACCTCTGTTGATTGATCTGACGGTAAGGGTAGGCTTGTATATATCTCACCAAGAAAAAACCAAGATCCTCCCTCGCTGTTAATTATTAATGTATTTTTTCCCATCCATCCAAGACCAGCTTTTTCCGCCAAAGGTTTTTCCATCACAGGAGCACTGTCTACATAAGGTCTTTGGATGATGCTTTCTGGAGCCACCTCTTGAATTTTTTTACTTAGCATCTTTAGTCGCTGGCGAACCACTTTATGATAATCTCGGCCCAAAGCATAACGAGAAATGTAAGCTTTATCAGCATCTTTGAGTATTGCAATCATATTGCTATCAGCAGGCAGGTAATTCATTCTTACAGTTATCACAGAACATGTGCCGGGCAGCAGCTGCTCTGGGTGGTAGCGCTTCTCTCCATGAGCTGCCATCCAGTCCATATTCCCCTGATAGCCACTTTCAAGCCATTTATTGAGTTTTTCCCCTGTCTTCTTTAGATCAATATCTGTGATAGCTACTTGTTGAAATCCTAATTCCTCCCCCCATAGCTTAATTTGCCTTGCAAGGTGTATATAATCTAATTGTGGTATTTTAAGCTGCATGATCGATTAGCTATTTGAAGTTAGCGTATAATTTTGCCAGATATTTGCCTAACAAGTGGAATTTTATGTATAAATTTTTATCTAGTATTACATTCAAGCAGTCTCTTCAGCCACCAACTGAGTTAACTGGTGAATAAACAATGAGACATTTTTTTGTAGGAGTATTGCCTCGTGAGGTGGATATGATCGAATTCGGCAAATGGCTTGGCCATAGCTTGCTCTCCTATATATTTGTTGGTCCGGAACCAAAAACTGCATTAATTTTTCTTGGTGGTGATCTTGGGGCAGGAAAAACCACAATTTGTCGAGGCATTCTTCAGGCTTTTGGTTATGATGGTGTTGTTAAAAGTCCCACTTACACATTGGTAGAATCATATGACCAGGGACTTTTGAAGGTGCACCATTTTGACTTATATCGATTGGGCTCTGCTGAGGAATTAGAATTTTTTGGTATCAGGGACTATTTTCATCAAAGTGGTTGTTGTTTGGTCGAATGGCCAGAGCGAGGCCATGGATTCCTGCCCATGGCTGATTTGCAAATAAGTATAATTGCGACACATGAAGGCCGAGAAATAAAAATATGCTCTGAGACTGACATGGGCGATTTACTACTGGCTCACTTGGCATCAGATAGAGAAAATCAGCTTGATTTCTAAATTTTATAACATATTTTATGGTGGTCTGGCCTTAATATTTTTGGCCACACCTTTAATTCTTTCTGCTGCAACAGTTGATGATGTAAGGGTATGGAGAGCGCCAGATCATACTCGATTGGTGTTTGATCTGAGCGAATCGGTTAAATATAAAATAGTGCCACTAACGAGCCCCGATCGTCTGATAATAGACATCCAAGATACCACCTTGGGCGTGCAAACAACAAAACTTGATTTCTCTTTAATGCCCATAAGTTCGCTTCGAAGCAGCACAATGGGAAAGAATAACCTTAGAATTGTTCTTGATTTAAAAAAACCGCTCTATCCTAAAGCTTTTATTCTTGGCCCCAATGAACAATATAGCGATAGATTGGTGGTGGATCTTTATGATCAGAATAAAAAATCGACCAAGCCAGCCTCTATTGCCCTCCTTAAAAATAATCATAGGGATGTTGTGGTTGCTATTGATGCCGGGCATGGAGGTGAAGACCCTGGAGCTATTGGGCCAAAGCGTCTTCTGGAAAAGCATGTAGTTTTGGCTATTGGGCGTGAATTAAAAAAATTACTTGATAAAAAACGTGGCTATAAGGGTGTTTTGATTCGAGGCGGCGATTATTATATTCCCTTACGTAAGCGTACTAGTATTGCTCACAAAAAGCGTGCAGATATATTCATCTCTATCCATGCTGATGCATTCAATAAACCAAATGCAAGCGGGGCTTCAGTGTTTATACTATCTCGCAGTGGTGCCAGCAGTGAAACTGCTCGCTACCTAGCGAGCCGAGAAAATCGTACTGATCTGATTGGAGGTTCTGGCAGTGTTAGCCTTGATGACAAAGATCATATGCTAGCCAGCGTTCTATTGGATTTATCTATGACGGCTACATTAAGCAACAGCTTGGTCCTTGGAACTTCAGTACTTAAATCTATAGGCAGTATAGCAAAATTGCACAAAAAAAAGGTGGAGGAAGCAGGTTTTGTGGTTCTGAAATCTGCGGATATCCCATCCATTCTTGTAGAGACAGGATTTATTTCGAATCCTTCAGAGGCAAAGAAATTGGCCACCAAAAACTACCAGAAAAAAATGGCCCATGCGATATTTAAGGGGGTGACTCGATATTTTTCTACTAACCCCCCTGTTGATACCTTGTTGGCATCAGAGAAATCTAGGGTTCATGGGCCAAAAATTTATATTGTTGCTTCTGGCGATACAGTCTATCGGATTGCTAAGCGCTATAAGATTTCAATAAAAAAGTTACTAAAACATAATGGATTGAATAACAGTCAGATCAATATTGGACAGCGCCTAAAAATTCCTGACGTATAGAACATGCAGTAGAGGCATGAAGTTTCCGTGCTTGGGGCTGTGGTAGTAGAAGCATTAAAAACGAATACCAGCGCTTTTTTTACCATACTTAGCTTTCGTTACCTGCCAATAAGAATCATTCCAATACGCGTGAGCTTTTGTTGTTCTGATGCTATACGCATGATAGCCAACAAATAAAACACCATCTTCTTCTATTTTGAAAATATGGGCTTCCATGCCGGGGTCCTCTTCGTATCCTTTGAGGATGATATAGTCACCTACTGTTACTTCTGGGCGTTCCATGATTTTTCCTATTGATTGGGTGGGCTGCATTTTATCGTTGTCTTTTGTTTATGTGAATAAAAAAATATTATTTTTACCTGTAAAGAATAGGCCGGATGGTCATCCGGAGAGGCTTTGATCCATTTTTTCTGCAGGAGAGTCTGTTTTCATCACATCAATAACTTCGGCAGGCACTCCTGAAGCTATAGAGTGAGGAGGTATGTCTTTTAAGACTACGCTGGCCGCAATAATCTTTGATCCTTCTCCAATTTCAATATTACCAAGGATCGTAGCTCCCGGGCCAATTAAAACACCGGAGCGAACTTTTGGGTGACGATCCCCTCCTTCTTTTCCCGTACCTCCCAGGGTGACACCCTGTAAAATAGAAACACAATCTTCAATAACAGCTGTCTCGCCTACTACAATTCCTGTTGCATGATCAAACATGACTCCTTTGCCAATTTTTGCAGCTGGATGAATGTCTACACCGAATACTACTGATATTCGGTTTTGAAGCATAAATGCTAGAGATTTTCTATTTTGATGCCACAGCCAGTGAGCTGCTCTCCATGCTTGCAGCGCGTGAAATCCCTTGTAATGTGTAAAAGCAGATAAAAAACTATGGCATGCAGAATCACGCTCAATGAGCGCTTGGATATCGTCACTGATCGTTTTTTCAATTTCAATATTAGAACTGAAGGCAAGACCAAATATATCTCGCAGGACTGACTCTGTGACCGATTTACATTGAAGTTTGTTTGCTAGGAGAAAACTTAAAGCAGAAAGCAACGAGCGATGATTCAGGATAGCGTTCTGCATATAAGCCTGTAGAGACGGCTCAGAGCGAGAAATACCTCTCGCTCCTGTTTGTATTTTCTCCCATAGGAGCTCTGTAGGCTGATTTTGAGTCATAGTTAAAGTCTTGATCAATAAAGTATTAGAGCATTATCACGGCTACACCGTTATTTTTCCAGTCACGATAGCATGACATGATTGGGTAGCTTTATTTTTAGTATAGTTAACTTAAATTATATTTTTGGTTGACAGTCATCTAACCTTGCCTATGATGGAGCCTTAAATGAACATTTTGAGGGGATTGTATGTCAGTGAGTCATTTAAACCCTGCGCGTCATAACTGGACTAGACAGGAAACTTTAGATTTGCTTGAGCAACCATTTAACGATTTATTGTTTCAGGCTCAAATGGTTCATCGCGAGCACTTTAATCCTAACGAGGTTCAGCTAAGCACTTTGCTGTCTATTAAGACAGGTGCTTGCCCTGAGGATTGCAAATATTGTCCTCAGAGCGCGCGCTATGACACGGGGCTGGAGACTGAGAAGTTGTTAGCAGTTGAGAAAGTAATAGGGGAGGCAAAAGCAGCCAAGGCTGCCGGAGCCACTCGCTTCTGTATGGGCGCTGCTTGGCGCTCTCCAAAAGATAAAGATTTACCATACGTTACAAAAATGGTGCAGGAAGTAAAAAATTTAGGACTGGAAACTTGCATGACCCTCGGCATGTTAAAGGAAACTCAGGCACAAATATTGGCAGATGCCGGATTGGATTACTACAACCATAATCTGGATACTTCCCCAGAATATTATGGGGAAGTAATCACTACTCGTACTTATGCAGATCGCATCAACACATTGAGTAATGTAAGAAAGGCTGGAATGAAAGTTTGCGCTGGAGGAATTGTGGGTATGGGGGAGGGTAAGAGTGACCGTGCTGGATTATTGGTGCAGCTAGCAAATCTCCCTCAACAACCCGAATCAGTCCCCATTAACATGTTGGTCAAAGTTGAAGGAACTCCGCTGGATCAAGAGGAGGACCTGGATCCTTTCGAATTTATCCGGACTATTGCTGCCGCTCGCATCATGATGCCAAAGTCTCATGTGAGATTGTCTGCTGGAAGAGAGGAAATGAATGATCAGCTACAGGCATTAGCATTTATGGCGGGAGCTAATTCTATATTTTACTGTGAAACTTTGCTTACCACCCCTAACCCTAAGGCTAATCAGGATATGGCTCTGCTTAACAGACTGGGTATTGTTCCCGAAAAAAATCAAATCCACGAAGAGCCCCATGGCCAAGAAGAGACACTGCATAGAAAACTTTCTACAGCAAAAACAGAACACTTATTTTACGACGCTGCTAATTAAGAAGATTGACTGATTATGTTTTCAATGGATCAGCAGCTTTTAATTAAACTAGCTCAGCGTAATGAGGATAACCTTTATCGTCAACGGCACTTATTACAATCTCCGCAGTCTACCCATGTACAGGTGAACGGTAAAGATTGTATCGCTTTTTGCAGTAATGATTACTTGGGCTTGGCGAGCCACCCATCTGTTGTTGCGAGTTTCAGGAAAGGTGCAGAAACTTTTGGTGTTGGCAGTGGCGCATCACACTTAGTCTACGGCCATTCTTATGAGCACCAGGCTTTAGAAGAAGAGCTGGCTGTCTTCACTCAGCGCCCCCGAGCGCTGCTTTTTTCTACAGGGTATATGGCTAATTTGGGGACTATTCTGGCCCTTACTGGTAATAAAAATGATCATATCTTTGAGGATCGGTTAAATCATGCTTCGTTAATTGATGGGGGTGTAGCTAGCAAAGCTAAATGCTCTCGTTATCGTCATTCTGACACTGCAGATTTGCTAAATAGAATGAAAGGTGTCAACGGCAGAAAGCTGATTGTGACAGATGGCGTATTTAGCATGGATGGTGATCTGGCTGTGTTGCCTGATCTTGTTAATGCCTGTCAAAAAGAACAAGGTTGGCTAATGGTTGATGATGCCCATGGATTTGGGGTTATGGGGAATAACGGGGGTGGTCTTGCTGAGCACTTTGGCTTAAGTATTGAGGAGCTTCCTATTTTGGTTGGGACTCTTGGTAAGGCATTTGGAACTTTTGGCGCTTTTGTTGCAGGCTCTGAGGCATTAATCGAAACTTTAATCCAATATGCACGAACCTATGTTTACACTACTGCACTTCCGCCTGCCGTCGCTTCAGCTACACGTGCTAGTCTTAAAATTTTACAGCAAGAAACTTGGCGACGTGAAAAACTAGCCAGCCTTATAGTTCGCTTTCGCTCCGGAGCAGAAACGCTCGGATTGGAATTAATGAAATCTACAACCCCTATCCAGCCCATCTTGCTTTATGATGATGAGCTTGCAATTAAGGTAGGCGACCGATTGAGGGAAAATGGCTTCCTTGTAGGGGCAATTCGCCGGCCTACAGTCCCTATAAACTCCGCAAGGCTTCGTATTACTCTTTCTGTAAAACACACAGAAGAAGAAATTGATGCCCTTCTTGATACCCTTAGTGGCATCTTGACGGATCTTCGGGGTTTAGTTAAATGAGCACTGATAATTTTTCTGGCTTATTGGGGCAAAAAGCTAAACCTTTGATCAGTAAGCTAGCTGTACACACCTATCCTTGTACAGGCCAACTTCTTCAATCAGAACCGTTAGTGCTCATCCATGGCTGGGGGGCTGATAGTGGTATCTGGGAGCTCATTCTACCGGAACTAACAAGAACTCTAAATATTTTAGCTATTGATCTACCTGGGTTTGGCCAAAATGATGTTTTTAAACTAGAGACTGATGCTTGCTCGGAGACCAACACAGAATTTAGCTGGCCAATAGAGTATTATCTCGATGCTATTTTGGCCATGATGCCAAACAAATGTAGCATCATGGGGTGGTCTCTAGGGGGGGCGATCGCCACAGCTCTAGCGGGTCGTCATCCCTCACGGTTCTCTAATTTAATTACTGTCGCCACTAATCCTTGTTTTACTCAGCAACCTGGCTGGAGTTTCGGTATGCCAGATAAAATATTTAAAGATTTTGTGACACTGTTTAATGAGCAGCCAGCTGTTTGTTTGAGGCGCTTTCATGCATTGCAGTGTCGCGGTGATACAGAAGAACGAAAGTTGTTTCGATTATTACAAAAGGGCGTGATAGAAAGATTAAAGCAATTTACTGATAGGAAAAAGAACAGCTATTGTCACAATGCTTGGCTTCGGGGCCTAGAACTACTTGCTGAAATTGACAATAGAGACACCTTGAGGAAGCTGAAAATTCCCGGACTGCATATTTTTGGTGAAGTCGACCAGTTAGTGAATTTAGATATAACCAGTGAATTTGAAATATTGAATCCATTGCAACAAATAAAAATTATACCGAAAGCAGGGCATTTGCTACATATAAGTAATACAAAAAAAGTAGCATCAAGCGTGCTATCTTTTTTAAAAGAAAAACGCTATTTTTTAGATAAAAAAAGAGTAGCTGATTCTTTTAGTCGCGCAGCAAATAGCTACGATTCAGTTTCTCGTCTGCAGCGCCAGGTTGGAGAAAAACTACTAAATTTTTTACCTGATAGGGTGTCACAAAACACAGTAATTGATCTGGGTTGCGGTACAGGATTTTTTGTCAAACCTCTCGCCAATAAATATAATTCTGCGACGATTGTAGGTATAGATCTTGCTGAGGGGATGCTTGAGGTTGCTCGATCACGGCATGATTCAATTGATCTCTGGTTATGTGGAGATGCAGAAAATATCCCATTGGCTGATAACTCTGTAGATGTTATTTTTTCTAATTTGACCTTCCAGTGGTGCGATCAGTTGCCGCTGCTAGCTCATGAGATTTCTCGTGTAGTTAAACCTGGTGGACGAGTAGCATTCACTTCTCTTGGTAGTAAAACACTATCTGAATTAAGAAAATCTTGGATAGAAGTTGACAGCTACGTGCATGTGAATCAATTCCTGGATCCTTATAGCTGGAAAACAGCTTTTTCTCAAGCAGGTTTTGATATCGAAGATTATGAAATTGAGGATCACAAGCTAACTTATCGCGATATCAGTCATTTAATGAAAGAGCTGAAGGATCTCGGTGCACATAACTTGAATGCTGGGCAGAATAAAGGAATGACTGGCTCTAAAAACATTCGTAACTTAGTGAGCGCTTACGATAAGTTCCGAGATTCTCGAGGACAGCTGCCTGCTACATGGCAAGTAATCTATGGAGTATGCACCCTGAATGTCTAAATCTTATTTCATTACAGGTACCAGTACGGATGTTGGAAAGACCTATGTTGCTACAGGCATGTTGGCCGCGGCTTCTAGACTAGGGCTAAGTACGTCAGGGTTTAAGCCAGTTGCTGCAGGATGCGAAATGACAGTGGACGGCTTACGGAATAGTGATGCTATCAAGCTGTTGGCTCAAACCTCCTTGCCAGTAAACTATGAGCAACTGAACCCTGTAGCGCTGAAACCAGAAATTGCGCCACATATAGCTGCCGCAGAAATAGGGCGTCGTTTAAGTGTTGATCGTTTAGCTGGTTTTTATCGCGGGCTAATGATGCAGAGGCCTGATTTTTGTGTTGTTGAGGGTGCAGGAGGGTGGAGGGTACCGTTGAATGAGCGGGAAACTTTTGCTGATCTAGCTAGAGTGCTTAAACTACCTGTGGTGCTTGTTGTTGGTATGAATCTTGGTTGCATCAATCATGCATTATTGACCTCCGAAGCTATCCAAAAAGATGGCTTGATGCTAACAGGCTGGATAGCTAACCAGATAGTGCCAGAAATGGATCGCTATAAAGAAAATATTTCGACTTTACAACGTTGGATTCCCTCCCCAATGATTGGAGAGCTCGCTTACCAACCTGGAGCTTCAGTCGATGAAGTGGCTGATCGCCTCGACATAACAACCTTGTTATAATAAACGACGGGCTAATAAGAGCAAGATGAGGTAAAATTTACTATGGGCATGAGAAGCAAAGAAGATTACAACGAAGAAGACTTAGCCAGGATTAACGAGACAATCAACTCTGGAATTCATTCCATTGAACGAAAGCCTTTTCGATTTAGGTTGCTATTTTTATGGTGGATCGTTGTGGCCGTTATGGGTGGTGTGAGTTGGTTTTTGGCCAGATTAGTTGGCGCGGTATAACTGCAATTGTCACTTCATGTATTTTCAATATACCATGCAGGCCTTCATGAGAAAACCTGAGTGGTATGTTGAAGTTGCATGAAAATTACGAAAATTTACACAATGTCAGTTTAGGTTGGCCTAAACATCCTTAACGCGGACCATGAGTTTTCCTGTATTTTCCCCAGTGTATAGCTTTTTGACGCTATGTAGGGCGGAATCTAGGCCATCTGAAACATCAAGTCTCACTTTTATTTTTCCTTCTGACATCCAATTTACAATGGCTTCATTTGCTTCAGGAAAGCGATCTAGATAGTCCAGGATAATGAATCCCTGAATCTTCAACCTATGCATCAATATTAAGCCATAATTGTAAGGTCCCGGTACTGGATCCGGTGAATTATATTGTGAGATAAGACCGCATGTAGGGATTCTTCCATGAAGATTCATTAGCTTTAAGCATTCGTCGAGAATGCTACCGCCAACGCTATCAAAATATATGTCAATACCATTCGGGCAGCTACGAGCAAGAGCATCCGGTATATTTTCGGTTTTATAATTAATGGCTTCATCAAAGCCTAGGTCTTCTTTGATCCATCGACATTTTTCATCAGAGCCGGTTAACCCAACCACATGACAACCTTTGATCTTCGCTATTTGACCAACAATTGAGCCAACAGCGCCAGCCGCAGTAGAGACAACTACAGTTTCCCCAGCCTTTGGTGCACCGATGTCAAGTAAACAAAAGTATGCCGAGGGGCCGACAAGCGCAAGAGTGGCAAAAGCATTCATGACCGATATACCACCTATAGCCCCTAATAGGCCGACCGATCCTGGCGTACCTATTTGGTAGTCAGCCCAAGTCCCAATACCGCTAACAATATCGCCCTCTTTAAATTCAGGCGTATTACTTTTGAGTACTGTGCCGCAAACAACCCCTCTCATGGGATCATTAAGAGCGACAGGCGGCATATACTGCTCTTCATCACTCATCCAAATGCGATTAGTTGGGTCAAGAGATAAATAGTTGAGCCTAAAAAGGCATTCCCCGTCTTTCGGTTCAGGGATGCTTTCACTTTCAAAGCTTAATGTGTCATCTGTAATGTTACCAACAGGACGCTCTCTTAGTCGCCAAACATGGTTTTTTCCCGACATCAGTGTTGTCTCCTGAAAAAATGATGGTTAATATTTTTTAGTAGCAAAAATAAGTAATTTTTTGATTATAGTCATATTACAGCTTGATTAGGTTAAACTCGTCCATATTTTTGATAAAAATGAGCTTAAAAATATAATTAAGGCGTAATGGTGAAAATTTTTATCAATAGCTTCTTTGTTATTTATCTTATAATTAGAGTGCCTTGTACGCTGATCATCGAATAGCAAACACGTCATATTTCACGTAACCTTCTTTACCAAACTGTATTTCAGTCATTTTATTAATAGTCTGTATCTCATTAAGCCAGCTATACTTTTCTGAGGAAGTCTGAAAAGTCGGCGCTGCTACAAAATAAGGAATGTCCTTATCTGTTAGTAGCTCCCCGCCAATTAAGCGCTCAGCGCTTTCTACTGAATTTTTCATGATTCCGTTATAAGTTAAGTAAATATATGCATTGTCATTAGTTTGTATTAGGCCTCTTACGTCTAGACGAAAAACACCTGAAGGCATAATACGTAGCCAGTCAGCACCAGGAGCAATGAACTGACCGCAAATCTTTGGACCTTTAACCCAGCCGCCCGGACGCACATTGGCTATAATCATTCCGCCATCAACAGTTATCGGCGGATCTAGAGGCGCGAGATAGCTCATTATGTATTCAGTGATTATTTCAGTACTGGGACTAGATGAGTGTTTATTTTTCATAAAAGTTTTCTCGGATGGTCTTGCGTTGCTTTTTTATTTTTTATTTTAACTGAAAGATTTTTTTGTTGTAGCTGTCTGGGCGATAAACTATAAAATTTATTGACTAAAGAAGCCTTTCAGTTGACTGCTAATATCTTCGCAGGCAACTCCTTTTACTTGAGCAATGAGAGGTATGGGTGCAATTATTCCTAGCATGTATGAAGCCCCTTTACTATCGACCTTAACTTTGCCTTTTTCGGTTAAGTGCTTCAAATCCCAAATAGTCGCTTCGTAAGAAGAAGTTTTATCCCAGCTTTTAAAGCCAAAACAGCCTCCGCTAGGCGCCATTCCACAATGCATAGAGCCTTTTTCTTCTGTAGTTTCTGTACTTCCATCTACCCAAATTACATATCTGATGCCGATGGCCTTAATTCGATCAGCAACCACAGTAATAGCAAGAGTTTTACTCATGCCTTGTAATTTTAATGGCGCTACTCTGGGTTCAAACCAAGGATACAATGTATCTAAAAATTCTTGTTCTGGCATAACCGAAAACTTCCCTGTATTGGCAACATTATTGCTAATACAATTGATAAAATCAGGTTCAGTTTCATAGGAATTTCCATGTCTTCTTCCCATAATAACCAGCCTTTCTCCAGAGGACAGCTCCAGGCTGGCAGTGTCTGATCTTTGCTCGTCAACAATAGAAGATGTCGAGCAACCAGCAAGAATTGCAATAAGCAATAGAGACCATGCAGCAGTACTCAATAAAGTGTTATCTGGCATTATTTGAGCCCGTTTTTCGCTTAACCCAGTCGCGGATTTTTGGAATTCTATTAAAGCCAATTACTATTTGTGCCCCTGCATCTCTTAAGGCTGAATTAGTGGCTTGATGTAGGGCACTTTCTGTAGATTTAAGAAAACGAGTTTGCGTCCTACCATATGAACTAACTGACCATTCGGTGATGAGTGCACTATTTGTGTCAAATATTTCTAGCTTATATTGTATCCATACTTCAAACACGTTAAGGCTGGTTTCATCGGGCATAGATACCTGTAATTTTTCCACACGAGGTATGACTACAAGATCCATAGGATTGGTTGTTATTTGGGGCTTCACTTGAAGCCTTTGCGTGCTGGTAAATATACCCTCAAAAATCTGAGAAAATAGTTGAGTTTGCGAGTCTCCCAGAGTGATGATAATTTTTTGGTCGTCTTTTTCTCTTGTGAATGAGTAATCAGTAAATGAGCTGTTTAGCACTAAACCGACATTATAGTCGAGAGGTTGAACTAAAACGGGAGGGTGCTCTCCTGTTATCACTACGTGAGTTGAGCATCCTGTTAATAGCAAATAAACAATAATAGTTAAACCTAACGAGAATTTTGTGTTCAATACGATAGCCATTTATTTGAGCCCAGTAAGACCAATAAAGGTGCCATTATTACGGTAACTTAATGCACGCATTAGGGCGGAAAAACGTGTAGCTGTTGCGAGATTTCCTCCTTCTACCTGGAAGTGAACTGGGAAACCAATGGTATGTATTCGCACTAATGGATTGGCTCCATTATCTCGATTGGCTCTATCCGTAGCATCCAAGACTTGGCCAATAGAATTTCCCGTAAAGTCATCTCCAAAAACATAAAGACTAATTTTTTTATTTGAGGAATAAAATTGTTGAATTGCTTTTTGGATCCCCTCAACAGGGCTGGAGTTACTGAAAGGCGTCCAGGTGGCCAGTCGATTTAAGATAGCTTTTCTGCGCGCAGGTGTGTCGGGTATCCATTTTCGACTGAAGCTAGAAAACATGTAATCCCCCATATCGTTCATAACCTGAATCCCCTTTACTTGGGGATAGATATTAAGAATATTGATCATTTCTTTACGCACTCGAGGCCATGCGAAATTAAACATACTGCCTGATGTGTCTACGATAAAAATAATGTACTCGCTATCAACAGGAATCCCCCCAATCATGTCATTTTTAGATTGTTCGACGCCCATTAAAAGGCGCTTCATTTCTTCGGTAAGATTTTGTTGGGCAAGCAATAATTTGCTTCGCTCTGCTTTTTCTAGTCTAGCTGCTGCTTTTTTTTTCTGTTGTATTTCGGCTAGCTCTTTTTTTAGATTTTCGATACGAGTGCGAATATCAGAGAGCTGTTCTTCTTTAGATTGAAAGGAAAGATTGAGTGCGGTTGTTTCGCCGCGTATCTTAAATAGTTGCTGCTGCATTGCAGCCATACTACCCTCTATAGGATTTTTTACGGTTTGAAATGCTGATGGATCAACAGTCTTGGCAATTAACAGCAAAAGAACTATGGCCCCAAAACCACAACTAATAACATCGAGAAAAGAGACACTAATCTCAGTGACGTTGCGTTTCTTTTGCCGTTTATTACGACTCATGGCCAATCTCGCGAAGGACTTATGAATGACCCGTTAGTTGATATTGCTAACCTCCAATAACTGGCGGCTGCAGCAGGATCTCCTTCCATTGGAAATAATAGTATATTGACAGGGACTCTTGATGGTAGTTCCTTTAAAGATTCCTGAAATAACTGTATGCGATCTATGCCGGATATGGTCATATTCTTTTGCTTCTTGTTTCCCTGGGTGGGCAGACCATCTGTGATTAAAAATATGTTATCCGGAGGAGCGTTGAAACTTTTTAACGCCTTAAATGCCTTGGATAAATTAGTGCCTCCAGCAGGAACAATCTTTTTTAGCTGGCTAATTGAATTGTCTAGGCCCGCTTTATCTCGAGTATTGCGCCAAACACCATCGTCATGATTAATTGAGCCTGATGAGTTATTAAAGGTATAAATTTGATATTGGCTTGCTTCAGGCATCTGAGCTATTAGCCATTCTGTTGTTTTGACGGCTCGCTGCCATTTAGGGGAGATTTTCTTTGACTCATCACTCATATTACGACGACGTATTACATTAACAATAGAGTCTGAAAGCATGCTGGCTGAAGTGTCAACTAGAATTACGATGCGCTTGCCGCCTAATTTTAGACCGGTAAGATATTGCCGTTTCCCGTCCCCTGAAAAATGTCGTGTATTTTCCCCTACAGCTTTCTCTTTAAAGTGCTTTGTTTTTTCCTGCAGTTCAATGAGTTGTTTTTTTAATATAGCAATCTCTTGTTTTGGGTCAGATTGCACGCTTAACTCTAAGTCAGCTTCTTGAATTTTAGTTATGGTCTCGTTAGATAAACCTAGAGCTTCAGTGTAGGATTTTTCTATATCCTTTAAACTATTTTTTAATGCTATCAAGTCAGCTGTCCCTACTTGAATTTCTTCTTGAAGAAGATTTTTTTCAGTAACAAGTAAAGGGTCAGTTGATTCGTTAGCAATAGGGTTATGTTTAAGTATCAGAAATAAAAGGGTAACAGCCCCAAATCCACAGGCCATAATATCCAAAAAAGATAAACTAAAAGTAGTTATCTTGCGTTTCGGGCGAACCACCTTAAATTACCTCGATCAGCTGAAAAGACTGGGACCTAATTGCAATACTCTCGCCTATCCTGAGTGGGTTATTTTGATGTTTTTTTGCTAGGTCTATTTCTTTAGTTGTTAGGTATACGTTACCATTTTTATAGGAAAGAAACGTTTTGGTTGCGCGCCCTTGCGAGAATGCGAGAAGTGTCCCATGAGTACTAATGTATAATATTTTTCCTATTGCTAGAGCTGTATTTTGATAGAGGACATGGGTTGGGGTGTTTTCGGGTGACTGAGAAAATTCTTCGACTGCGGACAGATCTTGATTGGCTATTTTGGTGACAAGAAAGATATCTTCATGATCCTGCTTGATATCGTTAAGGTGCTGAAGGCACCCTAAAACAGCAGAATTTTCTGGCAATATATGAAATTTTCCTAGTTGCTCAGTGAGACCGGGTAGCAATCTTGTCCTATGACTAGCAAATAACAAATCACCTTCGAGCACGATAGCACTGAATTTTTGTTTTAGTTGGGCTATTTTCTCGTTATTTCTCGTTAAAAGATCATCCAGATTCAGTATTAATTGGTAGTTTCCCTGTGGACTGTCAAGAACAATCGTTACCTCTTTTTTTGCGCATAGCTCCTTTATCCAACCTGGTAAGAGGTTGTAGAGCTGCTGCTCTCCTTTTGCTGTATGAAGAGGATCGTATCGATACTCTTGAATAAATTTGTTAGCAATATATTTTGCCCAGTCATCATAGAAATTTTTTAGCCCTACATCGGGAACAACCTCAACATGCACTCTTTCTTTGTAGTGTTCGCTAACAAGTAGACGAGTAAAAACGATTTGATGTAACTGAATATCTAGATGTACCAGATATTTTTTGCTATTAGATTTTTCCGTGAATTTCAGTTGAGACACAGCTGCGACAGCTGAGTCCACAAAACCGATCGATTTGAAGGGGGTCGCCTGAATTAAACCTAAGATTATAGATAGCTGTTCACGATCAAAGCTTCCCGGAATAGCGAATATAACTTCATTTGGGTGGCCGAGCTCTTTATGTAAGTCGAGCAATTGTTGGAATGCTAGATCTCCATTATGCCTAACCTTGTTTGTAGAGTGAGCAAGTGGAGATAGACTTAGCTGGCGCCAAAATTGATTGAAACTTTGCTGTGGCGACAAATAGCTTTTTAGTCGAGCGATATCTCCAGTATCAATACCTTTATTAGTTAAAAAAGCGTAACCGGGGCTGACAAATACCTCACCCTTGCTATTTCTGCAGCAGTGCCCAGAGTCGTTAAGTTCTATGATTGCTGTGCCCATGTTGTCGCTCATACCAGAATTTTCAACCTAATCAATTTTTTTATTAGTTTTTTGTCATACTGGATCTGTTTTAAGGTGGCGGACTAGATTACTATCACAGTAATTGTGTGTATCTAGAACCAGTCTTTCTTGTGCTAGTTGCAGCTGGTGTACGATAAACATCAGAAAAATACTTATTACCAATGCGATAAAAGTAGAGTTAAATGCTACTCCCAGGCTTGCTGTAACTCCTGCGATATCGCCCTCAATCGCTTTATGCGCTTGACTTAATGCCTCTCCAATACCTCTAACAGTGCCTATGAATCCAATTGAAGGGATTGCCCATGCAATATATCGCACCATAGATAATTCTGAGTCTAGTCGATCAGATTCTTTGTCTAGGACTTCACTGACAGCGCTGGAGACATCCTGGATATTCCTTGTAGATTCAAATCGATGCAGCGCAGTCAGAAGTACTCTTGGAATAAGGCATGCCTTCTGAGTGGGGGCTAATGCTTGAATAGGACGAGATATTTGGCGTGCGTCTTCGGGCAATATTCGTGTTCCTTCAGTGGCTATTAATAATTTTTGGTTGAGTAACTTACGCTCATCCATGGTACTTCTTGCCTTGAAGCCCATGATGGCGCAGGCCCAAATCATCAATATAAAACAGGCTTCCTGTTCATAGTCTTTTACTACAATATAAAATGACCTTACAGCCACATAAGGTTCCCCGGCCTCTTCTTTGGCTAACTGTTGCTCTAGTAGAATATTTGCATTAGGACGAATGAGTGCCAAGTATATTGTATGCACTACAATTAGCGCCAGAATCAGTGAAAAAACCTGATACATGAATTCTGATGAGACTTTTGTTTCCATATGATTAGAACTCCTTAAATGTCCACGGGAAATGGAATTGGTAGATCTTCAGAAATTTCTTCGCTAGGGCTGAATTCTCGCTCTAATATTCTATTGTTGGCAGCGTTTGGCGGCGTTACTTTTTGTCTTGATTTCAGATTAGATTCTCTCGAAATGGCTATTTCGGAGTTTTTTGGTTTTACTGCTTGAGGGTTAGACATCTGTGCTGATTGCTCATCTTTCGCAAAAACGAGAGGACTGAGTCCTGATAATAGTAATAAAATGAAATAGGATTTCATCCTGCTGCCCCAGTTATTATTAGTTATTCTATCTTTATTTTTTATCTTTTGATTTAATGTAGCGAGCAACCCTAAAGCCTACATCATCTCGGGCACTATTACCTGTATCTCGAAATGATAGTCGCAGCTGAGCTATATCGCTATGGCGCCAGCTACCCCCACGTATGACTCTCAGTTCTCCCTCATTTGGTCCCATAGGATCTATTTCTACTGCATTGCCAAGATTAAACCTAATACCATAGTAATCGTTTACCCATTCAGCTACATTTCCATCTAGATCGTACAGACCTTTTTTGTTGGGGTTAAAGCTCCCTACTGTCGCTGTAGTAGAATGTCCGTCATTATAAACAGGGATGACTGATTCTAAAATGTTAGCTGCGCTGATGTCAGCAAAATTGCCACTTTTGTCCTTAGGTGGAAAGTTATTATGTAAATTTTCTGACTGATTGTCTGGTCCTGAAGACCTGGCAGCCCATGCCCATTCGGCTTCTGTAGGCAAACGATAACCAGTAGCACTAATGTTTGAACCGGTAATTTTATTAGCACTCTCTATGTAGAACGGAAGTAGTTTTTCTTTCCGGCTGAGCCAATTACAGTATAAGGCCGCTTGTTCCCAGCTAATGCTCACCACAGGTTGCTTTGGTCGATCTAAAGTTTTGCCGCCGGCATGACGAGAGCTATGCTGCTTATACTGCCAGTATTGATCGTTAGTCACTTCTTTGGCGGCCAAGTAAAAAGGGCGTGTAATTTTTACTTTTCTTAATACCTCATTTGCTCTTCGGCCGACTTCTTGCCTAGGGGCTCCCATTGTAAAAGTACCCTTTGGCTTGAATAGTTTCAAGATCTGCCCCCCTGGACTTGTAATCTCTACTGGAATGCTTGCCCAATAATGCTCTTCTTTTGTAAGCAGTTGAACTTGGATGACTTGTTCTAACTGAGGCTGTGGTGTGATAACTTTTTTGTAGCTGACATAGCCAGAATTTTTGATTTCCATGAGATGCGGACGAGACGGCAGCCGTAGGGTTTCGCCTGTAATACCTAGTAATTTTCCGTCAATCCATATTGTGGAATCTTTTGGAGACACAAGTACTTTGACAGCACCTATGCTAGGAATTAATTCTAAAGACAGATTCTTTCTTTTTCCTGACGCCAGTGATACGGAGTGTTTTTGGGTCAAGTAACCATTAAGAAAAACGGAAATATTATGCTTCCTATCAGCATCGAGATAAACAGTGTTGGGGGTATTGCCTCTGTATTCGCCATTTATTGTAATTGTCGCTCCAGATGGCATAGTGCTTAGATCTACAATGCTGTCAGCAGGTACTAGTTCTATTTCTGGTATCTTCAGGATATCGCCTGCATTTATAGATAATTTTTTACTCCATGGTTTATAGCCAGGGTATGTAATGGTAACGACCTCTCCGCTTGATAGAACTGGTACTGAGAATGGAGTTTTTCCGATAATTTGCCCACTGACCCGTATCGTTCCACCTTGTGGCGAAGAGCTAAATTCTATATGCCCCCAGTCAGGCTTAAGGCTAACATGTAGATCCTGCTGGCGATCCAGCCCTTCTATTTCTACAGTTACAGTTTTAGGGATATAGCGAGGCGCTCTGATGTCTAACAAGTGCGGCCCTGAAGATAGCGGGGTTATTGTAAAAGGGCCAACTCCAATAAATTCTCCATCCACAAGAATCTCACTTCCCTCAGGATGAGTGGTTAAATGCAGGTGGCCTGGCTTCTTTTCCATGCTTAGGTTTATTACTGTATGGTCATCTTCGCCAATAGTAAAAGGGTGTTTTAGATCAATATAGCCATCAGTTGATGCTTCAATTGTGTAGCTCCCCGGCCGTACTAGATAATGATCAGCTAAAGGGAAACTGAAACCCCCTTTTATATTGAGCTGGGCTGCAGGAGGGGCAACTGAGATAACTACTGATTTTGCTGTGAGAAGAAACCATATTGCTAGAGTGCTTATTAAGAGCCCGAGCGTAACACTTGACCTTAATGGTTTGAATGAGACATTGGAGCCTTTGACCGCATCTTGTATCGGTTGAAAATCTACAGGAATAAGCTTTTCATCGCTTGATGCAGACTGCTTGCGGGATGTTGACTCAGTATCTTTTCTTTTTGTCATTAAATTTTCTCTTCACATGCAATCTCTACGCTGAGTGGCATTTTTTCTGGCGTCACTCTGAATTCAAGACGCACATCACGATAGCCTTTTCGGCTGCCTAGCGCGATATAATCCCCTGGCTGAAGTGATAATTGTTTCTCCTTAAATAATCCAAGCATACCATGCCTCAAAAGTACTATTGTAGTGGAGTCGTTTGAGCGGAACTGCACCGATAGAACCACTTGTGATTCTTCAAGAGCCTGACTGAGCTGATTAGTTTGTTGCGTGTGCTTGGGCCCTGAAAGTTTGATTTTCTGTGCAGTGTCCAGTAATTTTTTAGCGTGTTCATACACTTTTGGTGATGCAAGCCTAAGAGGGGATGCTAGAATAATGTCTATAGCGTCGCTTAGATTGGCTCTAGATTTACTGCGGCTTTCGCCTAGCTGTGCTTCTATCAATGAGTTATTTTTCGCCAAGATGGCTCCATAGCTCCCTATGGCTTGATGCCATTTTTCCTGTGCTTCTTGCGATGAAGCAGTACTTAGTTGAGTCTTAATAGTTTTCTGGATCGATAATGATTGTGCCTGAGTTAAGCCTAAAAAGGCCCCTGAATTTTTAGGCTTTAGTTCTAGCGCTTTCTGGAATGACCGTATGGCTCCGTTGAGTTGGTTATTTTCTAGCGCTTGATAGCCGGCACTCATGGTATCGATAAATTGGTTTTCTGTAATAAGATGTAAAACCTTGCTAGCTCCACTTATAGCCTCTTCGCTCAAAGGGTCAAGATTGACGGCTTTCAGAAAAATTTCTTGTGCTTGCTTAAGATCTCCTTCCTCAAGGACATTGTTGGCTTGCTTGAGCAGCGCCAAAACTTCATTTAAAAAATAAGCTCTCTCTAAGCCTTTTTGGGCGATAGTGTTAGAGGGGTCAATAGAGAGCGCCAGCTGATAATATTCCTTCGCTTCTGTTGCATTTCCAAGAGAAAAGGCCTGTTCGGCTATTTTGAGATTAATAAATAATTCTTCAGGCACTCGGCTTTCCAGCTCTACAAGATTAGTTCGTGCTTGTTCGTATAAAATTAAAGCCTGTTTGAAGTCTCTTTGGCGATACAAGAGGTCTCCTTTGGCTCCTATTTCTAGGGCATTCTCAAATACCTTTTTACCCCATAGCTGAACATTTTTACTTTCAAGAAAATCCTGGCTAGCAAGAAATTTACTGAGACTGTCTTGCGATTTTCGTCGAGCCTTCAATAGCTGCGCATCTACAAAGGGGGATTCTTTTAAAGACGGGGTCTGTCTGTGCTGACTTTCTATTTGCAGCTCAGACTCTGTGGGCTTCTGAATCAAAAAGGGGAGCGCAAATATGACTACTAGTGCCAGAAAAAAACTGACACCTAGAGCAATAATAGTGCTGCGTCTTTGCTGCCAAGGAATAGACTCAGCTACACTGATGGTATTTCTAGTTAAAGGAACATTAGTGGCGTTTATGGATTCAGAGTGTGGCTTGGTGCCATCAGTATCGTTCATTTAGATTAGATCTCGCCGCGCTCAGTTTTATATATTTCTCGCAAAAGAGATCTCCATTGATTGTAGTGTTCCTCTACATTTCCTGTAAGGGTTACTGTGCGATTCTCTAGTTCAATTACACGAGGTTCAATTTCTGCCTCTAAGGATTGCTCCAGTTCAGCCAGTACATCTTCATGAATCTTTAATTCAGCTCTTTTCTCGAAACCACTTTTAACCAAAAGAGCCCCGGCTCCAATTGCCACCGCACCGGCAGATTGCGCAGAACCATTTCCGCTTCCAGAGGCCATAATTCCACCAATAACAGCAGCAATTCCCCCAATAGTTCGAGTTACAGATTGACGCTTAAGCTCTCGTGCAGAGCTTATTTCTTCATGAGTGGCTTGGCGCCATGATTGGTAAGGTTTTTTCATACGCCCTGAGAAGGCGTCATAATGTCCTTGCATAGTATCTACGAATAAATAATCTCTTTCTCGAATTTCTGATATTTTAGTCAGAACAGGATCATTTTCTGCAGGAAGCCGGATGATTTGAAATTCACCAGATGAAGATTCTTTTATATGTGAGCCAAATGCTTCTGGAGAAAAATCACGGGCAAATCTTAAGCTGGAAATTGTGGATAATCTTCTTGCATCAACAGAAGATAATTCGTGGCGATATTGTACCAAATCGTTTGTTATGCTGTTAAATAGATTCTGAAAAGGGTCACGGTAAAGTTCCATAGTATTCTTGTAAGCATAGTAGCCTACGCTCTGCGTATAGGTTTTGGTGTACCAGAGTCGGTTGCTAGTGTCTGATACGCTGACTTCTAAGGTTAATTTTTCACCATCAGAGTTAATGATTTTGCCTTCCACATATACATCTACAGTTGTTTCACGACTAGGAATCGATCGTACTGCGCCCCATGCTGATGTTTTTTGAATGGTTGATGTTAACTGATTAGCCAAGAAAAGCCCTTCAGCATTACGCGCAGAAGAAGAGGTCGCTGGGCTGATATTTTCTTGTGAGCCCTTAAGGGGAGTTTTAAAAGGCAATACGGCAATATCAAGCGGATGCAGTCTTTGTGCTGAAACAGGCTGCTGGTTAAGCGGCATAACGACAGTGCTTGTGACTTTTTGAACACTACAGGCAGCAAACGCCAACATAGTCAAAGCAAGAAGAAAAGAGACTATTGGTGATCTTTTATGAGCAAACTGTGACTTCATAGGCATTTTTTTAGTTACCCTGTTTATATTTTCGGTATTCGGCCCAAAGCTTTTCTTGTAGTTTGGGGTCTTTTTCTTTTGTTGCAGCCTCTCGTATTTGTCTTGCAATGATGTCATCACTAGCACTATCTATAACATCTACCGGGGTACTAGTATCAGGCCGACCGCTAGGCAGGCTGCCCTGGTCTGGAATAGAA
>CAJIZZ010000014.1 GCA_905181945.1 uncultured Porticoccus sp. | reverse complement strand
AGCAATACGCTCGCTCTGCGCTATCGGTTTAATGTGATCGAATTTGACTGTGTCATGCTCCACATAAGAAGCCACACGTATTGTATTGATGCGAATGCCAGCTTCCGGAGCCTGGCTGCCCTCACCGAAACGCTTACCATAGTCGCTTGAAAACTGATCAAGAATATTCATCACATCCATGACAGACTCAAGAGAATGCTTTGAAACCACTACTGTAGTTTGAACCAATTGGTTTCCATAGCGCATATCTAGCTCTAGTGAGTGCTTGATATCGCTAACAGGCTGACCTTGTCTGACAAGGTCAGCCTGGCCGCGCTTGCTTAGCTCAACAACAAGATCATTGAACCGAACATAATTATCGAACACTTTTCGAGCAGTAGAGTCATACAGCACCATGAACAACGATGTTTCATGAATGTGCATTTGATGCATATTACCTGCACCCACTGCAGAAAAAACAGAGCTCATTGGGGTAGCAAGAATCTTGTTGATTTTTAACTTAGAAGCAATACCACAGCAATGCAGAGGCCCGTTACCACCATAAGCTAGCATGGTAAAATCTTTCGGATCGTAACCGCGGACTCTTAGTTCTGTATTGACGCCATTAGCCATATTGCTGTCTACTTTTTCTTTGATCAGCAATGCAGCTGCGATTGGTTCCACATCCAAATCGTCACATAAGGCTTCTTCAATGGCAAACATTGAACGCTTAGGGTTAAGGGGTATGCTGCCGCCTGCATAATTTTCCGCATCAAGGTAACCTAAGGCTAAATCCGCATCTGTCACCGTGGGATTCATTCCGCCTCGGTCGTAACAAGCTGGACCAGGGTCGGAGCCGGCACTTTTGGGACCAACCGCAACAGCGTTGTACATACGATCAAACGAAGCAATGGAGCCTCCACCTGCACCTAGAGTAACTAGGTGAACCATAGGGACTGATACTAGCCATCTGTCAATAACGGGATTGAAGTCATAATGCTTAATTCCCCCCTCAACGACGATACCAATATCGTAACTTGTTCCTCCCATATCTGTGGCGATCACACTTCCCAGATCCGCCTCTTTAGCGAGATGTTCTGCAGCACTAATACCAGATACTGGGCCAGAATGAATGGTCTGCAGCGCATCTGTAGAATTCAACTGAGCCATGCCACCCGAGTTGTGAATGACGAGCATAGGCTTGGAGTATGAGTTTGCTCGGAGATTTTGTTCAAGCTGGCTCATAGCGTGGTACATAGTAGAATGCAAATAGCCATCCACAATTGCTGAGGTAGCACGCACATATTCACCCTTACGACCTGCAACACGATGAGAAAGAATAACAGGAATAGAGCCAAGCAAATGCGTGGGATACTCTTCCAGCAAAATTTCCTCTACTCGTTTTTCATGTGCAGGGTTTACTACCGAATTAACCAAACATACTACGATGACTTGCGCGCCTTTATCTACCAAGGTTCTTATCTTACGACGAACATCGTCTTCATCAACGGGCATGACTAGCTCGCCCTCAAAACCTAAACGTTCGCGTACACCTTCAATCATACTTGGTAGCACAAGAGGTGCTGGTCTTTGTGCATCAGGAAGATTTTGTTTGCCTAGATCATCCAAACCTTCGCCGTATCCACGCGCCCTACTCAAGGGCACCATTGCCTCATAACCAGCCGTTACTAGCATGCCCATACGAGGACCCTTATGCTCAATCAAGGCATTAGTGCCTAACGTGGTTGCATAACGAACCGAGTCAACGCCTGCTAGAAGCTCCTCCATACCCACACCAAGTTCTTGATAGGCCTTTTCAAGAGCCTCATTAAAACCCAACGCAAGGTTTTGATGTGTCGTCAACGCTTTAGTTTCGATGTACTTGTTGTCCCACACTACAAAGCAGTCAGTAAAAGTACCACCGATATCTACAGATATACGTTTCATAATTTTATTTCCTAAAACTTTAAAGCTTATGGATTATCTTCCTGTAAGAGAATAAGTCCGCTGCATTAATGATTATGGCCGTGAGTCCTGTCTACTAGAACATTAGGGCCTGTCGTAGGCTCCGTAAGTTCCTCTCTTGTGCTCCACTGCTCTTTAAGAGCATCTACATCCACTTCCATATCATAAAGTGGCATATGCCCAGGGAAGGTGTATTCAACCTCCACCTGAGTAGCGCAGGACGGGCAGTAAAATTCATAGATGCTCACCCAGTCTTTATCAGGGCAAAAAGTGAAGTTATATTTTTCTGGATCGATAACAGAAGGATGGATATCTTCTGGATCTCTCTTGTACACCAATAAACCTTCTTTATAATTTCCGCGGGCCGGACCGACCGTATGATCACATACACGGCATTCCCAGTTCTCTGAATCTAAATCTATTCGAAGATATTCAGTCATTAATACTTTCATTATTTGGCTCCCTTTGTTAAACAAATGTCGCCCAATTCAGTTACAACAAAACTCCATCCTTGACGAACCAAGCATGTAAAGTATTCCTCTTCAATAACTGCTGGACCAGCACCATGATCGCCAGGCTTCATGCTACTCACACCATAAACTGGTAAGTCGCTCCACTCTCCGTTATCTCCAAAAATGGATCGAACGTTATCTTTTTTTGCCACAGCACCCTTGGACACTTTGGCCTGTAATTGACTCTCTGCTCTGAGTATTTTTCTAGCAGAGAACTCTAATATGACCGAGTCTGAACCAGACAAAGATTTAGGAAATGCAATCTCATTAGCCAGCACATGAACAACCTCGCTATCCTTGCTTGTGCCAACAAGCTGAGCGGTAATTTGATAATCACCTTCAGAATAACCCTCTGCAAACATATCTCGACCAGCCTTCTCTGCCAAGCCGGTATATGCTAACTTTAATGTCTCATTTTTATAGTCAGCTAGAACAACTGCATAGCTTTGCCCTATGTCACAAGATCCGATACCGTAAGCGCTGAACACTGCCGCAGTTTTTGGAATAAACACAGTTCTAATGCCAGACTTATCGGCTACACCACAAGCACTCATTGGGCCGGCCCCACCAAATGCTAGCAAGACAGTCTCATCAGAAACAGTAGCGAAACCAGTTAGCTCATCAGCAACTTTTTGATCATAAGCATCACGTAATTTAAGAAGGGCTTCGTCAGAAGAAACGCCCAAAGGAGTAGCAATATTTTCTTCTATAGCAGCATGAGCTCTGTCAATATCAAGCTTCAATCCGCCGCCAAAAAAAGTTTGAGGATCAAGCAGTCCCGTCAAAAGATTGACATCTGTCATCGTAGATTCTTTGCCGCCACGACCAAAACTTGCTGGTCCAGGTACCGCGCCTACGCTTTCTGGTCCCACCTTAATATCTTTCCCGTTAACGGATAAGATAGAACTTCCGCCAACACCTGGGCTTGCTATCTCACAAAGACCGAACGAAATAGGCACCCCTTCCACATTGCCATGACGTGATTCTTGTACGGTATGATTTATTATATGCCCGATATCTGTGGTGGTCCCACCAATATCCATAGAGACCACATTAGGAAGTTTGTACTGCTTGCTAAATTCTTTAACGCCCTCCATTCCGCCACGAGGCCCAGAACTATATGTTTTTAATGCAATAGTTTTAGCAACTCGAGATGCATCGCCATCATTACGAAAAATAAGTAATGGATTTTTTGTTCGATATTCACGTAAACGATTTTCTGCGTTATACAAGAAACTTTCCATCGCAGGATGCAAAAAAGAGTTAACCAGCGCTGTCCAACCACGACGGCTAGGAGAAATATCTTCAGCTAGCTCGCTAGCAAACAGCATAGGAACAGCACCCAGAAGGTGCCGAGGGTAATTATCAAAGGCAATTCTTTTAAACTGAGACTCATATTGAGTTGCTTTATCAACATCAAAACAGACCACAACCCGATTTGCTCCTCTTGCAGTCAATCGAGTAATAGCAGTTGTAGTTTCAGTTGCGCGCTCTGCATCCTGCAAATCAGTTAGCTCTATTTCTTCCACACGATCGCCCACAAGAAAATCAAACAAATCTTGATCTTGCTTTCTCATCAGACTAATTAAATCTGTATGCCCTTTATTGACAACGATTCCTAGCTTGGGGCCCTTGCGTTCCACAATAGCATTAGTACCTTGAGTAGTTGAATATCTTATATGATCAACTTCAGCGAGTAATCGAGCAACGTTTTCTTCACCATATATGGCTTTTGAGACATCCTTTAGTCCATCAAAGAAACACTTGCTTAAATCATAAGGTGTAGTGAGTGTCTTTGTTTTATAAAAATCATTATCTTTCAGCACACATATATCTGTGAGGGTGCCGCCGTTATCGATATTAATGAGCATTCCCATATCGAGCTACCTTCGTTCTTAAATTGCTAAATCAGGTCTCTATTTATTGTGACCCATGAGGACAAATATTTATTCTACGAGCATCTGCAAAAGTTAGCAATAACTGTAACTTTTCCAGAAAACAACCAACCACTCGAATTATAAAAAATTTGCTTCTTTTGCTTTTTTTTAAACTATAGTCACTATAGTAATCAATAAAATTGAAACAAGGTCTAATTTTATCCAACAAACTCACTAATTGTTTCAATAAAGTATAATTTTTTAGTGGTCAAAAAAACAGGTGTTAGGATTAGTCTACTTTTTTCTGCTATTTTTTATTTGCTGAGCCACTCTTAGGCGAGCTATTTAAGCTATCACTTGAGTCATCTTCCGAAACTTCTTCAGACAAGATAAATATTTCACGGGAATAAAAGTCCTTTTTACTCACAATCTTGCTCATAAAAAAAGGGTTTAGCTAACAGCCTAAACCCTTTAGTGTTACTTACCTTTGTAAGTGGCGGAGAGAGAGGGATTCGAACCCTCGATAGGGTATTAGCCTATACACCCTTAGCAGGGGCGCGCCTTCAGCCACTCGGCCACCTCTCCAAAATATGCAGCTCTCAATAACTGATAAATCCAAAAAGAGCATCTAAATTCGAGGCGGCATAATAACAACACCTCTTCAAAAATCAAAGCTGATCAAACAACTTTGGTTTTATTTTTTGTATGCTTAGGATAGTCAACCTAAAAAATTATTTTAAAGGCCTAGCATCGTCATCTAACTCAAACACACTGTGCAATGATCTCACCGCCAAATCTAAAAAATCCTCAGCAATCACAACCGTGATTTTAATTTCTGATGTGCTAATCATCTGAATATTAATATTTTCTCTACCTAGCGTAGAAAACATAGTCGCAGCGACGCCTGCATGAGAACGCATTCCCACGCCAACCAAAGCTAGCTTGGCAATATTGGCATCAGCTTCCACTGAAGTTGCACCTAATTCCATTGCAACCTTGTTCAATACAACTTCTGCATTCTTCATTTCATCTCTGTGGACGGTAAATGTTAAAGATGCTGTCTTATCTTGGGCGACGTTCTGTACAATTACATCAACCTCGATATTGGCTCGGCCAACTGCACCTAGAATTCGAGCGGCGCTCCCAGGAACATCAGGAATCCCTCGCACTGTAAGCTTAGCTTCATCACGATTAAAAGCGATGCCAGAAACAACAGGCTTTTCCATATTGTCATCATCCTCAAGTGTAATTAAAGTGCCAGGGCCCTCTTTGAAGCTAGATAGAACCCTGAGAGGAATTTTGTATTTCCCAGCGAATTCTACGGCTCTTATCTGCAATACCTTAGAGCCTTGACTGGCCATTTCGAGCATTTCTTCAAAAGTAATATGATCCAGACGTCGAGCATTTTTAACCACCCGAGGATCTGTTGTATAAACACCGTCTACATCCGTATAAATTTGACACTCATCTGCTTTCAATGCAGCAGCTAAAGCCACAGCAGTAGTATCAGAGCCGCCCCGCCCTAATGTTGTGATATTTCCGCGCTCATCAACGCCTTGAAAGCCAGCAACTACGATTACCTTTCCTTCATCAAGGTCTTGCTCCATACGATGGGAGTCAATGGCTTCAATCCGAGCCTTAGAGTGCGCGCTATCTGTAAGAATACGCACCTGTGATCCAATATAGGACTTGGCTGCACAACCACGTTTATGCAGCGCCATACACAGCAAAGCAATTGTGACTTGCTCCCCAGTGGATACCAATACATCCATTTCGCGAGAACTGGGATTTTTTTGGATACCATTTGCTAGTGCAATCAGCCGATTAGTTTCGCCGCTCATAGCAGAGACCACTATAGCTATATCGTCGCCACGCTTCCGAGCGTCGCAAATTTTTTCAGCTACAGCCTCAATCTTTTCAACAGTCCCAATTGAAGTGCCACCAAATTTTTGAACCAGTAAACTCATGTATAACCTAAACTCTAAGATATTATTTTTTGCAGATTGAATGTCGAGCTAAATCTCTCACAATAAGCTAAAAGCAACTTACAAAAAGGTGGGCAATTAAACAACAAAACACTATAAAAGTTAAGGTATATCACTCACACAAAGCCAGCCATTGATCAACCCAAGGTTTCAACTATTCAGTTTTTCTTCGACCCAGCCAAAAACGGAGTTAACTGCTTCTGGTAGCGCCTTAATATTTGTACCTCCCCCTTGAGCCATATCATGACGACCTCCACCTTTACCATCTAACTGGGAGGCGACAAAACCCATTAAATCACCGGCATGGATCTGCCTAGAGATATCTTGGGTAATACCAGAAACTAGGAAAATTTTATCTTTATCGATTGCTGCCAGTATCACCACGCTTTTACCCAGTTTGTACTTTAACTGGTCTACTGTATCACGAAGTGTTTTGGGATCTATTCCGTCAATGATCGCCGACAGCACCTGAATACCTTTTATTTCCTTAGCTGCAGAAAGCAGTTCAACACCGGCCAGGTTAGCCATTTTTCCTTTCAATCGAGCATTTTGTTTTTCTAATTCTTTAGATTCAAGCAATAAAGCCGTCACTTTTTGCGCAATATTATCAGGACTGGCTTTGAGAGTATGACATACAGCCTCCAAATCGTACTCTAACTTATTAACGTAAGTTAACGCCTGTTCACCGGTCACTGCTTCAATGCGACGAATGCCTGCAGCAATGCCTATCTCAGAAACAATCTTGAACAGGCCGATATCGCCGGTACTTAGAGCATGAGTTCCGCCACACAATTCTACAGAAAAGCTATCCCCGATAGTCAGCATTCTCACCTCATTGCCATATTTTTCACCAAACAAAGACATAGCACCTTTATTTTGAGCTGTTTTCATATCGCAGATATCAATTTTCACTACTGTATTTCGACGAATTTCTGCGTTGATAACACCTTCTATGGATTTCCGTTGTTCGGGCGAAATGCCTTCAGTATGACTAAAATCAAAACGAAGACGTCTGCTGTCCACTAGCGATCCTTTTTGCATAACATGTTCACCTAAGGTTTGCCTTAAAGCTGCATGCAACAAATGAGTAGCGGAATGATTAAGCCCCGTAGCTAAACGATCGCTAGCATCAACCAATGAATAAAGTTTTTGTCCCACATCAATAGACCCTGAAACCACTGTACCAATATGCAAAAAATGCAAGTCCTTTTTTTGACAATCCTTGACCTTAAACTCGCTAGAATCAGCTCGCAAACACCCATGATCTCCAGTCTGTCCACCAGACTCAGCATAGAAAGAAGTACTATTGAGCACAATGGTAGCCTCATCACCCTCGGAAACGCGATCAACTAACTCTCCCCTCAGAATCAATGCTATAACGTTGCCTTCGCCTAAAGTAGAATCATAGCCAGTGAAATCAGTCTCTCCATCAAGTTTTAGCTGCTGTATGTAGTCAGTATTAAATTTTCCAGCAGCTCGAGCCCGCTTGCGTTGAGCTGCCATAGATTTCTCATAGCCCAGCATATCCAATGACAAGCCCTTTTCTCTCGCAATATCATTAGTTAAGTCAACAGGGAATCCATATGTATCGTAGAGTGCAAAAACGACATCTCCGGAAATAACATCGCCCTCCAGTTCACTTAAAACAGAACTCAATAATGACATGCCCTTATCTAAAGTTTTTTCAAATTGCCGCTCCTCTTTTAGCAGCACTTCCTCAACATGCGCGCGAGCCCCAATGAGCTCTGGGTAAGCATCCCCCATTATATCGACCAGGTCTGATACCAGGTCATGAAAAAATGGTTGATTCTGACCCAGCTGGTTACCATGGCGAATCGCTCGACGAATAATACGACGCAATACATAGCCTCGACCCTCGTTAGATGGCAACACCCCATCTACGATTAAAAAACTACAAGAACGAATATGATCAGCTATCACCCTTAATGATTTATTTTCTAAATCACTAGTCCCTGTTGCCTTAGCTGCAGCTTTCAATAATGCCTGAAAAAGATCTATATCATAATTATTGTGCACGCCCTGCATAACTGCAGTGATACGCTCAAGTCCCATTCCAGTATCAATAGAGGGTTTTGGTAAAGGCTCCATGGTGCCGTCAGCTTTTCGGTCATACTGCATAAAAACTAAATTCCATATCTCAATATAGCGATCAAGCTCATCATTATGGCTACCAGGCGGTCCGCCAGGAATATCCTCCCCATGATCGTAAAAAATCTCAGAGCAGGGACCACAGGGTCCTGTATCTGCCATCTGCCAGAAATTATCTTCGCCTAATCTAGAAAAACGGTCTGGGCTTACCCCTATCTCGTCCAGCCATATACTTGCCGCCTCATCGTCTGATTCATGAACAGTAATCCACAGGCGTTCCTTAGGTAACTGCAATTCTTCTGTCAAAAACTGCCAAGCAAGCCTGATTGCGTCACGTTTGAAGTAGTCCCCAAAGCTAAAGTTTCCCAGCATTTCAAAAAAAGTATGGTGTCGTGCTGTGTATCCGACATTCTCTAGATCGTTATGCTTTCCTCCAGCCCTCACGCAACGCTGGGATGAAGTGGCGCGCACATAATTACAGTTTTCGTTCCCTAAAAAAACATCTTTAAACGGAACCATGCCAGCATTTGTAAACAATAACGTTGGGTCATTTGCAGGAATCAAACTACTGCTAGCCACTAACTCGTGGTTCTGGCGTTCAAAATATTTCAGGAATGCATTACGAATTTCAGCAGTTTTCATAACTAGTTAAACCCTACAGCTTTATTCAGGCTGCTTTAGAATGATAATGTCACGCAGCCAAATATGGCTGGCATTTATTCAAAAGTTACATTACAGACATCAAGGCTTCATCAGAAGCTCAAGTTATTTTCAACGAACTTTTTATTGCCAAGCAAGTGCAGGTGCAAATGGAAAACCGTTTGTCCGGCCCCTGCACCATTGTTTATTACTACGCGAAAGGCTTCATCAATACCAGTTTTCTTGGCCATATCATTAGCTACCGTCAGCAAGTGTCCCAGTAACTCTTTATCATCAAGATCGGCTTTTGCTAACATAGAAATAGGCTTTCTCGGAATGATTAGCAAATGCGTGGGCGCCTGAGGAACAGCGTCTTTTATAACAACACAATACTCATCCTCATACATGATATCAGCAGGAATATCGCCAACCATGATTTTCTCAAACAGTGTTTTATCTGCCATTTTTCACTACAACCTTACGCTTGGTTCTAATTTTTTAACTGCTGCTTATCCTAATTTCTCATCAGCGGTTAACTGACGTGCTTCTATTTCAAGCATAATCGGGATACCGTCTCGTACGGGATAAGCCAGTCCACTAAGGCGACAAATCAGCTCATTATGTTCTTTGTCATACTCTAATGGCCCTTTGCTCATGGGGCACACCAAAATATCTAGTAATTTCTTATCAATCATGGCGCTCTCCGAAATAAATTATTACTACCAGTAAGACAAGTTTAAGCCAAAGACAGCCCCAACACTATGCCTCTAGAGCAGACAAAAGATATGGGTCTAAAGAATTACTTTCTTAGCCTGATAGTTACGAAATTAAGTCCACGGTTAATTAAAAATAATTAATCATCCGCAGACGGTAAGCGCTTTAACACCAACTCTGGGTCTAACCTTACCTCGAACCAGTTAATGCGCCAATCTAAATGAGGCCCAGTTGCCCTTCCTGTAGCACCAACTTTAGCTATTAAATCACCTTTTTTGACTCTTTGGCCGACAGACAACAACACCTCGCTCAAATGGATAAACGTTGAGCTAACACCGTAGCCATGATTAATGATTAATGTTCCACCAGAATAGAACATATCATGATGAACCAACTCGACTATTCCCGGCGCCGGCGCATAAACGTTGGCACCCACTGGGGCTGCAATATCTAAGCCATAATGAGGATTACCCGAGGATCCGTTATAGACTCTACGACTACCATAAACCCCTGTAATTCTTCCCTCCAAAGGCATCCTAAACCCCGACAAAAAATCCAAAATTTTTGTGTCCTTGCTTCTAGCAAGTCTAACTTCAGCTGCCTCTTTACGAATTCTGTTAAGCGCTCCAATAGGCGGTGTAACTGTTTTTTGAGGAACACCAAATACCTGTTCTTCCTTATATTTTCGTTGCAATACTGGAAATATATAGTTTTTTTGCTTGTCACCGAGAGTACTGGAAGTAGTTAAAGTAATCTCTGGTGGCGCATTACGCCCGAGCCCAAAAACATACAGACCGTTATCGTCAACCCGTATCTTTCGACCCATAAATTCTAGCTTTAAGCCTGGAGCAATATGACCAACCACCAAAGATCCCTGAGTTAGAGTGTCTTGCAATTTAAACCCATAGGCGCTGGATACCAAACAAAAAACTGTCGCTATCAGCGTACATCGAAAGCAAGCCGCTCCCACATGAAAATAATTATATTTTAAGTATTCTTTCAATTGGCTTGCTCGTCATCATTTAAAACATGCGGATATATGATCTGACTTAAATCCGCGATATTGCAGAAAATTGCTACGTTTTACTTTATCGGAAAATTCATCGCAAGTATCAGATCCATATTTTTTACTCAATGCCTCTTTTGCTAGGCAGAGCCAATTCGCCCCGCTTTTAATCAAAGCTAACTCAATAATATTTTTGCTTACGCCGCGAGATTTTAGTTCGGCTTGGATGCGGATAGGGCCATATCCTCGCCTTATTCGGCTAGTCACAAGCATCTCAGCAAACCTCTGGTCGGATTGGAGATTTTGCTGTTTCAGTGTGACTACGATTCCCTCGACTAAATCAGGGTTATCTGGCAATTTGTCAGTTAACTTGCTTAATAATTCAACAAAAGAATACTCTCGACGAGCAAGCAAAGATAGCGCTCGATATCTAATAATGCTTAACGGGTTATCATTATTTAACTTTGTCATGGGTAATATGGTTGAACTTCCTGCCTCATATATTAATGATCATTTTTGATTTTATGGTAAGTCATAAAAAAACCGTATCTTGAGAATAAAGTACGGTTTATTTTATGTAAAAGAATACTTAGTAAAATATAATCTTAAGTTTCTATTTTACCTTTTGCACTGTCATCTTTTTCTACTTTACTTTTCTTCTCTACTATAGGCATTAACTGAGCTCGAATCTTTTGTTCTATCTCGCTTGCCACGTTAGGATTTTCACGTAAATACTCACACGCATTTGATTTACCTTGGCCGATCTTATCACCATTATAGGCATACCATGAGCCGGCTTTTTCAACCAAACCGCACTGGACCCCAAGATCTATAACTTCACCCAGTTGGTTGATTCCCTGGCCGTAAAGAATCTGAAATTCACACTGCTTAAATGGGGGGGCAATTTTGTTTTTAACAACTTTAACCCGCGTTTCATTTCCAATAATTTCGTCGCCTTCTTTTACCGCTCCTATTCGACGAATGTCCAAGCGTACAGATGAATAAAATTTTAATGCATTTCCACCTGTGGTGGTTTCTGGATTTCCAAACATTACGCCTATTTTCATGCGAATTTGATTAATGAAAATTACAAGGCAGTTTGCATTTTTTATATTCCCAGTTAACTTCCTCAATGCTTGCGACATTAATCTTGCCTGTAAGCCTACATGATGGTCCCCCATATCTCCTTCAATTTCAGCACGAGGAGTTAGTGCGGCCACCGAGTCTATTACTAGTACATCAACAGTTCCAGACCTAACCAGCATGTCAGTAACTTCTAATGCTTGTTCTCCTGTATCTGGCTGTGAGACAAAAAGATCGTCAACCTTAACACCTAATTTTTCTGCATAAATAGGGTCTAAAGCATGCTCTGCATCAATAAAAGCACAGGTTCCTCCAACCTTTTGCGCCTCAGCAATAACCTGCAAGGTTAATGTAGTTTTTCCCGAGGATTCAGGTCCGTATATTTCCACTATTCGGCCTTTGGGTAATCCTCCTATTCCTAGACATACGTCCAAGCCCAGAGATCCTGTGGAAATCGCTGGCACAGCTTGATGCTCTTTGTCACCCATCCGCATCACTGTTCCTTTACCGAACTGTCGTTCGATTTGCGCCAGTGCAGCCTGTAGAGCTTTTTCTTTGTTAGGGTCCATGATTACTTCCTTTAGCCTTTTGAAGATTGAATAATTGCTACTTGATTTATAAACTTTTAAGTAGCTTAACTTAAATTTTTTATACTGTATAGTCATACAGTAGTCTATTTTGGACCCTCAATCTAGGATCAATGGCACCTATAATATTTCAATCAAAATTATTACTGATTTGCAGTCTTTTTCTAATCATTTTTTAAGTCACGCATGAGCTGTTCGACTAAGTTAAAGAAAGCGTTATAACTGTTTCGTAATGATAGGTTCCTGGAAATAAATCAATTAAATGGATTTTCTTAATTGTGTATTTATGCACCAATTTCTGCAAATCTCTAACCATGGTTGCCGCATTACAACTCACGTAAATTATCTGCTTAGGATTAAAAGTGTTCGCCCATTGCTGTAAACCAGTGAATCCTTTTCTTGGCGGATCGACGATAAACATATCATATTTTGAATATTCCGAGCGAGCCCTGAATGTCCTCAATGCGGTCTCAGAGAATAAATCTAAATGCACAAAATTCAATTTCTCTAAGTTAACTCGGTCTGGGGCGAAATCAACCATCACTCTTTCAACTAACGGATTGTCCGTAACAATCATATTTGAAAGATTTCCATTTCCGGAAAATAAATCTAATAATGTATTTTTTGCACCTTCTCGTGCCTTGTTGTCTCCTATCTCATTGAAAACAGCAGTTTTTAGCACTTCATTCATAGCGTTATTAACTTGACTAAACCCCCCATGAGCATATGGTTTGTTCCACTCAATTCTAGCGCCGCTCTCAGTTAAAAATAATTCACAATGACCTTCAGCTGCATGATTCTCAGTCCAGCTCTTATCATTATAAAGTTTATCAAGCTCAGTCTTTAACTCTTTACTTAATAATAAACATTTTGGTACTTCAATCACATTGTTTGTTGTGCCGTCTATCATGCCTATATATTTATGCCGGTAATGTAGCTGTACACGATTACGATACCCTAAGCGCTTTTGGGCTGGGCTGACCATTATCTCAGGAATGTCGACATCAAAACGCTGCAAGTGATGCTTTAAGGCTTGTGTTTTATAGCCTAACTCACTCTCGTAATCTGTGTGCAGATAATGGCATCCAGGACAGCTATCGAAGTGTTCACATTCTGAGCTCTTTCGGTTATCGGCTGTCACGTCCAGCGTCTCTAGCCTCGCAAATTTTACCCCCTTGCTCGCCTTGGTCAAAGTTGCAGTTCCTGTCTCCCCAGGCAAAGTCTTTGAAATAAAACATGGTTTTTTATCAACGATTGCAACACCCTGGCCAAGCGGATCCATGCTATTAATCTCAAACTTAATAGCAGACTGAGTTATTTTACGTTTAAGCTTTATGTTATTTTTTTTGTATTTCAAAGGAACGCCTAATGTTAGGAGAGTTGTAGGACAAATAATCTGTTAGATATCTTATCATTCTTTCAATTATCCTTCCCGTATATGCTGCTATTTTGGCTATTATGGCTAGCTAAACTTGCAAGGATCTACTTAATATTTATTAAATTAAATAATATTGAGTAGATATTGTTTAAACACAGGATTTGATTTCTGTATAATGCGGCGCTGATCAACGTCCAAGTCTTAGGGAGAATTACACAATGACATTTATCGTCGGCGAAAATTGTATTAAGTGCAAATACACAGATTGTGTGGAAGTATGCCCTGTAGACTGCTTTTATGAAGGCCCTAATTTTTTAGTCATTCACCCCGATGAGTGCATCGATTGCGCGCTCTGCGAACCAGAATGTCCTGCAGGGGCTATATTTTCTGAAGATGAATTACCTGATGACCAACAAGTATACCTAGAGCTAAACACTGAACTAGCTCAAGTTTGGCCAAATATAACCGAGAGAAAAGAACCCTCGGTGGATGCTGAAGAATGGGATGGGGTTACAGGGAAGCTTCAATATCTAGAACGCTAAAATCCAACACATAAAGCTACATACTTTTAAAAATCGGCTTCATTTTAATAATTTAGCTGGTTTTTTTACCTCTAAAAAATAACTATTCAGCGCACTCAAAGCAACTTAAATATATTCCTCTCGGGTCATTTAATTCTGTCATCAGAATAAGTTTTTTAGCGAATCCTTTAAGTTTGGCTGTCAAGCTTAAAGGATTCCATTTTTCAGGAAATGCGCCGACTAAAAATCCAAAATTAACCCCATCAATCTCTTGTAAAATTTTCTCACGAAAGTCTAAAGGACGAGTCAACTTTAATATTTCATAACCATCAAGATTTGCAGATTTTGCTGCAGAATCCAAAGATTGCGCTAAGCTGCCTAATTGATCGACTAATCCTAAGTCTAGAGCTTTTTTTCCTGTCCAAACACGACCCTGTGCGATCAAATCTACTCCTTCAATACTACTGTTCCTTGCTTCAGCAACAATGGCTAAAAATTGACTGTAAGTGTGATCCACCCCTGCCTGAATAATTTTTTTTGCATGATTAGACATAGGTCTAGATAACTGAAAAATATCAGACAAGGCTGTGGTTCCTAAGCCATCACTTTGAACTCCCAGATCTTGCAAGGTATCTTCAAATGTAGGAATAATGCCAAAAACACCAATAGAGCCAGTAATCGTAGTTGGGCTAGCCCAGACCTCACTGGCGCCCATGGCTATCCAGTATCCTCCAGAGGCTGCAACTGAACCCATAGAAACTACTACAGGTTTTCCGGAATTCTTTAAAGATACCATCTCTTGGCGAATCACTTCTGAAGCGAAAGCACTACCACCAGGACTATCTATGCGTATCACTGCAGCTTTTATCTTGTCGTCTTCACGAGCCTGCCTTAACAATTTAGACAAACTCTCGCTGCCTATTAGGCCATCAGGTTGGTCGCCCTCACTAATAACGCCTTTGGCTACAATTAGGGCGACCTGATTCATGCTAATTTTACTGCCCGAGGGTTTTGATTGCTGCTCTATATACTTTAGATAATCCGAAGAGTCTATATGTTGATAGCCGCCGTTATCTGCTAAACCTGAAAGTAATATCAGCCGAGCCATAACCTCCTGTCTACTCGATAACTTATCTATTAAACCAGTATCCAACGCTAGTTTCGCAGCATTACCTTGATGCTTTAATAATTTTTTTCCTAAATTATTAGCATAGTCATTAATAGACCCTTTGCTCAACCCTCTTAAGCCCTCTACTCTAGTCGTATAGGTATTCCAGATTTCATGGATCCATTGAGAGGTATGCTTTCGTGAAGCCTCAGACATGCTTGAGCGAGTAAATGGCTCTATCGCGTCCTTATATGTTCCTACGCGGAAAACATTAACCTTAATACGTAATTTATCTAGAGCTTCTTTTAGATAAATAGTATACCTACCATAGCCTTCTATTATTACTGAACCCATGGGGTGAAGGTGTATTTCATCAGCATAACTTGCCAAATAATACTGCTCTTGGGAGTAACTGTCTCCGATGGCAACAATAGGTTTGCCACTGGATTTAAATCGCATCAAAGCTTCCCCCACTTCCTCTAATTTGCTAATGCTTCCGCTCGTAAGATAATCTAATTGCAGAACTAAGCTGGTAATACGGGGATCGGTGGCTGCATAGTCAATAGCATCGATTAGCTCAAAGATTGACGTTTCAGCTGCAGTATCACTTTCATCTAGAAATTTTTTAATTGGAGAAATAAAGGTTTTTTGGTCTACCAAAATACCATTCGGGGAGATCTTTAGGGCGGCGCTCTCTGGCAAAAATTCGGTTTCATTATCAAAAGAGATTCCAATAAAGGAAACAATTATGAGTACTATAATCAGACTTACTAGTCCTTGGGTTAAAAAAATTAATCCTTTGAAAAGCTGTATTAAGGGGCCTAAAAATCTTCTTTTAATGCTCATTCAGAATCACTCTGATAAAGCGAATATTGCTTCCATCTACTATGCATCATAGCAACGCTAAACATAATCACCAATATGATTATTTCCAGCACATCGACGTAGTTAGAGCTAGGTGAAAAGAAGTTATCTACCGCTACTATAAAATACAGCAACACCACAAAGCATAATATTGAGATAGTCTTATATTTCTCTTTATACAACCCAGGCAAAAGAATAATTAAGGGTACAAATGTAAAAATTGTCAAACTAAGGGGAATTGACCGGATAAAACTATTAGCAAGCAAGGCTAAGCCAAAAAGCATTATGCTTCCCCACGTTAACCTACGACAGACATGTAATTTTTTACCCAGACCAGAAATAACTTTCATATCGATAATATTTCCTAGTTAAGAATGAGGGGCTAGTCGTTTCGCCAGTCTAGCAATTCGTTTACCCAGAGCAATACATAATTCTGATTCCTCTGGGGCAATGTCGTCAAAATCTTTACCTGTTTGGCAGGATGCACCATACGGGGTTCCACCCCTAGTGGTACTATGGAGAGCTTTCTCGCTATACGGCAGACCAACTAAAATCATTCCTTGATGCATTAGAGGCAACATCATGGTCAAGAGGGTTGTTTCTTGTCCGCCATGAAGAGAGCCGGTGGAAGTAAACACGCCGGCCGGTTTTCCGATTAGATCTCCATTCAACCAAATATCTCCCGTCATATCCAAAAAATACTTAAGTGGAGCAGCCATATTTCCAAAACGCGTAGGGCTTCCCAGTATTAAACCAGCACTATCTCTTAGATCTTCCTGGGTGCAATAAAGATGTCCTGTTGTTGGGATATCTGGCTCAGTGCTCTCGCAAACAGTCGATATAGCTGGGACCGTTCTGATTCTGGCCTCTAGGCCAGCCCGCTCAATCCCACTCCCTATCTTTTCAGCCATGATCTTAGTGTTACCAGAACGTGAATAATAAAGAACCAAAATATATGCCATTAGATAATCTCCAATACTTGTTCGGGTGGCCGCCCAATCACTGCTTTATCGCCATTAACTACTATGGGCCGCTGTATAAGCTTTGGATGTCTAGCCATTGCATCAATAAGCTGGCTTTCTGTTTTTTCTTTATCTGACAATTTTTCTTCTCTATAGATATCTTCATTTGTCCTTAGCAGCTGGCGAGCCGGAATCCCAAGTTTTTTTAAAAGATCCCTTAATACTTTTACTGTTGGTGGTTTTTCAAGGTACATCAAAATATCTACAGCAAGTCCTTTTTTCTCCAAAAGGGCCAAGGCTTGTCGAGATTTAGAGCAACGGGGATTGTGATAGATGCTAATCATGGTCTTTGTAAGAAGAACCTCTGTATAATTGAATAAACTAGCCATACATTTTAGCTGAAAACTGGTCATTAGGGCTACCTGGGTTTACACATAAGAGACCAAAGGATGTATTTTATGCACCCAAGACAACGAATGATTGTGCATTTTCTTCGGCACCTTTCTGGTCGTTTCGTTGGTGATGCTTGTGGCCAAAGCGCCTCAGCCTTAACCTATATGACTCTTTTTGCAGTCGTCCCCATAATGACTCTAATGTTTTCAATGTTTTCCTTGGTGCCAGCATTTCAAGGCCTTGAAAATAAAATTCAAGCATTGATTTTCAGCCATTTTTTACCGCAAAGCGGGGCAGAAATACAACAATATCTGACTGAATTTTCAAATCAAGCACGAAAATTATCAATCTTGGGGGCAGTAATCCTTTTGGCAACGTCTTATTTAATGCTAGCAAATATAGAAAAAACTTTTAATAAAATCTGGGGCAACACAAGTTGTCGTCGAGGCCTGTATAGCTTTCTTTTATATTGGGGGGTTCTCAGTATTGGTCCCCTATTGATCGGTATTGGCCTGGCGATCCACGCATATCTTCTTTCTTTTCAGCTGACAACCAATGAGACTGACACTCTAGGCATTATTGGCTCAATGCTTAAAATTTTACCATTGCTATTTACATGGGGAGCTTTTAGTTTTCTCTTTATTGCCATCCCTAACTGCAAAGTATCTTACCGATATGCCCTTATCGGTGGCTTAATTACCTCTATGCTTTTTGAGTTAGCCAAAATTGGTTTTGGCATATTTATATCCTACTCTAGCTATACTAATATTTATGGGGTCTTTGCAATATTTCCTATATTTCTCATCTGGATCTATTTGATGTGGATTATTGTTCTTGCTGGAGCAGAACTGGTTCGATCGCTAGAAACCTTCAAATCTGTTTGGGGTGAGGATCGTTTTTCTGACTTCGTCGCAGTTTTGATAATACTATGGGAGTGCTGGAACAAACAGCAAGAAAACAAAACTCTTTCTAATAAAAATATGCTCACAGCAGGATTTGAAGAACAGCATTGGATGAAGCTACGAGATCAATTGCTTAAAGAGCATATTTTAAAAGAAACCAATAACGGCCATTATGTTTTAATAAGAGATCTTGCACATATCAAGCTTACCCATCTTGCATCTTTGTCTAACAATGGATCTGTCACTATCCCTAAACACACAAATACTGAAACACTCGTCATTTATCCGTGGCAACGACAACTAACTGACATTTTAGATCAAACAAACATGGCGGTTGACGACACTTTTTCCTCGACAGTTTTTGAATTATTCTCCAATGAGTCTCGTCAGTGCAAGTAACTACGGATAACAAACTGCGCGCTTCTTTAATTGTTTTATGGTTGGGGTTATTACTCTTATGTTTTTTAATCGCCTCTTGTCAAAAAAATGATACTGTCTACACACTTACTGACGGACAAAAATTAAACTTTTACGATTTCCGCGGACGCATAGTGCTGATTAATTATTGGGCCATATGGTGCAAGCCCTGCCGAACAGAAATACCCGAACTTAATGCTTTGCAGAAAAAATGGGGTAATGATGTTGTTGTTCTTGGGGTGAACTATGACGGCATACAGGGAGATGAATTAAAGATGCAAGCGAAAAATATGGGCATCAATTTTCCTATATTAACGAGAGACCCAAGAGAACAGTTCGGCGTCGCGCCAAGCGGAGTGCTTCCAGAAACGCTAGTCATTGACAAGCAAGGTGCGCTGCAAGCTGTTCTATTGGGACCGCAAACTACTGAAAATTTATTAACTATAATTAATAGCAGCTCCGCTACCAACTAAATATCTTCTTTACGAAAGGTATACTGAGTTTTCGCTGCGCTTGCAATGAAGTTTCTTCAAGTACATCAAGGCAATGCATTAGGGATTTCATTTCTCTTGAAGCCCTAACAATCATATATTTAGCCACATCATCATTCAGCTTCATTCCTCTGCGTAGAGCACGAAATTGGAGAATTTTTAATTTATCGCTATCGTCCAACATCGAAAGTTGAAATATAGGGGCTGAGCTGCAGCGAGACTGCAAATCAGGGAGCTTTAATGAAAGCTCTCGGACAGGGCAACTCGAACCCAGCAATAAAAATTCACTTGAGTCTCTAATACGGTTGTATAGATTAAACAACGCCTTCTCCCAGCCAATTTTTCCTGAAATTGCCTGAATGTTATCAAGACAAACTAGCGATACGCCTTCCAGCTTACCCAGCAACTCCTCAGGCGAGTAATCTAAAAATTCAGACAATGATAAATATTGAGATGACAACCCTTGCGAAAAAGCCTTATGACAACTGGCTTGCAGTAAATGGGAAACGCCACTCCCGTGGGCGCCCCAAAGATAAACAAAAGGATTATCATGGGAAAGAAGCTGGTTTCTAAGGACTTCAACTGCAGTATAATTGTAGCTATTGTCCTTTAAAAAAAAGTTCTCAAAGGTAGCGTCATCATTCAGTTGAACATTTAAAATAAGCTGCTTTGACACTAACGACCCTGCCATATAAATTGCAATTGCGGTTTGGGTAAAAATGTCGCTCCCCGTTTTTCAATATCAACAAGGATAGGACCTTTAAAATTATTAACATTCTCTTTTATTCGTCGATCCCTTCGAAAAGTTTCCAGCAATAGAAGCTCCTCACCCCCCGTATGAAGCTCCAAACTAACTCTGTCCTGGTCAATAATTTTTACCCTCAAGTCCCGAACCATCTCCAAAGACTCCAGGTAACTTATTGCCTCTCTAAGTGAGGCGTAATCATTTATATTCTGGAGCTGGAGGACTATTTTCTCAGTATTTTCTTTGGGAATATAGGAATATCGAGAAGCCATCGTATCGACAATATGAGGTACAATTTCGTCGAACAATTTCGGCAAGCTGTTCGCCATTGTATGCTTTAATTCAATAGAATTATTCGCTGAAAAATCCCAGGAGGCGTTCCACTGACCAGAAGACCCCTGGAATAGGCGCACTGCGACCCAATATTTGGCAGTATAGCGATCGGAGGCGATCGAAAGTTTCTTTTGGTCAAGATTCCAAACATCCACTTCAAAAAAATTTTTGGTATCCTTTAAGTCCAGTAGGGGGAAAACTAATGGCGCACCCCTGTTATCCATAAGTCTCCGTAATGCTTCTGTCGTCTCAGGAAATTCTTCCTGTGTCATAAAGCGAATTCCTTCTACTGGATCTTCAATTACAATCCAAGCGAGCAAAAAATGTCGGTCAGCCGGCCAAATTTTTAATCGATATTTTTGTATCAATTTTCCAACCTCAGAGGGGTCATAATTGAAGCTAATACCAAGCCCCGAATTTGCGCTCTTAATTTGCAGCGGATCGACATAACCCACATAAGAAAAATCTGCCACAAAGCTTTCAGGGCTAGGGTGGACTAGGCCTTTCAAGGGTTGGCTTTCACCTGTAATTTTTACTAATATCGACTCCAAGCCAATACTCATAGCTTTCAATCTTTCCTTGTCGCCTTGATTGGCCACAGGCACTATAACTTCATGGAGATTAGCTACGATATCAGCACCCACATAAGCAGAAAAAAAGACCGTCATAGAAAGCCAGGCTAGCGTATTTTTGAAAAAAGAAAAAAAATTCATAACATAATTGTATCAGTAGAGTGCAGATAGACGCATTATCTGACTGTCAGTTCCCTTGTTTTAATATAAAATAACCTATCTGCTAATTCTTTTTACTGAAAAAATTAGTAAAAACTAGGTGCTGAACAGCAACACAACCAACTTAAGGTGGTCAGAAGCAATGCATGACGAAAATACTCCCTCTCTGAGCTACAAAGATGCCGGTGTAGATATAGATGCTGGAAATACTCTTGTGGAGCGCATTAAACACGTTGCAAAAGATACTCGACGACCAGAGGTTTTGTCAGGACTAGGTGGGTTTGGCGCTCTATTCAACCTACCAAGCGGGTACAGAGAGCCTGTTCTTGCTTCTGGAACCGACGGTGTCGGAACCAAGCTAAAGCTGGCTGTGGACCTCGATATCCACAACACTATTGGTATTGACTTGGTTGCAATGTGCGTAAACGATCTCTTGGTTTGCGGGGCTGAACCGCTATTTTTTCTCGACTACTATGCTACTGGAAAATTAAACATTGATGTAGCCGCGTCTGTAGTCTCCGGTATAGGTGAAGGATGCAAACTTGCTGGTTGCTCGCTAGTAGGTGGGGAAACTGCAGAGATGCCAGGAATGTATAAAGAAGGAGATTATGATCTTGCTGGCTTCTGTGTTGGCATAGTAGAAAAATCTGAAATCATTGATGGTGCCAATACTTGCGAGGGTGACACTTTAATCGGACTTGCTTCTAGTGGTCTTCACTCCAACGGCTACTCTTTAGTTCGAAAAATTATTGAAATTTCGAATACCGATATTAAAAACGAATTCATTGGCGGAGTTCCATTGGGAGAGGTGCTGCTAGCTCCAACTCATATCTATGTAAAATCGATTTTAGCTTTAGTAAAAAATGCCCATATGAAAGTTCATGCTATTGCGCATATAACTGGTGGAGGGCTTCTAGAAAATATTCCCAGAGTGTTGCCAAAAAATACTAAAGCAATTATTAACACTAAAAGCTGGAAGCAAGCGTCTGTGTTTGATTGGCTTCAAAAAAATGGCAATGTTGACCCTATAGAAATGTATCGCACCTTTAACTGCGGCATTGGAATGATTATCTGCGTATCAAGCGCAGAAAGTCGAACAGCACTAGATATACTTCATGCTGCAGGGGAAGAGGCATTTATTATTGGCAGTATAGTTCACGCTGAAGATGATGATAAAAAAGTCGTGCTAAAGGGGCTCTAGAGCATGACTACAACGCGCAGATCTAGATTGGTTATTTTGTTATCTGGCAGCGGCAGCAATTTGCAGGCACTTATAGATGCAATAAATGGTGGAGTGATTGAGGCTGATATAGCTGCGGTCATTAGCAATAAGCCTGAGGCTCTAGGACTAAAGCGCGCTGACGATGCGGGCATCAAGCATGCGGTCATAGACAATCTGCAATTTTCAAGTAGAGAAAATTTTGATCAAGCATTGTGCAGAGAGATTCAAATTTATAAGCCAGATCTGGTTATTTTGGCAGGCTTTATGCGTATCCTTACATCAAAATTTGTTGAGAATTTTGATGGACGCATCCTGAACATACACCCATCTTTACTACCTAAATACCCCGGCCTTCATTCGCACCAAAAAGCAATTGATGCTGGTGATTTAAATGCTGGAGCTACAGTGCATTTTGTCACAAGCAAGCTCGATGGAGGACCCTCCGTTCTGCAGGCAGAAGTACCCATCTATCAGGATGACAGTGCAGAGGTATTGGCTCGCCGTGTTCTAACAAAAGAGCATCAAATTTACCCCTTGGCAGTCCAGTGGTTCTGCGCAGGACGACTTTCTTTAGTTGATGGAAAAACTTATCTAGACTCAGTGGTATTACCTAAATATGGCCTAACTTTCACTGACACTACAACGGAGAAGTAATATTGTATGCTGAGATCGTTTCTTACTTGTGTTCTGCAAAAATCTACGCATTTAATTAAAAATCAGAGGTTGATTGGCCAAGTTAAATCTAGGCTTTATTTTGCCTTAAAGAAACGTAATCTCAGCATATGCATATTATGCTGCGTTAGTCTGTATTCCGCCGCATATACTAAAGCTGATACGGGGGAGATTAATCTTCTTGCGTTGACACCCTACAATCTCATTTATTCTGGCTCATACAATGGGATGGATGTGAAGATCAGCCGAAATTTAACAGGCAAAGCAACGGCCTACACGCTAAGTACAACGGCAAACAACATGGTTAGCGATATCAGCGAACAAGCAATTTTTGAAATGAATGCTCATGGCGCTATTGTTGAATTGAAATATCGAGCCACGCGCAACATGTTCGGCCTAAAGAAAAAAGAGCTATTGCTCTATGATCAAACTACCGGTATTGCTAGCTATGAAAGCAAAAAGAAGAAGCGTCAAATTTTATTAAGTGATGCTCATTTTAACCAGCTCACTTACCAGATAAAACTACAAAGTGACTTGATTAATGGCGCCACTTTTTTGAATTATCCTATAATCAAAAAAGGTAAAGTGAGAATTTATCGTTTTGAAATTCTGGGAAAAGAGACACTTAAGACGCCCTTAGGAGAAATCAATACACTAAAAATTAGAAAAATACGGGAGGGGAGCGATAGAGAAACGTTTTTATGGTTTGCTCCTCGCTGGAATTTCATGTTAATTCAACTATGGCAGCATGAAGCAGGTGGAGGTGACTATAGAATGTTATTAGAAAACGGCACGCTAGCAGGAAAGGAACTAGGTAGCCTCACTACGCTTTAGGTAAGGTAACTCCAGTCTGTCCCTGATATTTTCCTCCCCGGTCCGCATAAGAAACCTCGCAAATTTCATCGGACTCAAAAAACAACATTTGAGCCACCCCTTCATTTGCATAAATTTTTGCGGGCAAACTGGTTGTGTTGGAAAACTCTAGAGTGACATGACCCTCCCACTCTGGCTCCAAAGGGGTCACATTAACTATAATTCCACAGCGTGCATAGGTAGATTTACCTAAGCATACTGTCAACACATTTCTCGGAATCCGAAAGTACTCTATCGTGCGCGCTAGCGCAAAAGAATTAGGAGGTATGATGCAGTAGTCGCCTTTTATATCAACAAATGCATCTTCATCAAAATGCTTCGGATCAACTGTCTTTGAGTGAACATTTGTAAAAATTTTAAACTCATCAGCACACCGAACGTCATATCCATAGCTCGAGACACCATAAGAAATCACCTTCTCGCCACTGGGGTTAGGTTGACGCACTTGTCTACCAACAAATGGCTCAATCATTCCCTCTTTTAACGACATTTGTGTGATCCATTTATCGGACTTAATGCTCATAGTACTTAACTTCCCAAAATTATTTGATAACAAAAGTTCTGCATAATACCTTTTTGGTCGGCTTGATCAAAGTACGCAGCTAAAAGTTACTCAATAATAATTTCTGGACCATTATGAGATACGGTATTTGCCAGCACAGTGGTTATTTTAAGTGAAATATTTCGATACACATGACTCTCAGAACATTCAGGATCAAAGTACACAGAAGGCTTCCCATCGTCGGCCCGCTGGCGAATATCCATGGAAAGAGGCAACACACCTAAAATCTCCGCACTATATTCAGACGCGACTATCTGGGCCCCATCTTTCCCAAAAATATGTTCGTGGTGCCCACATTGACTGCAAACATGAACTGCCATATTTTCAATAATACCAAGCACGGGGATGTTGACCTTATCAAACATCTCAATAGCTCTTCGAGCATCCAACAGAGCAACATCCTGAGGCGTGGTAACAATCACTGCGCCAGACAGCTGCGCTTTTTGCGCCAATGTCAGCTGAATATCTCCTGTGCCAGGTGGCATATCTACTACCAGGTAATCCAATTCACCCCAAATGGTTTGGGTCAGAATTTGCAACAAAGCGCCACTAGCCATTGGGCCTCTCCAAACTACTGGCGTGTCTTTTGTCATCAGGTACCCTATAGACATAGACTTTAAACCTAATGTCTCTAAAGGTGCAAAGAATTTTTCTTGAACTATTTCAGGTCTTACATTTTCTGAAACACCAAGCATTAATGGCAAACTGGGGCCATAGATATCAGCATCAACAATACCAACTCTATTTCCAGCTGCCGATAACGCAAGGGCTAGATTAACTGCTGTAGTCGACTTGCCAACGCCTCCTTTACCAGATGCAACAGCAATCACATGCTTGACCCCTATAAGGCCTTCCTGAATATCACCTTCAGCCATATCAAATCCTCGTAAAACTAATGAAAATCTAGGGGAAAACCGTTACAATTAACCTCCTAAATAACATAGTGCACTTTAATTATACAGGTATGCACAACTTGCTAAGTCAATAAATTTTTAGCCTGCATACAAATGACAAAAAATAACAGTCAAGCATGATGCCAAAACAAACAACTAAATGTCGAAAAATTCTTGTTACAAGCGCGCTACCCTATGCCAATGGGCCAATACATCTTGGGCACCTAGTAGAGTATATCCAAACAGACATCTGGACGCGCTTTCAAAAAATGCGCGGCCACGAATGTTATTATGTCTGTGCTGATGATGCCCATGGTACAGCCATAATGCTCAAGGCTGAAGAGCTGGGTGTTACTGCTGAAGAATTAATCGCCCAAGTTCACACTGAACATGAGGAAGACTTTCAGGGCTTCTTGGTTCAGTTTGATAACTATTACTCTACTCACACAAAAGAGAATAGAGAGCTTTCAGCGCTTATATATAATCGTTTACGCGACAGCGGGCATATTGCTGTTCGTGAAATTATCCAAGCATTCGACCCAGAGAAAAACCTGTTTCTTTCGGATCGCTACATTAAAGGATCATGCCCAAAATGCAAAATAGAGGGCCAGTACGGAGATAACTGTGAAGCATGCGGGGCAACTTATTCGCCTCTTGATTTAATAAATCCAGTTTCAACTATTTCTGGGGCAACCCCCATAGAAAAAACATCTATGCACTATTTTTTTAAGCTTCCAGAATTTTCAGAATTTTTGAAAAAATGGACTCGTGATGGGCATCTTCAGAGCGAAGTAGCCAACAAACTAAATGAATGGCTCGTTTCAGGCTTACACGAATGGGATATAAGTCGTGATGCACCTTACTTTGGGTTTGAGATCCCTGGTGCACCAGGGAAGTATTTTTATGTTTGGTTGGATGCACCAATTGGCTATATGGCCAGTTTTAAAAACTTATGTGATCGATCAAATCTTAAATTTGAAGATTTTTGGGATAAGGAATCTAGCGCTGAGCTATATCATTTTATCGGTAAGGATATTATTAATTTTCATGCTTTGTTCTGGCCTGCGATGCTGCATGGCGCAAATTTTCGAACTCCTACCAAAATTTGCGTCCATGGATTCTTAACGATAAATGGTAAAAAAATGTCCAAATCTCGAGGTACATTTATTACAGCCCAAAGCTACCTTCAGAACTTAAATCCAGAATATTTACGTTATTATTTCGCATCCAAATTTTCTGCTGGAGTAGATGACCTTGACTTAAATTTAGATGATTTTATGCAGAAGGTTAACAGCGACCTAATAGGAAAGATAGTAAACATAGCTAGCCGCTGTTCAAACTTTATTACCAAAGGAAATGACGGGGTGCTTTCTACTACAATTGAAGATGAATCGCTATGGCTTCAAATAACTGGCGCAGCAGAAAGTATCGCCAACCACTACGAAAATCGTGAATTTGGTAAAGCTATGAGGGCAATCATGGCCCAAGCAGACGCAGCCAACGAATATATTGCTTTTAAGGAGCCATGGAAGCTAGCTAAGGACCCTGAGCAAAGACAAGCGGTATTGGATATCTGCTCTCTTGGGATCAACATGTTTAGGGTTTTAATGGTCTATCTTAAGCCTGTATTGCCAGCCATGTCTGAAGTTGTTGAGGGATTTCTCAATGAAAAACTGAGTTGGAGTGGGCTATCTCAACCGCTCATTAATCATAAAATAAATGCTTTTGAACCCCTAATGCAAAGAATTGAGCAGAGCCAAATAAACTCTATGCTTACAGCGAATAATGCGCTTGTTACAGCTCATCTGGATCAACACAAAAAGGTATCAGAACATATGACTTTAGAGGCAAAATTTGAACCAGCGCCAATAGAAAAAATAGCGGCTGAAATTAATTTTGATGACTTTATAAAAGTTGATCTAAGAGTAGCGCTTATCACCAAAGCGGGCTATGTTGAAGGAGCCGACAGATTACTTCGACTTACCATAAGCATTGGCAGCGAAACAAGAAGCATTCTCTCTGGTATAAGGTCATGCTACGAACCTAAAGATCTGGAGGGTAGACTGACAGTTATAGTTGCAAATCTAGCGCCACGAAAAATGCGTTTTGGTGTATCTGAAGGGATGGTTCTAGCGGCTGGCGACAATGACGGGATATACCTGCTATCGCCCGACAGTGGAGCAAAACCAGGGCAAAGAATTACGTAAATTACATCTTGGTACAAAATAACTACAGCTTATGACTAATATATACTAGGAAAATTATTGTTTTATGCTTATTGCACACTACGTGAAGCTATAATATATAACCTCTTGAGATGAGACAAAATGCAAGAATTTGCTGTTATTTTAATTAGCGCTATATTTGTGAACAATTTTGTTCTGGTTCAGTTTTTGGGCCTATGTCCTTTTATGGGCGTATCAAGCAAGCTTGAGACAGCAATTGGTATGGCTGGAGCGACAACCTTTGTGCTCACAATTGCTGCTATGTCTAGCTATATGGTGAATAATTGGATCTTGGTGCCATTGAATATCGAGTATCTTAAAACTATCTCATTTATTTTAGTCATTGCTGTTGTGGTCCAGTTCACTAAAATGTTTATTGAAAAAAGTAGTCCTTTGCTTTATCGAGTGCTTGGGGTTTTTTTACCGCTAATTACCACTAACTGTGCTGTATTAGGGGTGGCATTACAGAACACCACCAAAGCACATACATTGTCAGAGTCAACACTATACGGTTTCGGTGCAGCAATAGGCTTTTCTTTAGTGTTGATATTGTTTTCGGCCATGCGCGAACGTCTTACTGTAGCTGATGTTCCTGAGCCATTCAAAGGCGCTGCTATAGCCATGATTACTGCTGGATTGATGTCTTTAGCTTTCATGGGTTTTGGTGGATTGGCATAAAGGGGGAGGAATGTACGATATTATTATCCAGCACCCTTTGTACTCAGCACTGTTAGCTCTAGCGGGCCTTTCAGTTATTTTTGGCGGAATATTAGGTTATGCCGCCATTAAATTTAAAGTAGAGGGAGATCCAATTGTCCAACAAATCGATAAGCTTCTCCCTCAAACGCAGTGTGGTCAATGCGGCTACCCAGGCTGCAAGCCTTATGCGCAAGCTATAGCGGATGGGGATACTATAAATAAATGCCCACCTGGCGGACAGACAACCATTAATGCTATTGCTGACCTGCTAGATGTTGATGCACCCAGCCTAGATTCTGAGCATGGAGAAGAAAGTGACACCAGAACTATTGCTTATATCCGTGAAGACGAATGCATAGGGTGCACTAAATGTATTCAGGCATGCCCAGTAGATGCAATTCTGGGTGCCGCAAAATTAATGCACACAGTTATTGTAAGTGAATGTACAGGCTGTGATCTTTGTGTCGATCCATGCCCTGTAGACTGCATAGACATGCTTCCAGTAAGGAAAGGCCTGTCTGACTGGAAATGGGGCCTGCCCCCATCAGTTAGGGAACAACTAACACCATCTAAGCTTAGTGATATTATTGCATCGGACACCAACGGAGCAAATACTCCATGAGAAAAATATGGAATCTTATTGGAGGAGTGCATCCCCCAGAAAATAAGCACCAGTCTGTGAAAGACTCTGTGGGCTCCCTCCCTTTGCCAGAAAAATTAATCATACCTCTTAATCAACATATTGGAGCACCATCTAAAGCAATCGTTGCTATTGGAGACAAAGTTCTTAAGGGACAGGTGTTGGCAAACCCAAAGGGAGTCTTAAGCGCAGGCGTCCATGCTCCAACATCAGGCCTGGTGTCCGACATAGGCGACCACCCTATCCCCCATCCATCGGGCATGTCAGCACACTGCATCACGCTAATACCTGATGGAGAAGATCAATGGATAGCCCATGAAGGATTAAGCAACTACCGAGATCATGTCCCTGAAAAATTATTAGAGATAATAAGGCTTTCAGGAGTGGCTGGACTTGGAGGAGCAGGTTTTCCGACAGCCGTAAAATTAAACCCACAAAAGCCTATCTCCACATTAATCCTTAATGGTACAGAGTGTGAGCCCTACATAACTTCAGACGATATGCTGATGAGGGAGCATCCAGAAGACATTGTTCAGGGTATCGAAATATTATCCTATATCCTTGGTGATCCGAAGGAAGTTGTAATAGGGGTTGAGGATAATAAGCCTGAGGCTTATGCAGCCCTAAAATCTTACTTGAAGAATACTACTATTGAACTAGCGACATTTGAAACTCGCTATCCCTCAGGTGGCGAAAAACAATTAATACAAATTCTTACTGGAACAGAAGTACCCGCTAAAGGACTTCCATCAGATATTGGAATTGCATGCCTAAATGTGGGCACAGCCTATGCTGTATATCGAGCAATTGTATTTGGAGAGCCTTTGATCTCTCGTATCACGACAGTGACTGGTAAGGCTTGTACAATCAACAGAAATTACGAAATCTTAATTGGAACTCCTATTAGCCACCTGCTTAAACATAACGCCTTTAATAAAAAAAATTGTTCTCGATTAATTGTTGGCGGCCCCATGATGGGCTTTGCATTAGAAAATCTAGACATCCCTGTCATCAAAACAACTAACTGTATTCTTGCTCCCAGCGAAGAAGAATTTCCCTCTCCTCAACCAGCCCAGGCCTGTATTCGCTGTGGCATGTGCGCAGAAGCCTGCCCAGCAAGCCTGCTACCCCAGCAACTTTTATGGTATGCGCAGTCAAAGAATTATGAAAAACTTGAAGTACAAAACCTTGCAGACTGCATTGAGTGTGGAGCTTGTTCTTATGTCTGTCCTAGTAATATCCCTTTGGTTCAATACTACCGCGCTAGCAAAGGAGAAATGAAAAAACAAGCTGAAGAAAAGGTAAGTGCTGATAGAGCCAGGCAGCGTTTTGAATTTCAAAAAAATCGTAAAGAAAAGGAAATTTTTGCAAAAAAAGTCCAGCGAGATGTTCGTCTAAAAGCTGCAGCGCAGGCTAATAAAACTTCTGGGACCGAAGGGATAATTCAGGCGGCCCTGGATCGAGCTGAAGCCAAAAAATCTTCTCCGGAAGATCAGCACTCTAGATCCACTCGCCGTATTGCGAGATTTGAAGACCAACTACGCTCTGCACAGGAAAAACTAGAGTCGCTAAAAGAGGGTGTTACTAGTGATCAGCACGAGCAAGCCAAGGCAGCTGTTGAGGACGCCAAAATCCGACTCGCTGAAGCCATTTCTAGCCATGGACTGAGTATGCCTATATCGAATCCTTCAGAAACACCTGATTCTGCCTCCGAGGCTATTACAAGGGCTCAAGCCAAAGTTACCATTCAGGCTGGTCTTTCTGATGAAGAAAAATTATGTAATACGATAGTCTCTTTGACTGCTCGACTAGAAAAAGCAACCACTAGATTAGAAATTGCCAAGACTGAAGGGTCAGAACATATTGACGCTTTTACTGTTGCGGCTGACAAACTAAAAGAGAAATTGGCGACAGCTGAAGCTGATCTGTCAAAAATCAGAACGTAACGGATATTAGTCATGGCTTTGCTGAAACTCACATCACCACATGCACATAGCGCTCAAAATACAGCGCGTGTAATGCAGCTGGTAATACTGGCAACCATCCCCGGATTATTCGCACTCACATTATTTTTTGGCTGGGGCTCCCTAATAAATGTCACTCTCTCATGCATGGTGGCGGTAGGCTCCGAAGCACTTGTAATAAGACTGCGAAAGCGTCCTATTATGTTTTACCTAAAAGACTACAGTGCTATTCTGACAGCTGTACTTTTGGGTATATCATTGCCCCCGCTAGCACCCTGGTGGATAGCTGTAGTTGGCACCTCTTTTGCCATTATTATTGCCAAAAACCTTTATGGTGGGCTTGGCTATAATCCGTTCAATCCTGCAATGATTGGCTATGTAGTTCTGTTGATATCTTTTCCAGTGCAAATGACTGCATGGCCGGCACCAGCAGAGCTCTACCCTTCAGATATGCAAGTTCCAGGATTATGGCATTCAATACAAATTGTTCTACCTTTACTGAATCCTGATACCTTATCAGGCGTATCTGAAACTGCATCTGGAACCATAGACGCATATACAGCAGCAACGCCGCTAGACACCTTTAAGCAAAATACTGGTCTACTGGTAGACCAATTCTATAAAAAGGAGCTCTTTTTTAGCCAAGGAACATGGGCAGGTCTTGGTTGGGAATGGGTGAATATTGGATTTCTACTCGGTGGATTATTTTTACTTTATCGAAAAATATTTACTTGGCATGCACCACTGGGAATGCTGCTGTCGCTAGCCTTGTGCTCGGTTATTTTCTATGACAGCGGAAGCTCTTCAAGTCTTGGTTCGCCATTATTTCACCTGCTGAGTGGCGCAACCATGTTTGGTGCTTTTTTTATCATCACAGATCCAGTCACATCAGCTACTAGCAATAAAGGCAGGCTCATCTATGGGGCGCTTATCGGTGTATTGATTTTTATCATTCGCAGCTGGGGAAGTTATCCAGACGCTATTGCGTTCGCTGTACTTCTAATGAATTTTGCTGCGCCACTGATAGATAACTACACTATGCCGCGAACTTATGGGTATAGTAAGTCTGGAGTTAAATCTAACAAAAAACGGAAAGAGGACCAAAGTGATGCTAGGTAAATCTATCCGATTTAACAGTCTTGTTCTGGGTATTTTTGCCTTAACAACAGCGACACTTCTCTCATTTACTTATGAGGGCACTAAAGATCGCATTGCCGAAGCTAAGCGAGAGGTTGCCAAACGAGCGCTACTTGAAATTGTTCCACTAGCAAGGCATGACAACGATATTTTAACAGATATCATCAAGGTTCCTGAAGAATATCTATCTACCCTGGGAATAAAGGATGGGGAGATAAATCTTGCGCGTAGCAACGATAAGCTTACTGCAATTATCATTCCTGCTATTGCACCAGATGGTTATAGTGGAAAGATTCAAATGTTAGTCGGCATAAATATAGATGGAACTATCGCGGGCGTCAGGGTAATTTCTCACAATGAAACACCGGGGCTTGGTGATAAAATAGATCTCAAAAAAAATGATTGGATTCTTGGTTTTGATGGAAAATCTTTAATCAACCCAAAACCAGAATTCTGGAAAGTAAAAAAAGACAAAGGCAACTTCGATCAACTTACTGGAGCAACTATTACCCCCCGTGCAGTCATTACACAAGTATTAAAAACGCTCCAATACTTTAAGCAAGACAAGGCGAGACTCTTAGAAGCAGCCAAGCTAGACAGCTCAAAACAAGATGCAATACTAATAGAGGCGATAATTAATGGCTGATATCTCCTACAAGGAAATAACTACCAACGGACTTTGGAAAAATAATCCTGCTCTTGTGCAGCTTTTAGGGCTGTGTCCGCTTCTAGCTGTGACAGGCAGCGTAGTAAACGCCTTAGGATTGGGTCTTGCCACCATGCTAGTCCTAGTTGGCTCAAATGCAGCCGTTTCCTTAATAAGAAAGCAAGTATCAGACGCTGTAAAAATTCCAGCTTTCGTAATGATCATAGCGACATTTACAACCTGTACCGAGTTGCTCATGAAGGCGTTTACCTATGAGCTTTATTTGATACTAGGCATATTTATTCCCTTAATCGTCACTAATTGTGCCATTCTGGGAAGAGCTGAAGCTTTTGCAAGCAAAAATACCATTGCATCATCAGTATTAGATGGGCTAATGATGGGGTCGGGCTTTGCAATAGTATTACTTGTTATTGGAGCAATACGTGAAATTTTTGGGGTAGGAACAATTTTCGCTAACATGGATTTGCTGTTTGGTCCTATTGCAGCCAACTGGAACATCAACTTATTTGGTGAAGGATATGGATTTTTAATACTAGTGTTGCCGCCAGGTGCCTTTATTGTTACAGGAATGTTAATTGCATTAAAAAATCTTATTGATAGCAAGCTAGCGCAATTAAATGCGACCAAGAAAGAGCCCCTAAAGAAAGGCGCAAAAAGAATGAGGACTACAGGGACTATTGCATAAATATAACGCTACCCCTGTAAAATTCATCCATCATACTGCGTCATGACCCACAAAAATCCTTTCTCCCTCAAAAGGATAGGCGTATACTCGCACATCTTACTTAATCTCACTTTCTGTTCCTGGAATTCACAGCAACACAGGTTTCATTTATATGCTACCCCCCGATTTCGAATCATTGGGCATTGCCGACTCAGTGCTTAAAGCCGTCAAGCAATTAGGTTACGAACAGCCATCTCCAATTCAAGCACAAAGTATTCCGATATTACTCAATGGAGAAAATTTACTTGGTGTTGCTCAAACAGGTACTGGGAAAACTGGTGCTTTTGCCCTACCTTTATTAAGCCGCCTCAATAGCGATCAGAAGACTCCTCAAGTTCTAGTATTAACACCCACTCGCGAACTTGCAATTCAAGTGGCTGAGGCATTTCAAACCTATGCTAGGCATCTAAAGAAATTTCATGTGTTGCCTATCTACGGCGGCCAAGATATGAGCACTCAACTACGTGGACTAAAGCGAGGAGCGCAGGTAATTGTAGGTACTCCCGGAAGGATACTCGATCATATTCGACGACGCAGCTTAGTGTTAAATCAGCTTAATGCTCTAGTTTTAGACGAAGCTGACGAAATGCTCCGGATGGGCTTCATTGATGATGTTGAAACTATTCTAGCTGAGACCCCTGATGCATGCCAAAGAGCCTTGTTCTCAGCCACAATGCCCCCAACTATACGCAGAGTTGTCAAAAAATATCTTGGTGATGCCAAAGAAGTCAGCATTGTTTCAAAAACAAAAACTGTTGAGCGCATTACGCAATTTTATCTTACAGTCAAGGGCCACCAAAAAATGGAGGCCCTTACACGCATACTAGAGGTAGAAGAATTTGATGGTATGTTGATTTTTGTCCGGACAAAATCTGCCACACTGGAAGTAGCTGAGAAACTTGCGGCTAGGGGATTTTCAGCTGCCGCTCTTAATGGTGACCTCAGTCAAATACTACGTGAACGTACTGTAAATCGTTTAAAAAAAGGTCAAGTAGACATTGTTGTAGCCACTGATGTGGCTGCTAGAGGTCTAGATGTTGAACGTATAAGCCACGTAATCAATTATGACATTCCGTATGATAACGAAGCTTATGTCCATCGTATCGGTCGGACCGGAAGAGCTGGACGTGATGGTAAGGCAATCTTATTTGTTGCGCCCAAAGAGAGCCGTCTTCTTTATTCGATAGAAAAATCGACAAACCAAAAAATCACCCTGATGAGACTTCCGACCGGAGATCAGGTTAGCGGTCAGCGTATACAGCAATTTCAGGAACGGGTTTTACAAAGCTTGAATGCCAAGGATCTTGAGCGCTTCAAGGGAATTTTGCATAAGTTATGCGAAGATAATGCTATATCAATATCTGATATAGCTGCAGGCCTTGCATCTCAACTGCAGCAAGAACGCCCACTTTTTCCAGATATGCCTTCCTTAGATACCACATTTAACGACAGGCAGACGCATGCCAAACCTAATCGCTCCAGGCCTGAACGCTCTGAGAAATTCAAGAAACGAGTAGATTCTGGAAAAAATCGTAGCTCAAATAGCGGTATAGCAATGGTGACTTACCGGATAGAAGTGGGTAAAAATCAAGGTGTTATGCCAAAAGATATCGTTGGGGCCATTGCAAGCGAATCAGGTATTGAAGGACAAAATATCGGACGTATTAAGTTGCATGATGAACATAGCACCGTTGAGCTACCAGAAGGTATGCCAAATGATATATTCCAACACTTAAAGCATAAGGTGCGTGTAAAACAACAACCTATGAGGCTAAGTCTTGATGGCCCAGGTGGTCCAGCAAAGGAGTCTGCAGGAAAAAGAAGGCCTAAAAATTCTCCCAATCTCTGATTTAGCGAAAAATATAAATATAGGCCTAGTATCAAGCAAAAAACTTCACGAGATCCCTAACTCTATTTCAATCAACTCGCAAAGAATATGCCCGATCAGAATATGTGACTCTTGAATCCTAGCTGTTGTGTCTGACGGGACAACTAAAGCATGGTCAATGTGAGCCAAAGCATCGCCACCACCTTTGCCCAGCAAGCCAATCGTAGCGATACCCATATCTTTTGCAGTTTTAAGCGCTTTCAATATATTTTCGCTTTGACCTGAAGTGCTAATCCCTACTAATATATCTCCAGAACGGCCATGCGCTTCGAGCTGTCTAGAAAAAATATTTTCATATGAAAAATCATTTGCTACACACGTAAGAACTGATGTATCAGCATTAAGAGCCATTGAGCGCAATGGGCGCCTATTCCTCTTAAACCTACCAACCAGCTCTGCAGCCATATGCTGACTATCTGAAGCGCTGCCACCATTTCCGCACCAGAAAACTGTACCCCCGTTCAATAAGGACTGTGCGAGAACTTTACTAACTATTAAGATAAGCTCAGAAAGAGCACCTTTGGTAGCTTCCACTGATTGAGTATGCTCTAAAAAATTACGCTGAATTACCTGACTGCTCGTCATGAGATTTCCTTCGATTACTTGATATAAATACTACTACACGATTCAAGCTATTCATGTATATTTATAATATTGGTGGGGAGACTAAAAATTGCTCTACCTCTCTTAAACTGTTGTTCGTTAAAAGCAGGTCCTGGGCTGTTGTCCAGCTGTAAGGAATATCCAGATCCAACCACTAGAGAATCATACAGTCCGAGAACTTCAGCATAGGTTAACTGCTTCACGGCAAACATCAGAGCATCTCGATGACTAAAGCTGTAATCATGCATATTTATGCTCCCCCAGAGCCTAGATGAATGCTCAACTAAACTCTTGGGTTTTTCTCGCAGCCTCAAAAGTACTGCTTCCTTATGTCTCTCAAACTCTTCTCGAGGCGTAACTTTAAGCTTCCTAAAAAAGCTTAGCAAGAAATCATCAATCGATTTCTCCAAATCAGGAATTATAGCTTTAGGGGACTGTACCAATAACCCAATACCAGGGACTCTACCAACTGTTCTGTCCACTACAGCTACTATATAGCCAAGCTGTTGCTCAGTACGTAATTCATGGAAAAAATCTGAACTCATTAGCTGCTTTAGCAAAATCATCCCAGCAGCTTCTTTTACGCTGTCGTTGCGGCCTTGGTAGTAACGAAGAATGGCAAAATCGTCGTGCTCCATTGCGAGATGTACTTGCAATTTTTCTCCGGCGACAACCTTAAAAACCTTTTGATTCAGCCAACCATCAGGGTTCTTTACTTCGAAATACTGTCCTATATTGCTAGCAATTGATTTAGCATGAGCTAAATCAATATTACCGCTTGCAAGAAGCTCAATAGTAGATCCTACGTATAGCTGATCAATAAATTCAATAAATTTACCTTCATTGAAGTTTGATAGAGCATCGGCAAGCTGCTCCGGTCCCCATGATGCCGGATCAAGCAGATCGCCTGCCTTTAAAAGTAACTGTTTATACGGTGATTGCTTTTCATTATTTCGCCATTCTCGAATTAACTCTTTCCTTAATCGCGTCAATAAAGGACTTTCAGGTCTGGCGTGATCACCCTGAAGCCTCGTATGCATTGGCTGTTTAAGTTTTTTTTCTTCATGTACTGGTGCCAATAAATCTTTAGCGATCTCTTCCACTAGAAAAGATAGCTTATTATCAAAACCACTAACAAAAAAATCTACGCTATCAGCCTGCCTATAAACGCCGTAACGCAAACCTGCAAGGGTTGCGGCATAATTAGACTCGTTAAGTCTTTCGTTTACCAGTCGTAAGTACAAATCTACCATTGCGGCCTCAGATGCACTTTTTATTGTTCGTGTTTTCACCGAAGCATGAAATTGAGCTTTGGGTACCTGATAATGAGAATCCAGATAATACCAAAGACGATAATTTTCTGCGTCAAATAGCACTGGGTTGCCTGCAGGTGATGTTTTATCTGATGATCTAATTTCAAAGCTGCTAGGAATAAATTTGTTTGGCGACGGGAGTTGCAGAGACTTCAAAACGTCTTTTTTCTTTATATTCGGAAGAGCTTCTAGCTTATATGGCGCCTGATAAAGCATCGAAGCTTTTTCGATTGCAGCCTCCGGAGCCATCAAAGTAACTAGCGCATTGCGAGGCGTCATCATTTTCAATATTCGAGAAATAAGATCAGGATTATAGATATTATTAAGATAAGGGCCACGTATCACCTCCTCGGGGGGGTATTCATGTAGCTGTTTGGATAATCGACTAACACGATGCATCGAACTACCCAGCTCTTCATAGCGAAAGGCGACATTAGATAAGACGCTCTGCTCTAACCAGCGCCACTCCTCTACCCCTTTCTGAGAAATTAACTCTATCTCCTGGAAAATTAATTCAACCACCTGCTGCCAGCTTGATACTCCTTTGGGTGTCAATCCGACCGTGATATCAAAAGAGGTGCCGCTTGTATCAGAAAGACCCTCTCCTGAACTCAATGCTTCCGCCCATCCATTTCCTTTTAGCAAAGACAATAGGCTACCTTTCCCCTCATCACCAATAAGGTTAGCAATATAGCTCAGCGGCTTTTCTCGATAATAGCCGTGCATAGCAGGCAAAGGGATCGTAACGGTTAGCTCTCGTAACTCTTGAATAGGTCGAAGAGAAAGAAGTAGGGGAAGGGAGTCCACCCCAAATAATGGTTGCCCGTGCTTTGGCTGCAAAGTCTTATAGTTATTTACTTCTTCAAACTTAGATCTAACCATCAGCTCCATCTCATCTAATGTTTGAGGAGCAAGAACCACTAAAGCCATTCGATTTGCAGAATAATGTTCTTTGTAAAAAGCTAGCAAATCATCTCGTACAAGATTGTCTTTGGTATCGGATAAAGTTTTCAAATTGCCCACACTAAATTTTGCTGCAGGATGGTCAGGATTTACTATTTGAGAAAAGACATCTCTTTGACGACGATAATCATTTTTTATCCGTGCCATATATTCTGAATGCACAGCATTCATCTCTCGATTAATGTATTCAGCATCAAAGGAAGGGGCTACAAAGAAGCGTGCGAAACGATCCAGTGCTGATTCAAACTTGGTAGGGTTTATATCAAAAAAGTAATTAGTGTGCTCAAACGAAGTATAAGCATTGTGCTGACCTCCGTGCTGATTAATATAAGATTGATACTCATCAGGGTCCGGGTACTTGTCTGTCCCCAAAAATAGCATGTGCTCTAGAAAATGTGCCAACCCTTGACGTCCTATTGGGTCATGCGAGCTTCCTACAAATACGTCAAGAGAAGCTGCCGCCTTATCAGACCTGCTATCAGCAATCAACAATACCTGCATCTGGTTGGGTAGTGTTATATAGCGATACTCAGACTCATCAGTTTCACTTTTTTCGATCTCAACTTGATGAGCTTGCGTTCCACCAGTCAGACCACTAAAAGAAAGTGGCAACCCTAACGCCTGATTGTGAAAAAGCATTAGTAGCATGCTGCATACGTATGTTAATAATATATTTTTCATCGAAATCCATAAAAAACTGCATAACTTATAGCTGCTATGACTTAGGAGTTTAGTTGCTATGACTTAGGAGTTGCTGATGTAACGCAAGGCCATGCACTATACAGCGCTTTCACTAAAGTCGCCAAAGGGATTGCAAAAAATACGCCCCAAAATCCCCAAAATCCTCCGAATACTATCACAGCCAGTATAATTGCTACTGGATGTAAGTTAACGGCTTCTGAAAACAACAAAGGAACCAGCACGTTTCCATCTAACCCCTGGATGATTGCATAGACCCCCAGCAATAAAAATAAATCACCGCCCCAACCCCATTGAAAGTAAGCCACCATTGCGACTGGTATTGTCACCAGTAAAGCGCCAATAAAAGGCACGACGACAGACAAACCAACCAACAAGGCTAGCAAGGCAGCATAATTCAAACCAAGAGCCAAAAATGAAGCATAGCTAACAAACCCAATAATTAATATCTCAATAGCTTTTCCGCGTACATAATTAGCCATTTGAGCGTTCATCTCATGCCAAATTTTCCACATCATAGGGCGTTCAGAAGGCAAAAGACTAGACATAAATTCTAAAAGTTTATCTTTATCTTTCAGCATAAAAAAAACTAATAAAGGGACTAAAATTGCATACAAAACAAGGGCAAGAATATTAGGAAAAGTGTTTAATGAGAAACCCATCAGGTGCTGAGCGATACCACCCAATTCTTTCGAGATCTGGCTTAGTATATCCTTTATTTGACTTGCAGAAAAAATTTCCGGAAATTGCTCAGACAGCACTAGTAGCATGCTTTGCCAATGTTCAAACATGACGGGAACTTTGTTTGCTAAATTTAGGGCCTGACGACCTATTAGAGGTAAAAGAACAACTAAAACAGCAGAAAAAATACCTACAAAAAGCAAAAAAATGACAACCACCGCAACTCTTCTAGAAACACGACAAAGAACCAAGCGGTTAACCCCTCCTTGCAACAGAAATGCAAATATAAGGGCTGCAATAAAAGGCGCGAGTATTTCACCCAAGGTTATTAGCACAACAAAGATAATAGCCAGTAACGCAGTCAATAAAACCGCTTCTTCTTCTCCAAAGTAGCGATTCACCCAATTTCCAAGTACTTTTAACATTCAGAACTCCAAGCTTGTCGATAGATGCTAGTCAACATAGATTACGAGATCAATGATCAAGCCACAAGAGTATTGAATAAAATTTTCGACACCTTTATGTTCTTAAGGCTAAAATGTACCCAATGTTATCCATTTAATCTTAAACTTACAGCGGCACTATAAAATACCGGACATAAAAAAATTCCAATGATCCAACTATCGCTATTGATTAAAAATTTACGCTATTCAGTGCTAACTTTATTAGCCCTAATGTTCATGAGCACACCTATTAAAAGTGCCGACATAAAACTTCCGCTGCTAGGCGACACTTCCTCTGGTAGCATTTCTCAACAAAAAGAATATGAGCTTGGTCGAGCCTGGCTTAAAGCCTATCGCAGCAGGATCAATGAACACCATGATCCCCTGTTGACCGATTATTTAGAACAACTCATTTACAGGTTAGCATTTCGAAGTCAGCTGCAAGATCATCGATTAGAGTTAATAGTTGTCGATAACCCTACATTGAACGCTTTCGCTGTACCTGGGGGAGTAATTGGAGTTCATACAGGCTTATTTCTCTTTGCAAAATCAGAGGCCCAACTGTCTTCGGTCCTTGCGCATGAAATCGCTCATCTTAGCCAAAGGCATTTTGCGCGCCGCCTAGAAAGTCGAAAAAAAAATCAAGTAGCCAACATGGCAGGTTTACTCGCCAGCCTAGTCTTAGCAGCAACAATAGGCAGTGATGCCGGCATGGCCGGCCTCACTGCAACTCAAGCTATGGGGAGAAATGAAAGCTTACGTTATAGCCGGCAAAATGAGCGTGAGGCCGACAGACTTGGTTTAAAAACAATGCTTGCAGCTGGAATCGATCCAGAAGCCATGTCTACTATGTTTGAGGCGATGCTTAAGCTTACAAGATATACTGGGAGTCAAGTTCCGGAATTCTTACGAAGTCACCCTCTCACTGAAAACCGCGTTACAGACGCCAAGAATAAGTTAAGTCAGCTACCAAAAAAAGAGTATTCTGATAGCTTTGAATTTCACTTAATACGCGCTAGAGCAATTATTGCCATAAACAATAACCCCAGCCTATCTATTGATCATTTTAAAAATGAATTAATTCTTTCAAAAAATAGCCAGGCTGCACTCTACGGAGCATCGCTTGCCTATATCAGCCTAGGCAAATATTCAGAAGCCAAAGATGCAATCGATCAATTACTCAAGGCTCTACCAGATCAACTGCACTACAAAATGGCTGAAATTGAACTTTACCGCCATCAAAAAAAATATGATCTTGCTATTGAAAAAACTAACCAGCTATTAAGGTATCAACCAAACAGCTATCCATTAAGAATGTCTCTTGCTGAAACATATCTAAAATCCAATCATTTTCTTAAATCAGAAACATTGCTAGATTCACTGGCAGCAACTCATTCAGAGAACCCTGAGGTATGGTTTTTGCTTGCAGAAATTCGAGGACTGGCAGGCAACATACCTGGAGTTCACATGGCTAGAGCTCAATACTTTATTTTAACCGGGGTGTTTGACCAAGCCAGAGATCAACTATCTTATGCCAAGAAGTTGCTAATTCATGATTACAAAAAAATATTAGTTATCGACCAGCAACTTAAAAACTTAAACATACTAGAAGAGAGGATAAAAGCTCTATGATGATTCTCTTGCAGAGCAGCTAACTACAACTGTTGCTTGTGGAAATCCAGCATCCGCTGTAAAGAGGCCATTGCTTTTCGGCTAATATTTTTCTCTACGGAGATTTCGTTGTGATTGAATTTCAGTGATTCCATAAGGTTTTTAAGGTCATTCATTCCCATCCAGGGGCAACTGGCACAGCTACGACAAGTAGCTCCCTCTCCTGCTGTCGGCGCTATAATTAACTCTTTTCCAGGACACGCCTGTTGCATTTTATAAAAAATTCCAACATCAGTAGCTACGATCATCTGTTTGTTTGGCAGAACACCTGACGCCTTAATAAGCTGCGAAGTCGAACCAACAACATCAGCAATCTCAACTATGGCTTCAGGTGATTCCGGATGAACAAGTAGTGCTGCATCAGGATATATTTTCTTTAGCCTGGCTATACCTTGAAACTTGAACTCTTCATGCACAATACAGCTTCCATCCCACAACAACATGTCAGCGCCAGTTTTTTTCTGAATATAGCTGCCTAAGTATTTATCTGGAGCCCAAAGAATTTTTTTTCCACAGGCATCAAGGTAGTCAACAACATCTAGCGCAATACTAGAAGTGACGACCCAGTCTGCGCGGGCTTTCACAGCAGCGGAAGTATTTGCATAGACAACAACTGTGCGATCCGGATACTGGTCACAAAAATTACTGAAATCCTCAACAGGGCAGCCAATATCAAGCGAACATGTTGCCTCAAGAGTAGGCATCAAGACTGTTTTTTCTGGTGTCAAGATTTTAGCTGTCTCACCCATGAATTTAACGCCTGCTACAACAAGCGTAGAGGCTGTATGACTGTTGCCAAATCTTGCCATTTCCAAGGAGTCAGATACAAGGCCGCCTGTTTCTTCTGCCAGCTCCTGAATCAAAGGGTCGGTATAATAGTGAGCAACTATGACTGCATTCTTATCATCAAGTAACTGCTTAATATCTTTCTTGTATGTCGCTGCTTCCTCAGATGTACATTCAACTTGTTGTTGAATTTTACCCAGATGCATCTCAACCGCACGATCGCTCCTGGGCTTGTCAATAAGGTCTAGTCTTGAAAAATTTGAGTTTAGATGTGAGTCCATAACGAATTTTCAGTCGATACTCTCTATTGGATTTTAACACATATTATTTGTATATCGAAAAACAGAGTTAGGCAGAAAAAAATTATAACTTCTTAAGATATGGTGGGTCGTGTTGGGTTCGAACCAACGACCAATTCCTTAAAAGGGAACTGCTCTACCAACTGAGCTAACGACCCGCTTGAAGAGGTGCATATCTTACCCATGAAGAATGAAAAATCAAGTTTTAATTCAACAGCAACCACTCAACCTAAAGCTAACGTTTTGATATAGCTAGGGGAGACCTAGGGCTAGAAATTTTCATCAAGATATCTCCTCGCCAACAAGGTGGCGTTACTATCGCTTGATGCAATACTCTCAAGCAGTTTCTTTGCTTTGATCATATCCCCCAGCATGAAATATACCTGCCCTAATTTAAACTTAGCATCTGAGTATTTTTCATGCGCAGGGTGATCTTCATGGATTACAGAAAACGACTGGCGAGCCAAATCTAGCTCGCTTTGAAGTAAATATATCTCGCCAAGCCAATAATATGCATTAGCAACATATCCACCTTTGGGGTATGCAACAATATGTACTTTAAATCCAGATATGGCTTTATTTATATCGCCTGATTTTAGGTAAGCATAAGCTTCATGGTAATGATCTCTCTCTTTCTCTTCACTCAACGGTAGTATTACTGGTTGAGTGTTATCTGGGACCTGCTTGGATAATATATCCAGAGTTTTACCAGCAGCTATACTTAAAGTTGATCCAGGCTTATTGGTCTGTTCGGAAAGCCGACGATCCAAATTAAGATAATTTTCTATTTGTCTTTTTGAAAGCAGTTCTACCTCATTCCTTAACTCTTCCACCATACCTCGGAGCACTTTAACCTCTTCTTTTAGAAGCTGCCCTTGATAGTGAGGGTCATACTGAAGAGATTGCGAGTCCGCACTTAAATCAACGGAGTTATTAGTAGTTTCCAGTTTTTTGCCAATCTCTGAAACTGGGGCAGCGGCAATAACAGACATTGAAAAAATAGCCAAACAAACTACAACATAATTATATGGGGGCATACAACAAGGTGCTCCTAACAATGACTGATTAAGGTTTTTTGGGTGCCAGCAGGCTATCACCTAAATATATGTCGAATTGAACTTTTAACACCAGACGCTGTATATTTTAATTTTACGCTTGTTAAGCTATCATTTTAATTCTACTCGACGATTTAGCGCCCAAGAGCCTTCCTCGCTTCCTGAGACAGCAGCTTGCTCTTCTCCATAGCTAACCACTTCGATCAATGACCTATTAACTCCTTCTTGAATTAAAAAGTCACGGACAGCGTTCCCTCTGCTTTCTCCTAGCGCCATATTATATTCGCGGCTACCGCGTTCATCAGCATGGCCCAGCAAGCGAATATTAATTCGGTTGGATTGAAGATTTTGAGCATGAAGACGCAATGCAGATCGCGCTTCAGCATTCAGTACAACCTTATCAAACTCAAAGTAAAATACACGGGAAACTCTACTGTCCGTTCCTATTGAAGAGCCTCTTATGGAACTATCATCAACCGATCCTGTCGTTATATTATCACTTGGCATTGTTGCTACAGAAGAGCAGCCCGCTAATAAAACAGAGGAGATTAAGGCTATTGCACTATATTTGTAAGTTGTAATTTTCATTATATTTTCCTATTAGGAGATGATTATATTTCTCTGATTGTGCCTGATGATCTTTGTTCTAATTTTTTATTTTGGGGACCAAGCAGGCTCACGAACATCCCCCTGGCGACTTGGTAGAAAAAACTTAACCCCTGCATCTAGCGAAACTGCCGCTAGGACCCCTTTATTATTTTTCTTTGTCGCATAAAGTAGCATAGCACTATTTGGTGCTACTGTCGGCGACTCGTCTAGGCTCGTGTTAGTTAAAACCCTTAAATCTCCAGTCACCAAGTCTTGCGTTGCAATATGAAACTGCTTCTCGCTCTTATGGATCATAACCAAAGTTCTTCCATCTGCAGCAAGTCTTGGTCTTGCATTGTATGCGCCATGAAATGTTAAACGATTTACTTTGCCTGTCTTGAGTTCTAATTTGTATACTTGTGGCGACCCACCCCTGTCTGATGTAAAAATTAGAAACTTACTGTCTGGTGACCAACATGGCTCGGTATCTATTGCAAAATGATTTGTGTGTCGAGCAAATTTATGACTCCTCAGGTCAAAGGTATAAATTTCAGGATTCCCGTCTTTTGAAAGAACTAGTGCTAATTTTCTCCCATCTGGAGACCAAGATGGGGCTCCATTTAATCCCTTAAAATTAGTTAACTGCTCTCTGTTAGCATTAGATAATTTTTGACGAAAAATGGCAGGTCGACCTGTCTCGAATGAGACATAAACTAATTCTTTTGCATCAGGAGACCACGAGGGTGACATTATAGGATGATTGGATTCCAGCAACAGTTTTTCTCTAGCGCCGTCTGCATCTGCAACCATTAGTTTAAATCTAGTTTTTCCATTTAACGCCACAGCAGTCACATAGGCTATGCGAGTTGAGAACGCTCCGGGGATGCCTGTTACAGCCAGATATACTTCATCGCTAATATGATGAGCCAGATCACGCAATTGCCCTATAGAGCCTTTCGCAACCTTTGTGAAAGCCACTCTAGAACTATGCACCTCTATAAGGCTAAAGGTAATTTGATAAACTCCATTATGTAGCAAGGCGTTCCCAACAAGAAGGTATTCCACACCCAGGATTAACCAGTCACGCGCATACACTTCTTTGACTGACCTGGGAAAAGACAACATATCCTTCCTGGGAATAGGACCAAAAAGGCCGCTTCTCCTAAGGTTCTCCTCTATAATATCGCCTATGTCTTCTGGTAAAATTGCGCCATCTTGGGTGATGGGAGAGATTCCAATTTTAGTAGGATTGTCTACTCCTTTTGTAATCTCAATCGTTAAGCTTGCAGTTGTTGCAACTGGATAAGCTAAAGCCAACAAAAAAAATACTGAAATAACACTAATTTTTTTCACTTTTTATAACCTCAAGTCATCTGGCCTGAAAACTAGACGTAACTTTCTAAAATTTTTCTCAAATGCCTGGGCATCTAGCTGCTGTAATCTCTCAAACCTACCTACCTTATGAACTGCTTGTTGTGCGGAACGATCAAAAGCCTCGCTACCACTAGATTTAACCATTGTTACATTAATTACCTGGCCAGTTGGCACCAACTGAATAATTAGAGCAACCTCCATCCCTCTTCTAGCACTTGGGGGTCTATTCCAATTAGCTTCAATTCTTTCCATGATGTAAGCGGAATAACTAGCAGTTAATTTTTCATTATCTTGATCTAACGCTAACTGTTTTTCTGCCTCCAGTGCATCAGGTACATGCCTTTTGATTTCTTCACGGTCTTCTTGCAGTTTTGGTTTAGATACTTTTTTAGGCTTTGGCTTTGGTTTTGGTTTAGATGCTTTTTTAGGCTTTGGTTTTACCGCATTATCTAAATTCACAAGTTTGGCTTGTATATATTTCGGAGATATGACTTTACTAGGCTTAGTTGTCTCTCCCCATTTGCCAACCAAAAAATAGATTACCAAGCTATGCAGAATGAAGCTAAAGAGAACGGCTAAAAACAACGAAATAGGTCTTTCAGATAACATGGTAGTTAGTTTTTTCTAAGCGGTTCGGTTACAAGGCCGACAGACGGCGCTCCAGCATTCTGCAAATCACTCATCAGTCTCACGACAGAACCATAGCGAACACTGGCATCCCCCCAAACTAAAACAGATGTTTTGGGTTCTTGGCGCAATACTTTTTTCACCTTTTTTATAATCGATGTTAATGGTTCCTCCATATTTCTCCCATTACCCAAATCAAGATAAAAGGTACCGTCAGCCTTAATTGAAACAATTAAGGGGTCTCTATCATTTTTACCTAAAGGCGCAGATGGGGCATTCGGCAACTCAACTTTAACACCCTGCATGAGCAATGGGGCGGTCACCATAAAAACTATCAACAGCACTAGCATTACATCGATATAAGGAACAACATTGATTTCAGCAACCAATCGACGCTTATGCTTTGAAGCCTTTATAGTCACTTACTATAAATCCTGCGGTGTAAAATCGTGGACAATTCTTCTGCAAATGTCTCATAGCTATTAAAAGTAGTGTCGGCAGCTGAAGAGTATCTGTTATAAGCGAGTACTGCCGGAATTGCTGCAAAAAGACCCATAGCAGTTGCTATCAATGCTTCCGATATTCCAGGAGCAACTACTGCTAATGTGGCCTGATGCACATTAGCAAGCCCGCGGAATGAATTCATAATACCCCAAACAGTCCCAAATAAACCAATATACGGACTCACAGAGGCAACGCTGGCGAGGAATGGTAAATGCTGATTTAGCTTTTCCTCTTCACGCGATAAAGCTACCCGCATCGACCTTTCAGCTCCCTCCATAACCGCATCTGGCTCAACACCGGCTTGTTGCGATAGCTTACTAAATTCGCGAAATCCGGCTCGGAATATACTGGCGAGACCCTCTCCACCATCCCTGCCTCTAATATCATCGTATAGCTGATTAAGATCTATTCCTGACCAAAAATCATCTTCAAATTGACGCAAATTATGTGCCGCATTTCTTAAATACAATCCTCTCTGAATAATCACCACCCAAGATACAACTGATGCAAAAAAAAGTAACAGCATAACAAACTGTACTAACAAGGAAGCATTAACAATCAAGCTCCATAAAGATAACTGTTCAGTCATTCGCCGCGCTCTCCTTTCTCATTTTTTATTTCAGCTTTCAACTTTTTCAACATATCCTCCGGTATTACCTGAGGTTTCTTTTTCTCGCGATCGATGCACGCCACTTTGACCTCCGCCCTCACTAAGACATCATTTCCTCTGAGCACGCCCTGAGTGACAACAAACGAGGTTCGCGACACATCTTTTAGTTGTGCTGTTGCGGTAATTTGATCATCCAAAACTGCTGATTGAATATATTTAATATTTACAGAGTGAACAACAAACTGCAGGCTGCCAAACAATGCTGGCTTATCGAAACCTAAAGTGCGTATTAATTCTGTTCTAGCCCGTTCAATATACTTAAGATAGTTGGCGTAATATACTATGCCTCCGGCATCAGTATCTTCAACATACACGCGGATAGGTAAACAATATTTTTGCGTCATTTATCCATGAACTCCAAATTATTAGCTATTTTTTTGGCTCTTTTAAACCAAAATGCTCATAGGCTCGACGCGTTACTATTCGCCCTCTCTGTGTGCGCAGCAGATAACCCTGTTGTATTAAATAAGGCTCTATAACATCCTCTAAGGTATCTCTTTCTTCGCTAATCGCAGCTGCTATACTATCTATTCCCACAGGTCCGCCATCAAATTTTTCAATTATCGCAAGCATTACCCGACGATCCATATGGTCAAAACCAGCGGCATCTACATTCAACATATTTAACGCCATATCAGCTATATTTGATGTAACAACCCCGTCAGCCTTTACATCGGCATAATCTCTAACTCGACGCAAAAGACGATTTGCTATACGCGGCGTTCCCCTTGAGCGACAAGCAATCTCCTGAGTACCCCTATCATCTGTCGTCACACCAAGAATTTTAGCTGAGCGAGAGACTATTGAACTCAACTCCTCATCAGAGTAAAACTCCAGTCGTTGAACAATGCCAAAGCGATCTCTCAAAGGAGAAGTTAGCAGACCAGCCCTAGTGGTAGCGCCAACAAGCGTAAAGGGCGGTATATCAAGCTTAATTGATCGAGCTGCTGGTCCTTCGCCAATCATAATATCTAACTGATAATCTTCCATAGCAGGATAAATAACTTCTTCAACCACAGGACTCAGGCGATGAATCTCGTCGATAAAAAGCACATCTCCTGGCTCAAGATTTGTCATCAATGCGGCAAGATCTCCAGCTTTTTCAAGAACTGGACCGGAGGTGGTCTTTAATCCAACACCCATTTCATGGGCAATAATATGAGCTAAAGTTGTTTTTCCAAGGCCAGGGGGGCCAAAAATCAAAGTATGGTCTAAAGGCTCACTTCTTTTGCGTGCTGCACTAATAAAAATTTCCATCTGCTCTCGCACTACCCGTTGTCCCACATAATCATTAAGACTCAAGGGCCGAATGGCGCGATCAAAACGCTCTTCCCGAGCATCAGCTTCAGGAGATATTAGTCGGTCAGTTTCTATCATATTTTAATTATATCTTTATATAAGGAAGAGATCCTATGAGAACCGTTCAAAAAATTATCTTCTGTTAGCGCTTTCTCTATAAGACAAAGTCAGATTTTCACCATACTCTTGAGGGCCAATCGAATTAATTTTTCACTGACTTGCTCGCTATTGCTATCTTTTTCTTCATCAAAACTTCGTGCAGCAGCACCAATCATTCGAGATGCTTCTTGAGGCTTATATCCTAACGCAATTAACACGCTTTCAGCTTCCTCTTGGGCGTCCAACCTACCACGGAACGACACTCCACCAGAAACATTTTCCGAGGCAGCTGCATCCCCAAAAGAAGCAGGCAAGCGATCACGCACCTCAATTATTAAACGCTCTGCAGTCTTTTTTCCAACGCCCGGAAGCTTAACTAATCTTTCTGTATCATTCGCCTGCACTGATTCATAAAAATCTTTAGTTGTCATACCCGACAGTATAGTTAAAGCCATCTTTGGCCCAACACCATTAACTTTTATGAGCATACGAAATAACTCACGTTCACTAAATTCACTAAATCCATATAGCTGCTGGACATCTTCTCTAACAACCATATGAGCGTAAAGGGTAGTCTTTTCACCGCAATTTGGCAGCGCAAAAAAAGTAGTTAGAGAAACCAGCAACTCATAACCAACACCCTGTACATCAACCAGCAATTCTGGTGCTTTCTTCTCTAGCAAGATCCCTGAAATTCTACCAATCAAATAAATATCCTCATAAAATCAACCAAGTGGAGTGGCGACTCGTTTAAGTCTTCCCTTCGAATAACGATACGATCCACCTAAAGCCAATCCCATCGAATTAGTTTGAGCATGGCAAAGCGCCACTGCAAGAGCGTCGGCTGCATCCTCAGCAGGCGCAGACGGCAGTCCTAATATATGCTTAACCATATGCTGAACTTGCTCTTTGCTGGCTGCCCCGCTTCCAACAACTGACTTCTTTACTGTGCGAGCAGCATATTCCCCTATAGCCAGTCCTGCTGCAGCACCAGCCACGATAGCCGCCCCTCTAGCTTGACCTAGTTTTAGGGCAGCACTGGGGTCGCGAGCAAGAAAAACTTCCTCTATAGCCATTTCTTCTGGTTGGTACTGTTGAATTAACTGGGAGATACTATCAAAAATTATCTTTAAGCGGGCAGGCAATGCTCCGGATGGTAGGCGAACGATTCCGCTGGTAACGTATTCAATTTTAGAGCCAGCCTGAGCCCCTGTCTTGATAATACCAAAGCCAGTTTTACGAGAGCCAGGATCCACACCTAAAATCAAAGACATACAACCGCCATCATTCGAATACTGTATATTGTCACAGTATCTTAAAAAATAAAAAAAACAACCCTAATTTTTTCAAGACAGTTTTTATTTTTGTAAATTCATAGATTTTTTGGTAAAAAAAAGCGGCCTAAAAGCCGCTTAAGAAAAACTCTGTATGTCTAAATACATTACTCTTTTTTTGTAGCTGGTTTTTTTATAGCTGGTTTTTTTATAGCTGGTTTTTTTATAGCTGGTTTTTTTGCAACCACTTCTTCAGCAACCACTTCTTCAGCAACCACTTCTTCAGCAACCACTTCTTCAGCAACCACTTCTTCAGCAACCACTTCTTCAGCAACCACTTCTTCAGCAA
>CAJIZZ010000013.1 GCA_905181945.1 uncultured Porticoccus sp. | reverse complement strand
TGCAACCATGGGCGGCCTACATGGACGCAAGTTAGCCTGCCAGATCTGGACAAGCTATTCATGCGAGGGCAATAGTTGGTGAGTGATAACTATTTAGATGCTCCCCAGTTGCCACCCGCTATTTTTCTTATGGGGCCAACGGCTTCAGGAAAAACAGATTTAGCGGTAGCACTTCGAAATCACCTACCTGTTGAACTGATTAGTGTTGATTCGTCACAAGTCTACAGGGGAATGGATATCGGCTCGGCAAAACCAACCCGAGAATTGCTAGAACAGGTTCCCCATCGATTAATCAATATTCGAGATCCCTCTGAAGCCTATTCTGCGGCCGATTTTGCACAAGATGCTCGAAAAGAAATGGAAGATATCACTAGACAAGGCGGGATCCCGTTATTGGTAGGCGGAACAATGCTTTATTTTAAAGCGCTTCTTGATGGTCTGGCAGATAACCCGCCATCTGACCTTAAAATACGCAAAAAAATTGAAGCTGATGCGAGAGAAAAAGGGTGGCCTTATTTGCATGCTCAGCTTGCAGAGATTGATCCAGAGTCTGCTGGAGCGCTGCATCCTAATCATTCTCAACGTATACAGCGGGCATTAGAAGTTTTTCAGATAACAGGTAAGCCCTTGTCCCTCATAAAGCGAAATCAGCAAGAGAAGGGAAGCTTAATTGAGTCTATCTTAAATGATTACAAGCTTGTGCAGATCGCACTAATGCCGTTGGATCGACTATATTTAAATCAGTGTACTGAGCGGCGATTTAAATTAATGCTTGATGCAGACTTTGAGTCTGAGGTTCAGGTACTATATGAGCGAGGAGACCTACATCCAGATCTTTCTTCTCTGCGCGCTGTTGGATATAAGCAAATGTGGAGATATTTATCGGGAGATATTGGTTATGATGAGGTATACCGTCTAGGCATTATAGCGACAAGACAACTTGTTAAGCGTCAGTTGACTTGGTTGAAAAAATGGCCCCATTTACATCAAATCCACATTAATTATGCAGATGAAAAAAAAGTTTTTTCTGAAAAAGCATTAGCTGATTGCTTAAAAATTTTAAAAGACTCATGTGTATACAGGAATGTTTTGCAGCAGTATTGTAGGTAGAACGACCAGCCACTAGTGTTGTATGCCAATAAGCATTGGAATAGAGGAGTTTTAATGTCAAAAAGAAATAATCTTCAGGACCCTTTCTTAAATATTTTACGCAAAGAGGGCATACCGGTCTCTGTTTTTCTTATAAGCGGAACTAAACTACAAGGGCAGATAGAATCCTTTGATCAATTTGTAGTATTGTTAAAAAACACAGTAAGTCAAATGGTGTATAAGCATGCCATTTCCACCATAGTCCCTTCCCGTAGCGTGCGGTTGCCAGAAATTGATATGAGTGATGAAAATGAAAATTAAACTATTGAGCTATAGGGAGTGCTAATTGTTTTTTGAGCGTCCAGATTCTGGTGAAGTTGCTATTTTAGTGCACTTAAAATTAGATAGTGAGCGCGAACCAGAAGATCCGAGAGAATTTGAAGAATTGGTTATTTCTGCAGGCGGAGATCCTGTTTTCTTGGTTGCTGGATCCAGAAGTACCCCCCATCGAAAATATTTCGTTGGCACCGGCAAGCTTGACGAGCTAAAGCAAGCAATCTGCGAGTACTGTGCTGATATTGTAATTTTTAATCATAGCCTTTCTCCTAGCCAAGAAAGAAATCTAGAGGGCGAACTTGAATGTCGCGTATTGGATAGGACAGCGCTAATCCTCGATATTTTTGCACAGCGAGCTCGCACACACGAGGGTAAATTGCAGGTCGAGCTAGCGCAATTGCAACATATGTCAACAAGACTGGTTCGTGGATGGACTCATCTAGAGCGACAAAAAGGAGGTATAGGATTACGAGGTCCAGGAGAAACTCAGCTGGAAACCGATCGAAGATTATTACGTGCTCGAATTAAGTCTATTCTTAAGCGGCTGGAGAAGGTACGAAGTCAACGAAATCAGAGTCGTCGTTCTCGTGAGCGAGCAGAAGTACCTACTGTCTCTTTGGTTGGGTACACGAATGCAGGTAAATCAACGTTATTTAATAGACTTTCGGCATCAAGCGTTTATGTCGCTGACCAGCTTTTTGCAACATTAGATCCGACTATGCGCCATATAGATCTAGATGATGTTGGCTCCACCATTCTGGCGGATACGGTGGGCTTTATTAGCCACTTACCGCATAAACTAATAGAAGCTTTTAAGGCTACACTAGAAGAAACTGCAAGTGCTACGTTGCTTTTGCATGTGGTAGATGCACCTTCTGAAATGCGGCAGATTAATATCAAACATGTTAATGATGTGTTGTCAGAAATTGGTGCCCTAAAACTTCCAACACTGATTATTTTTAATAAAATAGACCTACTGGACCAAACTGACCAAAAGATAGACCGAGATGCAAGCGGCAGGCCGATTGCGGTTTGGCTGTCAGCTCAAACTGGAATTGGGTGTGAACTATTATTGCAAGCAATGTCTGAGTTGTTGTCTAAGGATATGATTTGTGAGCAGCTGAAGATCACCCCAGGTATGGGAAAATTGAGAGCTATTTTTTATCAAAATAATGCAGTCATAGCTGAGACCTTAAGGGATAACGGTGATTCTTTATTAAAAGTCAGAATTCCCAGGATAGACTATCTTCGGATACTAAAGGATTTGAGCATAAATCCTACTCAGTTAACTGAGATTAATTAAATATTTATATTTTTTTAAATAGTATATTTTGGTCTTGAAGTAATAGTATTTAATTGGTGGCAGGGTACAATTGGTAAAACTACGCAAAATATAAAAAACTTGGAGATTATTATGGCTTGGAATGAACCTGGAGGCGGCAAAGACCCTTGGGGCGCCAATAACAGCAGTGATGGCCCTCCAGATATTGACGAGGCGTTGAAAAAAATCCGATCTCGTATAGAGAGCATCTTCGGTTCTGGCGGTGGCGGTGGAAAAAAATCAAGCGGCGGAAGTGGCAACAAGAGTTTGGTTGGACTCATCCTGACTGTTCTAATTATTGGATGGAGCATAACAGGCTTTTATCAAGTTGATGAAAAAGAACAGGCAGTTGTTTTGCGCCTAGGGAAATTCTTGGACACTATGGGGCCTGGACTTCACTGGAATCCCCCTTTAGTAGATAGCGTTACGAAGGTTCGCGTTACTGAGGAACGCCAGTACTCAAGTCAAGGTCAAATGCTGACAGAAGATGAAAATATTGTAGAGTTGCCACTCACCGTGCAATACAACATTAACGATGTAAAATCTTTTGTACTTAATGTAAAAGATCCTGAACTGAGCTTACGTCAAGCTTCTGATAGTGCATTACGCCATGTGGTGGGCAGCAGCAAGCTAGATGAGGTAGTTTCTACAGGGCGCTTAAAAATTGGTGATGAGGTTCAGCTTAGATTACAGACTTATCTCGATAACTATGGCACGGGAATAAAGGTTCGTAAAATCAATATACAGGAAGCTAAACCGCCTAGCCAAGTCAAGGCTGCTTACGATGATGTGATTAAAGCTCGAGAAGACAAAGAGAGGCTTGTTAATGAAGCTCAGACTTATTCGAATGGCATTATTCCTGAAGCCAGAGGCCAAGCCCAGCGATTGATTGAAGAATCTAACGGCTATCTAGAGCAAGTGGTTGCGGAGGCGCAGGGTGAATCGAAGAGATTTGAGCTGTTGTTGTCGGAATACAATAAAGCACCAGAAGTAACACGCCAACGAATTTATTTGGATGCAATGGAAGAAGTTATGAGTAGCAGCACAAAGGTGCTAGTTGATGTTGAGGGCGGCAATAATATGCTTTATCTGCCTCTGGATAAAATTATGCAATCAAGTTCATCGCAAGTAAAACTACCGGCATATGGGTCAAGTAATTCTAATGAAAAATATGATAGCAACTCAAGTCGCCAGAATTCAGCCAGATCAAGGGAGGGTCGTTAGATGACTAGTCGTTCTTTATCCTTAGTACTTCTTTTGGTGTTGGCCCTAGTTGGCAGCAGTTCCTTATATGTCATTCAAGAAACAGAACTAGGTGTCAAATTAAGGTTTGGTCGCCTTATAGAAACTGATATTCAACCAGGATTGCACTATAAAATTCCCTTTGTTGATCAGGTTAGAAAATTTGATGGCAGAGTTCTAACGTTGGATGCAGATCCTGCTAGCTTTTTTACCATAGAAAAGAAGAGGCTAATTGTTGATGCTTTTTCTAAGTGGCGAATCATTGATGTAGATGTTTACTACAGGGCAACTGGCGGCAATCAGGCTGTAGCTCAGGAGCGCTTAGCTAGCCGTGTGAATGATGGCCTGCGTAATCAGTTTGGCGCAAGAACACTACACGAGGTGGTGTCTGGTGAGCGTGATCAGCTAATGAAACACTTAGCAGATAAGCTCAATTTAACTCTTGGTCAATCCTTAGGGGTCGAGGTGGTGGATGTTCGCGTTAAGGGAATTGATTTACCGCCAGAAGTAAGCGAGCAAGTTTATAGGAGAATGAAAGCCGAGCGTGAAAAAGAGGCTAGAATATTGCGTTCTGAGGGGCGCGAATCGGCTGAAAAAATACGCGCAGATGCGGACCGTCAGAAGACAATTTTGCTGGCCAACGCGTATAGGATCGCTGAGGAAACCCGAGGCCAGGGTGATGCAACTGCAACCTCTACTTATGCTGCTGCATATACAAAAAATCCAGAATTTTACGCCTTCATCCGCAGCTTGTCTGCTTACAGAAAATCCTTTGCGAATAAAGGTGATGTACTTTTGGTGGACCCAAAGAGTGACTTCTTTCGTTACTTGAACAGCCAAAAAGGTGAATAATTTAAGAATGGGATGATTGGAATTTTTTGTGACCTATGAGCAAATTTAGATCAAGCAGGTAGATGTAATGGCTGTAGTTAATCAGTGGTTATTGCCAGATGGTATTGAGGATGTATTGCCTGAGCAAGCTCTTAAAATGGAGAAATTGCGTCGACAGGCTTTAGATCTATATTATTCTTGGGGTTATGACTTGGTAATCCCAC
>CAJIZZ010000012.1 GCA_905181945.1 uncultured Porticoccus sp. | reverse complement strand
GAAGTATTAGAAATGAATCCTGATGGTATATTTTTATCTAATGGACCAGGAGATCCGCAGCCATGCACTTATGCTGTGGACTCTATCAGAGAAATACTGAAGACGGACATTCCGATATTTGGTATTTGCCTAGGACACCAACTGTTGGCCTTAGCTAGTGGTGCGAAAACCATGAAAATGAAATTTGGCCATCATGGAGCCAATCACCCAGTAAAAGATATTGGAGCTGGAAAAGTTGTGATCACCAGTCAAAATCACGGGTTTTCTGTTGATGAGAGATCACTTCCGTCCACTCTTCGTGTCACACATTACTCACTGTTTGATGGTTCTGTTCAGGGGATACATCGAACAGATAAGCCAGCTTTTGGCTTCCAGGGGCACCCCGAAGCCAGTCCAGGGCCGCATGAGGCCTCCCTATTATTTGACCACTTTTTTGAATTGATAAGTTATGCCAAAAAGAACTGATATTAAAAGCGTTTTAATCCTTGGGGCTGGGCCTATTGTTATTGGTCAAGCCTGTGAGTTTGATTATTCTGGCGCGCAAGCTTGCAAGGCTTTAAGGGACGAAGGTTTTCGTGTCATCTTGGTGAACTCTAATCCTGCCACTATCATGACAGACCCTTCTATGGCTGATGCCACTTATATCGAACCGGTAGAGTGGCGCACTGTTGCAAAAATTATTGAGGAAGAGAAGCCTGATGCGTTGTTGCCAACTATGGGTGGGCAGACAGCGCTGAATTGTGCTTTAGACCTTCATCGAGAAGGGGTTCTAGATAAATTTGACGTGGAGATGATTGGCGCCGACCAAGATGCAATTAAAAAAGCGGAAGATAGAAGTCTTTTTGCCGTCGCAATGAAGAAAATTGGCTTGGAGACTGCTAGAGCGCTTATTGTGCACAGCCTAGAGGAAGCGCTCAAAGTTCCAGACTTATTTGGGTACCCTTGTATTATACGACCATCATTCACAATGGGAGGATCAGGAGGGGGAATAGCATATAACCGAGAAGAATTTGTTGAGATCTGCCGACGTGGACTTGAGTTATCGCCAACTAATGAGTTGTTAATTGATGAGTCCTTACTTGGATGGAAAGAATTTGAAATGGAGGTAGTACGAGATACAAATGATAATTGTATTATCGTTTGCTCCATTGAAAACTTAGATCCAATGGGCATTCATACAGGTGACTCTATTACTGTTGCTCCAGCTCAGACGCTCACAGACAAAGAATATCAAATTATGCGTAATGCCTCTATTGCAGTGCTGCGAGAAATTGGTGTCGAAACAGGTGGCTCAAATGTGCAGTTTGCAGTCAACCCAGATGATGGCAGGATGGTGGTTATCGAGATGAACCCAAGAGTATCCCGCTCCTCTGCGCTGGCATCAAAAGCCACAGGCTTTCCTATTGCTAAGGTGGCAGCAAAATTGGCAGTTGGCTATACCTTAGATGAACTCCAGAATGATATAACCAGAGGTGCTACGCCAGCTTCCTTTGAACCCAGTATTGATTATGTGGTAACAAAGATTCCTCGATTTGCTTTTGAAAAGTTTAACCAAGCTAATGCTAAACTGACTACGCAAATGAAATCAGTAGGCGAAGTTATGGCTATTGGTCGCACTTTTCAGGAATCTCTACATAAAGCTATTCGAGGGCTAGAGGTTGGGTCGGCAGGTTTTGAGAAACAGATAGATATTACCACGAAGGATGACTTGGTTGAATTGCGACATCAATTAAGAGTCGCTGGTTCAGAGCGTATTTGGTATGTTGGCGATGCTTTTCGAGCAGGCATGGATGTCTCCGAGGTGTTCAGACTTACAGCTATTGATCCTTGGTTTCTTTTTCAGATAGAAGATTTGATTCTAGAAGAAGCATCTCTTGAAGGACTTCGACTGAATGTTATTAATGCAAAGCAACTTTTTCGTCTTAAACGCAAAGGATTTTCCGATAAACGTTTAGCGGCACTACTAGATGTCAGCGAGAAAGACTTTAGAACTTTTCGGCATACAGCTAATGTGCGTCCAGTATTTAAGCGTGTGGACACATGTGCAGCTGAATTTTCAACCTCCACAGCCTATATGTATTCAACCTATGAAGAAGAGTGCGAGGCGCAACCATCGGTGCGTGATAAAATTTTAGTACTGGGTGGAGGCCCTAACCGAATTGGGCAAGGCATAGAATTTGATTATTGTTGTGTGCATGCTGCTTTAGCAATGCGTGAAGATGGCTATGAAACCATCATGGTTAACTGTAATCCTGAAACAGTATCTACTGATTACGATACATCTGATCGCTTGTACTTTGAGCCAGTTACACTAGAAGACGTATTGGAAATTGTAAATGTGGAGAATCCTAAAGGCGTCATTGTCCAATTTGGTGGACAGACTCCATTGAAGCTAGCGCAGGCTTTAGAAGACGAAGGGGTGCCAATTATTGGAACAACACCCGATGCTATTGATTTAGCGGAAGATCGAGAGCGGTTTCAGGGAATGATTAATAAGTTAGAATTGCTTCAGCCTTCAAACGCTATTGTTCGTTCTTCTGGGGACGCTATAAATGCAGCGACAGCGATTGGATACCCACTAGTTGTCCGCCCCTCTTATGTTCTGGGCGGAAGAGCTATGGAGATTGTCTACCAACAAGACGAGCTGGCTCGCTATATGGATCAGGCCCTTAAAGTGTCAGGAGATGCCCCGATATTACTAGATTACTTTTTGTCTTCTGCTATTGAGGTAGATATAGATGCTGTTTCTGATGGGAAAGATGTAGTTATTGGGGCAATTATGCAACATATCGAACAGGCGGGAATCCACTCAGGGGACTCCGCTTGCGCCTTGCCACCATACAGTCTTCCCAGTGATGTTCAGAATGAAATGCGTGAAATTGTAAAAACTATGGCTATTGAGCTTCAAGTTAAAGGCCTAATGAATGTACAGTTAGCATGGCAAGACGGTAAAGTTTATGTGATTGAGGTAAATCCTCGTGCTGCTAGAACTGTCCCTTTTGTATCTAAGTGTATAGGTATATCTTTGGCTAAGGTGGCTGCTCGCTGCATGGCAGGGGTCTCGCTAAAGGATCAGGATTTCATTAAAGAAATAACACCTAATTTTTTTAGCGTCAAAGAGGCTGTGTTGCCATTCAATAAGTTTCCGGGTGTAGACCCCATTCTTGGCCCAGAAATGAAATCTACAGGTGAGGCAATGGGTGTTGGGCGCACCTTTGCAGAGGCTTATCTTAAAGCAGAACTAGGTGCTGGAAACCCAATACCTTCTAAAGGAACGGCGTTTTTGAGTGTGCGAGATCCAGATAAAAGTGGCATCGTTGATGTTGCTATTAGTTTGATAAATATAGGGTTCAAATTAGTAGCTACAGAGGGCACATCTAGAATTTTGTCCGATGCCGGTTGTTCTGTGGAAACTGTCAATAAAGTCCAAGAAGGTCGTCCTCATATTGTTGATATGATTAAAAATGATCAGATTGATCTCATCATCAATACAACTGAGGGTCGTCAAGCAATCGCGGCTTCTGCGCCAATCCGCTCGAGCGCTGAACAGCATGGGGTCTACTACACAACCACTTTGGCAGGTGGAGAGGCTGTCTGTATGGCCCTGCAGATTCAAGGTGAAATAAAGGTTAACAAATTGCAGGATCTTCATTTAAGGGGTAAAGAATGAGTAAGGTGCCTATGACTTTATCTGGAGCTGAAAACCTCCGTATCGAACTAGAGAGACTAAAGAAGATTGATCGCCCAAGAATTATTGCAGCAATTGCTGAAGCTCGTGCGCATGGCGACCTTAAGGAAAATGCCGAATACCATGCTGCTCGAGAACAGCAAAGTTTTGCAGAGGGACGCATTCAGCAAATTGAAGCTAAATTTAGTAATGCTCAAATTATTGATGTCACTGAAATTCCTTCTGGGGACAAGGTGATCTTTGGCAGCACTGTGTATATTGTGAATCTAGAAACAGATGAGCGGACTTACTATCAAATAGTTGGTGATGATGAATCGGATATCAAGAAAAATAAAGTTTCATACCAGTCTCCCATAGCTCGAGCATTAGTTGCAAAAGAAGTTGGTGATGTGGTTCTAGTCAAGACCCCATCCGGAGATGTGGAATATGAAATTGACGATGTGAGGTATATTTAAGAATTAAATTCTTAAATTATCGCAGCAAATTGGATAATCTAGGATTTGGCTTCTCTGATTTTTTCAATATTAGCGCTATGTGACCAACAGATTGAACTGTTTGAGCGGAAAGTTGCCCGCAAATTTCCTTAATGACTTCGGACTTAGCTTGACTGTCACCACCACAGATTTTAACCTTGATGAGCTCGTGATCATTAAGCGCTCGATCAATTTCAGCTAAAACATTTTTGCTTAACCCATTACCTGCAACTGTAACAACTGGGTTTAGGTTGTGGCCTAACCGTCGTAATTGCTTTTTGTCTTCATTGGAAATTTTCATTGATTATTGCTCTTAATTTAAGTTGTACTGATTATCGATTGCTTCTAACAGAACCGCGATTAGTCATTATAGGTGAAATCTTAAGCTGATTGGGCTTCCATTACGATAATTCGGCACGCATTTTATACTGGTTATTATTTTTATGTGTTAAAACTTTATTTCGGTGTTTTTATGTGATGCGGTATTTTTGATTTAGTTGCTGTTAAAATAAAATGACAAGATTTAAATACTGATTAACTTCCCTTTGATGATAGCTAAAAACCTCGGTAGATTAATATGTCAACACGCTCGAAAAGCAGTCAAAAGTGGTTGCAAGAGCATAATCGTGATCATTATGTGAAGCAGGCTCAGCAGGACGGTTATCGTTCTCGTGCTAGCTATAAGCTCTTAGAAATCAATCAAAAAGATAGGCTGCTATATCCTGGCTTAGTTGTTGTTGATCTTGGTGCCGCACCTGGAGGCTGGTCTCAAGTGGCTGCTAAATTGGTCGGCCCCAAAGGAAAGGTGATAGCATCTGATATACTTGACATGGATTCAATTGTAGATGTAAATTTTATTTTGGGAGATTTTACGGACCCTGTTGTGTTGCAACGCATACTTGGTTCACTAGAAAAAGGTTTAGTGGACCTTGTAATTTCTGATATGGCCCCCAACATGAGTGGTATGAAAGGAATTGATCAGCCTAAGGTTATGTATTTAGTCGAGCTTGCTTTAGATTTAGCTACACAGGTCTTGAAACCTGGCGGAAATTTTGTTGTTAAAGTTTTTCATGGGGAGGGTTTTGATCAATTCATGTTTGAGTTAAAGAAACGCTTTAAGCGAGTCACAGTGCGCAAACCCGATGCTTCTAGGCCCCGTTCGCGAGAAGTTTATGTTGTGGCAAAAGATTTTAAAAATTGAGTATTTAGTATTAAGTGGTGCAAGGTTCCGTGATAATTAAGCCCTGCAGTTGTGGAATAAAACGCTAATTTGTTGACTAAAGTTAGTAAATAAAAAATGGGGATTTCTCTTTGAATGACATGATGAAAAACATTATCTTGTGGCTGATTATTGCTGCAGTTTTGCTATCGGTATTCCAAAATTTTAATGCTCCAATTCCTGATAATTCTATTGACTACTCTACATTTGTGGAGAATGTGCAGCGGGGTAATGTTGAAAGTATAGTTGTTAAGGGGTCTATAATCGAAGGCTTCAGTACAGATAAAACAGCATTCAAAACAACGCGGCCTGCGGTATCCGATGATGGCTTGATGGGTGACCTGCTTAAAAATCGTGTAAAAGTTGAAGGGCGAGATCCAGAACCGCAAAGTCTATGGAGCCAGCTCCTGATTGCAGCTTTTCCAATTCTTTTAATCCTTGCGATATTTATGTTTTTTATGAGACAAATGCAAGGGGGCTCAGGCGGCCGAGGCGGCCCAATGGGTTTTGGTAAAAGTAAAGCAAGGTTGTTGGCACCTGATCAGGTCAATACTACATTTTCTGATGTAGCTGGTGTGGATGAAGCAAAAGAAGAAGTTCACGAACTGGTAGATTTCTTGCGCGACCCTTCGCGCTTCCAGCGCTTAGGAGGCAAAATTCCTCAGGGTGTTCTCATGGTTGGTCCGCCCGGCACAGGTAAAACATTATTAGCTAAAGCTATAGCTGGTGAGGCTAAGGTTCCATTCTTTTCTATTGCTGGGTCAGATTTTGTAGAGATGTTTGTTGGCGTTGGCGCCTCACGTGTTCGAGATATGTTTGAGCAAGCTAAAAAGCAGGCACCCTGTATTATATTTATTGATGAGATTGATGCTGTTGGCCGTCATCGTGGCGGCGGTCATGGCGGTGGAAACGATGAAAGAGAGCAAACGTTAAATCAGCTGTTGGTTGAAATGGATGGCTTTGAAGGCAATGAAGGAATAATTGTCATTGCTGCTACAAATCGTCCTGATGTATTGGATAAAGCGTTGCTTCGTCCGGGAAGATTTGATCGTCAGGTTTATGTAGGGTTGCCAGATATTCGAGGCAGAGAGCAAATATTAAAAGTTCATTCAAAAAAAGTTCCACTTGATGAAAAAATTGATTTAGGCGTAATAGCTAGAGGTACCCCAGGTTTTTCTGGCGCAGATCTAGCTAACTTGATAAATGAAGCGGCATTATTTGCCGCCAGAGCTAACAGAAGGGTTGTTAGTGGTGAGGAGTTCGAAAAAGCTCGAGATAAAGTCATGATGGGTGCTGAGCGACGCTCTATGGTCATGTCTGAAAAAGAAAAAGAAAATACTGCTTACCATGAGGCTGGACACGCCATTATTGGTAGGTTGGTTCCTGAGCACGACCCTGTGCATAAGGTTTCAATTATTCCTCGTGGGCGTGCGTTGGGAGTGACGCAATTCCTTCCAGAAGAAGACAAGTATAGCCTCACAAAACTTCAGTTAAAGAGCCAATTGTGTAGTTTGTTTGGCGGCAGAATAGCAGAAGAATTAATCCATGGCGCAGATGGTGTAACTACCGGGGCCTCTAATGATATTGAAAGAGCTACCCAAATGGCGAGAAATATGGTCAGTCGTTGGGGGCTATCGGATAAAATGGGCCCTGTTCTTTATGGTGAGGAAGAGGGACAAGCCCCAGGCATGACGAAGTCTGCTTACTCTGGAGACACTGCTAGAGAAATTGACATTGAAGTACGACAGATGCTCGATGATTGCTATGCTCGCTCTGTGCAGATTCTAAAGGATAATATAGATATTCTTCATGCTATGAAGAATGCCTTGATGGAATATGAGACCATTGATCTTGAGCAAGTTGACGATTTGATGGCGCGAAGGACAGTTCGCCCCCCTTATAATTGGGATAATCATGATTCTGGCAGTGCGACCAAAAAGAAAAAGAATAAAAAAATAGATGATACTGATTTGGCTGGTACCCCTGCCGAAGAGCATTAAGATATTTATTTTTGCTAGCAGAAATGCAGGCTTATTTAAGCGAATTTTTAAATTTCTTGTTTAGAGGTGGGTGGTCATTATTTAAGTTTTAAATGGCTCTAGTTGCTTTAGTGCTGCACGAAATTCACTTTTGATGAAGCTCTAATGAAGACAAACTCTTTCAGTTTAAATTTTTCTTCTCCCCATATAATGGCAGTTCTAAATGTAACTCCAGATTCTTTTTTTGATGGAGGCATTCTTTGCGACAGAAATCACCAGATCAATATTTCTTTGGCACTCGAAAAAGTAGACTCATACCTGAAGAGTGGCGCTAGTATCATCGATGTAGGCGGCGAGTCCACTAGGCCCGGAGCGGAACCGGTAGGTGTTAATGAAGAACTTGATCGAGTGGTGCCTGTAGTCGAAGCTATCGTAGAACGTTTTGACGCCTTTGTGTCGGTAGATACTAGCTCCCCATTAGTTATCACGGAGTCAGCAAATGTTGGTGCTGTGATGATTAATGATGTGCGAGCCTTGTCCCGCAAGGGTGCAGTTGAAGCAGCTGCTATGGCAAATATTTCTGTTGTTTTGATGCACATGAATGGAGAGCCGGCTAACATGCAGCTTGCTCCAAGCTATAAAGATGAGGTTGACGAGGTAAAAAGTTTTTTATTGGAACGTGCTGGTATCTGCGAGTTTGGTGGGATTGAAAGAAAAAAGATACTCATTGATCCTGGATTTGGCTTCGGTAAAACACTAGAGCATAATTTACAGCTATTTCGTAGTTTAAATAAATTAAGTGAGTTAGGCTTTCCTATGGTTGTAGGAGTTTCTAGAAAATCAATGATAGGTGAAATTTTAGGTAAACCTCTAGATGAAAGATTATTTGGCAGTGTTGCTTTAGCAATGTTAGCAGTACAAAGAGGCGCTAATATCATTCGAGTTCATGATGTAGCTGCTACCGCTGATGTGTTGAAAGTGCTACATGCTGTAAAGGAAGAAATATGACTGATAGAAAATTCTTTGGTACAGACGGTATACGTGGTCGAGTCGGAACTAAGCCCATAACCGCAGATTTTATGTTAAAGCTGGGCTGGGCTGCAGGTAAGGTATTCAGCGAAAGAAGTGACGGGCGTAAGCTAATTATTGTAGGCAAAGATACCCGAGTATCAGGTTATATGTTTGAGTCCGCCTTTCAATCAGGATTAATTGCAGCAGGAGTAGATGTGGCGCTCCTGGGGCCAATGCCAACTCCTGCTATTGCTTACTTGACGCGAACTTTTCGAGCTCAGGCTGGTATTGTAATTAGCGCGTCACATAACCCTTTTTACGACAACGGTGTTAAATTTTTTGGCGCCGATGGTTTTAAGTTACCTGACGAGATAGAAGAAGCCATAGAGGCATACCTAGAAAAACCCTTAATAACAGAAGATTCTTCAAAACTAGGGAAGGCCTTTAGGGTAGAGGATGCTGCAGGGCGTTATATTGAATTTTGTAAAGGCACGCTACCATCAGGAAGTAACTTACAGGGTTTAAAGATCGTTGTGGATTGCGCAAATGGAGCTACATACACTACTGCCCCTAGTGTATTTCGCGAGTTAGGGGCAATAGTTATTGAAATTGCTGTTGAGCCTGATGGCTTTAATATTAATCAAGATTGTGGATCGACGCAGCCGGCGATCTTACAGAATGCAGTTTTGAAGCAAGAGGCAGATATGGGTATCGCTTTTGATGGAGACGGCGATCGAGTTATGTTTGTAGATCATAAAGGCGAACTGATAGATGGTGACGAGTTAATATTTGTTATAGCCAAACATCGTCACCAAAACGGTGGCTGTAGCGGTGTTGTTGGAACTTTGATGAGTAACTTAGGTATGGAAAATTCGCTAATGGACTTAGAGATTCCATTTGCGCGCACACAAGTGGGCGATCGACATGTAATAGAAGCTCTTCGACAACGAAAATGGCAATTGGGCGGGGAAGGCTCAGGCCATATTATTTGCAGTAATCTGACTACTACTGGTGACGGTGTGGTTGCCGCATTACAGGTTCTATATGCTATACGTGAAACAAACACATCGCTGAATGTGCTTAAAAAAGAAATGCACAAGTACCCGCAATATATGATTAATGTACCCATTGGAGGGAAGTTTAGTCTCAAAAATTGCCCTGCGATACAAGAGGCTGTTCTGTTAGCTGAGAGCGAGCTGAAAGATTGCGGTCGTATTCTGCTACGCCCCTCGGGAACTGAGCCAGTTGTACGAGTTATGGTGGAGGCTGAAGATGCCGAACTGGCCAATAGAGTCGCTTTAAGAGTGGCAGGTGTTGTTGAGGCTGAAGCAGGAGTAGATTTTTCCAGATAACGAAAAAAGCTTTAATCTGGCGCAGGGTGTTGGGCTGTTAATGCTCCTGTGGTTGAACAATGCTAATATCTCAGATAAGATTGCGCCCTTTTTGGGGCTAGGATACCAATAAATTATGCGTCGTTCCTTAGTAGCCGGAAATTGGAAAATGAACGGCGACAAGAAAAATATAGCTACTTTAGTGGCAGGTTTGCTTGACTTAGAATGCAAGGCAGACGTTATTATTTTTCCTCCTTATGTTTATATACCGCAAGTGTTAGCGAGTCTCTCAGATACAGTTATTGCTGTAGGCGCGCAAAACGTTTCTGAACGCAAGGTTGGCGCATACACTGGTGAAGTGTCATCTGAGATGTTGCGAGATATAGGTTGTCAATATTGCTTAGTGGGTCATTCTGAGCGTCGTAGCCTCTACGGGGAAAATGATCGCCAGGTTGCAGAAAAATTTTATCAGGCTCAGCTAGCTGGGTTGAAGCCTATTCTTTGTTTGGGTGAAACCCTCAAACAACGAGAACAAGGTGAAACTCTTGGCCTTATTTCTGCACAGATAGATACAGTGTTAGACTGCGCTGGAGTAAGCTGCTTTTCTGATGCAATCGTTGCTTATGAGCCTATTTGGGCGATCGGGACTGGCAAGTCTGCAGCTGTTGATCAGATCCAGCTCGTGCATCAATACATTCGCGAAAAATTGGGTGAATTTGGGGCAAAGACGAGAATTTTATATGGAGGTAGTGTCACTCCTGCCAATACTGCTGAGCTGCTTGGTCAGGCGGATATTGATGGGATTCTTGTTGGCGGCGCTTCTTTAGATATTGGCGCATTTAGTGAGATGTGCCAAATGGCATAATTGCAATTAACTAATAATTTGGCTGAATTAAGACAATGGAAAAATTAACATTAATCATACATATTCTCACGGGACTAGCCATTATTGGCATGATTTTGCTGCAACAGGGAAAAGGTGCAGAGGCTGGCGCATCTTTTGGTTCTGGCGCATCGCAAACTATGCTTGGCAGTGCGGGTAGCTGGAATTTTTTCAGCAAGATTACAGCTATACTTGCGACAATTTTCTTTGTTACTAGTTTTGCTCTAGCTGTCACAGCAAAAGATCGTTCAACTTTAAAGGAAGGTATTTTTCCTAACCTAGAAGCCATCCAACAGTCAGCAGAAACTGAGCTGCCGAAAATTGATATTGTTGATGAAGCCTCTGATATACCAAAATGAAGTTTAAGCAAAAAATTGCCCAAGTGGTGGAATTGGTAGACACGCTATCTTGAGGGGGTAGTGGCGAAAGTCGTGCCGGTTCAAGTCCGGCCTTGGGCACCAATTTGTGCAAATAACCTTCACCAATAACAACATATGCTGCAATAATTTATGTCTTGTGGGCATAGATTGTATTCTTAAGGGTCATTACTTTGACCTTCAAACACCCTTTAAAATTTAATTATTAATTTATCCTCTAGGGTCTAATAGAGCCTCTGTCTTATTTTGATAGAGTGCCTTTCTGAGTAAGCGCTTAAAAATATACATAGACAGTTAGTGTATGGTTACCAGCATTCTTGTCGTTAAGTTTTCAGTTGTTTGTCGACACTAGCATTCTTATAAAATTTCTCCATAATCCCATTATTATAAGAATGTTTCACATAGCAAATTTTTCTACATGGAATAAATGCCAATGGTTCATAGATTTACTAAGATAAGAGAGGATCGAAGATTTCAGGGCGCAGTTATCGCTATTATTCTATTGTCTTCTCTTTTGGTGGGATTTCAGACATACGAAGCAAGTAATAAGTATGTAAACATGCTTGTTTTTTTAGATTATTTTGTGACTATATTTTTTGTTATCGAGCTATCAATAAGATTCTTAGGAGAAGAAAAAAAATCATTATTTCTTAAAGATGGCTGGAATCTTTTTGATTCAGTTATAGTTCTTGCCTCTCTAGTTCCTGTTGCGGGATCATCTGTTCTGATATTAAGATTACTGAGAATTTTTAGAATCTTGAGAATAATATCTGTCGTTCCAGAGCTAAAGGCTTTGGTCGAGGCATTATTACAGTCACTGGCAAGATGCGGCTATGTGATGTTAATTTTATTTATTATTTTGTACATCTATGCAGCGATAGGATCTATGTTATTTTCTGTAGATGATCCAGCAAGATGGGCCGACTTAGGTATTTCGTTGCTGACTTTAGTGCAAGTGATGACTCTTTCTAGCTGGGAGACAGTAATGTTGCCAATGCAGGCTTTGTATCCATGGGCATTTGTGTATTTTGTTTCATTTGTTTTTATAACAGCCGTGGTGCTCTTAAATTTAGTAATTGCTGTATTGGTTGATGTGGTATCCAAGTCAAATATTACAAAATAAACCACTAACTTAAAATTTAATTAAATTTGGACACAAAAGGAACTAAAATATGAAAATGATACAGAAGATGTGCGCTGCTTTGTTGCTGGCTGGATTGTCAAGCGCTTATGGTGCTCACCATGAGGCAAACGAACATGAGTATAAAACTACTCCCGATCAAGCAGAAGAAGAAAGAACAGTGCGTGCCTCTTGCGCTGAAGATGCAGCTAAACCAAAGCCTAAATTCTTAGATGAAAAAACTTGTCTAGAAACGCACGGATATAAGGTTAAGAATTAGCATGGAGGGCAGGTGTGGGTTGCTGTAACAAATTCTAGTAATGGTTATTGGCAGCTTTGAAGGCTTATAATACGAATTTATTGCCCACTGGTGCAGCATAGTCTAAAGTGATTTAATAATAATTAAATCAAATTGACAGGGGTTTAAGTGTCAAAAAAAAGCCTGCTAATAATTTTTTTGCTGAGCCCTCTTCTGGCTGGTTGTATATTCTCTAGTCCTCAGCCGCCCAGCAACCAGTCTAATATTTGCTCTATATTTGACGAGAATCCCGAATGGTACGACTATGCTAGAGACTCTCAAGAAAAATGGGGAACAAGTATTTCTACCCAGATTGCGTTTATTAAACAGGAGTCATCTTTTAGGCATGACGTAAAACCACCGAGAGATAAATTGTTAGGGATAATTCCTTGGTTTAGATCTTCTTCTGCATATGGCTATGCTCAAGCTCAGAATGCAGTGTGGTCAGAGTATGAAAAAGAAAGAGGGTCTCTTTTTTCAAGAAGGTCCCATATGAAATACGCCACTGATTTTATTGGTTGGTATAACAAAAAAAGCCGAGAAACTTTGGGTATTAGCAGTGTTAATGCCGAGCATCTGTACTTGGCCTACCATGAGGGTCGCGGTGGCTATAAGCGAAAAAGTTATCTTAAAAAAAATTCATTGCGTAAAATTGCAAAAAAAGTTGGCCGTCAGGTAAAAACCTACCAAGGGCAACTTGCTAGCTGTGAAGCAAAGTTCAAATGCAGGCATTTCTATCAGATTTGGCCAATCTGTCGCTAGGAATAGTTGGGCCACCAGTCTGTTGGAGCTGTATGGCTAGTAATTAAAAATGATAAAGAAAAGACTGGGTATTTGCAGGGGTTTATCTTGACCGAGCGTGATCTGATCTCTATAATCTTCGCCTCTCAAGAGTGCCGTGCAGGAGTTTTGAGGCAAGACCTTTTAGGGATTATAGCTTGATGACAATTGCAATTTTGTGAAGACCATCAATTAAGTTAAGTTGAAAAAATTTGTTGCGGGGTGGAGCAGTCTGGTAGCTCGTCGGGCTCATAACCCGAAGGTCGTTGGTTCAAATCCAGCCCCCGCTACCAAATATTTACATAGGGTGATCTTCCTATGTTGATGTGATGAAATAGCTCACGTTCAAAAAGCCCCTTTTAGGGGCTTTTTGTTAGGTGGCCTAAGTCACTAAGAGTGACTGAATGTCGCCCTGGTTGAGAAAGTCGAGAGGTTTTAGTGGCAACGAGACAGGATGCACTTGTAGCTTTAGTTGTCCCAGTGGTGGATGCCATGGGATGCAGGTTTTGGGGATTGGAATATTTGTCTTCTGGGCGTAGTGCTATGCTGAGGATATATATTGAAAATGATCCCATTACAGTTGAAGATTGCGAAAAAGTGAGCCGACAGGTTGCCAGCTTGCTGGACGTTGAAGATTTGATCACCAGTGAGTATACACTGGAAGTGTCTTCTCCTGGTTTGGATAGACCACTGTATACATTGGTTCAATATGAACAGTATAAAGGTGAAAAAATTGTTTTAAAATTACGCTTGCCTTATGAAGGCAGACGTAATTTTAAGGGGTGCTTAAATGGCATAGAGGGGGAAAACGTTCTATTGGCAGCTGATGGTTGCGAATTTATCTTCCCAATTAATAGCATTGAAAGGGCGAATATTGTCCACTCCTTCTAAGGGCAGTTGCGAGGCTGAAAAATGAATAAAGAAATTTTGATGGTGGCAGAAGCCGTCTCAAACGAAAAAGGCGTATCTTCAGAGGTTATTTTTGAAGCCATAGAGCAGGCTTTAATAACGGCGACGAAGAAACGCTATGACGAAGATTCTAATATTCGCGTGGTTATTGATCGCGAGACGGGTGGTTACGAGTCTTTTCGTTGGTGGACAGTGATGGATGACGAAACTATGGCTGAGCTTGGTACTCAATTAACTATTGAGGAGGCTCACGAAAAAGACGTTAATCTTAAGGCTGGCGATGTCTTTGAAGAAAAAATTGAAGACATTGGTTTTGGGAGAATTGCAGCCCAAACTGCAAAGCAAGTAATAGTTCAAAAAGTGAAAGATGCCGAACGAGCTCTGGTTGTTGATTTATTTATTGAGCAAGTCGGAAGCTTGGTCAGTGGAACCGTGAAGAAAGTAACGCGTGATAATGTGCTGATTGATCTTGGTAATAATGCTGAAGGTGTTCTGCCTCGTGAAGAATTGGTCGGACGTGAAGTATTTCGAGTAAATGATAGAGTGAGAGCCATATTGCAGGGCATTAATCCTGAAAATAGAGGCCCACAACTCCTCCTTAGCCGTAAGTGCAACGAAATGCTGATAGAGCTATTTAGTATTGAGGTTCCCGAAATTGCAGAACAAGTTATTGAGATTCGTGGGGCTGCCAGAGATCCAGGCTCAAGAGCAAAGATTGCGGTAAAAACTAACGATGGGCGAATAGATCCTATCGGCGCTTGCGTAGGGATGAGAGGCGCACGAGTACAAGCAGTGTCTAATGAGCTGGATGGAGAGAGAATAGACATCGTCCTCTGGGACGACAATCCTGCACAATTGGTCATCAATGCAATGGCCCCAGCTGAAGTGGAGTCTATTGTTGTTGATGAAGAGTCAACAATAATGGATGTAGCTGTTTCAGAGAACTCTTTAGCAATGGCCATTGGTCGTAGCGGACAAAATGTTCGTCTTGCGTCTGAGTTAACTGGATGGAAAATTAATGTAATGACAGTTGATGAGGCTGAAGCAAAACAAGAAAAAGAGTCTCAGGGTCTGGTTGGCCTTTTAAAAGAACAGCTTGATATAGGCGAAGATATCGCTACAGTCTTGGTTGAAGAAGGATTTGCCTCTCTTGAGGAGGTAGCTTACGTTCCACTGGAAGAAATGGCAGGTATCGACGGATTTGATGAAGATTTAGTAGAAGAGCTGCGCGCTAGGGCTAAAGACGCCTTGTTGTCGATAGCCCTATCTTCTGAGCAGGATACCTTGCATCCGGCAGAAGACTTGCTGGCAATGGATGGCATGAATGAAGAGCTAGCAAAAAAGCTGGCTGCTTGTCATATCATCTCGATGGAAGATCTAGCTGAACAGGCAGTAGATGATTTGCTAGATATTGATGGTATAGATGAAGAACGAGCGGCCGAATTGATTATGACTGCACGTGCGCCCTGGTTTGCTGACGAAGACAGCAATAGTTGATCTAGAAGACTCATAATTGAGGAATATTGATGGCTGAAGTTACTGTAAGTGAGCTTGCCAAGCTTGTGGGGACATCTGTGGAGCGCCTGCTGAGTCAAATGCAGGAAGCAGGCTTATCGCAAGATAAGCCCGATGCGGTTGTCGATGACCAAGAAAAGCAAATATTGCTAGCACACTTGAAAAGTTTGCATGGTGGTACATCTGGTGATCCAAAGAAAGTTACACTCAAGCGAAAAACTCTAAGCACCTTGAAGACAAGTGCTGGCAGGAAAACAGTTAATGTTGAAATTCGCAAAAAACGGACTTATGTGAAGCGTGATGATGAAGGAATTGAGGTTAATCCTGATGAAAATAAAAATCTAGAAATTACAACTATTGATGCTGAAGATCAAAGACAAGCGGCAATAATTTCTCGTCGCGTATCAGAAGCACAATCTCAAGAAATTATACAAGATTCTGGGTCTAACAATGAAGAGAAGAAAAATCAATCAGTTGAAAATAACGTTGCGCCTACTGTCTCTAACCCGGTTTCTGGTGATATCAACGAAATTCCAGTAGAGCCAACAAAGACCATTAAAAAGCATGCAAAAGTATATGATATCGCCCCTGTCAATGACGAAAAAGAGGAGATAGCTAAGAAACCAAAAAAACGCGCCGCGGTCAAAGAACCTAAACGTAAAATTGTAGATCTACTGAAAGCAGCCGAAGAAGAATCAGAAGAAGAAAATAAGCCTCGGCTTCGCACTGGTGTGAAGATTGCTAAGGTTAAGAATGTGCATACATTTAAAAAACCAACGGACAAAATTTTTTGCAACGTAGAAATTCCAGAAGAAATTCTTGTCAGCGACTTGGCGAAAAAGATGTCAGTAAAAGCTACTGTTGTTATTAAAGCTCTAATGAAGCTAGGGACTGTAGTTTCAATTAACGAACCTATAGATCAAGATACTGCGATTCTTGTTGCTGAAGAGCTTGGTCATACTACTTCTTCTATTGCTGGATCAAAAGAAGAAGAAGCAATGATAGAAGCTTTGCAGACCCCAGTAGAGGAGTTCCTGGTGACGCGGGCCCCCGTTGTTACGGTCATGGGCCATGTCGATCATGGTAAAACATCGCTGCTTGATTATATCCGCAAAAGTCGAGTAGCCTCAGCAGAGGCTGGAGGTATTACCCAGCATATTGGTGCATATCACGTAGATACCCCAAAGGGAATGATCACCTTTTTGGATACGCCTGGACACGCTGCTTTTACTGCCATGCGTGCTCGTGGTGCACAGAGTACAGACGTTATTATTTTGGTGGTTGCTGCTGATGACGGGGTCATGCCACAAACTGAAGAGGCGATACAGCATGCTCGGGCAGCAGGCGTCCCTCTCATAATTGCGATAAATAAAATTGACAAAGAATCTGCTGACTCTGAAAAAGTAACTAATGAACTGTCTGCAGCGGGTGTTATTCCTGAAAGTTGGGGTGGAGATACCCAGTTCATTGAGGTCTCCGCACAGACAGGCGTAGGTATTGATGATTTGTTAGAGGCGGTATTACTACAAGCAGAATTACTCGAATTAAAAGCATCTTCTAGTATTCCCGCCAAAGGAGTGATTATTGAGTCAAGATTAGAAAAAGGCCGTGGCGCTGTTGCAACAGTCTTGGTTCAGGCAGGAAAGTTAAAAAAAGGAGATTTGGTGCTCGCGGGAGAGAGTCTTGGCCGCATTCGAGCGATGAGCGATCAAGCAGGAAAAACAGTAACAGATGCTGGCCCCTCAATCCCGGTAGAGATATTAGGCTTGGATGCGCCGCCAGCTGCTGGCGATGAATTTCTTGTAGTAAGTGATGAGCGCAAAGCAAAACAATTGGCAGAATTCCGACAAAATAGAGTCCGCGATGAGGCGGCCGCACTCAAGAAATCTGCAAAGTTAGAAAACATGTTCGCTACGTTTGAGGGTGGCGAGGAGAAAAGTCGCTTACCTATAGTAGTGAAGGCCGATGTTAGAGGTTCTTTGGAAGCTATATTGGCTGCTCTTCACGAGATGGGGAATGAAGAGGTAGAGATAGAAGTTATTTGCTCAGGGGTTGGGGGTATAAGCGAATCAGATATTAATTTGGCAGTTTCTTCTCGTGCTGCAGTGATAGGGTTTAACGTAAGAGCTGACAATACAGCTCGTCGTTTATCAGAAGAAGAGGGGTTAGATCTCCGATATTATAGTGTCATATACAATGTTTTGGATGATGTAAGGCAAGCATTAAGTGGGTTACTGTCTCCTGAAAGGCGAGAGGAGATTCTTGGTATCGCCGAAGTGCGTGATGTGTTTGGGTCGCCAAAATTTGGTGCGATTGCTGGCTGCATGGTTATAGAGGGCGTAGTGTTTCGACATAAACCGATCCGAGTGTTACGAGATAGTGTGGTAATTTATCAGGGCGAATTAGAATCATTGAGGCGCTTTAAAGACGAAGCTAGCGAAGTTCGAAATGGCGTTGAATGCGGTATTGGGGTGAAAGATTATAATGACATCAAATCTGGTGATCAGATTGAAGTTTATGAGATTACAGAGATAGCTCGGAAACTATAAACAAGGCTCAGAATTATGCCTCGAGAATTTACACGTAAAGATAGAGTATCCGACGCTCTTCAGCGAGAACTATCTAAATTGATCCGCGATGAAGTTCGTGACCCTAGGTTAGCAATGGCTAATATCACTGCTGTAGAGGTTAACCGCGACCTTGCTAATGCCAAGGTATACGTTACTTTTGTAGGACTATCGTCCGAAGAAGAAAGTCGAAAAGCTACAGAAATACTAAACGGTGCTGCGGGATTCTTGCGAACCAGAGTTGCTCGTGAAATGCAGTTGCGTATCGCTCCCCATCTTCGCTTTATATATGATCATAGCGGCAAAAGAGCCCAAGACTTGACGGCTATAATAGAGCGAGCGGTATACTTGGATAAGCAACACCAGATAAATCCAGATGAACCTGTAGACCATTCTGGGGAAGATTAGCGTTGGGGCGCCGCAATAAAGGACGTCAAGTTAATGGAATTTTGCTGCTAAACAAACCACTTGGCATTTCTTCTAATGGCGCATTACAGAGGGCCCGACATTTGTTTCTTGCTGCTAAGGCTGGACACACTGGTAGTCTCGATCCTTTAGCGACAGGGGTTTTACCAATTTGTTTTGGAGAAGCAACAAAATTTACCCAGTTTCTTTTGGATGCAGATAAAAAATATAATACAACCATTCGCTTTGGCGTCTCCACCGCTAGTGGAGATTCTGGGTCAGAGGTAGTTTCTGAGCTGGGCGCTGAGGACCTAACCGCAAAAAAAGTGGAAGCAGTTTTGGCTGAATTTCGTGGAAATATTGCGCAGGTACCTTCGATGTATTCCGCACTAAAGCATGAAGGACAGCGATTATATAAGCTGGCTCGACAGGGAATAAGTGTAGATAGAAAAGCCCGTGATGTGATAATTTACTCTTTAGAGATGATAGGGTTTCGTTTTGGTGAATTTCCAGAGGCAGACATAAAGGTTCATTGTAGTAAAGGGACTTACATTAGAAGCTTGGCTGAAGATATAGGCTCTCGATTAGGCTGTGGCGCTTATGTGTCAAAACTACATAGAGGCGCTGTCGGTCAGTTTGATGAAAAAGATTCAATTACTATGGGGGAGCTGGAATCTATAGGCGAGTCTAGGCTTACAGCTAGTTTAGATTGCTTGCTTAAGCCTATGGATGCTGGCATTCAACACCTAATAGCTATCTATTTGCCTGAAGATGTTGCTTTTTATTTTTGCCAAGGACAGGCCGTAATGACGACACAGGCCTATCGCGAAGGCAAAGAAGGCGATATAGTGCGGGTCTTTCATCTGGATGGTTCGTTTTTGGGTGTTGGTGAAATCACAATTGATGGCAAGCTAGCCCCTAAGCGTTTAGTAATTTAATTTTATTCATAGGATACCTGTAAATATGCGCGGGCATCCTGAATCTTAAGCCGCATATTGGAGAAATATATGTTAAATGCAGAAGAAAAAGAAGTAATTGTTAAAAATAACGCTCAGTCTAAAGGTGATACTGGTTCTCCAGAAGTCCAAATCGCTTTACTAACAGCAAATGTTAATAAACTACAAGGCCATTTTGGTGATCATAAAAAAGACCACCATTCGCGTCGTGGCCTAATCCGCATGGTAAATCAACGTAGAAAACTGCTTGATTACCTTAAAGGCAAGGATGCTAGTCGCTATACGCAATTAATTGCTAAGCTTGGACTACGTCGATAAGAAGTGATTAATGGCTCCCCTGGGAGCCGTTAATAATTATAAGGGAAGTGAAAACAATACCTTTTGTATATTATGGCTGATCGAGTTACCTATAATTATCTAGATTTTGAATAAAAAATTAATATAAATAAAATCTAAACTTTACGGGTAATTATTGGTAACGCGAGCAGCTTAATTTCTGGTATTTTTTTAAAGCTTCATGCTATCAAGAACTATTAGGAAATAAATTTTATGAAACCTGTAATAAAAACATTTCAGTATGGAAAGCATACTGTCACATTAGAAACTGGCCGTATTGCGCGTCAAGCAACTGCAGCAGTTTTGTGTACTATGGACAAGACATCAGTGCTCTGTACGGTTGTTGCTGACAAGCAGGCCAAAGATGGACAAGACTTCTTTCCTCTTGGTGTTCATTACATTGAAAAAGCATACGCTGCTGGTAAAATTCCTGGTGGATTTTTTAAACGCGAAGGTCGACCAAATGAGAAAGAAACACTTACCTCTAGGCTGATAGACCGCCCTATCCGCCCTTTGTTTCCTGATGGGTTCAAAAATGAAGTGCAGGTAGTTTGTACTGTAATATCAGCAGAAAAAGATATTGATCCAGATATTGTAGCTATGATTGGGGTATCTGCTGCTTTGTCTATTTCTGGAGTTCCATTTAATGGTCCTGTGGGCGGCGCTCGCGTCGGCTACACATCAGATCTTGGTTATACCCTCAATCCAACTTACTCTGATTTGGTTGAGTCAGACTTGAACATGGTTGTAGCGGGGACTAAAGACGCAGTGTTAATGGTGGAATCAGAGGCAAATGAGCTGTCAGAGGATATTATGTTGGGGGCAGTACTTTTTGCTCATCAAGAAATGCAAGCAGTGATCCAAGTTATTACTGATTTAGCTGATGTGGCTGCTAAAACGAGATGGGATTGGCAGCCAGCGTCACAAAATTTAGAGCTTGCAGATGCCCTTAGTTCCAAAATAGGTAACGATCTAGACAATGCTTATCGTACAACAGACAAACAGGAAAGAGTAGCTCTGCTTGAAGGCCTTCGCAGCGATGCGATGGGCTTAGTGAGCGAGATAGCCGGTATCAGCGAAGAAGACGTGCGTGATGGTTTTAAAAAGCTTGAGAAGAAAATTGTGCGTGGCCGCATTACTCGCGGTGAGCCACGTATTGATGGTCGCGATAGCAAAACTGTTAGGGCTATTGATGTAGAGGTTGGTGTATTGCCGAAGACCCATGGCGCTGCGTTATTCACACGCGGAGAAACTCAGGCGTTAGTAACGACCACTTTGGGTTCCATGAGAGATGCGCAGCTGATTGATGCTCTGGAAGGTAAGCGTGAAGATCCCTTCATGCTGCATTATAACTTCCCTCCTTATTCTGTTGGTGAATGTGGCCGAATGGGATTTACAGGCCGACGTGAAGTTGGTCACGGTAAGCTGGCTAGACGCGGGATTAACGCGGTATTACCTTCTGCTGAAAAATTTCCGTACGCTATACGCGTGGTATCCGAGATTACTGAATCTAATGGATCTAGCTCAATGGCTTCGGTGTGCGGAGCAAGCCTATCTTTGATGGACGCAGGGGTTCCACTAAAGGCTCCAGTGGCCGGCATTGCCATGGGTTTAGTCAAAGAAGAAAGTGGATTTGCAATATTGACAGATATCTTAGGTGACGAGGATCATTTGGGTGATATGGATTTCAAAGTGGCAGGTACAGCACAAGGCGTTACTGCGCTCCAGATGGATATAAAAATTGAAGGTATCACTGAAGAAATTATGGAGGCCGCGCTCGAGCAGGCTCTTCATGCTCGACTGCATATTCTTGGTGAAATGAACAAGGTTCTTGCTAGTTCTCGCGACGAGGTATCCGAAGCAGCACCTCGTTACCATACAATGAAAATTGATGCGGATAAGATTCGTGATGTTATTGGTAAGGGTGGAGCTACTATTCGTTCTTTAACAGAAACAACTGGGGCTACCATTGATATTAGTGATGACGGAACTATTCGCATCTATAGCGATGACTCTGACGGACTCAATGACGCTATTTTCCGTATCGGAGAGATTACTGCAGAAGCCGAAGTGGGCCGTATTTATGAAGGCACCGTGGCTCGAATTGTTGATTTTGGTGCATTTGTTACTATCATGCCTGGTACAGATGGCCTCCTACATATCTCTCAAATCGCAGAAGAGCGTGTTGAAAAAGTAACAGACTACCTCAAAGAGGGTCAAGAAATTCGCGTGAAAGTGCTTGATGTTGATGCCCGTGGACGAATTAAACTTTCTATGAAGGAAGTAAAAGTAGATGTAGAGGAAAAAATTATTGCGGCAGTTGATGAGGAGGGTGCAGGAGAGTCAGCCGAATAATGTTGTAAATTTTTTCAGTATTTTTTTAAAAGCGAGGCATGCCTCGCTTTTTTTATGGATATTTTTTGTTATATGATGATTTTTCAGTGAAAAAAAGTAGCTTGGAGTTACAATCTTAAGTATGGATAATCACCACCCTTTTAAATCACCTCAGTTTGAACGACAGCAGTTTCGTGCCCGACTTTTTTTTGGGACATCTTTGATGGTGCTTTTGGTCTCCATACTGCTCGGTCGCTACTATTATCTGCAGGTTATTAAATACGAAAAATTTATGACGAGATCTGAAAGCAATCGAGTTCTGGTTGAGCCCATAGCTCCTACACGTGGATTGATTTACGATCGAAATGGAGTTTTACTAGCTCAGAACCGAATCAGCTTTAGTTTGTCTGTTGTTATTGAGAGAGCTGATGATCTTGGATTGTTGTTGGAAGAAATTTCTAGCCTGATCACTCTATCTGATAAAGAGAAAAGTCAGTTTTACAAGCAACTAAATAGACGACGACGACCTTTCGAGTCAGTTCTACTGAAAATGGACTTAAGCGAAGAAGAACAGGCAATACTTGCTGTTAATCAATATCATCTTCAGGGTTCTTTGGTGACCGCTAAGCTGTTAAGAGAGTATCCTTTTGGACAAAATTTTGCCCATGCGCTTGGATATGTAGGGCGTATAAACGATCATGAGGTCGATACACTGGATCCTGTTCTTTACACAGGAACCCTTGTTTTAGGAAAAACCGGACTAGAAAAAAAGTATGAAAACGACCTCTTAGGCAGAGTTGGTTATCAGACGGTAGAGGTTAATAATCGAGGCCGTATGATGAGGCTGCTTCAGCGCGAGAGTCCTATTGATGGAAAGGATTTACATCTATACTTGGATTATCGACTGCAACGTCAAGCCTATAGGTTGCTGGAGGGAGAAAAAGGAGCCATTGTAGTTATAGAAATTGATACCGGAGGGGTCCTCGCGATGGCTAGTGCTCCAAGTTTTAATCCAAATGAATTTGTTTCTGGTATAAGCCATAAGAGCTATAGTGAATTAACTCACTCATCGGAATTGCCTTTGTTTGATAGAGCTCTGCGCGGACAATACCCTCCAGGATCTACCGTGAAGCCTGTTTATGGTTTGGCTGCGTTAGACGAAGGTGTGATTAATGAAAACTATAGAATAAGTGACCCTGGCTATTTTAAGCTACCTAATTCAGAGCACAAATACCGAGACTGGAAAAAAGGAGGGCATGGAAATAATATCCACTTGCATGATGCAATCGTTCAATCCTGTGATACTTTTTTTTATAATCTGACCAATCTTATGTCTATTGATACTTTTGATCGCTACGGTTCGGCTTTTGGGTTTGGGCAAAAGACTGGCATTGATATGCCTCTTGAGCGAAAGGGAATTATGCCATCACGTTCCTGGAAGCAGGAAGCTCGGAGCATGCGTTGGTATACAGGTGATACCGTAAATGTAAGTATAGGACAAGGATATACTCTGACTACGCCTATACAGTTGGCTGTTATGACCGCAGGCATAGCAAGTCGCGGCGAAATGCGTACACCGCAGTTGGTTCAGAATCAGCAGAATATCTTACCAGTAAAGAGAAAAATTGAAATCTCAGAAAATCATTGGAATTATGTACACCAATCGATGGAGGATGTTGTGCATGGCGCCAAAGGCACCGCGAGAGGTATCAGTAAGGGCCTTAACTACAAAATTGCGGGAAAAACTGGCACCGTGCAGGTGATAAAGATCAAACAAGAAGAAAAATACGATGCAGGAGCTACCGCAAAACGTAATCGCGATCATGCTTTATTTGTAGCCTTTGCCCCAAGAGAAAATCCAAAGATTGCAGTAGCGATAGTTATAGAAAATGCTGGATCCGGCTCATCCCAGGCCGCTCCTGTTGCTAGAAAAATTATGGATGCCTATATGAATTTTTATCCTGAGGCGTTAGGGGGGCTATGATGACCCAAAATGATTTTGTCCGACAAATGCGTCCAGGAAATTCCGCTTTTTACGATACCCGTAGCCAGTGGAATAGATTTCATTGCGATATTCCTATGATTGTGTTGCTTTTGATTCTGTCTACGGTCGGACTACTAGTACTTTTTAGCGCCAGCGGTCAAAATATTTCTCTTGTAAAGTCTCAGCTTGTTCGGTTTGGTATTGGGTTTATCGCAATGATTGCGCTAGCTCAAATTCACCCTCGTTTTTTTGAACGTTGGGCGTTTCTTCCCTACTTGGGAGGTATTTTATTATTAATAATGGTGCCATTATTTGGCATAGAAAAAAATGGTGCACAGCGTTGGTTAAGTATAGGTGTTCAGTTCCAACCTTCGGAAATTATTAAGGTTTCGATCCCCTTGCTTTTGGCTAGTTATTTAGCCAAAAGATCTTTTCCTCCTAGCTTTAAGCATGTATTTTTTTCATTGTTATTTATTGCTATCCCTGTAGGCTTAGTTGCAAATCAGCCTGACTTAGGGACAGCAATCTTGATCGCGATTGCGGGGTTTTCTGTATTATTTCTGAGCGGGTTACCAGGGCGTTATTTAATTTTTTCTTCCCTATCGCTAGCTGTGGTAATACCCATGGGTTGGCTGTATGTACTGCATGATTACCAGAAACAAAGAATTATTACCTTATTTGATCCAGAGTCTGACAAGCTTGGTGCAGCTTGGAATATTATTCAATCTACTGTTGCCATTGGTTCTGGGGGCTTCAACGGCAAAGGCTGGGGACATGGCACTCAGTCTCAGTTAAATTTTCTTCCAGAGAGTAGTACAGATTTTATTATTGCTGTTTTTGCAGAAGAGTTTGGGTTATTTGGGGTGCTGTTGCTTGTAGCTCTATACTTCGCCCTTATTGCAAGATGCCTCCTTATTAGTGTTAGAGCACAGAGTATGTTCGGCATGTTATTTGCGGGGAGCTATACAGTTTTATTTTTTGTTTATATTTTTGTGAATATGGGGATGGTGTCAGGTATTCTGCCTGTAGTCGGTGTGCCACTACCTTTCATGAGTTTCGGCGGAACATCTGTTGTGACGCTGATGTGCGGGTTTGGTATTTTGATGGCTATTAGTACAGAGAAAAATGATATGGAAAAAAAGCGTGGCGGTTAGCTTGCTAGTCACCGCCAAATTTATTCATGGGGACATCTTAGGAGATAGTTAAATATGAAAATATATGCAAGAACAACCTTTGTTTTTGTTGCTGCATTTTTGTTGGTTCCGTTATCTGTGATGGCTGACTATTCAGTGCATCCCGATGCCCATATATTTACAGATAGAATGGTGAGTGAGTATAAGTTAGAGCGCTCTTATGTTAAATCATTGCTTCAAAATGCAAGCAAACAGCAGTCTATTATTGACGCGATGACCCGCCCTGCAGAGAAGGTTAAAACTTGGGAGCAATATCGAAAAATTTTTATTCAAGAGAGACGAATTGATCAAGGGGTCAAGTTTTGGCTCGAAAACTTTGATACTTTAGCTAGGGCTTCCAAGGAATATAATGTGGCTCCAGAGGTGATAGTTGCGATCATTGGCGTGGAAACTTCTTATGGTCGAAATAAGGGAAATTATCGTGTCATTGATGCGCTAGCGACACTATCGTTTGATTACCCGAAGCGCAGTGTGTTTTTTACCAAACAATTAGAGAATTTTTTATTATTATGCGTAGAACAAAACCAAGATCCTTTGACCCTCAAGGGTTCCTATGCCGGAGCGATGGGTTACGGCCAATTTATACCTAGCAGTTATCGCAGCTATGCTGTCGATTTTGATGGTGATGGATTCTCAGATATATGGAATAATAAAACTGATGCCATAGGCAGTGTGGCCAATTATTTTTCACGTCATGGCTGGAAGGTGGGTGAAGAAGTAATTGTTCCTGCTAGTTTTTCTAAAGGCTATGACTCATCTCTGGTCAATAAGCTTAAACTGAATAAAACTATTGGTGAGTTAGGAGTGCTAGGATTTTCTCCCGCTCAGATATTGCCGACTGAATTTAAAGCTTTACCGGTCTTGTTAAAAGGCATGAACGGGGAAGAGTTTTGGCTGGGACTTCATAACTTCTACGTGATTACTCGATACAACCATAGCCACCTGTACGCAATGGCAGTGCATGAGCTCAGTCAGTTAATTTTGGAGCGAACAGCTAAGAATAAGAGGCAAGCATCCCATTAAAATCTGGTTTTGTAATATACAAAAATTGTTTAGATGTATCATTCCGGCTCTTATCTTTTCCGTACTGGTTGGCTGCAGTGAGACTGGTATTAAAAATGGTAGCGGTCAAGTGCGTCAAGACGGGCCGCCTCCAGAAGATGATATTCCAAGCATCACTTTTGATATTGCAAACATTGCTGACGCTATACCAAAAGTAGAATTGATTACAAAGGCAGGGAACTTTAGCCCATATGTGGTTATGGGAAAAACATATCGGGTCCTCCCTTCTTCCGCTGGCTACAAAGAGCGCGGAGTAGCTTCTTGGTATGGATACAAATTTCATGGTCGAAAAACATCTAATGGCGAATTCTATAACATGTACGGCATGACGGCTGCACATAAAAGTTTGCCTATTCCAAGTTATGCGAGAGTCACAAATCTGGAGAATGGGTTAAATGCTATCGTTCGTATAAATGATAGAGGGCCTTTTCATGAGGATCGAATAATTGATCTTTCATTTGTTGCAGCAAAAAAATTGGGTTATTTCTCTAGCGGTACTGCTGATGTTGAGATCGAGGCCATAGATCCTATTGAATATCAAAAAAAAGTAGATGACGGATCTAGGCCTGCAGGCAAAAACGGCAGGATAAAATCACAGAGCGCCACCCCGTCTTTCGCTGTAAGGCCCACCATGAAAGAGGGCGAAGTTATTTCTGGCACCTTTATTCAGGTGGCGGCTTTTGGTTCAGAAGCTGCCGCTAATAGTCTTATTGAGAGATTGCAGGGCCTGATTAAGCACCCGATTAGTATACATCGTTATAGTGAGCCTCGGGTTTTATTTAAGGTAATTATTGGTCCCATAAGAGGCAAGGCACAGATAAAAGAAACAACTGCTCTTGTTAAGAGGCATGAGGGAATTGGGAAATTTTTGGTATATCAGTAATTTTTCTGATAAGAGACTGGACCCATGTTAGAATTATTACGTATTTAAAAGCTATTTAATTTGGCAATACAAGCACTTTATTGATCTGTTATTTTACCTATCCTCCGGTCTAACTACCTTATGAAGCGGGTTATTTTTATGCGAAAAGAAATTTTAATTTTCTGGCCAGTATTTTTTTTGTTGAGTTTTGCGGCATCGGCTCATGGAAAGATATTAATGCCAGCACCACCAACGCTGGCAGCTAATGCTTGGATCCTAATAGATGCAAACACCGGTAAGGTCCTGATTGAGAATAATGCAGATCAACAGCTGCCCCCTGCTAGTCTGACAAAAATAATGACTAGCTATCTTGTGGCATCAGATATAGCTAGCGACAAAATAAAAGAAGATGATCAAGTCCCTATTAGTGTAACTGCTTGGAAAAAGGGCGGATCCAAAATGTGGGTGCGGGAGGGAACATCTGTTTCTGTGATTGATTTATTACGCGGGGTGATTATTCAGTCCGGCAATGATGCCTCTATAGCGTTGGCTGAGCACCTTGCCGGCAGCGAGGGAGCATTTTCTGATGTTATGAATCAGCAGGCTGCACTGCTTGGAATGTCTGGCACGTACTATAGTAATGCTACGGGCTGGCCTGACGAAGGGCATTTAACTACAGCTAGAGATTTAGCCTTGTTGTCACGCGCACTGATACAAGACCATCCCCATTATTATAAAATTTATTCTGAAAAGTATTTTAAATATAACGGTATAAATCAACCTAACCGCAATCGATTGCTCTGGCGCGATAGATCGGTTGATGGTTTGAAAACTGGGCATACAGAAGAAGCCGGATACTGCCTTGTAGCCTCAGCTGTTCGAAATGGTACGAGGCTTATTTCCGTGGTAATGGGAGCAAGCACTGAAGAGTCTAGAGCACAGGAGTCCCAGAAGCTCCTAGCTTACGGATTCCGCTACTACGAAACAGGTAAAATTTACTCTGCTGGCGATATCGTAGAAGAAGATGTGCGGGTTTGGTATGGCGCTGAAAATAAGGTAAATCTTATTGTGCCTGAGGACGTCTACCTCACCATACCCAAGGGTTCCCAGAAAGACCTTAATGCTAAAATATTATTAGATGAAATGATTGAAGCGCCAATTTTTGAAAAACAAGAAATAGCCAGAATATCCATCAGTTTAGAAGGCGAGCAACTGCTTGAGCTCCCTGTGAGTGCCCAGAAAGCAATAGACGAGGCTAGTTTATTTATGAGGTTATGGGACGCAATTGAAATATGGTTTAGGGTCTCCTCAAAAGAATGAGTGATCAAGATGTATTAAAATCCATGACTATGGAAGAAATTAACAGGGATGAATCGCTAGGGACCCCTAAAATTGAGTATCCTTGCGATTATCCTATTAAAGTTTTAGGTGAGGCGGGACCTAATCTGTATAAACTAGTGACGGCAGTGATGGAAGCCTATTCTCCCGGCTTCGATCAATCAAAAACAACTATTAGGGATAGCAAAAATGGCACTTTTCAGGCAATCACTGTGACTATAACAGCCACTAGCGTTGATCAGTTGCAAGCCTTGTTTGATGACCTGAAGGTTAGCCCCTTGGTCAAAATGGTTATATAAATTTTTATGCGACAGCCCCCTTCGTTGCCTCTAATTGTTCGTCATCTAGGCTGCTGCCAGTATCTTGATACCTTTGCGGCAATGAAATCGTTTGTATCTGAACGACAAAAAAGTACGCCAGACGAAATTTGGTTGTTAGAGCATTTCCCTGTATTTACTCAAGGCCAAGCGGGCAGTAAAGAGCATCTTATTGCGCCTGGAGATATACCAGTTGTTCAAAGTGATCGAGGTGGGCATGTGACCTATCATGCCCCAGGTCAAATTACTGGATATATACTGATAGATATGCAGCGTCTTGGTATTGGCGTGAGAGATATTGTGACTTTAATCGAAAAATCGATAATAGAGACTCTAGCGTATTGGAATATCAAGGCTACAGCAGATCCTAGGGCTCCAGGAGTTTTTGTGGGCGATGCAGTAGGAGATTTGGGTGGACTCAAAAAGATTGCATCTTTAGGTTTGAGGATACGTCGTGGCTATAGCTACCATGGGTTTAATTTAAATATTGATATGGATATGGGTCCTTGGTCCAGAATTAATCCCTGCGGTTTAGGTATCCCTATGACCCAGATGATTGATTTTTTAGAGGAAAGAGTCCCTTTGATTGATATTTTTAAGTGTATTTCAAACATTTTGGCCCAAAGTTTGGGTTATAATGAATATAAAGTCGAATTTACATTAGACCATTAGTTGCAATATGGCGATGGCATGTGTGCTTCTTCTATGACCGAAATAGTCTAGCCAGCAACTCGTTTGAGTAACCTTTATATGACAGACTTTAATGCAGCCGCCCCTAAGCGTACGCGACGTATCAAGCAGGGAGAAAAACTCCGTAGTGCTGAAAAAGTAGAGCGTATACCAGTCAAAGTGATACCCACTGAAACAATTCTTCGCAAGCCTGATTGGATGAGAATTCGTATATCATCCTCACCTAAAGTTCAGGAAATTAAAAATATCCTGCGAGCAAATAAGTTGTCCACTGTTTGCGAAGAAGCTGCTTGCCCTAACCTTAGTGAATGTTTTGGCAATGGTACAGCCACCTTCATGATTATGGGGGAGATCTGTACTCGTCGATGTCCATTTTGTGATGTGGGCCATGGCAAGCCAAATCCGCTTGATTTAGATGAACCCAAGAGCCTAGCCAAGGCTATTTATGAAATGAAGTTGCGATATGTTGTAATTACTTCAGTGGATCGTGATGATCTGAGAGATGGAGGCGCACAGCATTTTGCTGATTGTATCCGCGAAGCAAAGACTTTAAGTCCCAGTCTTCAGGTGGAGGTGCTGGTCCCAGATTTTCGTGGACGCATGGAAGCGGCCTTGGAAATTCTGACGGCAACATCACCTGATGTCTTTAACCATAACTTGGAGACTGTTTCTCGTTTGTATCGGGAGGCTCGACCTGGCGCTAATTATGGTTGGTCTCTCAAATTACTGCAGGACTATAAACATTATAATCCGAGTGTGGCCACTAAATCTGGTTTGATGGTTGGTCTCGGTGAGACTAAAGACGAGTTATTGCGTACATTGGATGATCTCAGAGCCCATGATGTTGATATGATAACAGTTGGCCAGTACTTGCAGCCGTCTAAAAATCATCTTCCGGTTGCTCGTTTTGTGCACCCAGACGAATTTTCTGAGTATGCAGAATATGGGTATGGCATTGGATTTAAATACGTGGCTTCTGGCCCACTGGTTCGCTCTTCTTACCATGCAGATAAGCAGGCCAAAGGTGAGAAAGTGCATTAAAAAAGGCTCCACTGATGTCACATCCTAAGCTTTTAGATATTCTGAATGCGACTGTTTATCGTGATGAAAAAAAAGTATTTGATGATTTTTCCCTGTCTATAGAATATGGACAAAGTTGCGCTATTATTGGCCCCAATGGGGCAGGTAAAAGTACTTTGCTGAAACTCTTGTCTCGAGAGATTTACCCGGTTGCTAAAAATAATTCTTTTGTAAAAATACTGGGTATGGAAATGCCAACTCTTTGGGAGCTCAGAGAAAAAATAGGATTAATATCAGCTGATTTGCAGGTAGGGTTTGTTCCTGATATTAGTGGTTTGGGCGTCGTAATTTCGGGGTTACACAATTCGATTGGCTTATTTCATCATCAAGAGATCACCGAGCTTGAATTAAAGCGCGGAGAAAAAATATTAGAATACTTGGGTATTAAGAGTCTAGCAAATTGCCTTTATCGCCAGATGTCTACTGGCCAGCAGCGTCGTTGTTTGTTGGGACGTGCCTTGATTCATGATCCGGATCATATGATTTTTGATGAACCCACAAGCGGCTTGGATTTAAGTGCAACCTATCAGTATCTTGATATCCTTAGAAAGCTCCTTGGCCAAGAAAAAACTATTTTGTTGGCCACTCATCATATCCATGAAATACCACCAGAAATAGAACGTGTGATTTTGATGCGAGACGGAAAAATTTTTGCGGATGGATGTAAGACTGAACTCCTAACGGATCAGTATATGTCGCGGTTGTTTGATGTTCCCCTGAGGGTGGTAGCGTTGGCTGGTTTTTATCAGGTCTTGCCAGCGTAGAGAGAACACGGGATAATTTGCAACCTTTCTTCAGCATGAATATATGCAGATAGTGGCTGGTAACAAAAAATCAGGAAAGAGTTAAATATGAAGATTGCAAAAAATAGTATCGTTTTGTTCCACCATAAAATGACAGATCAGGATGGCGAGATCATTGAAAATTCTGCAGGGCAAGAGCCTAGTGCGTTTCTTTATGGCCACAAAAACATGATAGAAACGCTAGAGCATTCAATGTCAGGAAAAGAGGCAGGTGATAAGTTTTGCGTGACACTGCAACCCGAGATGGCTTACGGTCGACTGAATCTCAAGAATAGACTAAGAGTTGCAAGGAAAAGTATTGGTCAAGAGGGAAAACTAGAGCCTGGTATGATAGTCCCTTTAAAGACAGTAGAAGGGACTCGCCCTGTGACTGTTGCAAAGGTTGGAAAGTTTAATGTTGATATAGACTTCAATCACCCCTTGGCAGGCAAAACATTAACATTTGATATTGAAATTGTAGATATTCGCGAGGCAACACTGGAAGAGATAAAACAGGGAAAGCCGCAATCCAGCGCTAACATCTAGCGCTGATAACCTAATAAAATTGCAACTGTAGCCCCAGTGTAACTGTATCTGTTTTGTTGCCAGCATACCCAGAGGCATTTGCATCCCCGCGGGCATAGTTGAGGTTTAAGCTCGTTTTATTGCCAAAAATAATGTAATTAGTGCCCCATTCTGTTGTAGCGCTACTTTTAGCTCCGCTAGGATTATTTTCTGTGTGCCGAAAATAGGGTTGTAGTTTTCCAGGCCCAACTTTATTTGGAAACAAGTAGCCCGCTGTAGTATAAAACGTATCACCATCAAAGATGCAAAAGCATTCAACGGTTGCATCTGCTGGCCTTGATATAGTGTTGAGGTCTGCATCCATTTCTTTGTAGCCAGCCCCAAAGTTAAAAACTCCTTGGTTGGGTAAAATTCTTTCAGAGAATACGTCAAAGGCGTACCCGAAAAAATCACCTGATTCGGAGGTGCTGCCAGTGCCATCAGACTGGGATTGAAGAGTTACAGCAGTTGTTAGAATATTGCCTTGAGCCCCATGATGAGTAGCACTAGTATAGTAGTGGCCAGGCTGAGGCTCTACATTGAGAAAGTTGTAAGCAAGTCGGGCTGCATATAATAAGTGATCAGAGTCGTTACCATAGTCATCTTCTAGGCCATCAAAGGCGCCCAATAAATATTGAAATCTCTCTTTTGTTCCCCAAAATACAGCCCCCTCACTTCGTCCTAGCTGCCCAGCCCCAACATGATATGCGGAAAATAAAGGTTGACGATATTGATTCCAGCTCAATGAGGAATAAGGGCCATTGAGTCCAGGACGGTCAGAGGGTACTAGCGTTCTACCCACCCATAAATTAGCAGAAGGATTAAACTCAAATTTTAATAGAGCATCGATAGTCATCATCGAATCGCCCTCGTATTTTTCTGTATTAATATTGAATTTTAAGTGTTTATGGAGCTGGCCAGATATATAGAGGCGCATACTGTTGATTGAGAACTCTGAACTATCGTCCGTGTTGCTATTGCGTGAGGCTGTTTGAAGACGGAGACCTCCTCCGACAGCTAGCCAGACTGTATCGTTATGTTTCAGCATGAGGCCTTTTAGTGGATCGCCGGCCATAGAGGGTGATGCTGCCAAGAAAATAAAATAAATCAGCAGGGGTAAAGCATAAGTTCTAGGTAAAACCCATGAAAAAAATCTGTTTTCTTTGAAAAAAATTCCCATTGAGAGTCCATTTTGGTATGAATTCTTTATCTTAATTATAACATGATATTTTTTACATAAAGAGCTAAATGGCTACTGTTTAATCGATGCATTGGCCCATGCGTTATCTTTAATGGGACGGTAGGTTCGAATTACAAAATCTATTTCTGTGCATAATGATGCTAAAGTATTCAAATTGTCTTGGGCTGTTTTATCGGTCTGCCAGTAAAGCGGCGTCATCGATACTAGCTGGCTGATCTGTTTAGCGCCTTTCACTTCAAGCCGGTAGCTAACCTTTTCCTCGTCTAAAAGTGAAAAATTATCAAGCGCCTCTTGAGGCGTATGTTCTTTGGCTTCCTTGTAGAGTAATTTTTTTAGTGCAAATAAGTGTCTAGGACCTGGTGAAATAACAATTAACACACCTTTTTTCTTCAGTACTCGTGCTGCTTCTATGTTATCCCCTGGTGCAAATATCCGTAACAAGCAATCAATGGAATTGGTTAAAACAGGTAAATTAAAGCTACTTGCAACAGCAAAATGCCCATTTTTTATGAGACGGCTTGCAATTTTTGTTGCCTCTTTTGATATATCTATTCCGAATATATGAATGTCACTTTTATGTGCTATAAGTTGCTGCAAGTAATAACCTTCACCGCAGCCGCTGTCTAGTAAAATTGAATTGGCTCCCAGGTGGCTGCTGGTTAATTCAGTGATTTTTTCAGAGAGAGGTTGATAGTAGCCTTGGCTTAAAAAATCCTGACGACTACTTACCATAAACTTGGTATCGCCTGGAGAAGGCGAGCGTTTTTGTTGCGGCAGTAAGAGATTAATATAGCCTTCTTTCGCAATATCAAAACTATGCTGGTTATCACACAGCCACTGCTGAGTTAAGGTACCCTCTGAATTTTTTTCAGGGCCAATACATGGTTTTGTTAGCGGCAATTTACACACTGGGCAGACCCAGATTGATACATGATTATTATTTGCCATAGAAAATTATTTTTTAGGTGGGTATTTAATAACGATATTTGTTGGTCGTAAGTATAATAGAGCCCAATAATATAGATATAAGTAAAAAATAGGGAGGCTCAATGAAAATTAAACATAATGCTGTTGTGAGCTTCCACTATCGTTTATGCGATGCGACAACCCAAGAAGAGCTAGAAAACTCTCATGCCGGTAACCCCAGCGTCTATTTGCACGGTCGCCGTGCTATTACGCCTGCACTGGAAGCTGTAATGACAGAAAAAGACACTGGAGATATATTTAGCGTAACTTTGCTTCCAGAGGAAAGTTTTGGTATTCGAGAAGAGGGTCGACATCAGCGCGTCCCTATCAAGCATTTGATGGGAAAAGTAAAACCAAAAGTCGGCATGGCTGTATCAATTCAAACAGACGGTGGAGTACGTCAAGGGGTGGTAATTAAAATAGGCAAGTTTAATGTCGATTTAGATACCAATCACCCCCTGGCGGGAAAGACGGTTATATTTGATATTGAGATTGTTGACGTTCGTGAAGCCACTCAGGAGGAAATTGACCATGGCCATGCACACGGCATTGGAGGTCATCAGCACTAATTATTGCCGAGTGATAACTGATTCTCATAATAAGCCTCATGTGCGAGTAACCAAGATTTTCTTTCCAGTCCACCAGAATAACCTGTTAATGTGCCATTTTTTCCAATAACACGGTGACAGGGCACAATAATAGCAATGGGATTTTTTTTGAGAGCAGTCCCTGCGGCGCGAACAGCTGCAGGCTTACCCGCCATGCTGGCAACTACCCCATAAGAAATGGTTTCGCTAAAAATGATATCCTGCAGTGCGGACCAAACAGAATTTTGAAAATCAGTACCCTTGTGATCCAAGGGTAGATTGAATATTTTTCGCCTTCCTGCAAAATATTCAGCCAGTTCTACTATGCATTGTTCAGTGAGCCTGCAGCCCAAGGAAGGCAACTTTTTCTGACTAGTGAATTCAATACCTGTTATGCCATATTTTGATGCTTTGATTTTTATAACGCCAAGAGGCGAGGTCATGTAGTCAGTGTAATTTTTAAAATTTTGCATTAAGTTTGCATGCCTCTTATTAAGAGGTTGTGTGTAACTTTTTGGCTACTGTGGACTCGTCCATACTTTTCTTAGCGGCTCACCGAAGTCATCATAGATTATTTTTTCTTTTTCTTTTTCTTTTTCTTTTTCTTTGGGTTTGCTTGTTTTCTTAAGCGCAGACTTTGATTTACTTCTAGCATCCAAAGCAGCAATCACCTCTGTCAAGGGGGTTCGAGCTATTTTTGGCTCATTAAATAGTGGTGTTTTCAGGCTTGCGTGAGGACTCTCTCTGCCAGTAACACCTTTGTCTACTTGTTCTATTTTTCCGCCTTTGCAAGTGAATTGATCAATCTGTCTTTGTAGTTCATCTCTTAAGTCTGCTTTAGTTGGTATTTTTTTCACAATTTTTCGCCATGATTAAACTTTTTTTAGTATAGCACCAGTATTGACTATAGTCAGCTCTACCAGTGCTCCCATACAGGTGAGCATGCTATAGGTAATTCGGAGATGCGACCTAATTCGGCCCATGCTTGCCCCGGCCGATGAAAGTCAGACCCGCAAGACGCTAGCAGTTTCTTTTCCACACAAAGGCCAGCTAAATCTTTCGTGATGTTAGCATCCTGTCTTCCTGAGATCACCTCCATGCCTTGGCCTCCAGCCTCAATAAAGTTATCTAATAGATGTTTGAGCTTAGTCCGAGTTAATTGATATTTTTTTGGATGAGCTAATACCGCGGTTCCACCTGCCTCGTTAATCCATCGGACAATTTGTGGAATATCTGCCCAAAACTGTTTTATATCGCCAGGTTTTCCTGACCCAAGAAATTTTTTAAAAGCCTGGTTGATGTCAGAAACAGCTCCAATATCAACTAAGTATTGTGCAAAATGAGGACGACCAATATTACCATTATTGGCAATAGCGGCTGCTCCAGCGAGGGTCTCCTTGAAGCCCAGTTGATCAAGTTTATCTGCAATCATAGTTGCTCTTTTTTGCCTTGCTGTATTTTGGAACGCAACTCCTGCTTTTAAAGAATCGCTATCAAGTTGAACGTTGAGCCCAACAATATGAACATTCATTTTCCCCCAACAGCTTGAGAATTCAATACCAGGGATAATTTTGATCGGTAGGCTTTCTTTTAGGTTGAGGTGATGGTAGGCATTTATTGTGTCGTGGTCTGTAATGGCAAGCGTTTGGACTCCCATCTCTATGGCTCGACCAACCAGCTCTATTGGCGTTAGCGTTCCATCTGAGCAGTTACTATGGCAATGTAGGTCGTATTTCATGGGGTTATACATTTTTTAGTTAATTTATTTTTTAGTTTTTTCATGCATCCATTTGTAGAGATTTTAAGTGCGAAGCTATTTTTTTGTCAGGTATAATTCACTGATGAATATTTCTTCAACCAAAATAGACCCCGCTATTATAACCCCTATTGATGACTTAAGGCAGAGCCAAGTTGTAGGGCATACTAGGAATTTCATTGAGCTTGGTTCAAAATATTTTAATCAAAAATTTAGCATGATACCTGTTGTATTTGACTTAAAAGGAAGAATAGCGGGCATGTATAAGTGGCAGTCTTCTACAAGGAAGCAAGAGAAATCAAGAAAAATTCGCTACAATCCTTGGCTTTTCGCTAAATATTATGAAGAAAATTTAGCTATAACAGTACCTCATGAGGTGGCGCATTATTTGGTTAACTGTCTCCATCAACCCCGAAAAGTGAAACCTCATGGATCAGAATGGAAAGCTATAATGCAGATCTTTGGGGCTGACAGTAGTGTCACTGCTGACTTTGATATGACAGGTATACCCTGTTATAGCCATCGAAGATTTGAATATACTTGCGACTGCAAAACCCATCAGCTTAGTACTTATCGGCATAATAAATGTGTGCGTAATCAGGCTTGCTATCTTTGTCGATATTGCCAAGCCAAGCTTAAGCTAAAATATCAGGAGTTTTGATGTCTAAACCTCGCAGTTCTTGGTTTGTCTATATTATCAAGGCTAGTGATGGGTCTCTTTATACCGGGATCACCGTAGATGTGCACCGACGATTTCAGCAACACTTAAATAGCAAGCAGGGGGCTAAATACTTTCAGGGCAGAAAGCCTGAAAAGATTGTTTTTATTGAGTCCGGGCACAATCGTAGTAGCGCCTCTAAGCGCGAAGCTGAGATAAAATCTTTTACTCGGGATAAAAAACTTCTCATGGTAAGTGCAGCTAAACATTCAGGCCTACTTTGTTAATTTTTCTAACTTATCTAGATAAACATTGCGCCTATGGTATCTTTTGCCTGCGCCTCATAAAATGTGCACGTTCTTAACTCTAGGTAAGGAGATGCAGTTGGATGCTTGGGATGTAATCATTGTTGGGGCTGGGGCCGCTGGATTAATGTGCGCCATCACAGCTGGTAAGCGCGGGCGTCGAGTCTTAGTGCTCGAATCTGCAGATAGGCCAGGCAAGAAGATACTCATGTCTGGCGGTGGTCGCTGTAACTTCACTAATTTGCATGTTGAATCAGATAATTTTTTGTCAGATAACCTAAATTTCTGTAAATCTGCTTTGAGTTGCTACACTCAATGGGATTTTATAGAGCTAGTCTGTAAGCATGACATTCAGTACCATGAGAAAACCCTGGGACAACTATTTTGCGATAGTTCGTCAAAAGATATCCTTAACATGCTGCTGATAGAGGCTGAAAAAGCAAAAGTAACAATTACGACAAAATGTTTAATTGATAAATATGAGACTAGGGAGCGTTCTGAGAAAAATTTTACGCTATATACAAATCAGGGAAAGTTTACGACCAAGTCTTTGATTGTGGCATCTGGAGGGCTTTCAGTTCCAACACTAGGGGGCTCTGATATAGGTTATCGTCTGGCAGAGCAATTTGGGCATAAGATTACTTTATTGCGTCCAGCCTTGGTGCCTTTTACTTTTACGGATAGTTTTAAATTATTGTCAGAAAAATTATCTGGATTATCGTTACCAGTGCGCTTATCAACTGGTAAGCATCAGTTCTTGGAGAGTGTATTGTTTACCCATCGCGGCCTAAGTGGCCCTGCAGTATTGCAAATTTCAAGTTATTGGAGGGAAGGGCAGTCCATTAGGTTAGACCTACTGCCGTTTACAGACTGCTTTCAGCATCTAGTCAAACAAAAATTTGAGCAACCTAGGGCAGTGTTGAGAACAATTATCTCTCAACTGCTACCAAGAAATTTAGTATTAGAACTTGAGAAGTGCTGGTGGCTGGAGAAAAAAGAAGTGCCTATTGCTGAGCTTTCGGAGACATTAATTCAAACCCTTGCTGATAGCATTCATAGCTGGGAGTTAAAGCCATCAGGCACAGAGGGTTATCGTACTGCTGAGGTTACACTTGGGGGGGTTGAAACTGGCGAGGTTTCATCCAAGACTATGGAAAGTAAGAGGCAGCCTGGATTGTATTTTGTTGGTGAAATTTTAGATGTCACTGGCCACCTTGGGGGCTTTAATTTTCAGTGGGCCTGGGCATCTGGATTTGCTGCCGGAAAAGTTGCTTAAATGCGAAACTATTAGTTGTTATATTTGAAATAACAATTAATCAGGAATTTTTGGCCACTACACAACATTAGGCTTTATAATGGATCGAGAAGAATTAAATGCTGAAACAGCAAAAATTTATTGGAAAGAGGTAGAAACCTTTTTTGCCAATGGCACAGTTATTTATGTATCTTCAGAACTCGATTTGATTGATGTGGCTCTGGATATCTGTCTAGATAACAAGTTGAAAGTTCAGCAATGGATGTCAGGCAATCTGATTAATAAGGTCAGCGACCAGCAAGCCTTAGAATGGTTGAGTGGTGATACTGTATTATGGTCGGTAGTTGTAAAGCCTTGGGTGCTGGTTCAGCCAATAAAAGACTCCAGTTTATAGGGTATAATATTTTTTTACGCTTGATTGAATTCTCATGAATTTCTAATTTTGTTGATGATTTCTTTGTGCTTGCTGCGGATATAAATCAATCTATTGTAATTTTAATCTTGATAAATATTGTTTCATATAGGATCCTTCGCAAAGTTTTTAAAAGCTCGGGGTTGAGTGCTCTAGGAAAATAGAAAATCTAATAAAGGAGTTAGTTTCATGGCAGGTTTCGACAAGGTGGTCAACACCTACGAAGAAGCGATGGCAGGCTTAGAAAATGGAATGACTGTCATTGCCGGTGGTTTTGGTATCTGCGGTATCCCTGAGAATTTGATCAAAGAGATCAAAAAGATGGGTTCCAAGGAGCTGACAATTATCTCCAATAACTGTGGTTGCGATGGTCTTGGCCTTGGAATTCTTTTAGAAGATCGTCAAATTAAAAAAATGGTGTCTTCGTATGTGGGTGAAAACAAGATGTTCGAAGAGCAGCTTCTTTCTGGAGAGCTAGAGGTGGAGCTAACTCCACAAGGAACGCTAGCAGAGAAAATGAGAGCGGGCGGTGCCGGCATTCCTGCTTTTTATACGGCTACTGGATTCGGAACGGATATAGCCAAGGGAAAAGATGTGCGTGAATTTGATGGACGTAAATATATTCTTGAAGAATCTGTTACGGGAGACTTTGCTATTGTTAAAGCCTGGAAGGCAGACCGCTTTGGTAATGCAATCTATCGACATACAGCTATGAACTTTAACCCTATGGCGGCAACTGCTGGAAAAATTACAGTCATGGAGGTGGAAGAAATTGTTGAGCCAGGTGAGTTAGATCCTATGCATATCCACACCTCTGGGATTTATGTTGATCGACTAATACAAGGTACGTTTGAGAAGCGCATCGAATTGCGTACAGTCCGCGAAAACTAATCGGAGGGATAAAAATAATGTCACTTTCTCGTGATCAAATGGCTATTCGGGTGGCGCGCGAGCTTCAGGATGGTTATTACGTTAACTTAGGTATAGGCATCCCTACATTGGTAGCAAATCATGTGCCAGAAGAGATGGAGGTTATGTTGCAGTCTGAGAATGGATTGCTTGGTATGGGCCCATTTCCAACAGAAGACGAGGTGGATGCTGATTTAATTAATGCTGGAAAGCAAACAGTCACTACAGCAACTGGCGCATCAATTTTCTCCTCAGCCGAGTCGTTCGCTATGATTCGTGGCGGCCATGTAGACTTAACTGTCCTCGGGGCTTTTGAAGTTGATGCTTCGGGAAATATAGCTTCATGGATGATTCCTGGAAAGCTCATAAAGGGTATGGGCGGGGCTATGGACTTGGTAGCTGGGGCAGACAATATAGTTGTCATGATGACCCATGCAGATAAATACGGTAAATCAAAATTGTTATCAGAGTGCTCGCTTCCCTTGACTGGTGCTGGTTGCATTAAGCAAGTTTTAACTGATTTGGCGTACTTGGAAATATATGACGGAAAATTTCATTTAGTTGAGCGTGCTCCTGGGGTCTCTATAGAAGAGATTGTTGAAAAAACTGCCGGAGCTTTAGTCGTTCCAGATAGTGTCCCTGAAATGAAGTTTTGATAGCTTACTTTTAGGCAATTAAGGTCTCCGAGTCTGGAGACCTTTTTCTTAGGGTCTTTTCTTTGCGCAGCGCACCCCTTATTTCAACTCGAGCTTGTATGTCTGAATCTGTAGAAACGCAAAAAGTTGGTTTTATTTCCTTGGGCTGTCCCAAAGCCTTGGTTGATTCTGAGCGAATTCTTACGAATCTTAAGCTAGACGGGTATGAGACCAGCCCTAATTATACAGATGCAGATGTTGTTATCGTTAATACTTGTGGTTTTATTGACTCAGCAAAACAGGAGTCGATGGATGCTATAAGCGAGGCAATAAAAAAGCACGGAAAGGTTATTGTGACAGGATGTATGGGCAAAGGTGTTGATGCTGAGGCTATAAGATCTTTTTATCCAGAAGTTCTGAGCGTGAGCGGCCCAGCAGATGTGGTGTCAGTTTTAAAGGCCGTGCATGAGCACAATCCTGCTCCTAAAAATAATAAAGATAGCCCCCTTAAACCTTATGATGACGTGTTGTCGTCAATAGGCGTCAAGCTTACTCCTCCGCATTATGCATATTTGAAAATAGCTGAAGGCTGCAATCATCATTGTACTTTTTGTATTATTCCCGACATGCGAGGCCAGCTGGTTAGTCGGCCTATTGCCGAAATAGTTGAAGAAGCAAAGAAGTTAGTTGATTCAGGCGTCCGTGAGTTATTAGTGATTTCCCAGGACACCAGTGCTTATGGTGTTGATGTAAAATATAAATTGGACTTTGTTGATGGCGGCGCACTTGAAACTCGAATGCAGGATTTGGCTGTAGCGTTGGGCGAACTTGGAGTGTGGGTTAGATTGCACTATGTGTATCCCTACCCTCATGTAGATAAACTGATTCCGCTAATGGCCGAGGGCAAGATTCTTCCTTATCTGGACATACCTTTTCAGCATGCCAGTCCTAAGATTCTTAAATTAATGAAGCGCCCCGGTAATCAGGAGAAAGTCTTGCAGCGAATTAAATCTTGGCGCGCTATTTGTCCTGAGCTGACTATTCGCAGTACTTTTATTGTCGGCTTTCCAGGAGAAACTGAAGAAGATTTTCAGATATTATTAGATTGGCTGAAAGAAGCAGAATTAGATCGCGTGGGTTGCTTTAAATATTCCCCTGTAGATGGAGCCAAAGCTAACAATCTTCCTGACCATGTGCCTGAAAAGGTAAAGGAAAATCGCTGGAATCGCTTCATGGAGGTTCAGCAGGTTATTAGTGCTCGAAGATTACAGCGAAAAGTAGGCCAAACAATAGAGGTTCTCATTGACCAGATAGACGAAGAGGGTGCTATTGGCCGTTGCGCTGCCGATGCACCTGAAATTGATGGCAGTGTCTTTATTAATGACATTGAAAGCATCGAAAGTCTTGGCCTAAAGCCTGGAGATATGATCGATGTTTCAATTGAATATGCGGATGAGTACGATCTTTGGGGTGCGATCGTTTTCTCATAGAATGCTTTATTTTTTCTTTCTTGTTATGTTCACGAATAGATATAAATTAATCAAAGAAGTGGTCATATTTTCATGCCAGCTTTTTTGATTAATGAGAGTATTGGATCTTGAATTAAAAGATTTTTAATGTTCGTGCCCGCCGGGGCCGTGAACATGACCATGGGCAAGCTCTTCCTCGGTAGCTTCCCGAACCTCTGTAATTCTAATGTCAAAAGTTAATGTTTTTCCAGCTAGCGCGTGATTTCCATCCACGGTAACTGTTTCTTCAGTCAAGCCAGTTACTACCACCGACACAGCCCCATTCGGTGTTGTCGCCTCAAAGCGCATTCCGACTTTGATGTCTTCAGCTTGAAAGGATGCTCGAGGGATTTGCTGCACCATTTTCTCCTGTCTTTCTCCGTAGGCATCTTTGGGCTCAATGGTTACTATCATCACATCACCTGATTTTTTCCCCTCCATTGCTTTTTCAAGACCAGGAATAATCTTTCCATGCCCATGGATATAAGACAGTGGTTCGTCAGCAGGAGATGAGTCAATTTTATTTCCACTCTTATCAGATAACGAATAATGAAAAAGTACGGTGGAGTTTTGAGAAATTATCATTGGTGGCCTCTTGATTTCACAGTTTTTAAGCAACCACTAATAGATTTGGCTGCCATGGAACGCTTCGTTATATAGATATTTTTTCTAGTGCATGATTATCCATGAAGCATTTGGTTTTTCCAAGTATAAGGTGCCCATAAGAACTGCATGTATTAAAAAATATTTTTTAGTGTTTGTGGGGGATGAAAATATAACCATGAGTAAGCTCTTCCTCGGTAGCCTTCCGAACCTCTGTAATTTTGATATCAAACGTTAATGTTTTTCCAGCTAGCGCATGATTATCCATGAAGCATTTGGTTTTTCCAGGTATAAGGTGCCCATAAGAACCGCATGCATTAAAAAATAATTTTTATGACCAATTTTGTGTATATTGGTCAATAGGGGTTAAATTTTTTAGTGAAAGATGAAATCCTGTTGGCTGTACGATTGTTGGTAAGTTACTGTTTTGTTATGGATTGAAGGAAAAAAACAAGATGAATGGATTTTTGTTTTTGGCGGTTTTTTTTCTTAATACAACTTGTAGTGTTTTTTGCTGGAAACAAACACTATATCTTGTATACTAGAATTGGATTTGCAGTAGTAGCTAGTATTAAAAAAATAAGATAAATTTGGCTATATTAATGCTTAATAAGCCATCCCTATGAAAAATATTGTGATACAGGGTCATTAAAATCTCTCGTAGAAATAAAGATCAAATACAAAGGAAAGCTGAATATTATGTCAATTGAAGCAATACAAACCGGCGAAAGACCTCAAATTATAGATGTTAAATTACAAGAGGCGTCTGCTGATATTTGGGATAAAAAATATCGATTAAAAAATAAACAAGGTGACCCCGTTGATGAAACTATAGACGCAACATATCGGCGAGTTGCTAAAGCCCTTTCGGATGTCGAGGATAAAGGAAAAAGAGAGGCTTGGTATGAACGTTTTTTGTGGGCATTGCGTAATGGAGCAATACCAGCAGGCCGAATAATTTCCAACGCTGGCGCTCTGGAGCACAAACCAGCAACTTCTACAATTAACTGTACTGTTTCTGGCATCGTTGAAGATTCTATGCTGGATATCCTGAATAAAAATCTTGAGGCTGGACTCACACTAAAAGCTGGTTGTGGTATTGGGTATGAATTTTCCACATTGCGACCAAAAGGGGCATATGTGTCTGGTGCTGGAGCATATACTTCTGGCCCTCTCTCCTTTATGGATATTTTTGACAAAATGTGTTTTACCGTTTCTTCTGCCGGCGGTCGTCGTGGTGCACAAATGGCAACTTTTGATGTCAGTCATCCAGATGTGGTAGATTTTGTTAAAGCCAAGCGTGAAGATGGAAGATTAAGGCAATTCAATATGTCCCTTCTGATCACGGAAGGATTTATGGAAGCGGTTAAGCATGATGAGGATTGGCCTTTAAGTTTTCCCGTTTTACAGAAAGAGGTGGATCAGGGTGAAGTTGATCTTCAGGATGCTAGCCTCTTATGGAGGGACTTTCCTACTGTAAAAGGTTATGTGACCAACAGTAAAGGCTTGGTTGCCTGTCGTGTGTATAAGACTGTTAAAGCTAAGCATCTTTGGAACGTTATTATGACGTCCACCTATGATTATGCAGAGCCAGGTTTTATTTTGATTGATAAAGTCAATCAGGAAAATAATAATTGGTTTTGCGAGGATATCCGTGCAACGAATCCTTGTGGAGAGCAACCGTTGCCACCATATGGCAGTTGTTTGCTGGGCTCGGTTAATCTGACTAAATTTGTAAAAAATCCCTTCACGAACAAGGCAGAGTTTGACTGGCAAGCTTATCGCGAAGTGGTCTCTGTGTTTACTCGAATGCTAGACAACGTTGTAGAAATTAATGGCTTACCTTTAGAAGGTCAGCGAGAAGCAATCATGAATAAACGTCGCCATGGCATGGGATTTTTAGGCTTAGGTTCGACTATGACGATGTTGACTATGCCTTACGGCTCTGTTGATTCACTAGCCTTTACAGAACAAGTTTCCCGTGAGCTATCTATGGCTGGCTGGCGGGCAGGTTTAAGTTTGGCTAAAGAGAAAGGCCCAGCTCCAATAATGAACGAGGATTTCGAGGTAACCGAAGCAATGCTTCGAAAGTGCCCAAAAATGACTAAAGACGGAATTGCTGTAGGAGACAAGATCAAGGGTAAGCTACTTCATTCTCGTTACAGTCAATATATGCAAAAGATCGCAGAAGTCGACCCAAAATTGATTGAAGAGCTAGCGGATGTGGGTTGTAGATTTACCCATCACTCCTCTATTGCTCCAACGGGGACGATATCGTTGTCGCTCGCCAATAATGCCAGTAATGGCATTGAGCCAAGCTTCGCACATCACTATGCACGTAATGTGATTAGAGAAGGGAAAAAGTCGAAAGAAAAAGTGGATGTATTTTCTTATGAGTTATTGGCCTATCGAGAGCTGATTAATCCAGAAGCGATGCCTTTTGCAGAGAATGATGAGCAAATGCTCCCTGATTACTTTGTCTCTAGTGCCGACATACAACCTAAAAATCATGTTGACGTGCAAGCAGCATCTCAACAATGGATTGATTCTTCGATATCAAAGACTATTAATGTTCCCACAGACTGTGACTTTGAAGAATTCAAAGATATATATCTTTATGCATATGAAAAAGGACTAAAGGGCTGCACAACGTTTCGCTTTAATCCTGAAGCATTTCAGGGTGTGCTGGTTACAGAGAAAGATTTAGAAAATACAACCTATCAATTTACATTGGAAGATGGCTCGAATGTCGAAGTGAAGGGAAATGATGAGGTTGAGTATGATGGTGAAATGCATACTGCCGCTAATTTGTTTGATGCCTTAAAAGAAGGCTATTACGGTAAATTTTAATTGAGTAATGAAATATGAAGATAAAGTTAGACCAAAAAATTATAGGCTATCAGGTATTATCACCATCAAATGATGCAGTGCCACCAATCGCACCTGAACCTGAACCTTTGGTGCGCGCGATTGAGCTAATGACAGAGCATGTGAGCCGTCCAGATGAGCTGTATGGGTCCACTTATAAAATAAAAACCCCTCAGTCTGAGCATGCATTGTATATAACTATTAATGACATTATTTTAAATCCCAACACTGATAATGAGCAACGGCGTCCTTTTGAGATTTTTATTAATTCAAAAAATATGGAGCAGTTTCAGTGGGTGGTAGCATTAACTCGGGTTATTTCCGCAGTGTTTCGAAAAGGAGGAGATTGCACTTTCTTGGCTGAAGAGTTGAAAGCGGTATTTGATCCTCAGGGGGGCTACTTTAAGCGCGGCGGAAAATTTATGCCTTCTTTAGTTGCAGAAATTGGTGAAGCTATTGAGCAACACCTGACTAAAATAGGTATGATTAAAGTTGCAGAGCTGGGTGAACACCAAAAAGATATTCTCGCTGAAAAGAGAGCAAAATACGATTCAAGGATATCTTCTGCTGACAACAATGGAGAGACAGATAATGCTTTTCCTCCAAGTGCAAGTCTTTGTCAGAAGTGTATGACCAAAGCTACTATTTTGATGGATGGCTGTATGACTTGCTTAAATTGTGGCGAGTCCAAATGCGGTTAAGTTAGAGTGAGGCTTTAACGAACTCCATTAGCCTAGTGATCGCTTCACTGGGATCACTGTTTTGAGATATGAGGCTAACCCCAACCTTTCCCAGCTTCGGAATTTTCTCATTATTTTTTAATATACGTAGATTCTCAGGAACGGTGCTTTTGGCTAAAACTGTTACCCCCAACCCTTCGTTAATGGCTGCTTGAATGCCGGTTAGGTCAGGTATTGTATAAACGACGCGCCAAGATTTTCGATTTTTCTGGAGGATTTCTTTTCCTCGTTTGCGATAGATGCATCCTTCAGGAGCAGCAATTAATGGCAGTATTGCTTGCAAGTGAGCATCACTATCAGTGCTGCTCACCCAGACTAGTTCATCTTCTTTAACAAGGCTGCTTCCGGCTGAAGATGGATCGTCATGTAGTGCTAGGATAAGGTCATAACGAAGACGGCCAGACATCGATAGAAGATCTTTGCTTAAAGCGCAAGTGACTTCAAGGGTGACATTTGGGTATGCTTGCGCAAAACGACCTACGATTTTTGGCAACAAAGTGGTGGCAAATTCACTGGGAATGCCAAAATGAATTTGACCGCTCACTGAGCTCTTGCTGAATCGGGATACAACTTCATCATTTATAGCTAAAATTTGTTTGGCATATTTGAATAGTAAATGCCCTGACGGGCTAAGCTCTAAGTGTTGTCCGCTTCGAACAAGTAGAGTTTGTTCAAGCATTCCTTCCAGACGCTTTAACTGAAGACTAATTGCTGGTTGCGATCGGCCCAGCCACTCCGCAGCTTGGGTAAAGCCACCCAATTCGATGACAGTAACGAATGATCTAAGGAGTGCTGTAGGAATATTGGTCATATTGTTTAATTCAGTAGTATTTATATTACTTATGGATGTATTTTAACTATTAATTTTACCAATTCATATATGAACGTTAAAATAATATTTTTATATGCAGCTCTCTACATTTAGAAAATTATAGCTATGAATCAAAATAACAGTAATACGCTCAAGGCCACGCCGCTTAAGGATCTTCATTTACAATTAGATGCACGCATGGTGCCTTTTGCGGGTTACGAGATGCCAGTGCAATACCCGAGTGGCGTAAAAAAAGAACATTTACATACTCGTCAACATGCCGGATTGTTTGATGTTTCTCATATGGGGCAAATAATTATTACAGGAAAAGGTGTGGCGAAAGCCCTCGAGACATTGATTCCTGTTGAGCTAGAGAGCCTAGGCGTTAATAAACAGACCTATGCTTTGCTGACTAATGATCATGGAGGAATTCTCGATGATTTGATGATTACACGGTGGTCGGAGGACTGTTTTTTTCTTGTCGTTAATGCGGGTTGTAAAGACCGAGATCTTAAATATTTGAGAGATAATCTTGATGGATTTAATATTGACCACATGGAGAATCAAGGATTACTTGCATTACAAGGACCTGCTGCCGAACAAGTAATAAAAGATTTGGCTCCGGAGTCACAAGAAATGCTATTCATGTCAGGTTCCCGCGTTAATTTAGCTGGAATCGACTGCTATATAACTCGTTCTGGCTATACCGGCGAAGATGGATTTGAGATTTCTGCCCCGCCTGAGTTTTCTGAACCATTGGCTCGCAAGCTGTTATCTTACGAGCGGGTAAGGGCTGCTGGTTTGGGTGCTAGGGACTCATTAAGATTAGAGGCAGGACTTTGCCTCTATGGCCATGATATTGATGCCCAGACTACCCCTATTCAAGCTTCTTTGCTTTGGAGTATTAGCAAATCCCGTCGTTCGGATGGTGAAAAATCTGGGGGCTTCCCTGGTGCTGAAATTATTTTTCAAGAAACAATGCATGGCCCTACACGAAAGCGTGTTGGCCTCAAAGTAGAAGGGAGAGCGCCAGTTCGAGAAGGCGCCGAACTTGTAAACAAAAAAAATGAAGTCATCGGTATTGTCACTAGCGGCGGTTTTGGTCCAACCCTTGATGCCCCGCTAGCTATGGGTTATGTAAAGACAGAGTATTCAAAAATAGGTACTGAGTTTGGAGCAATTGTACGCGGCAAAGTACACCCAGTTTTTGTTCAGAAAATGCCATTTGTGCCAAATCGTTATTACCGCGGATAAAGAATTGATCTAATTATTAGTGCTATCGATTAAAGACTTAACGCCAACGAAATATTAATTAAAAATATAGAGATATTGCTGCATGAAATTACTAGTAGATCTGTCCAATAGCAATGAGTTTATTCGTCGACATATAGGTCCATCCGATGAAGACAAGCTAGCAATGCTCCAGAGTATTGGGTATGAATCTTTGGATTCTTTTATTAATGCAGTGGTCCCGAAAAAAATTCGTTTTTCTGAATCCCTTGATTTAGGTTGCGCGGCAACAGAGCAAGAAACATTGGACAAATTGGCAAGCATCGCCAGCAAGAACAAGGTGCTAAAAACTCTCATTGGTCAGGGCTACTATAACACCATTACACCCAATGTGATTTTGCGAAATGTATTCGAGAACCCCGCCTGGTATACAGCCTACACCCCTTATCAGCCTGAAATTTCTCAAGGACGACTTGAGGCATTGATAAATTTCCAGACAATGATTATTGATCTGACTGGAATGGATTTAGCGAGTGCATCGTTGCTAGATGAAGGAACTGCAGCGGCTGAAGCGATGACACTTTGTCGGCGGATGTCGAAATCTAAAGGTGCGATATTTTTTGTTGATAAGCATTGTTTTCCGCAAACAATCGATGTAATTAAGACTCGAGCAGAACCAATGGGTTTGGATGTTGTTATCGGGGATCCATCTGAGATTGAAAAGCATGATTTGTTTGGAGTACTGCTGCAGTATCCAGGTGAAGATGGAGCAATTAGAGATTTTAGCAAAGTTGTGAAAATTGCTCACCAGAAGCAAGCACTAGTAGTTATGGCCGCAGATATCTTAAGCTTATTGTTGCTCAAAAGTCCTGGTGATATAGGCGCTGATGTAGCCATAGGGTGCACTCAGAGATTTGGTGTCCCGCTAGGTTTCGGAGGGCCGCATGCAGCTTACATGGCAACAAAAGACTTATTTAAGCGCTCACTGCCAGGTCGTTTAGTTGGCATCTCTCTTGATAGCAGCGGGAAGCCAGCTTACCGATTGGCCTTGCAGACTCGAGAGCAACATATCCGCCGAGAAAAGGCCACTAGTAATATCTGTACTGCGCAAGCACTTTTAGCAGTTATGGCAAGTATGTATGCAGTTTACCATGGCCCTGTTGGACTCAAACGTATCGCTCAAAAAGTACATTGTCTTACAGCCATTTTTTCATCTGGTTTGAAGAAAATTGGGTATATGCCAGTGAATGATAGTTTTTTTGACACACTCACTGTAGTTACAGGTCAGAATACTACTGCAATCCACAGGTCAGCTGTTTCCGCAGGGTTTAATTTGCGAATCATCGATGAGCTTCATCTGGGCGTCTCTTTTGATGAAACCACTTGCTCGACAGATATAGAAATTCTTTGGCGTGTGTTTAATAAAAATACGAATTTAACCGTCAATGAGGTGGAGTCTTTGGCAATCAGTGGGCTGCCAGTTGGATTATTACGCGAAGATATTCCTTTGTCTCATCAGGTATTCAACACTTACCATTCAGAGACCGAAATGCTTCGTTATCTGCGAAAACTTTCAGATAAAGATATTGCGCTGGATCGTGCAATGATACCTCTTGGTTCATGCACAATGAAATTGAATGCTACAGCAGAAATGATACCTGTCAGCTGGCCAGAATTTGCGAATATTCACCCTTTTGCTCCATTTGATCAAACGACAGGTTATACGGAAATGATCAAAGAAGTCGAGTCCATGCTTTGTGTTGTGACAGGGTACGATGCAGTTTCTTTGCAACCCAATGCCGGATCTCAGGGAGAATACGCTGGATTGCTAGCCATTCGTGCCTATCATGCGAGTCGAGGAGACTCAAATCGCAATATATGCTTAATTCCTAGTTCTGCTCATGGCACAAATCCTGCTTCTGCTCAGATGTGTGGCATGAAAGTAGTGGTAACTAGTTGCGACGAGAAAGGGAATGTCGATCTACAAGAACTTCGAGCGAGGGCGGAGGAGCACGCTGATAATTTAGCAGCTATTATGGTGACTTATCCTTCAACACATGGAGTATTTGAAGAAGGTATTGTTGAAATTTGCGATATAGTCCACCAGCATGGGGGTCAAGTCTATATTGATGGGGCCAATCTCAATGCCATGGTCGGCCTTTGTAAGCCAGGAAAATTTGGTGGGGACGTCTCTCATTTAAATCTTCATAAGACCTTTTGTATCCCTCATGGTGGTGGTGGTCCTGGAGTTGGCCCTGTTGCGGTTAGTCAGCATTTAGCGCCCTATCTGCCAGGACACCAAAAGTTCACTCAAGATTCTACTGTGAATGCTGTTTCATCTGCCCCATGGGGTAGTGCCGGCATCCTTCCAATTACCTGGATGTACATGAAAATGATGGGAGCGGAGGGGTTAAAGCATGCGACTGAGGTAGCTATTTTAAGCGCAAATTATATTGCAGGTCGCCTCAAAAACGATTATACAATTCTTTATACGGGAGCGAATGATCGAGTCGCACATGAATGCATTATAGATTTGCGAAAGATTAAGGATGATGCTGGAGTTTCAGTCGACGATTTGGCAAAGCGGCTTATTGATTATGGCTTCCATGCTCCTACCATGTCATTTCCCGTTCCAGGCACCTTGATGATTGAGCCTACTGAAAGTGAATCCAAAAATGAACTAGATCGTTTTTGTGATGCTATGCTAGAAATCCGAAAGGAAATTTTCGCTGTACAACAAGGTGAGTACCCCGTGGATGACAACCCTCTCTGTCATGCGCCTCATGCTGCTGATATAGTAGCAGCTAATGACTGGAACAGAAGTTATTCAAGAGAGAAAGCGGCTTACCCTCTCGCATCGCTAAGAGACTCAAAGTATTGGCCTCCAGTTGGCAGAATTGACAATGTGCATGGGGATAAGAATTTAATTTGTGCTTGTGTGCCAACCTCGGATTACGAGTGATTAGCTGCCAGAAATTTATTCTAGATCGACCTGTAAATTCAAAAAATTGATAATAATTTGATTGAATTCCTCCGGTTTTTCAGTATGTAACCAGTGGCCAGCATTATTTATAGTTTTCAATTGTGCTCTAGGAAATAATCTTAATATCTCATCAAGATGCTTGTCTTGTATGTATGGGGAATTCTTTCCCCTGACAAAAAGAGAAGAGCCTATAAACGGTTGTCCGGCAGGAGCTGAGGTTAACTTATCATGGTAATTAGCGATAATACCTTTCATGAAAAGCCGTAGGTCAAATTTTCCATCTATTCCACGAACAATATTTTTTAAAAGAAATGCCCTGATTGCGCCATTCTTAATACAGGATGATAGTAATTTGTCTGCTTCCGTTCTGGAGGATGGCCTTGTTTTAATTAAGACATTTAGTCCTGCAATTACTTCACCATAACGATCAGACTCATAATTGACAGGCGAAATATCCGCAATGACAATTTTGTTGATCCTGTTGGCATGATTCAATGCTACTTGCATAGCAATTTTTCCACCCATGGAATGACCTATTAAGGCAGCCCGACTAAGATTTAAATCATTCATCAGCCTGATGATATCGTTGGCCATGCAGGGATAATTCATTTCCTCGCTGTGGGGAGATTGACCATGGTTCCGAAGATCCGGTGCGATGACCATATATTTATCTGAAAGCACTCGACCCAATAAGCCCAGATTGCTTCTAGAGCCAAACATGCCATGCAGTAATATTAAAGGTTCGCCAGCACCTTGAGTAGAGTATTTTAATTTCACAATCGTCAGTTTATTTGAGTTAGTAAGTTTTTAGAAAAGAATTATTTTTTTGCCAGAAGATGGCTCTTGATAACTGAAGCTCTAACATCAACTAAACATGCCGTCTTGTGACTCCAGCCCACCAAGGCAAATATATTTCAGTTCTAGATAATCATCAAGGCCGTATTTTGAACCTTCTCGGCCTTGCCCTGATTGTTTTATACCACCAAAAGGAGCCATTTCATTTGAGACCATACTTTCATTGATGCCAACGATACCATAGGCTAGTTGTTCTGAAATTCGCCAAATTCGATTGTTGTCAAGAGTATAAAAATAGGCTGCTAAACCATACTCTGTATCATTCGCTAGTGCGATAGCTTCAGCTTCAGTATTGAATTTGAATAAAGGAGCTACAGGACCAAAAATTTCTTCAGAAAAAATCCGCATGCATTTAACGGCATTATCAAGAACCGTGGGCTCTATAAAATTACGGCCTAGTTTTGAGCGACCCCCGCCGATTAGTGCTGTCGCACCTTTGCCGATAGCATCTTTAATGAGCGCGCAAACATTATCAGCAGCTTGTTCGTTTATTAAAGGCCCAATAGAGGTGTTTTCTGCAGCCCCTAAGCCCAAAGAAAGCTTTCCTACGGCATCGGTGAGTTTTTTAGAAAACTCTTTATAAACGCCCGATTGGATAAGAAATCGATTGGCGCAGATGCATGTTTGACCGGCATTTCTATACTTTGAGGCTATGGCCCCCTGCACAGCAAGATCTATATCTGCATCATCAAATACTATAAATGGCGCATTTCCTCCTAATTCCATAGAGGTGCGCTTAACAGTACTTGAGCTGGCAGCCATGATCTTTTTCCCTACGGCTGTAGACCCAGTAAAAGACAGTTTCTTTACTAGTGGATTGCTGGTGAGCTCAGACCCGATTTCTTCGGGATCGCCAACTATTACGTTTATAACACCCTCTGGAATACCAGCTCGTTCAGCCAAAGCAACGAGAGCCATAGCGGAAAGGGGCGTCTCGCTGGCAGGTTTACATACAACTGTACATCCAGCAGCCAGTGCTGGAGCAATCTTTCTAGCCAACATAGCACAAGGAAAATTCCAGGGAGTAATGCATGCTACAACGCCTATCGGCTGCTTGATAACAAATAGTTTTTTATCATTTGTTGGTTCAGGTATCAGATCCCCGTAGATGCGTTTAGCTTCTTCTGCGAACCATTCAATGTAGTTTGCTCCATAGACCACTTCTGCTCGTGCCTCAGCCAAAGGCTTGCCTTGTTCTGCTGTAAGAATTTGAGCAAGATCTTCTTTGTTGTCAATAACCAGGTTGTACCATTTGCGCATTAATTTTGATCGATCTTTGGGGTTCGTCTTGGCCCATAGTTTTTGAGCTGCACTTGCTGCCCTAATCATTCTTTTAGCTTCCGTAGCCCCACATTTAGTCACATCGACAATGACAGCTCCATTAGCTGGATTTTTTACGGCAAGAGTGTGCCCGGTATCAGAAGATATCCACTCTCCATCAATAAAAGACTGAGTTTTGAGTAGTGATAAGTCATGTAATATTAAGGTCTTGTTCATGCGTAGCCTAGTTAAATATGAGCAAAATACTTAGACAAAGTGTCTAGTATTTTATTTCAATAACTGATACTTGCAATAATTTCTTGGGGTTAGCCCCGTCCAATTTTTGAAAGCCCTAGTAAACGATCTAGGTTCAATAAAACCAACTATCTCTGAAACCTCTTCAACGGAGAGCTTGCCTTTTACCAGCTTGTCGATAGCCGTTTCGCGTCGTATGTTATCTTTTATCTTTTGATAACTAGTGCCTTCATCTTTTAGTCGCCTATAGAGAGTTAAAGGTTTTAAGTTTAGAAGTCTAGCCAAATTCTCTATTTTTGGAAAAATAAGTTTTTGTGAACTACTCTGCATAATTTCTCTTTCAATTTGAGATTCTAGGCTCACTTTATCCCCTGGAATTGTCATGATTTCTGCAGGGTGGTTGGCTAGAAATATATTTAATTCTCTGGTCGTTCGCACTAACGATTTTGTTAGATATTTATGAGAAAATGAGATACTGGTTCGCGCTTGTTTAAATGACAGGTTTCCAGGGAACATAACGCGAAGCTCTTTTATGTGGGCTGGCATTTCATGACTAAAACAGGTGCCTTTTAGGCGGATAGTCTCTGCGATGTACCAGCTAGAGAATCGATGCCATGTCACTAAAAGCCATTCAGCTAAAAAGTGCTCGGGGTCAAGCTCAGGTTGCATTAAATGGAATTGCAGTTCAGTGATGTTGTTGTCGTTTGTGTGGAGTTGTATTTTTACAGAATCTATAATCAAATTATAAAAAAGAACCATTTTCTCCAATAAGTCTCCTAATGTTTTGCATTGATCTGAAAGCTCGCAAAACATTTGAAATATGCCATATTTGCATGGTTGCGCAGTAAATCCCATAAATTCATCATTTAGCTGCGTCTGAACTAGACGGAAAAGTCGTGCCACTTGATCAGTGTGGATTCTGCATCCTGTCTGCTCTATTAAGGTTGGATTAATACCAGCTCGCGCCAATAGCACCTTAGGGTCAAAATTATTTTGACGTATTCCATAAAGACAGGACAGGACATGATGATGTGAAATTGTAGCGATAACTTGATCCTTAAGATATTGTATAAAATCGGTGAGTTTCTTTTAAAAATTAACCATACTATAGTGTATTTTATTTATTTTATGAATTAATTAGTGAGTTTTAGAGGTAAAATTGGACCTTGTGCATCCTTTATGGCTCATTCATAGTAAAACTAATACAACACTTTGTTATGCTAGTGAATAATAACTGCACAGTCATTATTTAACTTATGCGAGGACGCCCCCAATGACAGATACGTCTAAACCCAATTATTCCAATTGGACAGACTTGGCTAAAAAAGAAATCAAGAGCCAAACCTTAGATCGCTTGCTATGGAAAACTCCAGAAGGAATCGAAATTAAACCTCTGTACACGTCCGAAGATGTTACTGGGCTGAAATATCAGGAAAGCCTTCCTGGCTTCATGCCATTTAAACGTGGCCCAAAAGCTACCATGTATGCAGGGCGCCCTTGGACCATCCGGCAGTATGCAGGATTCTCTACTGCAGAGGAATCTAATGCATTTTACCGTAGTAATCTGGAGGCTGGCCAGCAAGGATTGTCTGTAGCATTTGATCTACCTACACACCGCGGTTATGACTCTGATCATGAGCGTGTTGAGGGAGATGTTGGCAAAGCCGGTGTTGCCATTGATTCTGTTGAAGACATGAAAATCCTTTTTAGAAATATCCCCTTAGATAAAGTCTCAGTTTCTATGACCATGAATGGGGCTGTATTGCCAGTGATGGCGAGCTTTATTGTTGCTGCCGAAGAGCAGGGCGTGAGAGCTGAAGCGCTCATGGGCACCTTGCAAAATGACATTCTTAAAGAATTTATGGTTCGAAATACCTATATTTATCCTCCCTCTCCATCGATGCGTATTGTCGCTGACATTATCGGCTACACCTCTAAGTATATGCCCAAGTTCAATTCTATCTCTATTTCCGGATATCATATGCAGGAAGCTGGAGCCACCAATGTTCAAGAGTTAGCTTTTACGATTGCAGATGGTATTGAATATGTAAGAACAGCTATAAATAGTGGCCTGGATGTTGATAATTTTGCCCCCAGATTGTCATTCTTTTTTGCAACTGGCATGAATTTTTTTATGGAGATAGCAAAACTTCGTGCGGCTAGAATTTTATGGGCAACGTTGATGAAAGAGAAATTTTCCCCCAAAAATGAAGCAGCGTTAATTCTCCGTACACACTGCCAAACTTCCGGTGTCAGCCTAACCAGCAAAGATCCTTACAATAATATAATCAGAACAACCATTGAGGCTATGTCTGCTGTCCTTGGAGGTACGCAATCATTGCACACTAATGCATTCGACGAGGCTCTTGGTTTGCCAACAGAATTTTCTGCTCGTATCGCTAGAAACACTCAGCTGGTGATCCAGGAAGAAACAGGTGTCACTCATGTGGCGGATCCCTTGGCTGGGTCTTACTATATAGAAACACTGACCGATCAGCTGGTCAAAGCGGCTCGAGAGTTAATTGATGAAGTGGAAGATATGGGAGGAATGACCAAGGCAGTTGAAACTGGTATGCCTAAATTAAGCATAGAGAAAGCAGCAGCATTAAAGCAAGCAAGAGTTGATCGAGGCGAAGAGGTTATTGTTGGCGTCAACAAATTTGAGCTAACAGAGGAGCCAAACATAGAGATTCTTGATATTAATAACACTTCTGTCCGTGACTCTCAAATTGAAAAATTGAAAAAAATTCGTCAAGAACGTGATGATGTTTTATGTCAGAATGCTCTTGATGCCCTCACTGAGTCAGCGACCACAGGGCATGGGAATTTGTTGGATTTGGCAGTAAATGCTGCTCGATTGCGAGCAACAGTTGGTGAAATTTCTTTTGCATTAGAAAAAGAGTGGGGAAGGCATCAGGCTGTGACAAGAACTATTAGTGGTGTTTACGGTTCCGCCTACGAGGGGGATAAAGAGTTTTCTGCCATCCAGGAAAAAGTAAAAGCCTTTGCGATCGATACTGGTAGGCGGCCACGCATGCTGGTGGCAAAAATGGGACAGGATGGACATGATCGGGGAGCCAAAGTGATTGCTACAGCATTTGCTGATATTGGTTTTGACGTGGATATTAGCCCCATGTTTCAAACCCCAAAAGAAGCTGCTCGTATGGCAATCGAAAATGATGTACATATAGTAGGGGTCTCTTCTCAAGCCGCCGGACATAAAACGTTAGTACCCCAGTTAATCAAAGCTTTAGCTGATCATGGGGCAGCAGAAATTAAAGTAGTTTGTGGTGGCGTTATCCCTCCTCAGGATTATCAGGAGCTATACGATGGTGGGGTTATTGCTATATACGGCCCAGGCACGAATATCCCATCTGCTGCTGCAGAAATTCTCGAATTACTTTGTAGAAATGCTGATAATGAAGAATAGGAGAATATGATGCACGAGGTTATCGAGCAGCTAGCAGAAAAAAGAAAACAAGCACACCTTGGTGGTGGCCAAAAACGCATTGATGCCCAGCATCAGAAGGGCAAGCTAACCGCTAGAGAGCGCATTGAACTGTTGCTTGACCGAGATACATTTGAAGAATGGGATATCTTTGTAGAGCACCGCTGTACCGATTTTGGTGTCGACAAAGAGCACATTCCTGGCGATGGCGTGGTGACCGGATACGGTACTATTAACGGTAGATTGGTATTCTTGTATAGTCAGGATTTTACAGTTTTTGGTGGCTCATTATCAGAGACACATGCTGAAAAAATATGCAAAGTAATGGCGCAGGCAATTAAAGTGGGTGCACCAGTTATTGGTTTGAACGATTCCGGTGGTGCCCGGATTCAGGAAGGTGTAGCCTCTTTAGGCGGCTATGCAGATGTATTTCAGCAGAATGTTATGGCTTCAGGGGTTATTCCTCAAATCTCTATGATTATGGGCCCCTGTGCAGGCGGCGCTGTTTATTCACCAGCAATTACAGATTTCATTTTTATGGTGAAGGACAGCTCTTATATGTTCGTAACAGGACCTGATGTTGTTAAAACTGTTACCCATGAAACAATCACAGCGGAAGAGCTTGGAGGTGCGATAACCCATTCTAGCAAATCAGGTGTTTCTGATCTGGCCTTTGAGTCCGATATAGATGCCCTGCTTAATTTACGGCATTTCATCTCTTTTTTGCCAGCAAATAATCGGGAAAAGCCGCCTATATGGCCAACAGACGATCCTGCTGATCGTATCGAAAACTCTTTGGACTCGCTAATCCCTAATGATCCCAATAAGCCCTATGACATGAAAGAGCTCATCATTAAGGTGGCCGATGAAAGAAATTTTTTTGAAATACAGCCCAATTATGCAGCTAACCTGATCATTGGGTTTATTCGTATTGACGGTTCTACGGTGGGAGTTGTCGGCAACCAGCCATTAGTGCTTGCTGGTTGTTTAGATATTGATGCATCAAAGAAAGGAGCACGTTTTATACGTTTTTGTGATGCATTTAATATACCAGTTTTAACATTTGTTGATGTCCCTGGGTTCATGCCGGGCACTAGTCAGGAGTATGGGGGCATCATCAAGCATGGCGCTAAACTATTGTATGCCTATGCTGAATGTACTGTACCTAAAGTGACAGTAATAACACGTAAAGCTTATGGTGGAGCCTATGATGTGATGTCGTCTAAGCATCTTCGTGGAGATGTAAATCTTGCATGGCCAACAGCAGAGATTGCTGTAATGGGGCCAAAAGGTGCAGTGGAAATTATCTTTAGAAAAGACATTGGGAATTCAGAAAAAATTAAAGCGAGAGAGGTCGAGTACCGTGAAAAATTTGCCAACCCTTTTATAGCAGGAAAACGTGGATATATCGATGATGTTATTTTGCCTCGAGATACTAGAAAGAGAATCGCTCGCTCGCTTGCCATGCTAAGCAACAAAGATATAGAAAATCCGTGGCGAAAACATGGAAATATCCCCCTATAGATAACTAAAAATTCTTAAATCTATTGTTCGATATAAATGTAATTTTTAATAGAAGATAGTGTATGTTTAAAAAAATTCTTGTAGCAAATAGAGGTGAGATTGCTTGCCGTGTATTCCGAACAGCAAAGGCTATGGGTATTCCAACTGTCGCAGTTTATTCGGATGCAGATAGGGATGCCTTGCATGTGATGATGGCTGATGAGTCTGTATATATTGGCCCCTCTCCCTCTGTAGAAAGCTACCTTGTGATTGAAAAAATTATAGATGCCTGCAAAGCTTCAGGAGCTGATGCGGTCCATCCTGGCTATGGTTTTTTGTCTGAAAATAAAAAATTCTGCCAAGCTTTGGGCTCCGCAGGCATCTCTTTTATTGGTCCTGGCGTAAAAGCCATAGATTCTATGGGAGATAAAATAACCTCCAAGGCGATAGCGATCAAGGCTGGTGTTAATGTAGTGCCCGGATATGACGGGATCGTACAAAACTCTGACGAAGCGGTAGAAGTTGCAAAAGGTATTGGGTTTCCAGTTATGCTAAAGGCTTCTGCCGGTGGCGGCGGCAAAGGCATGCGTGTGGCTTGGAACGAAAAAGAGTGTATAGAGGGTTTTGAGCGTGCAACAAGTGAGGCTCTTTCAAGTTTTGGAGATGGACGTATTTTTGTTGAGAAATATATTAAAGACCCGCGTCATATTGAGATCCAGATAATGGCTGATGGGTTTGGAAATATCGTTTATTTAGGCGAACGCGAGTGCTCTATCCAGCGCCGTCATCAGAAGGTTATAGAAGAGGCTCCTTCGCCGTTTTTAACAGAGGCAGTTCGGAAAAAAATGGGAGAGCAGTCTGTATTATTAGCCAAGGCTGTTGATTATCAGTCTGCAGGTACAGTTGAATTCATTGTAGATTCAGACATGAATTTTTATTTCTTAGAAATGAATACTCGCCTGCAAGTAGAGCATCCAGTTACAGAAGCAGTAACTGGATTCGATCTAGTTGAATTGATGATTCGTGTTGCTGCGGGAGAGAAGCTTCCTTTGTCCCAGGGGGACATACGTCTTCAGGGGTGGGCCATAGAGGCTCGTGTTTATGCAGAGGATCCGTTTTTAAATTTTATGCCTTCCATGGGTAGGTTAGGGCGCTATATTTCACCGCAAGGTGAAGGGGTGCGAGTTGACACCGGGATAACTGAAGGCGGCGAGGTATCAAGATTTTATGATCCTATGATTTCAAAGCTAATAGCTTACGGATCTGATCGCAACGAGGCCATTGAGAGAATGATTGATGCTTTAGATGCTTACTATATTCGTGGCGTCCAACACAATATCAGTTTTTTGAGTGCTCTTGTAGCCCATCCTCGTTTTAGCTCTGGAGAGTTCACAACTAATTTTATTAACGATGAGTATCCAAATGGATTTAACCCTGGTCTCGTATTTCAGGATGACCCTGCTATTTGTGTTGTAGCAGCTACAGTAATCCATAAAAAGCATAATGATAGAGGGGCCATGATTTCTGGCCAGTTGTCTGGCCATGAGTATGTTCCGCTAGAAGAACTGGTTGTCATTATGGATAATGGGGTTACTGCGCATCAAGTAACAGTTGAGTATTCTAATCAAACTTATAGCGTTACGCTTGACGATACAGTTTATTGTATTGCAACTGATTGGCATATTGGTGAAGCTTTATTTAAGGCAAAAATCAATGGTAGGACTATTTGCCTTCAGGTAGATGAAGTAGGGCGAGCCCTCCATTTATTTCACCGAGGTGCAAAAAAAGAAGCTCTTGTCGTCTCTCCTAGAGTGGCAGAACTTAGTTGTCATATGCTGACTAAGGAACCACCCGATATGTCGAAACACTTGCTTTCTCCAATGCCTGGTTTGCTTATCAAGCTAACAGTAAAAGTTGGCGATATTGTTAAGATAGGTCAAGAGTTGGCAATTGTAGAAGCTATGAAAATGGAAAATAGCTTGCATGCTATTTCTGAAGGGGTAGTTAAAAAGACCCCGGCTAATGTTGGAGATATCCTAGCGGTTGGACAACTAATTATTGAATTCAAGTAAGTGATACGTGCTTATGGTTGTATTATTTTGCATTCGATGCTTTAAGGAAATAATATTGTGCTGAAGGGGTAATAATATTGCAGTTGACTTGTAGCGAGCTGGCAAAAAATGTACTGCTTGGTGACAGGCGGGCTTTATCTAAAGCTATCACTTTAGTTGAATCAGTTCTTCCGACTCACAGGGAGGATGCATTAGAGTTGCTTGAACTTCTTGTCCCGCATACTGGTAATTCTATTAGGATTGGAATTTCTGGTGCTCCAGGTGTAGGTAAATCAACTTTTATTGAATCATTTGGCAATTACGTTATTGATCAGGGTCATAGAGTTGCCGTCTTGGCAGTAGATCCGACGTCCTCTGTCAGCGGAGGTTCCATACTAGGAGATAAGACGCGGATGGAGGTCTTGTCAAGAAAAGAGAATGCATATATTCGCCCTTCTCCAGCAGGTAAAACATTAGGCGGGGTGACCCGAAGAACGCGAGAAACACTATTATTGTGCGAAGCCGCCGGTTTTGATGTGATTTTTGTGGAGACTGTTGGGGTAGGTCAGTCGGAAACCCTTGTAGCAGAAATGACAGACATGTTTTTACTGTTGTTATCGCCTGGCAGTGGAGATGAGCTCCAAGGGATCAAGCGCGGCATTATGGAGCTTGCTGATTTAATTCTTGTAAATAAATCTGATGGAGACCAGCTGCCTGCGGCTAACCGTACAGTTTCTGACTACCAGTTGGCGCTACATTTTCTGCATAGCCGGAGTCTGAATTGGACAGCTAGAGTGCAGGCAATATCTGCCCTTACCAGCCAGGGTATTGATGTGGCATGGCAGGCTGTTATTGAATATCGGAATTTATTGGAGCATGTTGGAGAAATATCATCACGTCGAACGGCGCAATCCTGTGCTTGGATGTGGAGTGAAACTGCCGATGAGCTTCTGACGGAACTAAAAGAAAATAAGTTAGTTATGGCTCTAGCTGAAGATTTAGAGCGTGAGGTAAAAGAAGGCTTGCTGCCTCCTACAGTTGCAGCAAAAAGACTGATTCAAACATTTAGACGGTAGATGAGAAATAGATGCGAATTAGGAAATAAGAAGGTGATTCATGATTGGAAATCTTAATCATATAGCTATTGTCGTGGCCGATCTTGATAAAGCTATAGCTGTATATCGTGACGCATTAGGCGCAAAAGTCTCTGTTCCAGTGGACCTACCAGAACACGGTGTGCGAGTAGTATTTATAGAATTAATTAATGCCAAAATAGAACTGCTTCTGCCTATTGGAATGGATTCTCCAATAGCTAAGTTTTTAGAGCATAATCCTGATGGAGGCATGCACCATATTTGTTATGAGGTCGAAGATCTTATTGATGCAAAGAAAAAGTGTATCAGTCAAGGGTTACGAGTGCTGGGCAGCGGGGAGCCTAAAATTGGCGCTCACGGGAAGCCTGTTATATTTCTTCACCCAAAGGATTTATGCGGCACCCTCATAGAGTTAGAGCAAGTGTAGAGAAGCGGGCAGAGGCGGCTAACCCTTAGCCGCTGTTTTCAGATTGATAATACTCCATGAGTATCTTTGCTACTTCTGGTCGAGAAAATTCTGGAGGAGGAGCAATTCCTTCGCTTAGTATTTGTCGAACTTTAGTGCCAGATAGTATGACGAAGTCTTCATGTGTGTGATCTTTCACTTCATTCATCATTACTACTTTGTCTAATTTTTTTGAGTATGCGGTGTGGTCTGCGCGAAAAATTTCTATCTCAAGTGAGCCAGCTGGTACTTTTTCATCAAAAATTGTTTGAGCATCAAACGCTCCATAGTAATCTCCGACACCAGCATGATCTCGACCCACAATTAAGTGTGTGGCACCCATGTTTTGTCGGAAAACGGCATGAAGAACTGCTTCTCTTGGGCCAGCATAAAGCATATCGAAACCATACCCATTAACCATGACTGAGTTTTCTGGGAAGTACAATTCCACCATCTTTCGAATGCAGTCATCACGAACAGATGCAGGAATGTCACCTTGCTTTAATTTGCCGAGCAGCATATGAACGATTACACCATCTGCATCAAGTCGCTCCATTGCCATCCGACATAGCTCTTCATGCGCTCGATGCATAGGATTTCGAGTTTGAAAAGCTACAACTTTTTCCCAGCCTCGAGCTTGAATTTCATCACGGATCTCTTGTGCTGTTCTAAACGTATTTGGAAAATCATGCTTAAAATAACTGAAATTTAGCACTTCAATTTTTCCAGAAATTAGATGATTACCTAAGCTAGAAAATGTAGAAAATCCTGGGTGCTTGGGGTCCGCGGTACCAAAAATTTCTTTTGCTACAGCTTGAATTGCTTCATCGGAAACTAACTCGATATCATCCACGTCCATGATGGCCATGACCGGATGACCCTGAGTGTTTGGGTCTCTTAAAGCAATACGTTTAGCACTTTTTATCTCACTAATGTCATCAGTGAAATTGATGATTGGCGTTGGCCAAAATAATCCCTGTGTTGTATGTAAGGTTTTGGCAACACTTAGCGTATCTTTGAGATTCATGTAGCCCTTCAAGGGGTTAAAGTAGCCGGCACCCAGCATCACCGCATTGGCTGCAGCTGAAGAATTCATGACCAGAGAAGGCAAGCAGGATGCCTCTTGCGTTAGCTTATCGTGCTTTTCTTTATCATATACAAACAGTGGATTTAGTTTTGCCGAGCCATGAGGCTTGATCACGTGATGCTCTCCTGTGGGGTTAATTGCCTGATGAAAGCTGCATTTATAATTATAAAGTGCAAGTAGAGCTCATCGGAGGAATATCCGGCCCAATTTCTCTAAACTTAAATCTTGGTTGCGCCTGATTTTGTGAGAGCTGCATAATATCGAGTATTTCTTTATTTTTCCACCCAAGACAAGAGCGGAGCTGCTTTTGTTGAATGCTACCATGTAAAAATGACTACATGATGTAACATTAAATGCGAAAACAGCGTTCACGATTGGCATTTATGCCGCTATAATGTACCTTTATATTTTCGCAATATATGTACCTATCTTGCCTTAAGCACGAATAACATGGAGAAGAGAATGAGCCAATTTACAAAAATGGGCTTTGCTGTTGCATCACTGGTGATATTTCTAGGGATTGCAGGTTGTGGGTCTGATGAAAAAGAATTGATACTTACCCCCCAACAAGAAAAAGAAATTGCTGAACGACTCACTCCGATAGGTGAGGTGGTTTTACAAAAAGATATAGCCACTTCTATGCCGGCTATTGTGAGTACTGTATCTGCTCCAAAAGTAGAACTTTCAGAAGGTTCAGAGCATATTATAAAGATGTTAAATTCTGGTTCCGGCGGAAGTATGGTTTTTGAGCCTGCTGTGATTAAAGTATCTAAAGGCGATACCATCCATTTTAAAGCGACAGATATGTCGCATAATTCAGTCTCCATGGACGGCATGATTCCAGAGGGCGCCTCTAGTTGGGCTGGACAATTAAACCAAGATATAACCGTCAAGCTGGATAGTGAAGGGGTCTACGTCTACCAATGTGATCCACATGCTATGATGGCTATGATCGGCGTTATTCAAGTTGGAGAAGCTGTCAACCTCAGTGAGGTAAAAAATGCAGCAATCGATAAGAAATCAGCTTTTATGATGAATTCAGACAGGCTGGATACTTACTTATCACAGCTGTAAGATAAGTTACTGAGCGATCTTACTTAATAGCCAGGAATCCCTCAAAACAGAGGTACTTTTGGACTGTATTGATGTCAACAAATCCAGCTCTCTTGAGCATGTCTAAATTACCTTGTGTGGAAAAAGGCTCGAGAACACCTTTTAGGCTTCTAGATTTAGCAATAATCTCATCAGCTGAATAGCCTTGGCGAATTTTATAGTCGCTATATAGGGCACTCAAAATATCCTGAAAGCGTGCATCTGCACCATGCACTTTTTCAAACAACAATAAAGCTCCTCCCCAGTTTAATTTGCTATAAAGCTTGTCGATTAATTTTTGACGCACTGATGTATTTATAAATTGAATGGTATAGTAACAAACAATTAAATCTGCGTTATCCATCTCTAATTCGATGACATCGTCAGCAATAAAAGAAACATTTAACCCTTTTATTTTAGTGGCCTTACCGCTGGCTTTTTTGATCATATCTTTTTCTATATCTATGCCAATAAAGCGGGCCTCTGGTTTTTTTTGATTATGTATCGCAAGCTTTAGGGTCAGGGTGCCTGTAGAACAACCTACCTCATAGCATAAAGAGTCTGGCTTAATAAAAAAATCACTCATATCACATATGAGATCATGTCCCTCTTCGTAGAGGGGAACTGATCTGGATATATGATCATCAAATAAATCCACAACCTCCCCATTAAATTTCCAATTTGCCCTATCTGCAGGTAATCCATCGCCCACCTTTGTCATTTCGCATTCCTTCTTATAACTGAAGCATTTAGTTACGCCATATTATCACTAAACTATCTAATGCTCTCAGACAATCTAACAGTTAGAATAAGCCTATGACACTGCCTAAAAAAGTCAAAATTGTAGAAGTAAGCCCAAGAGACGGCCTTCAAAACGAACAGCAATTGGTTAGCGCTAAATTAAAAATAGAGTTGATCGATCTTTTGGTGGACGCAGGAGTTCGCTATATCGAGGCGGGTAGTTTCGTGAACCCCAGCTGGGTCCCTCAGATGGCTACTAGTGATGCTGTTTTTCGTGGTATTAAGCAAAGGCAAGGTGTCACCTTTTCAGCATTAACCCCAAATCTACAAGGGTTTAATCGTGCTATGGCAGTTAATGTTGGAGAAGTTGCTATTTTTACGACAGTCTCCGAATCTTTTAGTCAAAAAAATATCAACTGCTCTGTTGATCAGAGTTTGAAACGTTTTACGCCTGTTCTCAAGGCTGCTGCAGATAAAGATATACCTGTGCGGGCTTATATTTCTTGTGTGGCGGGCTGCCCTTACGAGGGAAACATAGATCCAACTAAAGTCGCTGAGCTAGCTGCTAGACTCAGCGAGATGGGATGTTACGAGGTCTCACTGGGCGATACAATAGGTGTTGGTACACCAGGCAACATCTCTCGAATGATTGAAAAAGTAGCGGAAAAAATTTCTATCCAGAATATTGCTGTGCATCTGCATGATACTTACGGCCAAGCACTAGCAAATATTTATGCTTCTTTGTTGATGGGCGTCTCTGTCATTGATAGCTCTATAGCCGGCTTAGGTGGCTGTCCTTATGTAAAAAATTCTCAAGGTTCGACTGCTTCAGGGAATGTTGCCACTGAAGATCTGATCTATATGCTTAATGGGCTAAATATCCAGCATGGCATAAATTTAGAAAAAATTGTTGAAGCCGGCCGCTTTATTTCCAAAGAGCTTGAAAGAAGCAATGGATCAAAAATTTCTATAGCATTAACTTGATAATGGCATGCTTTTTATTGTATTTTGCAACCCCTTAACTACTGTTACTAACAAATGCTAATTTAGAGAGCCCCTATGAACTCCTCTTCTGAGAATGAATCCACAGAAAAAAAATTACAAGATATTAAAGAAATCACCGTAAACGGAACTGTGATTAGTCCTGCTGAGATAATTCAGGAGATGTCGCATCATTCGACGGATTCTCCGGAAGACATGATTAAAAAGTCATCTGAGGTCCTGATTACACAGTTGCTACTTGTCCAAAAAGCCCAAGAGCTCGGATTGAATAAGCGTCTTCCAAAAGATAGCGACATACCTGTCGAAGAAACTATAATTGGCAGGCTTATTGAGAAGGAAATAGCAAAGTCAGATGAAGTTTCTGAAGAGGAATGTGAGAAGTACTATGATGAACATAAAGTTGAATTTTTCACCCAAGAGATGCTGGAGTTAAAGCATATTTTGATAGGTGCTACTCCTGAGAAAAAAAATGAAAGATCTCAGGCAAAAAAATTAGCTGAATCATTAATATTAAAGTTAAAAGACTCTTTAGATCAGTTTGATTTCTTGGTGGATGAGCATTCTAGCTGCCCTTCTAAGGAGACCGGCGGAACGTTAGGTAGAATTGGGCGAGGTCAAACTCCTCCAGAATTTGAAAAAATAGTTTTTGCTCTTAGAGAAGGCTTAGCCGACAAGCCTGTTAAGTCTAATTTCGGCTTTCATGTAGTTTACATTGATAAAAAAATACCAGCGAAACAGTTAGATTATGATCAGGTTAAAAGTGATATCGCTGATATGTTGATAGAAATTGGCCACCGCATAGAAATTTCTAAATATATTCATCAGCTAATTGATGCGGCAGACATTCAGGGTGTTGATTTTAAAATCGGTCGTCCGGCATAAAGTAAACTAACATTTTCTTGTGCAGTCCTTAGCCCATGTCTTGGCTGCAAGTATCTCTACATATCACGGCCTAGAATAGCAATCTGCTGTGAGATTAATTCTTTGCTGTCCTCATTTAACTCTTCAACTCTAAATAGTATGCTTTTTTCGCTGGGAGGATATAAGGATATATCTTGGAGTGACCCATGTGATTTAGTTGGTGCATCTAGAAGTATTTCACCATCAACCGCTTGTTCTAGCATTAACTGAAGTGAATTCAAGTGCGCCTCACAATGCGATTCATTAAGGATCTGAGATCTGGAGTATTTTTGTGTGTCATTTGATATTACGCTAGCTAGCTCTAACTTTATCCCTTGTGTGTCGAGTAATTTTTTACTTAAGTCATGAATTGCAGTGGCGCAGTATAAAGCCCTAAGAGGGTGATCATCATATTCCGACTTTCCTTTGAATTGCAGGTATATGCTGCGCTGTCCTGCGCTTAGTCTGGTCGCTCCATAAATTTCCGCAGCATCGTTAACCAGAACATCAAACTGAGACATAACAGATTCAAGATGTTCTGGATTTACTCTTGTTTTTAAGATAGTTAAATTTTTACAGTCAATAGCCAAAAGCGCATAATCCTCTACTTTTTGTTCGGCATAGGGCTGTTGATTTTCTTTTCTAGTTGCTATTAGAGGTTTTAGCCGGTGCTCGAGTGCACTCAACTCATCCATAGTCTCTTTATTATCCCCAGGCAGCTGTTGAATAAGATGATTGAGCCTAAATGAAAGAATTTTCCCTATTTTGGCTGATAAATATATTAGTATAAAAAATATGCTAGCAAATAAAAAAGCGATTGCGAAGCGCAAAGTTTGAAAATATGCCGCAAAAAATTCTTGGTCGAATCGGACTAGAGCATAGCCTGCAGTAGCATTCTCTATAGTTATGGCGCTGGTGTAAGTATGGGTTGCATTACTTGCCAGGGAAGTCCTGTTGGCGGATTTCGTAGCTTTTACCAGAAGTCTTCTAGATGCGTCATGCACCGCAACATACTGAATACCTTCAATGGTTAGCATGTCGTCTACTTCTATCTGGAGGCTCAGTTTATCTTGGTTGATGATTGAATTTCGAGACACTTTAGCTAGTTGTGATGACAGAGCCTGCCCTAGATAATTTTCTTGCTCATCAGCTATTGAGTCTAACTCTACACTTAATATTATTGCGCTTAGACTCGCAAAAGTTAAAGAGAATATTATGGTAAACGTAGGCAACAATTTTGCATAAGATTTTTTGTTCTTGCCCATTCTTAATTATTCCCATAAGGTTTATCAGATTAGACTCATTCTATCTTATCGGTCGTCCTTCTATAATACCCAATATAGAGGGCGGCAGTATTATTAGCTTGTATTTTTTATATTGGAATCAATTGTGAGAGAAATTTTACTTATTAACATATCGGGCGATGATAAGCCTGGGGTAACACAAGCTGTGTCAGAGGCATTGATGGATCATCGGTGTGATATCTTGGATATTAGCCAGTCCGTCATACATGATAATCTAAATCTTGGATTATTGGCGAGAATACCTTTAGGTCATCAGTTAGAAAAAATAAAGGATGAAATTTTTTCCTCCCTTAGCTTGATAGACATGAGGGTTCGTTTTCAGCTCATCGCTGATGAGGATTATTCAAACTGGGTTGATCAGCAAGGCAAGCCTCGCCATATTGTAACTTTGTTATCGCGAAAGGTTACAGCTGAGCATATCGCTCGTGTAACTGCTGTTACAGTTGAGCATGGCCTTAACATAGACAAAATTACTCGTCTCTCCGGGAGGATGTCCTTGGATCGAATGGAAAGCAGTAGCAGGTCTTGCGTGGAGTTCTCTTTACGTGGGGTGCCTTTAGATTTGGCTGTCCTTCGCTCCTCATTGCTTGAAATGTCCAGTGAAATGGATGTTGATATGGCTTACCAAGAAGAGAACATTTTTCGTCGCAATCGTCGTTTAGTTGTTTTTGACATGGACTCAACGCTGATTGATGCTGAGGTGATAGATGAGCTGGCAAAAGAAATAGGGGCTGGCGAACAAGTTGCTGAAATAACCGCAGCTGCCATGAGGGGCGAGCTGGATTTTAAGGAAAGTTTTAGCCGACGTCTGCGATTTTTAGAGGGCCTCAATGAATCGGTGCTAGAGAAAGTAGCTGAACGTTTACAGCTTACAGAGGGTGCCGAAGAGCTAATGGCTACACTTAGACTTTTAGGTTATAAGACAGCTATTCTTTCGGGTGGATTTGACTACTTTGCCTGTCAAATTCAGAAAAGACTAGGGATTGATTATGTTTATGCAAATCAACTTGAAATAGTTGACGGTAAAGTGACTGGAAATATTACAGGAGAAGTCGTTGATGGCGCCAGGAAAGCCGAATTATTACGGAATATAGCCGCTGGTGAGAGGGTTAGCCTAGAGCAGGTTATAGCAGTAGGAGACGGAGCTAATGATCTACCTATGTTAAGTATTGCCGGCCTAGGAATTGCCTTTAGAGCCAAGCCTTTGGTGAAGGCAACTGCCAAGCAATCTATATCTAAAGTTGGTTTGGATGGCATTCTTTATTTAATGGGCATTAGTGATAGGGATGTCTCGCGATGGGAATAACATCCTGACGGACAAAAAACTAAAGCAGAGGAGCTTTACTTGGCATGCCGGGAATCTCTCGCACTAGTTTTGGGACTAAATATCCAGGTAGTCTCGACGTAAGCTTAAGAATTAGGGCTTTGGCCGTCGCGTCGTTTACTTCAAAATGGGCCGCACCTTTTACCTTGTCCAGTTGATGTAGATAGTAAGGCAAGACTTTCATTTGGAAAAGCCGTTCACTCAGCTCTTGAAGCACTTCAATTGAATCATTAATTCCTGCAAGCAGCACTGTTTGATTGAGAAGTATTACTCCTGCTTGAGAAAGACGGTTAAGAGCAGCAGCTACAGAGACATCTAGCTCTTTAGGGTGATTGCTGTGAATGACCAGTGAGGTCAATAGGCGACTTGATGTTAGCCACTCTATACAGTCATCTGTTATTCGGTCTGGAATAACGATAGGGAGCCTTGTGTGCACCCTTAGTCTTTGAATGTGTGGTATTTTGGAAATCTCATTAGTTAGCCAGCGTAACTGTTTGTCGCTAGCCGCAAGAGGGTCGCCTCCGCTAAAGATAACCTCAGTTATTGAAGTATTATTGCGAATGTAAGCTAGCGCTTGCTCCCACTCACCTCGGCCTGGCTTATTTTCCTGATAAGGGAAGCTACGTCGAAAGCAATAACGACAATTAATCGCACAATTAGTACTAACAACTAATAATACGCGGCCTGGATATTTGTGTATCAATCCAGGGACTAAGTTTGCTTCTGTTTCCTCTAATGGATCTGTTGTATATCCGGGTATCGCATACATTTCTTCTTTTGATGGGAGAATTTGCTTTAATAATGGATCGTTAGGGTCGCCTTTTGTAATACGTTTCAGGTATGCTTTCGGCGCTCTCAATGAAAAATCATTGCTAGCCTCTGTGGCCCCGCCCAACAGGCTGTCTATTATTTTTTGATCGAACTCAAGCCACTCGAGTAGTTTTTTTGGATCTCGAATACTTTCAGCGAGCTGCTCTTGCCAGGTAAGACTATCTACAGATGCAATAGAACGGGTTATCATAGCGGTCTCTTATATATGTGCTTTAAAATAATTTATTGAATATTGAGGTAACAATGGCTAACTATTCTACCAATGAATTTCGTTCCGGTCTGAAAGTAATTATGGATGGCGATCCCTGCAGTATCCTAGAAAATGAACTTGTCAAACCTGGCAAAGGTCAGGCTTTTAGTCGCGTTCGTTTGCGTAATCTTAAAACAGGACGCGTCTGGGACAAAACTTTTAAATCTGGAGAATCCCTTGAGGGCGCTGATGTAGCAGAGACGGATATGCAGTATCTCTATAACGATGGAGAGCACTGGCACTTTATGGAGCCTGACACTTTCGAGCAGCACCAGGCTGATAAAAACGTTGTTGGTGATTCGGCGTTCTGGCTTAGAGAGCAAGATACTGTGATGGTAACATTACACAACGGAGCCCCTTTGGTAGTTACACCGGCTAATCATGTGGAGCTGGAAATTACAGATACTGACCCAGGCCTAAAAGGTGATACTGCTCAGGGAGGCACTAAGCCGGCCACCCTAAGTACTGGTGCAACAGTTAAAGTGCCGCTTTTTTTAAATATTGGCGAGATAATTAAGGTTGATACCCGTACTGGAGAATATATAAGTCGGGCCTAACTACCAGGCAAGGCAAAAATTTTACTGACTATGAGCAATTGGAGACCAACAGCTACGATCGAGACCCTAAAGTTTCGATCGGAGTTATTTTTTGTGATTCGCAACTTCTTTAAGGACAGAAAAGTTTTGGAGGTGGATGTTCCTCTAATAGGACAAACTGGGGTAACTGATCTGCATGTCGACTGTATTGAGATCGATATGGCTGGAGAAAGAAAATATCTGCAGAGTTCGCCAGAATACTTTATGAAGAGATTGCTTGCGTCTGGTTCTGGCTCCATTTACTCATTAGGTAAAGCTTTTCGTGCAGAGGAGATTGGACGCTACCATCAGCCAGAATTTACCCTTCTTGAATGGTATCGTCTTGGGTTTGATGAGCATCAGTTGATGAGTGAATTTGCAACGCTTATTAAGAATTTAGGTCTAGATTGTAAGCATCAAATTCTAAAATATGCAGATATTTTTGAGCAGGTAATTGGTTTGAATCCGCATAAAGCAACTCTTGTTGAGTTGCAAAAGATAGCCTCAATTGCATCCAATAGAGATTTTTTTGGAGACAATCGTAGTGACTGCCTTAATTTAATATTTAGTTTTTCTGTTGAACCAAACCTTCCAGATAGCTTGATTTTTATTCATGATTATCCAGAATGTCAATCTGCGTTAGCTCGATTGAAAGAAGACTCTCAAGGCAATGTGGTAGCCAGACGGTTTGAGGTCTATTTGAATCGTGTAGAGCTGGCTAATGGATATGTGGAGCTTAATGACCCAGACGAACAGAGAGGCCGGTTTGCTGCTGATGCATCTCTCCGTGAAACTGCAGGTAAGAAAATCATGCCTGCAGATGATAATCTTCTGGATGCTGTAGAATTTGGGCTACCTTTTTGTTCGGGGGTGGCAATGGGGGTGGATAGGTTACTGATGCAGTTGTTAGGTATGGATCAAATTTCTCAGGTGATGCCATTTGCCTGTATCTCAGATGATATCAGCCATGAGTAGCTCGCTTAATGATTCTCTCCCTCCTGCTATTTTTCTTATGGGGCCGACAGCTTCAGGCAAAACTGATTTAGCGGTAGCACTGCAAAAATATCTGCCTGTTGAGCTCATAAGTGTTGATTCATCTCAAGTATACAGGGGTATGGATATTGGTTCGGCAAAGCCAGATCGAAATTTA